>NZ_DASXHA010000042.1:0-8844 GCF_036488795.1 Paraburkholderia sp.
GGAACTGCGCTGGGATGGCGTGCCCTCGCTGCACGACGCGCTCCAGATGCTGCGCGCGCAGGTGGCGCGCACGCCGGCTCCGCAATGGGTGCGCGTGGTCGGCGGGTGGAACGAATTCCAGTTCGCGGAGAAGCGCGGGCCGACGCTCCAGGAGATCAACGCAATCGCGCCCGATACGCCCGTCTTCATCCTGCATCTCTACGACAGCGCGCTGTTGAATGCAGCGGCGCTGCGTGCCGTCGGCTATGACCGCGACACGCCGAATCCGCCGGGCGGCGAAATCCAGCGCGAACGCCAAGGCAAGCCGACTGGCATGCTGATCGCGCGTCCGAACGCGGGTCTGCTGTACGCGACGCTTGCCAAAGGACCGAAGCTGCCGTTCGACGATCAGGTGAACTCGTCGCGCCAGTTCATGCGCGAACTGAATCGCCTTGGCGTGACGAGCGCGATCGATGCGGGCGGCGGTTATCAGGCCTATCCCGACGACTACGCGGTCATCATGGAACTCGCGAAGCGCAATGAACTGACCGTGCGCATTGCCTACAATCTGTTTACGCAGAACGCGAAGAAGGAAGTCGAAGACTTCGCGAAGTGGGTCAAGCTCACCAAACCAGGCGACGGCGACGACTTCCTGAAAATGAACGGTGCGGGTGAAATGCTTGTGTTCTCCGCCGCGGACTTCGAAGACTTTCTGGAGCCGCGTCCCGATCTGCCGGGCGCGATGGAGAGCGAACTCGAAGCGGTCGTGCGACTGCTCGTGCAAAACCGCTGGCCGTTCCGGCTGCATGCAACTTACGACGAGTCGATCGAACGCTTTCTCAATGTGTTCGAGCGCGTCAATCAGGACACGCCGTTCGGTGGCTTGCGCTGGTTCTTCGACCACTGCGAGACCATTTCGGCGCGCAGTATCGAACGCATTGCCGCGCTGGGTGGTGGCATCGCCGTACAGCACCGGATGGCGTATCAGGGCGAATATTTTATCGCCCGCTATGGCGCCGAAGCCGCTGCGCGCACGCCGCCCGTGCGGCAGATGCTGGCGGCGGGACTGCCCGTCGGCGCGGGGACGGACGCAACGCGCGTCGCGAGCTTCAATCCGTTCGTTTCCTTGTATTGGCTCGTTTCCGGACGCACGGTGGGCGGCACGTTGATGTACGCGGCGCCGGACCGGCTGGATCGCATGGAGGCGCTTCGCCGCTACACGGTCGGCAGCGCATGGTTCTCAAACGACGAGACGAAGAAGGGTGCGCTCGTGCGTGGCCAGCTTGCTGATTTCGCGGTGCTATCGGACGACTACTTCACGATCGGCGAAGAGGAGATCAAGCATCTGACCTCGGTGCTCACCGTAGTGAATGGCCGCGTCGTCTATGCTGCCGACGAATTCAAAACCTTCGACCCGCCTGCGCTGCCGGTCAGTCCGGCGTGGTCGCCGGTGGCGGAGTTCGGCGGCTATGCGCGCTACCGGCCTGTGGCACCGGTGCAGCAGTCGTGCAACGACGCTTGCGTGAACCTGTGCGGCGTGCATCGTCATGCGCATGCATGGGCATGGCGCAGCAACGTGCCCGCTGGCGATGCGAACGCCTTCTGGGGCGCGCTCGGTTGCAGCTGCTTTGCGTTCTAGGCGCTAGCAGACAGTGAACCGCGTTTCCGCCCCCGACGCCGCGCTGCTATTTCTGCGCGTCACTGCGAGCGTGCTCGTGTTTGCTTGTGCATGGACTACCGAAGGCGATCCACTACACGAGCCAGCTCGAAGCGATTGAAGACCCGCTGCATTTCGGCAAGACGCTGACGCTGGGTTTTGCGATCTTCGCGGAGGTGATGTGTCCGCTGCTGATGATCGCGGGCATCGCGACGCGGTTAGCAGCGCTGCCGATCATGCTGGTCTGCGTGATCGCGCTTGGACTCGTGCATCGCGAATGGACGCTGGACCAGGGCCAGTTCGCGTGGATGCTGCTGGTCATGTTCGGAACAATCGCAATCGGCGGCGCGGGACGCTACCGGATCGCACGGCGGCCGAATGCCCCCGGGCTCGCGCAGATCGGCGCGAGCCCGTCCGCCTCTTCAAAATCTGAGGCGTAGACGACGGAGTCGATTATGCCGAGTGAACATGGGGTACGGCTTTTTAAAGTCGAGGGTGTTTGCAATCCCCATTCGCCGCTCGCCGTTGCAACGGCAGAGACAGTACGCGCATCGTTGCCCGAGGTTTTGACGAGGCACGCATCGCGAGTTTTCGTGTTTGCCTCGCTGCATGCACGGCGTGAAGACTACTCATGCGATGACGGCGTGCTGTACGTCGCGGCCATGTTCGCGAACATGGGTTTGAGCGCTGCTTACGCGAATTCGGCGCTGGGCTACGAAATTGACAGCGCGGATGCCGCGTGCGCGTTGCTGAAGTATCACGGCGCACCGTCAGGAGTGCTGGACGAAGTATGGCGCGCCATGGCGCTGCATACGACGCCCGGCCTGCCTGCGCGCACCTCGCCGCTTGCTCGTATGCTGGCGGCGGCGGTGCGCACGGACCTCTTCGCCGACAATCTGGGCGCATACGCATACGCATACGCATACGCATACGCATACGCGCACGCGGAGCGTGTCGCGATTCTCGCCGCGTATCCGCGCGGCGCCGGTTTCAAGGAAAAGATGATCGAAGCAATCGGACGCGGCGTTGCGCATCGCTCGCTATCGACGTTCGGCACGCTGAGCGCGGACGTGCTCGAGCACATCAACCGGGATTTTCATCGGTTGAACTTCTGCGGACTGATTCTCGGCGCGCCGTGGAAAGACTAGCGGCTGCACAGCCGCGCGAATCGACCGAAGAGGGGAAGCAATGAACCTGAAGCAAGACACGCACAGCTCGTCTGCAGCAACGCATGAGGTGTAAACCATGTCATATCTGATTTCGTTGGGCGCGGGCCTTGTGGTTGGCCTGTTGTATTACATCGTGCGCGTGCAATCGCCCGCGCCGCCGCTGATCGCGCTAGCAGGACTGCTCGGAATAGTCATTGGCGAGCATGCAATTCCGTTCGTGCAGGCGCAGATCCGCACGCCGGATGCACAAGCCCAAAGCGCGCCACCGGCGGACAGCAGCAAGCCGACCTCGATATGCGACGAGGACTAGTGGGTGCGGATACGCGACTCGTGGGGCATGGCTGATGATCAAGTGGCTTGTGTTTCCCGAAACCGTCGCTGGAATCGTATCCGCCCGGGCGCTTGACAATCTGATTGCGCCGCAAGGCGGCGACACCTATCAACAGGAAGGAGTGTTTTTATGAGTACCGTCAAGATGGTCCGATTTTTGCGAGGCGCTGTCATGTTAATCGCCGCGCTCGGAGTGGCACTGGCCGGCACGCTGGCTTTCGCCGAGGCCGATTATCAGAACGCGACCAGGAGCATGCCGGTCGTGTCAGTGGGGCCGCAGTACGACACGACGCACGTTTATGTGGCGAACGAGGACATCGACTCGTTCGTGAACAGCTTTATCGCAACGTTCGGCGGCAACGCTTCCCAGCGTGCCGTGTTCACGGTCACGCCGACGCCGAGCAAGACAGCTTCGCAATACGTGCAGACGCCTGTCGGCATGCTGTCAGTGTTCGCGTTCCAGACACCGATTCCGTACCCGTTCGGCAACGAGCGTACGGGCTACCTCGTCACGGACATGGACAAGGCCGTGCGCGCCGCGCGCGCGGCGGGCGCGAATGTGATCGTCGATACATTCGACGACCCGATCGGCAAGGACGCGATTATCCAGTGGCCGGGTGGCCTGAACATGCAGTTGTACTGGCATACGAACGCGCCTTCGTATGGCCCGCTCGAAACGGTGCCCGACAATCGCGTCTATGTCTCGTCGCAGTCCGCGGATAACTTCATCAGGCGCTTTGTGCGTTTCTCGCACGGCAAGGTCGTGTCCGACAACCGCCACGCGGACGGCAGCGAAATCGGCCGGCCCGGTGAGGCGATCCGGCGCGTGCGCATTACGTCGGGCTTCGGCAACATGCTCGTGTTCGCCACCGACGGAAAGCTGCCTTATCCGTTCGGCCGCGAGGTGACCGGTTATCAGGTCGCCGATCTCGATGCGACGCTTACGAAGGCGCAGAGCGCGGGCGTTAAGGTGTTGTCGCCCGCGAATCGTATGCCCGGAGGGCGCACGGCGATCGTTGAATTTCCCGGCGGCTATGTCGCCGAGATTCACGAAATGACGAAGTAACGAGGTGACAGTGCGCCGGTTCATGCGACACAAGATGTCGAAGGCGGCTGCCTGCGTTGCGTTCGCCGTGTGCCGATTGACGGGCGGCGCGAACGCGTTCGCCGCCGATAACACAGCGGAGGCAGACGCGGCCGCCGTGCCTCAATGTACCGCGAAGCGGCCGTCGGCGCTGTCGTTCAATCGTTGGCAGGAAGACTGGTCGGCGCTGGCGAACCCGTGCGTGCCGCGCGAGCCATTCGATGCGCTCAAGTACATCCCGCTCGGCAGCGAGCCGTCCACTTATTTGTCGCTCGGGGCGAATCTGCGCGAGCGCTTCGAACTGAACAACTCACCGCTTTTCGGGCTCGGTGGTGCGCAGCCCGACAGCTACGTGATCCAGCGCGCCGAAGTGCATGCCGATGCGCGTCTCGGCCAACATGTGCAGGCCTTCTTCCAGCTCGAAGATGACCGGCCATTCGGCAAAAATTCCGTGTCGCCCATCGACAAGAATCCGCTCGATATCGAGCAGGCGTTCGTCGCATTCGTCGATGGCGTTGGCGGCGGCACGTTCAAGGCACGCATCGGCCGCCAGGAGATGGCGTTCGACTTGCAGCGGTTCATCTCGGTACGCGACGGGCCGAATGTGCGTCAGGCGTTCGACGCGCTATGGGCTGACTATGAAATCGACAAGTGGCGCTTCATCGGCTATATGACGCAGCCCGTGCAGTACCGTGACGTCACGGCCTTCGACGATGTGTCGAACCGGCATCTCACGTTCAGCGGCGTGCGCGTCGAACGCGCGGACACGGGACCGGGAGATCTGTCCGCATACTGGTCGCGCTACAACCGCGACAACGCACGTTATCTCGATGCGACGGGTACCGAAGACCGCGATGTTTTCGACGTGCATTACGCGGGCAAGCTCGCGCCGTTCGACTGGGACGCGGAGATAATGATGCAGACGGGGCACGTCGGCAACGACACCATCGGTGCGTGGGCCTTCGGGCTGCTCGGCGGCTATACGTTTGCATCAGTGGCGGGCTCGCCACGTCTCGGCTTGCAAGTGGATGGCGCATCGGGAGACCGGCATCCGGGCGACGGGCGCGTCGAGACCTTCAATCCGCTTTTTCCGAACGGCTACTACTTCACGCTGGCGGGATACACCGGCTACAGCAACCTGATACACGTGAAGCCGTCGATCACCTTCAAGGTGTCGCCCAAGATCACATTGCTGACGGCGCTCGGTTTCCAGTGGCGCGAGACGGTGGCCGATGCGATCTACGGGCAGGGAATGGCGGTGGTGCCCGGCACGGCAGGGAAGGGCACGCGCTGGACGGGGATGTATGAGCAGATTCGCGTCGACTGGCTCGTCAGCTCGAACGTGGCGCTCGCGCTGGAGGCGGTGCACTTCGAGGTGGGTGACTCGATTCGCGGACTAGGGGCGAAGAATGCGGACTACGTGGGCGTCGAAGCGAAATTCGGTTGGTGACCGCGTCACCACGACTACGTCGCCGCAACTGCAGAATGGCCCGTCGTCGAATGACGGTTGTCGCGAGTGCTAGAAGATTCGCCTAACGGACTTTGCCGCGCGTCGAATCGCGCCGATACTCCACAAGCAGGCTGCTGCGAGGGGAGGTGGACCGGCAACAGTCAGTGTCGTCGCCACTGCGATCTTCAAGATTAGCATCTTGTTTTTCCTTTGGAAATGCCGTTCAATTCGAACCGGTCAAGGCACGGCGAGCCAGCCAGCGTCTCGACATTGCACGAAGGCCGCGCTTTTTCTGGCGTCTAACCTTGGTCCGAGAAGGACATGATTTGTACGCTAAGCTCACGTTGATCCCAATACATCCGGTGTAAGCGCCGTTGCATTCCCAATAGCAACAACTGAGTGGCACCGTCGATTTCAATCAGTACCCCCGGGCGTGACCCATCGCCGTCAATGCGGGTCATTGCGTCGATTTCCACCTCCGTATATTTCCGGACAAACGCACGGACCTCTTCGTCGCTCTTGTTCGGCGGAAGATTGTTAGTCCACAGCTTCGTGTTGTTATGCCTCCAACTGCTCAAATGTGTGCTGAGCGATTACGTCGGCGTGATTGGATTGAACGGTTCAGAGGGCCGAGTGTTTGATGATAGTTAGCGTGAAAGGACGGCTACTACATGAGTCTGGAATCAATGCAGCGAGGCTATTGGCGCTCGCGGCTCGCTGAGCAATGAGGACAGACGCCTTGACGCGCCTCGGATTACATAAACATGCAATGTCTAAGCCGGGCACAACGATATATGTTGATTCTGTCGATGCTTCATCAAAGCGCCGGAAAATTAGGCTGAAAGGCGCGTATCACGCCTCCAAAGATGTCGTTTTCGTTGGTGCGCAGCCCCAATAACTCGGTACGTTGAATCCGAAGGCTAACCGGAGAATCAAGATGAAAGAGCGACTGCTTCTTGACGCGGACGATCGCCTGAATCAATCGACCGAAGCGGCGCTTTCCGCGTTGATAGGCCAGATAAACGGCTTTGTCCAAAGCGCGGTCCTCGACAGCCGCTGCGCGGCGAAGCTGGTCAAGCGCTTAAAAAATGAGGCAGAAGTGATCCGCGGTACCGAAAGCTCGACGAAGTCGGGGCGCCGCGAGTTGAAAGAGGCATTCGATGAGGTGGAAGCGACGCTTCGGGAACACGATGCCGGCCTACTAGTCGCGGCGAACGCCGCCCTACGCGCGGAGTCATGATCTGACGCTGACGATGGGGCGGGGTGCAGCCAGTTAATGGATAGCGGAATAAATGAACTTCAAAAGTCAGCATGTCCGCAGTGGTTACCTCTGTACCCCCGCTCAACGATTGATCCAGGCATTCATTCACGTAGGACAGTTCAGGCGTCCACCTCCTGCTGGAAAATCTGGACTGGCATGACTGGTAGCACAACTCTGAAGGTTGCCCCATAGCCCTCGTTATTGGAGGCTGTAAGGCTACCTTCATGAGCTTCGACGATGGAGCGGGACACCGCAAGCCCGATGCCCATTCCCTTGCTTTTGGTCGTGACGAATGCGTCGAATATGCTGTCGCCATCCACGATGCCTGAACCGTTATCGATCACCTCGAGCAGCACGGACTGGTCATCAAGGGGTCCCGCAGCGATGAGAATCCTGGGTATGCGTCCCGTGCTTTCCGTAGCATCAATCCCATTCGTGACAAGGTTAAGAAGAACCTGCTGAATCTGTATCTGGTCGACGAACACAGGAGGGAGGCGATCAGGCAAGTCGAACTCAATGTCGGCGGCACGCCTGTTTGCATCTTGCCGTAGCAGCCGTACGGCTTCAAGGACCATGTCTTTCACATTCCGCTCCCGCTTCTGAATGGTTTGCCGCTTGAACAGCGCGCGGATGCTTTTCATCGTCTCGTCGGTGGAACGTGCATCTCGAACTACGCTTTCCACGGAAGCCTTGGCTTCGCTCAGGTTTGGCGGAGACGCTGCGAGCCATCGTTTGCAAGCCTGCGCATTAGCGATAACGGACGTGAGAGGCTGATTGAGTTCGTGTGCGATGGACGCAGAGAGTTCCGCGACCGTAGCAATCTGCGTTGCCCGTGCGAGTTCAGCCTGAGTCTGCCTGAGTCGGTCCTCCGCGCGCTTGCGTTCGTCAATATCAACGCTGAGTCCGTACCATTGAACAATGTTGTCGTCGGAGTCTCTCATTGCTTCAGCAGTGTGTTGATGCCACTGGTAGACGCCGTCCTTCGGGCGAAGCCGGGCAACGTGGCGGTATGGCTCACCAGTCTCAATCGAATTTGTCCACGCCTGCAGCAAGTTATCGAGATCATCAGGGTGGATGGTCTCCCGAAACCCGTGATCCGCGAGTTTCGAAATATCCAGGCCAACAAATTCGGATGTTTTCCGATTAATGTAAGTGAGCCTGCCTTGCGGGTCATCGCACCAGAGCATGGCTGGTATGGTGTCAATGAGCGCGCGCAATTCGAGTTCTCGCTGTTCTAACGCAGCTTCGGTCTGTTTGAGGTCGGTGATGTCCGCACCTACGCCGAACCAGTGCAGGATCTGCCCGCTTTCGTCGCGAAACGGTTCGCCGCGAGCGAGGTACCAGTGCAGTTTCCCATCGGCGCCAGTAATCTGGTATGTATCCTCGTAAGAGGTACCTTCGTGGACAGCGCGCCTCCAGCCCGAGCGAACACGGGCACGGTCAACTTCCGGGATAAGGTTTAGTATCAGTTCCCGGTCGAATTCCTCCTCACTCTTTCCCAGGAACGTGAGCATTTGCCGATTCCGTCTCTCGACGTCTCCTTGCGGTGTGGACCGCCAGATCATTGCAGGCAATACGTCCACGAGCCTTCGCAAGTCAAGCTCGTCTGCGCGAAGGGCCTCCTGCGCCAATTGCCGCACGTGGATATCTGTCAAAAGACCAAACCAGTTCACAATATTACCGTCGGCATCCTGCATGGGAGTGCCTTTACATTGGTACCACCGATACGTGTTGTCTGCCGCGCGGAACCGACAGACCCAGTCGTAAGGCTTCCCAGTATCGAGGGAATCTCTCCAGGCTTCGCTTGTTGACGCAACGTCGTCCGGGTGCACCAGCGAAAGGCAGCCGTTCGCTATCAACTCATCGAGCCGTAGTCCGGTGTAGTCTTCGGCGCGCTTGTTCACGTATTCCAGG
>NZ_DASXHA010000094.1:0-2210 GCF_036488795.1 Paraburkholderia sp.
GGGCGGCATGCGCCAGCGGGTGGGTTTTGCGCGCGCGCTGGTGGTCGACCCGACGCTGCTCTTGATGGACGAGCCGTTCTCCGCGCTCGACGTGCTGACCGCCGAGACGCTGCGGACCGATCTGCTGGATCTGTGGACGCAAGGCCGCATGCCCATCAAGTCGGTGCTGATCGTCACGCACAACATCGAGGAAGCGGTGTTCATGTGCGACCGCATTCTGGTGCTGTCGTCGAATCCGGGCCGCGTGCTGGCCGAGATCAAGGTGCCGTTCAAGCATCCGCGCAACCGGCTGGATCCGGCGTTCCGGCGGCTCGTCGACGACATCTACGCGAAGATGACCGCGCGTCAGACCGACGAGGCGACGAAGAAGGGACTGGAGCTGGGCAGCTGGTTGCCGCATGTGTCGACCAACCTGATGGCGGGTCTGATCGAAACGCTGGCCGCCGCGCCGTACCACGGCCGGGCCGACATGCCGGAAATCGCCCGTTCACTGCACCTCGAAGTGGACGATCTGTTCCCGGTGGCCGAAGTGCTGCAGCATCTGGGCTTTGCCGACGTGCGAGAAGGCGATATTTTCCTCACGCCGCCAGCGCGCGTGTTCTCCGAGTTCGGCACGCAGGAGCGCAAGATGATGTTCGCGGAACATCTGCTGCGTCACGTGCCGCTCGCCGCGCGAATCAAGAAGGTGCTCAACGAGCGGCCCGGTCATCGTGCGCCGCGGGTGCGCTTCGAGCAGGAGCTGGAAGATTTTCTGTCGGATAGCGCCGCGGAAGAGACGCTCGACGCGGTGATCAACTGGGGCCGTTACGGCGAAATCTTCTCGTATAACGACCAGACCGAAATTTTTAGTCTCGAAGACGTCGAGTCCTGAACGCGCTTCGAAGCGCTAAAGAAAAAAGGGGCGGCTGAAGTATTCAGCCGCCCCTTTTGCGTTATTGCAAGTTACCCCAGCGTTCGACGGCCGGTTCGGCGGACGCCCACCTCCAGCCCTGATCCTGCAGGCAGGCGCTGGCCGTGTACCAGTCTTCATGCGCGTCGGGCTTTTCTCCGTCAGCCACCGAGAACACGAATTCCTTGCAGATGGCGAGCGCCGACGTGAACGCGCGCGTGACCCGCACCTCACCGTGGCCGTTCTCGACGGGCAGCTTGTGCTTGACGCGCCACGGCTTGGTCTCGCCGACGGGCATGCCGCCCGCGAGCTCGGCGATCTCGTTCTGCTGATCCGCGTGCATGCTGCGCATGTAGCGGGCGACGGCTTCGTCGGTGGCGGCTTGCACCGCAATGCCGACGCCGATGCCCACCGCCGGATTGGCCGTCACCAGCCCCGAGGCGACGGCCGCCGCGGCGCCGCTCGCCGCGCCCACCGACGAGCAGCCGCTCGTCAGCAGGCTCGCGCCCACACATAGCGCGCCAGCCAGCACGAGGCGGGCGCTCAAGGGAAACGCTCGCAGCAAGCGGCGCGCGATAGTCAGGCGCGCGGTCATTGCAGCGCGCCCCAGCGCCCGGTGGCGGGTTCAGCCGAGGCCCATTTCCATGCAGTGCCGTCGCGGCAGATCGACGCGACATAGAACGCGCTGCTGGCCGGCTTGTCCTTGGTCGCATTTTCGTCGACCGAGAAGACGATTTCCTTGCAGTCGAGCGTGCCACTGCTGATGGTGCGGCTCACGGTCACGCGGCCATGCGTGTCGTCTTCGATGGGCACGGTGTGGGTCACGCTCCACGGCGCGATCGCGCCGACATCGAGCGGGCCGGCCACTTTGGCGATACCGTCTTGCGTATTGCGATGGATCACGCGTTCGGAGTACTGCACACCGGCCTGCGCCGCGGCGACCGCGCCAAGACCGATACCGGTCGCGACGGCGGCGTTGCGCGTCACGCTGCCGGCAATTGCCGCACCGGCAATACCGGCGCCGGCGGTGGCGCTTTCCGAGTAGATCGAACTACAGCCGCTGAAGGTGGCCGAGATCATAACGGCCAGTGCGACGAACGCGGTGAGGCGCGCGTGCCGGGCGCATGGCACCCGGCGCGCGAAGATGTTTTGCTTCTGCATTTCCCTGTCTTTGCTCCTGCATGGGTCGCTGCCGATGACGCCGCATGAGTCATTCGCTGGTTGCTGCTGCAAAAGCAGCAGGCGCGCGATACGTCGTGCGCGACGACGCAGCATTTTGCAGGATGCGTTTTGTAAATGGCAGCGGAAAAATGCAAGCAAT
>NZ_DASXHA010000125.1:0-12097 GCF_036488795.1 Paraburkholderia sp.
CGCAACCCCGCCAGCCTCTCCACATTTCACGCCGTTCCCGCGCCTCAGGCCGTCTCCGTCAACACCTCTCCCACGGTCCTGAAGATCTCCTCGATCTGCGCTTCTTCGACAATCAGCGGCGGCGAGAACGCCAGAATGTCCCCGGTATAGCGTGTGAGCACACCTTTCTCGTAGCAGCGCACGAACACCTCATACGCGCGCGTGCCCGGTGCGCCATCGCGCGGGGCCAACTCCACGCCGCCTACCAGACCCAGATTGCGCACATCGATCACATGCCGCGCGTCGCGCAGCTTGTGAATCTCCCGCTCGAAGATCGGCGCCATCCGCGCGGCGCGTTCGAACAGACCTTCACGCTCGTACAGATCGATCGTCGCACAGGCCGCCGCCGCGGCAATCGGATGTCCTGAATAGGTGTATCCGTGAAACAGCTCGATTCCGGCCGGTGCGCCGTTGACGATCGAATCGTGCACGCGTGCACTCGCGGCAACCGCGCCCATCGGCGCGGCGGCGTTGTTGGTGCCCTTCGCCATCGTCAGCAGGTCGGGTGTGACGCCGAAGTACTGCGCGGCGAACGGCGCGCCGAGCCGTCCCCAGCCGGTAATCACCTCGTCGAAGATCAGCAGGATGCCGTGTTTGTCGCAGATCTCGCGCAAGCGTTGCAGATACCCCGCAGGCGGTATCAGCACGCCCGTCGACCCGGCCACCGGCTCGACGATCACCGCCGCGATCGTCGACGCATCGTGCAGCGTCACGAGCCGTTCCAGTTCGTCGGCCAGATGCGCGCCCCACGTGGGCTGCCCCTTTGAGAAAGCCGCCTCCTTGATGTTGAGCGTGTGCGGCAGATGGTCGACGGAAGGCAGCAGACCGCCCGAAAACGCCTTCCGGTTCGGCGCGATGCCGCCCACCGAAATGCCGCCGAAGCCCACGCCGTGATACCCGCGCTCGCGCCCGATCAGCCGCGTGCGCTGGCCTTCGCCGCGCGAGCGGTGGTAGGCGAGCGCGATCTTCAGCGCGGTATCCACCGCTTCCGAGCCCGAGTTCACAAAAAAGATGTGCTGCAGATCACCCGGCGTGTGCCGCGCGATCTTGCTGGCCGCCTCGAAGGCTTTCGGATGCCCCATCTGGAAGGTCGGCGCGAAATCCATTTCGGCGGCCTGCGCCTGCACTGCCGCCACGATCTCGTCGCGGCAGTGGCCGGCGTTGACGCACCAGAGACCCGCCGTGCCGTCGAGAATGCGCCGCCCGTCGTGGGACGTGTAGTACATCCCTTTCGCGCTCGCCAGCAGCCGGGGCGCGCTCTTGAACTGGCGGTTCGCGGTGAAGGGCATCCAGAACGCGGCCATATCCGGTGGGCTGACGTTCGTAGCGCGCTCATTCATGTCGGGTCTCCTTGTAGGGGTGGTCTTTTAGTGTAGACAGCATCGCTCCCATGCACAAAGGGGCTGCGCCCATGCACCGTCGCCGCTCGCTGGCGGATGGACACGCCTCGTTGCAGCGCGGCACGCACCGCAACGAAGCGCCGTCCGCCCGGTTGCACCAGTTTTGCGCCCATCCCGCATAGCAACGGGAGCGGTACTCACGCTGCCCAAGCGCCTGACGGCGCGCGCCGCGCCCCGTCCGCGTCGGATCCGCCGCTTGGCATGTGCCTTGCAGTAGTGGTCTGGCAAACCATGCAGGACAGCCTTGATGGCTGGAATCGACGCCCATAAAACACACGCATCATCCAATGGCAAAGGGGTAGCAAATGAAACGTCGCAGTCTGTTGAAGCTCGGATCCATGTCTGGAGCATTGGCGCTCGCCGGCCAGAGTCCGTTTGCGAATGCGCAGTCGGGCAGCGGGCCGATCAAGGTGGGCATTCTGCATTCGCTGTCCGGCACGATGGCGATCTCGGAGACCTCACTGAAGGACACCGCGTTGATGACCATTTCGGAAATCAACAAGAGCGGCGGCGTGATGGGAAGGCAGATTGAGCCGGTGGTGGTCGATCCGGCTTCGAACTGGCCGCTGTTCGCTGAAAAGGCGCGCCAGTTGCTCACGCAAGACAAGTGCGCGGTCGTATTCGGTTGCTGGACTTCGGTGTCGCGCAAGTCGGTGCTGCCGGTGTTCGAGGAACTGAACGGTCTCCTGTTCTATCCGGTGCAGTACGAAGGCGAGGAAATGTCGCGCAACGTGTTCTATACGGGCGCCGCGCCGAACCAGCAGGCCATCCCGGCCACCGAATACCTGATGAGCGCCGAAGGCGGCGGCGCCAAGCGCTTCTTCCTGCTTGGCACGGACTACGTTTATCCGCGCACCACCAACAAGATCCTGCGCGCTTTCCTGCAGTCGAAAGGTGTCCAGGAAGCCGATATTCAGGAGGTCTACACGCCGTTCGGCCACAGCGACTATCAGACCATCGTGGCGAACATCAAGACGTTCTCGCAAGGCGGCAAGACCGCGGTGATCTCGACCGTCAATGGCGACTCGAACGTGCCGTTCTACAAGGAACTCGGCAACCAGGGTTTGAAGGCGACGGACGTACCGGTGGTGGCGTTCTCGGTCGGCGAAGAAGAACTGCGCGGCATCGACACCAAGCCGCTGGTGGGCAACCTTGCCGCATGGAATTACTTCATGTCGCTGCGCGATCCGGAGAATGCCAAATTCAAGGCCATGTTCGCCAAATGGGTCAAGGACAACAACCTGCCGGGCGGCGACAAGCGCGTCACCAACGACCCGATGGAAGCCACCTTCGTGGGCATCCATATGTGGAAGCAGGCGGTCGAAAAAGCGAAGAGCACCGATGTCGACAAGGTGCGCGTCGCGATGATCGGCCAGACCTTCAATGCCCCGTCAGGCTTCGTATTGACGATGGACGGCAATCACCATCTGCACAAGCCGGTGATGATCGGCGAAGTGCGTGCCGACGGCCAGTTCAACGTGGTATGGCGAACCAAGACGGCGATTCGCGCGCAACCGTGGAGCCCGTTCATTGCCGGCAATCAGGGCAAGCCGGATGTGGTCAGTTCGATCCCGGCTTTCCTGCGCCGCTCGCGGATGGCCTGACGTAACAGAGGGCGCACGCGTCTTACGTGTGCGCCCTGACGATTTCTCTGCCTGTATAGCGGCAAAACGATGCGGCACCCAAGGCGGGTTCGATGCCGCACCGCTTTGCCGGTTACTCTTCAAAGGGCATCATGGCGTTTTCCATTCTGAGGCTCGCACGACGCGGTATCGGCACGCTCGGTATCGCGCTCATCACCATTGCGCCGCTTGCTGCGTTCGCGCTGACACCGGCTGACGTGGCACCGCTTGCCGGCGACGACTTCGACGCAAAATCCGCGGCCATCGACAAGCTGATCGCCAATCACGATCCGGCGTCCGCCGCGCTACTCAAGGCTTTATCCGCGGACAACGCGCTTTCCACCGACTCAGGTGAAGTGCTGATTCAGGACGGCGATACGGCCCACGACGCAATCACCGGCAAAACCGTCGCGGCCGGCGACGCACAGCCCGTCACGCTAAACAATCTGCTGCGCTCGAAAGTCGCGGGCGCGCTGTCGGGCTCGCAACTCGACTCGCCTGATCTGGAAACGCGCCGCGCGGCAATCAACGCGCTGCTGCAAAACCCCGATCCTTCGATGAAGCCGCTGATCGACGCCCAGCGCGCGAAGGAAACCGATCCGGTCCTGAAGAAGCGCCTCGATACGTTGTGGGCGATGACCGCGCTGCACAACAGCGACGCCAACACGCGCCTCGAAGCCGTCAAGCTGGTGGCCGCGCGCCACGATCTGGACATGAACGAGTTGTTGCGCCCGCTCGTGGCCAAAAAGCCGGATGGCACCTTCGTCGAAAGCGACGACCGGGTGCGCGCAGCCGCTCAGGCCGGCATCGACGAGCTCGATGCAATCCAGCGCCGCAGCCAGATTGCGGGCACGCTGTTCGCCGGGCTGTCACTGGGCAGTGTGTTGCTGCTCGCCGCGCTGGGACTGGCGATCACCTACGGCCTGATTGGCGTCATCAACATGGCGCACGGCGAATTCCTGATGATCGGCGCGTACGCCACGTATGTCGTGCAGAACCTGTTTCAGCACTATGCACCCGGCGCATTCAACTGGTATCCGCTGCTGGCCGTGCCCGCGTCGTTCGTGGCGGCGGGGCTGGTGGGTATCGTGATCGAGCGGCTCGTACTCAGGCATCTGTATGGACGGCCGCTCGAAACGCTGCTGACGACTTTCGGCATCAGCCTGATCCTGATTCAGGCCACGCGGATGATCTTCGGCGCACAAAACGTGCAGGTGGAAAACCCTTCCTGGATGAGCGGCGGCGTCACGGTGATGCCGAGTCTGATCTTGCCGTACAACCGGCTGGCGATTCTCGCGTTCTCGCTGATCGTAGTCGGCATCGCCTGGGCGGTGCTGACGAAAACGCGGCTGGGCCTGTTCGTGCGCGCCGTCACGCAGAATCGCCGGATGGCGGCGTGCGTAGGGGTGCGAACGGCCCGCGTCGATTCCTATGCGTTTGCATTTGGCGCGGGGATTGCGGGGCTGGGCGGCTGCGCGCTGTCGCAGATCGGCAATGTCGGTCCTGACCTTGGCCAGAGCTACATCATCGATTCGTTCATGGCCGTGGTGCTGGGCGGCGTGGGTCAGCTGGCCGGCACGGTGATCGGCGGCTTCGGCCTCGGCCTCATTAGTAAGGCAATCGAACCATTCTGGGGTGCCGTGCTCGCGAAGATCGCCGTGCTGGTGCTGATCGTGCTGTTCATCCAGAAGCGGCCGCAGGGCATGTTTGCCTTGAAGGGCCGCAGCGCGGAGGCATGAGATGACATCTGCAACCTCCTCTGCCGCAGTCGCTTCAGCGAGCGCGCCACCGGGCGCCGAGCGCGCGGCGCAAGCCGGCTTTGCGCTGGGCCTGCCGCCGCGTCCGGCGCTGCTGTCACGGCCCGCATGGATGGCGCTGCTTGCACTGATCATCGCGATTGGTCTGGGTGTGCCGTTGTCGGCGCTGGTGCTGCCGGAATCGAGTGCGTTCCACCTGTCCGCGTACATGATGACGCTGATGGGCAAATTCATGTGCTACGCGATCGGCGCGTTGGCGCTCGACCTGGTGTGGGGCTACTGCGGCATCCTGAGTCTCGGTCACGCGTTGTTCTTCGCGCTGGGCGGCTACGCGATCGGCATGTATCTGATGCGCTCGATCGGTCACGAAGGCGTCTATCAAAGCGACCTGCCCGACTTCATGGTGTTCCTCAACTGGCATGCACTGCCGTGGTACTGGGAGGGCACCCAGCATCTCTGGTATGCGTTGCTGCTGGTCGTGCTGGTGCCGGCCGTGGTGGCGTGGGTATTCGGCTTCTTCACATTCCGCTCGCGGGTGAAGGGCGTCTATCTGTCGATCATCACGCAGGCCATGACGTTTGCCGCCATGCTGCTGTTTTACCGCAACGAAACCGGTTTTGGCGGCAACAACGGCTTCACCGATTTCAAACGGATCGGCGGCTTTCCGATCACGCATCCGGGCACGCGTACCGTCCTGTTCCTGATTACGTTTGCGGTGCTGGTGCTGGCGTTTCTCGGCGCGCGGGCTATCGTGACCTCGAAGCTGGGTCGCGTGGTGACGGGTGTACGCGACGGCGAAACGCGATTGATGTTCCTCGGTTACAGCCCGCTTGGCTACAAACTGTTTATCTGGACGGTATCGGCGATCCTGTGCGGCATTGCGGGCGCGTTGTACGTGCCGCAGGTGGGCATTATCAATCCGGGCGAGATGTCGCCGGGCAACTCGATCGAAATGGCGATCTGGGTGGCCGTGGGTGGACGCGGCACCTTGATCGGACCGATCATCGGCGCGTTCGCGGTGAACGGCGCGAAGAGCTTTTTCACGGCGAATTTCCCTGAATACTGGCTGTTCTTTCTTGGCTTGATCTTCGTGCTGGTGCCGCTGCTGCTGCCGCAGGGCATCATGGGCCTGATCGAGGCCGTGCTGCGCAAGAGGAACCGCTCATGAACGAAAACCCGATGGTGCCTGATCTTGCATTGCCCGAAGAGCCGGAGGAGCGCTCGTTGAGTGGCGTGGCCGGCATGGGGCACGTGGTGACGCCGGGCGAGATCGATGTTTCGCACGGCACGATTCTTTATCTTGAAGATGTGACGGTCAGCTTCGATGGCTTTCGGGCGTTGAACAAGTTGACGCTGTCGATCGATGCGGGCGAATTGCGCTGCATCATCGGTCCGAACGGCGCGGGCAAGACGACGATGATGGATGTGATTACCGGCAAGACGGAGCCGGATACCGGCAAGGTATTTCTGGGGCAGACGATTGACCTGACGCGCATGAACGAGCCGTCGATTGCGCGCGCCGGGATTGGGCGCAAGTTTCAGAAGCCGACGGTCTTTGAGCAGCATCCGGTTTGGGAGAATCTCGAACTGGCGATGAAGGTCGACAAGGGATGGTGGGCGTCTTTGCGGGCCCGGCTCGATCGTTCGGCGCAAGCGCGGATCGAGGAGACGTTGTCTTTGATCCGGCTGGAGAGCGAGGCCCGGAGGTTAGCGGGAGAGCTTTCTCATGGGCAGAAGCAACGGTTGGAGATTGGCATGCTGCTGATGCAGCAGCCGGCGCTGCTCCTGCTTGATGAGCCCGCGGCTGGCATGACGGATGATGAGACCATGCAGCTGGCGGAGTTGCTGAATCACTTGCGGGGGACTTGTTCGATGATGGTTGTTGAGCATGATATGGAGTTTGTGGCTGCTTTGTCTGGCGACGCCGGGAAGGTGACTGTCATGGCTGAAGGTCGGGTTCTTGCGCATGGCACGCTGGATGAGGTTAAGAGGGATGAGACTGTTGTTGAGTCTTATCTGGGGCGGTAAGTTTTTTTTGCCTGCGGCGCTTTTGGGGTGTTGCTGTTTGGTGGTTCGGGTTTGGTGTTTGGTGGTTCGCTTATGGCCTTGGCCTTTCCTTGCTTTCTTAGCGGTCTATTAGCTTCGCCCCTGTGCGGGGCAGCACTCACTCTCTTTGCCGCCGCAAAGAAAGTAAGCAAAGAAAGCGGGCTTCCAACCGCCAGCTCGTAGGTGTCTCCCCCAGCCACCCACCCGACATCGGTCCGAAACGAGATCGTCCCTCACACAACCACCACCAGTGACAAAGCCATCATCCACCCCACTCCGCACTACGTGCGTCGCGGAGGGGTTTGCATGGGAAACCGGGAACATGGGTTAGCTGCAGTTACTGATTTTTCTGAATCCTTAGGTTCCCAAAGAATGTGCAGAAGGAGTTGTGCCTGACGGCGGGCGCGTAGCGAACGCTGGAGCGAATGAGTGCTGTGTCACGACGGCTGCTGTGCGAGGGCGCATCTCGTGTTGGGCCGTTTCCGGTTCACGATAGAGATGGACACCTACTGGCTGGCGGTTGGAAGCCCGCTTTCTTTGCTTACTTTCTTTGCGGCGGCAAAGAAAGTGAGTGCTGCCCCGCACAGGGGCGAAGCTAATAGACCGACAAGAATGCAAGGAAAGGCCAGCACCGTAGGCAAACCACCAAACGCGCCGCAGGCAACAAAAGACCCAAACAGGAACACCAAGATGCTAGAAGTCCAATCCTTAAACCAGTACTACGGCGGCAGCCACATCCTCCGCGATGTAAAGCTAACCGTCCCGGCGGGAAAACTCACCGTGCTGCTAGGCCGCAACGGCGTAGGCAAAACAACCCTGCTGCGTTGCCTGATGGGTACGGTCCCCGCGAAGAGCGGCTCCATCTCCTGGCGCGGCACGCAACTGACCAGACTGCCCACCTATGCCCGCGTAGCCGAAGGCCTGGGCTACGTCCCCCAAGGCCGCGATATCTTCCCCCGCCTCACGGTGGAAGAAAACCTCATGGTCGGCGCCGCCAGCAAAAAAGCCCCCTCCAGAATCCCCGACCGTATCTACGAACTCTTCCCCGTCCTCAAGGACATGCGCAGCCGCCGCGGCGGCGATCTGTCCGGTGGACAGCAGCAACAACTCGCCATCGGCCGCGCGCTCATGAGCGACCCGCAACTCCTCATCCTCGACGAACCCACCGAAGGTATCCAGCCTTCCATCATTCAGGATATCGGCCGCACGCTGCGTCAACTCGTCGAGGAAATGGGCCTCACCGTCCTGCTCGTCGAGCAGTACTACGACTTCGCCAAAGCCATCGCCGATCACTACTGGGTCATGAGCCGCGGTGAAGTCGTCGCCGGCGGCGAAGGCGCCAATATGGATGCCGACGGTGTGCGCGAGTTGATCGCCGTTTGATACACACTGCAGCGGCGATGCAATAGCGCGGTACGTACATGCTATTCTCGCCGCACCGCGCCCCCACTCCCACATCCAGCATGTCGCTTCACGAAAACCACGCCACGCTCGCCACCGCGCAACCCGGCGCGCACGCGCAGTGGCGCGCCCGGCTCGAACTCGGCTTCGCCAGACACGGCGAACGCACGACGCTCGCGCATCGTTTGCACGAAGGCCCGTTGCGCATACAGCGGCCCTTGTATCCGGAAGGGCCGCAAATCTGTCACGCGGTGATCGTGCATCCGCCGGGCGGCATCGCCGGGGGTGACCGGCTCGAAATCGACGTCTCGCTCGATCCAGGCACGCACGGCGTCATCACCACGCCCGGCGCCACCAAGTGGTACAAGTCGAATGGACGTGCCGCGCTGCAGCACACCGAGATACGCGTGGGCGCCCATGCAAAGCTCGACTGGCTGCCGCAAAACAACATCGTCTTCGATCACGCCAACGCCACCCTCGATTTCACCCTGACGCTGGCCGAAGGCGCCACCGCGCTCGGCTGGGAGGCCACGCAACTCGGCCGGCAAGCGGCCGGCGAACGCTGGTCCGCGGGCACGCTGCGCGCCGTCTCGCGCATCGTCGGTCCCGCCGGCCAATTGCTGTGGCTCGAACGCGCCAATCTCAGCGCGGCCGATCCACTGCGCGACGCGCCACAAGGCCTTGCCGGTTTTCCCGCCTACGGCACGCTGTGGGCAGTCGGCC
Source organism: Paraburkholderia sp. (assembly GCF_036488795.1). GTDB lineage: Bacteria > Pseudomonadota > Gammaproteobacteria > Burkholderiales > Burkholderiaceae > Paraburkholderia. The sequence continues at coordinate 8,989 of NZ_DASXHA010000125.1, forward strand.
CCGCCTGCGACGACACGCTCGCCGAAACACTCACCGCTCAACTGCCATTCGACGACACGCTTCGCGCGGCCGCGTCGTGCATCACGCCTGGGGTCCTGCTGGTGCGCGCCGTGTCCCGTTCGATGGAGTCGCTGCAACGCGCGCTGACGCAATGCTGGCTGCAATTGCGCCCGCTCGTGCATGGCGTCGAAGCGGTCCCGTTACGGCTCTGGACCACCTGAAGCCGCGCCTCGCGATCGGCACCAAATCGGCGCATCCCCGCGCGCCATCACGGTGCAGATTTCCCTGAGTCTCGCCGCTCACGCCCGCTGCACCGTGATGGCACATAGCTTGCTCCAGCATGCGCCACGAAGTTGCCGGCCTCACGGCGACCGCCAGGCTTGCCCACCACCGCTGATTCGATCATGACCCGACCGCCTCTTCGCCACGCGCGCCGCGCCTGGCTCGCCGCCCTGCTGCTCGCGCCGGTCCTTGCGCTGAACGCGCCCGCCGCCCATGCGGACGCGCTCGATAACATCGTCAAGACGGGCGTGCTGAAAGTAGCCGTGCCGGAGGACTATCCGCCGTTCGGTTCGGTCGGCCCCGACATGAAGCCGCAAGGCTACGACATCGACACTGCGGCCATGCTGGCCAGGTCGCTCAACGTGAAGCTCGAACTGGTGCCGGTCAACAGCGCAAACCGCATTCCTTATCTGCAGACCAACAAGGTGGATCTGGTGATCTCGTCGCTCGGCAAGACGCCGGAGCGCGAGAAGGTGATCGACTTTTCGAGCGCCTACGCGCCGTACTATCAAGGCGTGTTCGGCCCGGCCGACATCAAGGTCGCAGGCCCCGCCGATCTCACCGGCAAGACCGTCGGCGCGACGCGCGGCGCGCTCGAAGAAGTTGCCCTCACCCAGATGGCGCCGAACGCCAGCATCAAACGCTTCGAAGACAATAACGCCACCATCGCCGCGTTCCTGTCCGGCCAGGTGCAGTTGATTGCCGCCGGCAATATCGTCGCCGGTGCGATCAATGCGAGGAATCCGCCGCGCCGTCCGGAGCCGAAGTTCGTCATCAAGGATTCGCCTTGCTTCGTCGGCTTGAACAAGAACGAAGGGCGCCTGCTCGCGAAGGTCAACGCCGCCATTGCGCAGGCGAAGCAGGACGGCACGCTCAACACGATGTCGAAAAAGTGGTTCGGCGCGCCCCTGCCGGCTACTTTGTAAGCAGCGCGTTACTTCAGCTTGATATCGTTGTAGGCTAACCGCATCCCCGACGCATGGCCTGCCTAAAACGGGCACAACCCTACGCATACATCCAATGAAGCTGACACCCCGCGAGAAGGACAAGCTCCTGATCTTCACCGCCGCGTTGCTGGCCGAACGCCGTCGCGCGCGCGGCCTGAAACTGAACTACCCGGAAGCGGTCGCGTTCATTTCGGCAGCGCTGATGGAAGCGGCGCGCGACGGCAAGACGGTCGCCGAAGTCATGCACTACGGCACCACCTTGCTCACGCGTGACGACGTGATGGAAGGCGTGCCGGAAATGATTCCGGACATTCAGGTGGAAGCGACCTTCCCTGACGGCACGAAACTCGTGACCGTCCATCATCCCATTCCTTGATCACGCCCCGGAGCCCCTCATGATTCCCGGCGAAATCCTCACCGACGACGGCGAGCACGAACTGAACGCGGGCCGCGCAACCGTTACGCTTACCGTGTCGAACACCGGCGACCGTCCGGTGCAGATCGGCTCGCACTACCATTTTTACGAGGTGAATCCGGCGCTGACCTTCGATCGCGAAGCGGCGCGCGGTTTCCGGCTGAACATTGCGGCAGGCACGGCCGTGCGCTTCGAGCCCGGCCAGGAGCGCACGGTCGAACTGGTCGAACTGGCAGGCAACCGCGTCGTCTACGGCTTCAACAGCAAGGTGATGGGTCCGCTTTGATCGCTCTGGCCACGTTGACGCGCAGCCTGTGTTCCGTCAGCAAACCTTGCGCACGCACCCGTAGCCCTTTTCGTTGCCTTCGCCACTTTCCGGACTCCCTACCATGACATTACGTATTGGCCGCCGCGCGTATGCGGAAATGTTCGGCCCCACGACCGGCGATCGCGTGCGCCTCGCCGACACCGATTTGCTGATAGAAATCGAGCGCGACTACACGACCTACGGCGAAGAAGTGAAGTTCGGCGGCGGCAAGGTGATCCGCGACGGCATGGGCCAGTCGCAGCGCGTGCATGCCGAGGTGGTCGACACGGTCGTGACGAATGCGGTGATCCTCGATCACTGGGGCATCGTCAAGGCGGATATCGGCATCAAGAACGGCCGCATCGCGGCAATCGGCAAGGCGGGCAATCCGGATATCCAGCCTGGTGTGACGATTGCGATTGGCGCAGCCACCGAGGTGATTGCCGGTGAAGGCTTGATCGTGACGGCGGGCGGCATCGATTCGCACATTCACTTCATCAGCCCGCAGCAGATTGAAGAAGCCCTTGCGAGCGGCGTAACCACGATGCTCGGCGGCGGCACCGGTCCGGCCACCGGCACCAACGCGACGACCTGCACGCCGGGTCCGTGGCACCTCGAACGCATGCTGCAGGCCGCCGACGGTTATCCGATGAATCTCGGCTTCCTCGGCAAGGGCAACGTGAGCCAACCCGAGCCGGCTCTCGAACAGATCGCCGCGGGCGCGATCGGTCTGAAGCTGCACGAAGACTGGGGGACGACACCTGCGGCGATCGACAACTGCCTGTGCGTCGCCGACGACACCGACACCCAGGTCGCCATCCATACGGACACACTGAACGAAGCCGGTTTCGTGGAAGCGACCGTCGCGGCCTTCAAGGGCCGCACGATCCACACGTATCACACCGAAGGCGCGGGTGGCGGCCATGCGCCGGACATCATCAAGGTGTGCGGCGAGGCGAACGTGTTGCCCTCGTCCACTAACCCGACGCGTCCGTACACCGTCAACACGCTCGAAGAGCACCTCGACATGCTGATGGTGTGCCACCACCTGGATCCGTCGATTGCGGAAGATATCGCGTTTGCCGAGTCGCGCATTCGCCGCGAGACGATTGCGGCCGAAGATATCCTGCACGACCTCGGCGCGCTGTCGATGCTGTC
>NZ_DASXHA010000147.1:0-2747 GCF_036488795.1 Paraburkholderia sp.
TCGAGCAATGTATGACTTGTCTTCGTCAACAGGCTCGCAGTAAACCTGCGGTAATCTCAATTTCGAGAGGAGAAATATGAATAAACTTTCAAAGCTCGCGTTCATTGCAGCTACCGCAGTTATGGCTGCATCCGCCATGGCACAGTCGGTGCCGGCGTCGCGACAAGCTACGAACGATAACTGGGTAAATGGTACCGGCGAATACGTGTGGATGAACGGCACGAACGAGCTGTGCTGGCGCGACGCATTCTGGACGCCGGCAACCGCCAACGCAAAGTGCGACGGCGCGCTGGTTGCCCAGGCTCCGACTCCCCCGGCTCCGGTCGCTCCCGCACCGGTAATTAGCAGCCAGAAGATTACGTATCAAGCTGACGCGCTGTTCGACTTCGACAAGGCAATCCTGAAGCCCGCTGGCAAGGAACGCCTCGGCGAACTGGCATCGAAGATTCAGGGCATCAACCTGGAAGTGGTCGTTGCAACGGGCCACACGGACCGCATCGGTACGGACGCCTACAACGATCGTCTGTCGCTGCGTCGCGCTCAAGCTGTGAAGGCCTTCCTGGTCAGCAAGGGCGTCGAAGCCAACCGTATCTACACGGAAGGCAAGGGCCGCCGCAACCCGGTTACCACCGGTTGCAACCAGAAGAACCGCAAGCAACTCATCGCCTGCCTCGCACCGGACCGTCGCGTGGAAGTCGAAGTTGTCGGTACGCCGAAGCAGTAAGCTGCAAGCTGCCGCGGTATCGAAAGCCCCGCTCCGGCGGGGCTTTTTTTATGACCCGACGCCGTACGGGTGATACGCGATGCGCGCCGCTGGCGCCTTCGCCGACGCCCGTCATCGCATTGTTGGCTCCCCGCCTTTGCGGGCGCCCGAATTCGCGCTCGCACTTTTGCCGCCCCGTCTGTTGCCTATATACTCAGGGTTTATCCTCGAGCGTCCGCTCACCGCCCTCATCGAGGCAGCATTCGCCATGACCAACGCCGATCCCCACGAACTGCAAAAATTCAGCGACCTTGCGCATCGGTGGTGGGACCCGAATGCGGAATTCAAGCCGCTGCACGAACTCAACCCGATCCGCCTGAGCTGGATCGACAGCCGCGCGCATCTCGCGGGCAAAAAGGTGCTGGATATCGGCTGCGGCGGCGGCATTCTGTCCGAATCGATGGCCGGCCTCGGCGCCCACGTGAAGGGCATCGACCTGTCGACGCAAGCGCTGGGCGTCGCGGATCTTCACAGCCTCGAAAGCGGTGTAACCGTCGACTACGAAGAAATCGCCGCAGAGGCACTGGCGGCCCGCGAGCCGGGCACTTACGACGTGGTCACGTGCATGGAAATGCTCGAGCACGTGCCGGAACCAGCCGCGATCGTGGAAGCCTGCAAGACCCTGGTGAAGCCGGGTGGCTGGGTGTTCTTCTCCACGCTGAACCGCAATGTGAAGTCGTATCTGTTCGCCGTGATCGGCGCCGAATACATCGCACGCATGCTCCCCAAGGGAACGCACGACTACGCGCGGTTCATCCGCCCGTCGGAACTGGCGGGGTTCGTGCGTGCAGCCGGCCTGCGCACAGCCGACATCAAGGGCATCGTCTACAACCCGCTTAGCAAGCACTTCATGCTGTCATCCGACACGAGCGTCAATTACATGCTCGCGTGCCGCCGCGACGCGTGAGCGCCGCCCCCGTCCCGATTCGCCGCACCGTCCCGAACTAATGAGCGACCCAACTCCGCTGCCTCAACGTGAAGACAACGAGAACACGCTCGGCCTATGCCAGGCTGTGCTTTTCGACCTCGACGGGACACTAGCCGACACGGCGCCCGACCTCGCGGCTGCCGTCAACAAAATGCGCCAGGACCGCGGGCTCGAGATGGTCCCGCTCGAAAAGCTGCGCCCGCTGGCGTCTGCCGGCGCGCGCGGGCTAATCGGCGGCGCGTTCGGCGTCGGCCCCGACGACCACGAATTCGCGTCGATGCGCGAGGAGTTTCTCGCCAACTACGAAGCGGATCTCTGTATAGAGACCACGCTGTTCCCGGGCATCGCCGAGGTGCTCGACGAACTCGACGCTCGTGGCGTGCGCTGGGGCATCGTCACGAACAAGGTCGCCCGGCTCACCGAGCCACTCGTTGCGCAACTGGGCCTTGAGGAGCGCGCCGGCTGCGTGGTCAGCGGCGATACGACCGCGCATTCGAAGCCGCATCCCGCGCCGTTGCTGCATGCGGCCCACGAGCTGCAGGTCGCGCCGGAACACATCGTCTATGTCGGCGACGATCTGCGAGACGTGCAGGCCGGTTTTGCCGCTGGCATGAAGACCGTCGCCGCGGCGTACGGCTATTGCGGCAACGATATCCCGCCGACGCAGTGGCACGCGCAGCACGTCGTTCAGTCGCCCGCGCAGCTGCGCAAGCTGTTGCGCGACATTGCGTGAGCCGCGCGGCGAGCGCCGGCACCCACCCGGGCTCGCGACGTTGCGCGTCTTCCGCGATCACAGGCAACAGAGGACGCGCCCGTCGATCTATTGTAAAATTCGTCTTTGGCTCATATATTGTGAGCAACGAACCGCGGGGGCGACCTGGTTTCGACAGGGGTTGCGAAGCGGCTAGGGCATGTCGAGGACCCGTCACCTCGTTAATCAATGGGAAAAACGTAACTGCAAACGACGATACGTTCGCACTGGCAGCCTAAGGGCCGCCGTCCTCTGCCTAGTTCACTGACGGGCTAGTGTCGCAAGACCGGTAGCAATACCGACAG
>NZ_DASXHA010000153.1:0-9344 GCF_036488795.1 Paraburkholderia sp.
ATGTCGGGGCCTGATTCAGATGTCCGGGTTTGGACTTTTTAGAAATGTCCGGTTTTAAGAGTCCAGCAATCTCTATGTTAGAGGGCTTTTAAGCACCGAGCCAACCCGCATTCCGGCGGTTCCCAGAATCGCTTCATTCAACTCCTGCCGGGTCAGCTCGCGCTGCTTGCGGGTGCCCACCTTGCGCTCCTTCGTCCGCGGTGCTTCGCCCTGGTTGGTCCTCGATGGCGAGCCCGACGACCGCCGGTCATCGCGCTGTGCCTGAATGACCCGCGCCAGCTGCAACGTGTGGCCCAGCCGCTTGTTATCGACTACCGCCGCCTGATCGATCTGCGAGAGCCGGTCATACGGCACACAGGGCAGGGCAGCACCATTCACCCGGATCTCGATGCGCCCATCCGGATACTCGAACACATCCAGATAACGGTGAATCAGACCACGGTTGGCTACCGTGTCCTCAAGCAGGTAGATCACCCGAATTAGTAAGGACTTTCCCGATCTCATGGCATAGCGATATGCGAGGATAGTTGGCGCTGGGCAACCCATCTGAGAAGGGGAAAGTCATGGACAAGATTACTCGTATCGGCGTGGATCTGGCCAAGAACCTGATCCAGCTTCACGGCGTGGACGGCATGGAACGCGCGGTGGTCAGGAAAGCCATCTCGCGGCAGAAGTTTCTCGAATGGTTTTCCAACCTCAAGCCGTGTCTGGTCGCAATGGAGGCATGCAGCGCAGCCCACTACTGGGGGCGCAAGCTGCGTGCGCTAGGGCACGAGGTTCGCCTGATCGCGCCGCAGTTCGCCGCACCATACCGCAAGGGAGGCAAGCACGTGAAGAACGACAGGCTGGACGCTGAGGCCATCTGCGAGGCGGCGGGGCGGCCGCATATGCGATTCGTGGCCGTCAAAACAGCAGACCAGCAAAACGTACTGTTGCTGCACCGGATGCGGAACGGTTTCGTCCAGGAGCGTACCGCGCTCGTCAACCGACTGCGCGGTGAACTGGTCGAGTTCGGCGTGTTCCTGCCGCAAGGCATCAACGCATTTCGTTCCCGCTTCGTCGAAGCGCTGGAGGATGGGGCCACTGAACTGAACGGTGTCGCGCGCACTGCGCTGCTGCGAGGCTGGCAGCACCTGCAGGCCCTCGACCAACAAATCGCCTGGTGCGACGCAGAGGTTGCCGCGCAGGTGAAGCACGACGGCAACGCGCAGCGCGCCATGGCGGTCATTGGCATTGGGCCGCTCACCGCGTCGGCCGCGGTGGCCACTGTTGGCGACGCGCGCGTGTTCAAGAATGGTCGCCAATTTTCCGCCTGGCTTGGCTCGGTGCCCAAGCAAGCGAGCAGCGGCGGCAAGACCCGGTTGGGCCGCATCACCAAACAGGGCAACACGTATCTGCGCACGCTGTTGTTTCAAGGCGCACGCTCGGCCGTAACGACTGCACATCGACGGACCGACCGGCTCTCGCGCTGGATCGTTCAGCTCCAGGCACGTGTGGGCTGGTATCGGACGCTGGTGGCTGTCGCCAACAAGCACGCTCGGATCCTGTGGGCGATTCTGGCCAAGGGCGAGCGCTTCGATCCGTCGTATGTACCGACCCGTCCGACCCCCACCGGGCCGTGAAGACACGGGCGCATACCTCGATAGCTGTACAACTCAAAAACGACGACTCCGCACAAAAGGATTCGACAGGCACGGATAGCGACAGGTCAGACCGGCAGCGGGCGAACTCGAAGTACGACAAGGCGCACATAGCATGTATTCGCCGTCACCCGGATGGAGTCTCGCTGCGCGGTTACTATCGTGGCCCTGGCACCGCAATGACAGTGCTTAACAAGGCCGATTATAGGTATGCAGTCTGTCTCGCCGCTGAATGCCGGATGTCTGTCCGATCACATCGGAGTCAAACGAATTGATGAATGAACCCCGAGCTTGCAAAAAAGGAAAGTCCTTATAGGTCGTACTGCACCGTCAGTACCTTCGACACGCGCCGCGGCACACGAACCGTCAGGATCAGATCAAGATCGTCATCCACCCGCAGCGGCCGGTGTGCATCGAATGTGCTGCGCGGCACCTTGCCAAACCGGCCGTTAAAGTCAGCGATGAAGTGGGGCGCGTAAGCATTGGCCGCCTCCTTCGTGCTGATTCCGCGTAGCCGCAGTTCCTTCACAAGACGATCCTGCAACGTCAGATTCGCCCTCTCGACGCGCCCCTTGGCCTGACTGCTATTGGCGCAGAACGTATCCACATTCAGCTCGTACAGCGCGCGCCCAAACTGCGTCACACCCTTGCCAGGCGTCACCGAATGGCTGTTGCAATGAAACACGCTGGCCTTGTCGCTGTATAGCGCGACCGGCTTGCCATGCTGTTCAAGGTACGCGCGCATTGCCTCGAAGTAGCTGAACGTCGATTCGGTCGCGGTAAAGTGCAGCGCCATCAACCGGCCCGTTGCATCGTCGATGAACACCAGCAGCGTGCAGGCGGGCGCCCGTTCCTCGAACCACCGGTGATCACTGCCGTCGATCTGCACCAGTTCGCCCAGACACGCGCGGCGGTTTCTCGGCTGATGCAGCTTCGGTGGCCGCTGTTTGCGCGGAATCCACAACCCCGCATCGCGCATCCAGCGCCGCACGGTTTCCTTCGCCAGCACCACGCCATGACATTCGGCGAGCTTCTCGCGCGCCAGCGTCGGCCCAAAATCGGCATAGCGTTCGCGCACCAGCGCCATGGCCCGCGCCCGCAGATCCATCGGCAGTTCGCGGTTGCTCGGCTGACCACGTCGCGCCGAAACGAGCCCGGCCGGTCCAGCGGCCTCGTAGCGCCGTACCAGCCGGCTGACCTGACGTTCACCCAGCTGCAGCCGTTCAGCCGCCAGTACGACCGTCAGTCGATGCTGGACGACCGCTTCGATGATCTTCACGCGCTCGAGCTCGTGCATGCTGATCGTGATGAATCCACGTCCGTTCATGGTCTGGCTCCGGGCTGGCTGGGTTGCCGCAGCATGCGCCACAGCCGCCAGCCCGGAGCCGGAAACCGGACATTTCTAATGAGCCAGAACCGGACATTTCTAAAAAGCTCTGACAACCGAATTGTTGATAATTTATCTTATGTCAAGTAACCCGTGCGGCGCGCGTAGATGTTTTGTGGTGGTTGCTTTATCCACGCACGAGCGCTTTCCACGTGCGGGCCCCATTAGCGACGCTTGATCGCACATTCGTTGCTACGGCGCTGCTCACCGACCTCATGGCCGCCATCGCACGGAACCGCCCCGCGAGAACGCGAGCACCGTCCGTCACCGTTGGCCGACTTCGGACCGACGTCGAACTGGCCTGCGAGCGATTTCTTCCTACAGGTACAGGAGACAAACAAGCGCCCGGTAACAGCCCGGCTCAACGCCCAGTGGCCTCAGCACTGCTACAGCCTTCACGGATAACGCGTCGGGAACACGCGTTGCGGCGAGCCGTTCGATTTCATCGTCAACGACCAAGGAATCGACATGACAGCAAAAGCTCTTTCGGGCAGCGACGCAGGCGACGCGCGCCCCTTCCGACTCATCGCCGTGCAAACCCGCGTGCTCGCTCAGAACGAGGACGGCAAGCTGATCGAGCTCGGGCAACTGGTGCGCGACGACCATCAAGGATGGCTCGCGCGGCTCGATGTCGGCGAGATCGAAACGGGCCCGCAGCGTGACGCACAGGCGGTGCTGGACGCGCTCGTGCCGTTGCTCACGTTCGACTATCTCGACGGACTTTTCACGGCGGAGGCGCACGTCGACGTATCGGCCAGCATCGTCGACTGTCCGCAGACGCATTTCACGCTGACGGAGCCCGCGCCGCCCGGATTGCAAACCGGGGATACGCCTCATCGCTTTTAACGGTGATCGCGCTCGACAGCAAAAACGCCGAACGTACCGGCCAACATTGGCCGGGCTTGCGATCCGATGGCCCATTTTGTGTGCGGCCGCATTGCGACGGGCAAGTGATGCGCGCACATCGCCGCACCGCGGCCAGGACCTTGCGATCCGACTGCGCTCATGCCGCGTAGGGCGTCGTTAATGCGGCTCTGCCCGGAGCAATAGGCGCGCTGCTCGCGCACTAACGCCACTGACGCAAGCCTCCGACAGTGCACGTTGTGTCTCGCAATGGAAGCCTGCGCGCCACCCTGCCCGCTTGGCCCGTTGCCCGCACTCAAGCTTGCCGCCGTCCACGACGCATTTCGACAACCGTTGTGCCCGGCTTCGGCAATCAGGCGCGCTCACCCAACTTCCGTCGCCTTCGGCACAAACTGCGGCGCCAGCTCGGCCTCCGACCACCGCAACGGCAACGCGCCGCGACTGCGCCGCACCTCGCGCACGTGAAAGCGCACGAGTCGTTGCGCGCCTGCAAACGCGGCCACTTCCTCCCCTTCCCAGACGATTTCCGCCCGCACCGCGACATGCAGCAGATCGCCGGTTGCAAAGTCGATAAACAGCAGACCCGCGCGTGGATCAAGCACGAGATTGCCGATCGTATTGAAGAAGCGGTTGCCGCTGTAGTCGGGCGCACTCAGCGTATTCGCGTCGTCGACGCGCACGAAACCCGGCGGGCCGCCGCGATGCGATACATCGACGCCGCGCGCGAGCCCCGCGTCGTCGCTCAGATTTGCACTGGCGATGAAAAACGTGTCCGCGTTCGCCAATAACGCGCGATCGGCGGCGTCGAGCTGTGTCGCAATCTCGGGCTCCGCATACGGCGCGGCAGCGTCCGGTGCAATCGACAACGGCGTGCGGCTCTGAATGTACTTCGCGCAATTGCCGAAGCTCTGCGTCACTTCGATCAACAGCGTGTCGCCTTGCATCGCCTTGACCGCACCATTGACGCGATTGCGGCGCCGCACGCGCGGCTCGATGCCGAGGCCACCGAACATGGCGCCTTCGTGCCAGCTATCGGCAAGCGGATCGCCTGGCAGCGCGCCGCCTTCGATACGCAGCGTGTGCTCATCCGGCGCCGACACGAATCCCGCGGCACCCGCTCGCACCGTCGCCCACGGTTGACCGCTCGCGTCGACGCCGCCGATCACGAAGAACGGCTGCGCGGCGAAGAACTCGCGATGCTGCGCCGGCATAAACCGGCGAATCCCGCGACGTCCCATCGAATCCGCCGCACTGCGCACGCCGGCGCGCTCCTGTGCGGCCTGCTCGCCGGCATGGAACGGCGAATCGTCGAGACCCCAGCCATTGAGCGCAACGAACTCGGACATGATCGGACTCCTTGTGCAAAACATCATCGCAGGCTGGCAACGCAAATGCTCAGACGGCCAACAAACCTGCTTTCGTCGACTGCATCGGGATGAAACGCGGTAACGCCTCGACCCGGCGCAGCCACGCGCGAATATGCGAATACGGCTCGAGCGACACGCCGCCTTCCGGCGCGTGCGCGATATACGTGTGCGCGGCGATGTCGGCGATCGTCACCTGCTCGCCCGCCACGAACGGCTTGCCCGCGAGTTCGCGGTCGATTACGTCGAACAGCTTCACCGCGATGTTCTTCGCGTTCTGGTGATCGAGCGGCGCGCCGAACACGGTCACGAGCCGCGCCGCGCACGGCCCGTACGCAATCGGGCCGGCGCACAGCGACAGCCAGCGCTGCACCGCGGCGGCGCCGCGCGGATCGTCCGGCAGCCACGATGGGTCGCCGTAGCGTTTGGCCAGGTAGACGAGGATCGCGTTCGAGTCGAACAGCGTCAGCTCACCATCCTGAATCGTCGGCACCTGTCCGAACGGATTCAGCTCGAGATACTCGGGCCGGCGATTGTCACCGGCTTTCATGTTCAGCGCGACGATCTCGAACGGCAGATCGAGCAAGGTCAGAAACAGCCTTACGCGATGACCGTGCCCGGACAGCAGTGACGTGAACAGCTTGATGGGCTGGGCGGGGTGGGCGGCAGGCATGTCGGACTCCGTAAGCAGGGAAATGAGGATGCGGGACACGGCCAGCATAGGCGTAGGCGCGAGTGCGCGGAAGCCCGATAATCCGGGAAACACAGTCAAGTGAGGATGGACAATCGACCATGGCCGATGTGCGCAACGTCAACCTGAATCGCCTCGCGGTTTTTGTCGCGGTCGTCGACGCCGGCTCCCTCAGCGCCGCCGCAACGCGGCTCGGCCTCGCCAAGACGATGGTCAGCACGCATATGCAGCGGCTCGAGGCCGAAGTCGGCGCGAGCCTGCTCGTGCGCACGACGCGGCGGCTCGGCGTCACCGAAGCGGGCCGCGCGTTTTACCAGGCGAGCGTAAAAATTCTGCGCGCCACCGAAGACGCGCTCAATGCGGTCAGCGGCGAAACGTCGCCGCTGCGCGGCACGTTGCGCGTGAGCGCGCCGATCGATTACGGCGCGCTCGTCGTCGCGCCCGCGCTGGTCGAGCTGCGGCGCGCGCATCAGGAACTCGACGTCGAGCTGCTGGGCAGCGACCAGTATGTCGATCTGATTGCTGACGGCATCGACGTGGCGATCCGGCTCGGACGGCTCGCGAATTCGAACTATCGCGCGGTCAAGCTGGGCAGCTTCGTCAAGTGGCTTGTCGCGAGTCCGGAATTCGTCGACATGTGGGGCACGCCAAACACGCCGACCGATCTCGCGCCACTGCCCTATTGCGCGCTGTCGGTGCTGCCGCATCCACTCACGCTGGAGCTGCGGCACGTCGACGGCAAGACCGCCAGCGTGCGTTGCCAGGCCGCGTTGCTCGTCAATACCGCCGACGCATGCCGCGCGGCAACGCTCGCCGGCGGCGGCGTCGGTCTGTTGACGGACTTTTCGATTGGCGAAGACGTCGCGGCCGGACGGCTCGTCCGGCTGTTGCCACAATGGGCCACCGCGCCCGCGAGCATTCAGGCGGTGTTTCCGCCGACCAGTCATCCACCGGCGAAGGTGCGCGCGTTGATCGATACGCTCAAGCGCAGGCTGGCGGTGGAGCAGCCGGACTAGGCTCGGAGCGTGCCGTCCCATAACTTTTTCTTTAGCCTCGCGCAACATATCGTCGTTTGTCAGCGCCGCGCAAAAGCCGGATAGTGCGGCCTCAGCCCAGCCTCTGCCGCGTCTTCACCAGGCCGCAAACGCAGTGTGCTGAACCACCCCCGCACCACGATCGAGGAACCATTGCCGATGAAACGCAACACGCTCAAGCTCTTCACGACTGCTGCATTCTCACTGTTCACGCTGTGCGCGATTTCACCCGCCAGCCGGGCGGCCAGCGACACCGCCGCACACATCAAACCCACCGTCGACGCCGCAATCCGGCCGCTGATCGCGAAGTATCACGTCGCCGGCATGGCAGTCGGCGTGATCGTCGACGGCAAGCCGTACGTATTCGACTATGGCGTCGCGTCGACGCAGACCGGCAAGCCGGTCACGCGCGACACGCTGTTTGAAATCGGCTCGGTCAGCAAGACCCTCACGGCCACGCTCGCGTCGTATGCGCAGCTGAATGGCAAGCTATCGCTGGCGGATGGCACGCAGCAGTATCTGCCGGCGCTGCGCGGACGTCCGTTCGGCAAGGTCAGCCTGTTGAACCTCGGCACGCACACCCCCGGCGGCCTGCCGCTCCAGGTGCCGGACGACATCCATGACACCGCGCAATTGCTGCAGTACTTCAAGGACTGGCAACCCGCGTATCCGCCCGGCACCTACCGCACCTATGCGAATCCCGGCATCGGCACGCTGGGGATGATCACTGCGAAAAGCATGGGCCAGGATTTCACCGCGCTGATGCAGCAACGCGTGTTTCCGGCGCTCGGCATGAAGAGCACGTATATCGACGTGCCCGCCGCGAAAATGGCGGATTACGCGCAGGGCTATACGAAAGACGGCGCGCCGATCCGCGTGAGCCCCGGCGTGCTGTCCGCCGAGGCGTACGGCGTGAAGACGACCGCCGCCGACCTGCTGCGCTTCGTGCAGGAGAACATGAACCTGGTACCGATCGACGATACGTTCCAGCGCGCGATCACCGCGACGCATACCGGCTACTTCCAGGCCGGCGTGCTGACCCAGGACCTGATCTGGGAGCAATACCCGTATCCGGTCGACTTGAAGACCTTGCAGGCCGGCAATTCGTCGGCGATGGTGCTCGATGCGACGCCCGCGACCGCAATCGACCCGCCGCTGCCGCCGCAGCAGAACGTGTGGATCAACAAGACCGGTTCGACCAACGGGTTCGGTGCGTATATCGCGTTCGTGCCGGCCCAGCGCATCGGCATCGTGATGCTCGCGAACCGCAATTTCCCGAACGAAGAACGGGTGAGCGCCGCGCATCAGATCTTGACGGCGCTTGCCGGCGGCGCGCAATAGTCTGCCAATCGCGTCGCATGGCGGCGTGCAGCCGGTCGCCTCTTCGACTGACTGCGGCAATACACGCCGCGTCGCGCGTATCGCCGCGCGTCAGCCGCCGGTCTGGAAGCCGAGCGCCGCCGCCTTCGCACGCAGCTCCGTCAGGCGGTCCGCTGTCGGGTTGGCCATCAGTTGCGACTGATCGATCGCCGCCACCGAGCTTGACGACGAAGGCGCTGCCGCCCCTGCGCACGCTGCGCCAAACGGCCCTTGGGCGACCGCGAAAGCCGGCGCGTCGGTACGCGGTGCGTCGGTGAAATCGAGCGCGTAAGCCAGATTGAACGTCGCGGCATCGTTGCCGCGCACGCCGAGCGGCTGAAGGCCGAAACGCCATTGCAACAGCGCGTGAATCGAACTGGGGTCGAACGGATAGCGGGTAATCGCACCGGCCCGCGCCCGTGGGCCAAGCAGCGCGAGCGGCACGCGAAAACCGAGCTTGCCGTCGTTGCCGGCCGACAGTTCGTCGTTGCTGATCGGCCGGGTCGGCGGCACCACGTGTTCGAGAAAACCACCCCACTCGTCGTAGACGACGATCATCAGCGTGCGGCTCCAGGTCGGGCTCGTGCGCAGCGCCTCGTAGACCTGCGCGAGAAACGCCTGCCCGTTGCGGATGTCCGCATGCGGATGATCGTCCGCCGAAGTGCCTAGCGGCTCGCCGACGAAAGCGGGGTCGACCATGCAGAACGGCGGCAGCGTGCCCGCCGCGGCGTGCGACAGGAAATCCGAAAACGGACGCGAAATGCCGAGATAGCGCGTGCCGTAAAGCGCGGTGAACGGCACGTCGTGGTAATAGTAGTTACAACCGACGTTGGCATCGCTCAGCTTGTCCCAGATCGTCGCAAGCGACGATGTATCGACGCTGTCGTCGAGCCGGTCGGTCGCGCCGCTATGCAGGTACAGACGGTTCGGAAACGTGCTGGCCAGAACCCCGCTGAAGTAGAAGTCGCCGATCGTGTACTGGCTCGCCACTGCGTCGAAGAACGG
>NZ_DASXHA010000043.1:0-59062 GCF_036488795.1 Paraburkholderia sp.
AATCAACTCGCACACAAACGCCCATGAACAAGGTATTGCGTCTCTCCGATCTGATCTCCGAAGGCAAGCTGTCCGGCAAACGCGTGTTCATCCGCGCCGACCTGAACGTACCGCAGGACGATCAAGGCAACATCACCGAAGACACCCGCATCCGCGCCTCCGTGCCGGCCATCAAGGCGGCGCTCGACGCCGGCGCCGCCGTGATGGTGACGTCGCATCTGGGCCGTCCCACGGAAGGCGAGTTCAAGCCCGAAGATTCGCTCGCGCCGGTCGCGCAGCGTCTGGCCGAACTGCTCGGCCGCGACGTGCCGCTGGTAGCGAACTGGGTTGAAAACGGCGTGAACGTCGCGCCCGGCCAGGTGGTGCTGCTCGAAAACTGCCGCGTCAACAAGGGCGAGAAGAAAGATTCCGACGAACTCGCGCAGAAGATGGCCAAGCTGTGCGACATCTACGTCAATGACGCATTCGGCACCGCGCATCGCGCCGAAGCGACCACCCACGGCATTGCGAAGTACGCGCCGGTTGCCTGCGCGGGGCCGCTGCTGGCAGCCGAGCTCGACGCGCTCGGCAGCGCGCTCGGCGCGCCGAAGCGCCCGCTGGTGGCGATCGTCGCGGGCTCGAAGGTGTCCACCAAGCTGACCATCCTGAAGTCGCTCGCCGAGAAGGTCGATCAGCTGATCGTGGGCGGCGGTATTGCGAATACGTTCATGCTGGCGGCGGGTCTGAAGATCGGCAAGTCGCTGGCCGAAGCGGACCTGGTCGACGAAGCCAAAGCCATTATCGACGCGGCCAAGGCACGCGGCGCTTCGGTGCCCATCCCGACGGACGTCGTGACAGCCAAGGAGTTCTCGCCCACGGCGAAGGCCGAAGTCAAGGCCGTGGCCGACGTGGAAGACGACGATCTGATCCTCGACATCGGACCGCAAACCGCCATGGCGCTCGCGGCTCAGCTCGAAAAGGCCGGCACGATCGTCTGGAACGGTCCGGTTGGCGTGTTCGAATTCGACCAGTTCGGCAACGGCACGAAGACCCTGGCGGATGCCATCGCCAGATCGGCGGCGTTCTCGATTGCCGGCGGCGGCGATACGCTCGCGGCCATCGCCAAGTACGGCATCCACGACAAGGTCAGCTATATCTCGACGGGCGGCGGCGCCTTCCTCGAGTTCCTCGAAGGCAAGAAGCTGCCCGCCGTCGCAGTTCTGGAAGCGCGGGCTTAACGTGGCGACGCGCTCCTCCCCGGCAAAAACAGCAAAGACGCGCGTGAAGGCGTCGTCCAAAGGCGCCGCGGAGAGCGCGTCAGCCCCGGCCACGCCGGTCACGAAGTCTTCCGCAGCAGAGCGCGCCGCGCGCGCCACGAAAAGCGCGCCTGCCGCGCCTGCCGCGCTTTCACCCGCCGGTCATGCCGGCACTGCATCATCCGGAACAACTGAATCTGGCGTGACGCTGGCTGAATCGCCAGCCGCAGCCGCAACGCCCGCAGCAAGTCCGGCGCTGCATGCGCCGGTTTCGAATACCTCTTCAGCACACAAAAAAGCGACGCCGGTTGCAACTGGCGCGCGGCCCCTGGCAGCATCCTTCGGTGCGCAGCCTCCGCACCTGACTCGCAGCGCCAACTCCAGCGATCCTTTCCAAACGAGGAGACTCATGCATCGCGCCACCAAGATTGTCGCCACTATCGGTCCGGCATCCAGTACGCCGGAAATCCTGCTGCAAATGATTCAGGCAGGACTCGATGTGGTGCGCCTCAACTTTTCACACGGCACCGCCGACGACCACCGCCAACGCGCCGAATTCGTGCGCGAAGCGGCGCGCCAGGCCGGCCGTGAAGTCGCCATCATGGCAGACCTGCAGGGCCCGAAGATTCGCGTCGGCCGCTTTGAAAACGGCAAGACCACGCTCGTGCCCGGCCACCCGTTCGTGCTCGATTCCGAATGCGAACTCGGCAACGACGATCGCGTCGGCCTCGACTACAAGGACCTGCCGCGCGACCTGAAACCCGGCGACGTGCTGCTGCTCAACGACGGCCTGATCGTGCTGGATGTCGTGCGCGTGCTCGGCAGCGAGATTCATACCACCGTGAAGATCGGCGGCGAGCTGTCGAACAACAAGGGTATCAACCGCCAGGGCGGCGGCCTGACGGCGCCGGCGCTCACCGCGAAAGACATGGAAGACATCCGCACGGCCATGTCGCTCGGCGTGGATTACGTCGCGGTCTCGTTCCCGAAGAACGCGACCGACATGGAAATGGCCCGCCAGCTCGCGAATATCGCCGGCGCGCCGTACGGCATCAAGCCGAAAATGATCGCGAAGATCGAGCGCGCCGAAGCGATTCCGGCGCTGCAAGGCATCCTCGACGCTTCGGACGGCATCATGGTGGCGCGCGGCGACCTGGCCGTGGAAGTCGGCAACGCCGCAGTGCCGGCGCTGCAAAAGCGCATGATCCGGATGGCGCGTGAATCGAACAAGTTCGTCATCACCGCCACGCAGATGATGGAGTCGATGATCTACGCCCCGGTGCCGACCCGCGCCGAAGTGTCGGACGTCGCCAACGCGGTGCTGGACGGCACGGACGCGGTGATGCTGTCGGCCGAATCCGCAGCGGGCAAATACCCGGTGCAGACCATCGAGACGATGGCCGCGATCTGCGTCGAAGCGGAAAAGTCGGAGCAGTCCGAGCTGGACAAGGATTTCCTCGACCGCACGTTCACGCGAATCGACCAGTCGATCGCCATGGGCGCGCTGTTCACGGCATTCCATCTCGGCGCGAAGGCCATCGTCGCGTTGACGGAGTCGGGTTCGACCGCACTGTGGATGTCGCGTCACTGGACGCACGTGCCGATCTTCGCACTCACGCCGCGGGTCGGCAGCGAGCGCGCCATGGCCATCTACCGCAACGTCACCTCGCTGCATCTGGACACCAGCAGCGACCGCGACACGGCGTTGCAGCAGGCGCTGGAAACCGTGGTCAGCAAGGGTTACGCGTCGCGCGGCGATATGGTCGTGCTGACGGTCGGCGAGCCGATGGGCCAGGCCGGCGGAACGAACACATTGAAGATCGTGCGGGTGGGCGAACCGTATTGATCGGCTGTAAAACTGCTTGAATCGGCACGGCGGAGCAACCGTCGCACCCCGCGAGAGGCGGCGCGCAGGACTTTGGGACAGCCTTCGGGCGAGTCCCGCGCCTGCAGCGCAAGGGTATGAAGGTTGCTTCGCGATAAAATCCCAATATATAGATGCCGACGGCACAGGTTTTCGTTTCAATCTAGGAGTACATGCATGCCTCTCGTATCAATGCGTCAACTGCTGGACCATGCCGCCGAACACGGTTATGGGCTCCCGGCATTCAACGTGAACAATCTGGAGCAGGTGCAAGCCATCATGGCGGCGGCGGATCAGGTCGGCGCCCCGGTGATCATGCAGGCCTCGGCGGGCGCGCGGAAGTATGCGGGCGAGCCGTTCCTGCGCCATCTGATCGAAGCTGCCGTTGAGTCGTATCCGTACATTCCGGTCGTGATGCACCAGGATCACGGGCAGTCGCCGGCCGTGTGCATGGCGGCCATCCGCAGTGGTTTTTCCAGCGTGATGATGGACGGCTCGCTGGAAGCCGATGGCAAGACGGTGGCTTCGTACGAGTACAACGTCGACGTGTCGCGCAAGGTGGTGGAAGCGGCGCACTCGATCGGCGTGACGGTCGAAGCCGAACTCGGCGTGCTGGGTTCACTGGAAACCATGAAGGGCGACAAGGAAGACGGCCACGGCGCGGAAGGCACCATGACCCGCGAACAGCTGTTGACCGACCCGGAGCAGGCGGCTGACTTCGTCAAGCTCACGCAATGCGACGCGCTGGCTATCGCCATCGGCACGTCACACGGCGCGTACAAATTCAGCAAAAAGCCCACGGGCGACATCCTGTCCATTCAACGCATCAAGGAAATTCACCGGCGCATTCCGAACACCCATCTGGTGATGCACGGCTCGTCTTCGGTGCCGCAGGAGTTGCTGGCGGAAATCCGCGAATTCGGCGGCGACATGAAGGAAACCTACGGCGTGCCGGTCGAAGAAATTCAGGAAGGCATCAAGCACGGTGTGCGCAAGGTTAATATCGACACCGACCTGCGGCTGGCCATCACCGGCGCGATTCGCCGCTACATGGCGCAGAATCCGGGCAAGTTCGACCCGCGCGATTATCTGAAGCCGGCGCGCGAAGCCACGAAGAAGATCTGCGTGGAGCGTTACCTGCAATTCGGTTGCGAAGGCCAGGCGGCGAAGATCAAGCCCGTGTCGCTTGATAAAATCGCGGAGAAGTACAAGCAGGGCGAGCTCGCACAGGTCGTCCGCTAGGCAGTCAGTACAGCACGGACCTGGCCATCCGGCCAGGTTGCAGTCCGTTTCGCCGTTCCCGCATGATAGGGGGAACGGCGTTTCCCTTTTGTTCCGGTCTCATTTTTTGCCCCACTTTTAGCGAACTACGACGATGTCTACCCTTTACGAATCCACGCTCCGCTCGCTGCCGCTGCTCGGCCGCGGCAAGGTCCGCGACAACTATGCGGTGGGCAACGACCAGTTGCTGATCGTCACCACCGACCGTCTGTCGGCGTTCGACGTCATTATGGGCGAGCCGATTCCGAACAAGGGTCGCGTGCTGAACCAGATGGCCAATTTCTGGTTCGACAAGCTCAAGCACATCGTGCCGAACCACCTGACGGGCGTGGCGCCCGAGTCGGTGGTGGCCGCTGACGAAGCCGACCAGGTGAAGGGGCGCGCCGTCGTGGTGAAGCGCCTCGAGCCGATCCTCGTGGAAGCGGTGGTGCGCGGCTATCTGGCCGGCAGCGGCTGGAAGGACTATCAGGCCACGGGTTCCGTGTGCGGCGTGCAACTGCCGCCGGGCCTGCAAAACGCGCAGAAGCTGCCCGAGCCCATCTTCACGCCGGCCGCCAAGGCTGAAATGGGCCACCACGACGAGAACATCACGTACGACGACATGGAACGGCGCATCGGCACCGAACTGTCGGCCACGATCCGCGACATCTCGATCAAGCTGTACAAGGAAGCCGCTGATTACGCGGCCACCCGCGGCATCATCATTGCGGACACGAAGTTCGAATTCGGTCTGGACAATCACGGCAAGCTGTACCTGATGGACGAAGCGCTGACCGCCGATTCGTCGCGCTTCTGGCCGGCCGACGAATACCAGGTCGGCACCAACCCGCCGTCCTTCGACAAGCAGTTCGTGCGCGACTGGCTGGAAACGCAGTCGTGGAAGAAGGAGCCGCCGGCACCGAAGCTGCCGGACGAGGTCGTGGCGAAGACGGCCGCGAAGTACCAGGAAGCGCTCGAACGCCTGACCGGGCAGACGCTCGCCTGATGCCGCGAGTGACAGACAAGGAAGCCCCACAAATGAGCCAAGTCCAGACTGCCCAGCCGGCACAGACAGCACATACGCATGCTGCGCCGCTCGTCGGCGTGCTGATGGGATCCAGTTCCGACTGGGAAATCATGAAGCACGCCGTTGCGATCCTGCAGGAATTCGGCGTACCGTATGAAGCGAAAGTCGTGTCCGCGCACCGCATGCCCGACGAGATGTTTGCCTATGCCGAAGGCGCGCGTGAGCGCGGCCTGCGCGCCATCATCGCGGGCGCCGGCGGCGCGGCGCACCTGCCCGGCATGCTGGCCGCCAAGACAACCGTGCCGGTACTCGGCGTGCCGGTGGCGAGCAAGTATCTGAAGGGTGTCGATTCGCTGCATTCAATCGTGCAGATGCCCAAGGGCGTGCCGGTTGCCACCTTTGCTGTCGGCGAAGCGGGCGCGGCGAATGCGGCGCTGTTCGCGGTGTCGATCCTGAGCGTCACGTCGACTGAATACGCGAACGCGCTCGCCGCATTCCGTGTGCGCCAGAACGAAGCGGCGCACGCAATGGTATTGCCCGCGCTGTAAGCGCGAACGCTTCATATTGCCCGAACCCCGGCCGGCGTACACACGTGCGCGCCGGTCGTGACTGACCACTGAGATGAACCCAGACAACACACCGGTATCACCGATTCTGCCCGGCGCATGGCTTGGCATGGTTGGTGGCGGCCAGCTTGGCCGCATGTTCTGCTTTGCCGCTCAGGCGATGGGCTATCGCGTGGCCGTGCTCGACCCGGACGAAGCCAGTCCGGCCGGCGCGGTTGCCGACCGTCACCTGCGTGCCGCGTACGACGACGAAGCGTCGCTGACCGAACTCGCGCGCCTGTGCGCGGCGGTATCGACGGAGTTCGAGAACGTGCCCGCCACGAGCCTCGATTTCCTCGCGCGCACCACCTTCGTGAGCCCGGCTGGTCGCTGCGTCGCGGTGGCGCAGAACCGCATCGCCGAAAAGCGCTTCATCGCCGAGTCCGGCGTGGCCGTCGCCCCGCATGTGGTGATCGAATCGTCCGCGGCGCTCGCGGCACTCGAAGACGCCAGGCTCGAAGCCGTGCTGCCGGGCATTCTGAAGACTGCGCGTCTCGGCTACGACGGCAAGGGCCAGGTGAGCGTGCGCAATGCCGAAGAAGTGCGCGAGGCGCATGCGTCGATGGGCGGCGTGGCCTGTGTGCTGGAAAAGCGCCTGCCGCTGAAGTTCGAAGTATCGGCGCTGATTGCGCGTGGCGCGAACGGCACGTCGGTGGTCTATCCGCTGGCGCAGAACACGCACCGCGACGGCGTGCTGTCGCACACCATCGTGCCGGCCCCGGATGCGACTCCGACGCTCGTGGCGCAGGCGCAGCAGGCGGCCATGCAAATTGCCGACAAGCTCGGTTATATCGGCGTGCTATGCGTCGAGTTCTTCATTCTGGAAGACGGTTCGCTGGTCGCCAACGAAATGGCGCCGCGCCCGCACAACTCCGGCCACTACACGGTCGACGCGTGCGCCACCAGCCAGTTCGAGCAGCAGGTCCGCGCCATGACCGGCATGCCGCTCGGCGACACGCGCCAGCACTCGCCGGCAGTGATGCTGAACATCCTCGGCGACGTGTGGTTCCCCGACGGCAGCAAGCGTGCCGCAGTCACGCCGCCGTGGCATGAGGTGGCTGCAATGCCCGCAGCGCGCCTGCATCTGTATGGAAAGGAAGAGGCGCGGGCCGGTCGCAAGATGGGTCACGTGAACTTCACCGCGGCGACGCTCGACGAAGCCCGCACGGCCGCGCGCGATTGCGCCCGGCTGCTGCATATCCTGAAGGGCTGACCCAGTCGTTACCATGCCGGATCAAGCTAAACCCGCGGACGCAGCGAAAGCCGCTAACGCCGCCCCTGCCGGCCAGGCCGGCAAGCCGGGTGGATCCACCGGGTCTGCCGGCGCCGTCATCGGCGCCGCGCAGATCGACCACGCGGCAGCGCTGCTCGATGCGGGCGAACTCGTCGCGTTTCCCACTGAAACCGTCTACGGCCTGGGCGGCGACGCTCAAAGCCCGGATGCGGTGGCGCGCATCTACGCGGCCAAAGGGCGGCCGGCAAATCATCCGGTAATCGTGCATCTCGCGCCGCAAGGCGATCCGGGTTACTGGGTCGAGCATTTGCCGCCGGAAGCATTGCGGCTGATCGACGCATTCTGGCCAGGCCCGCTCACGCTGATTCTCAAGCGTGCCGCGCATATTCCGGCAGCCGTCAGCGGCGGTCAGGATTCGGTGGGCTTGCGTTGTCCGTCGCATCCGGTGGCGCAGGCGCTGCTCGCGGCGTTTAGCGCGCGGCGCGGCGGACATGGCGGGGTGGCCGCGCCGTCGGCAAATCGCTTCGGTCATGTCAGCCCGACTACGGCACAACACGTGCGCGACGAATTCGGCAGCATGATTCACGTGCTCGACGGCGGGCCATCGGACGTCGGCATCGAATCGACCATTCTCGATTTGTCGCGCGGCTTTCCGGCGCTGCTGCGCCCGGGGCGTGTGACGCCGCAAGACATTGCCGAGGTGCTGGGTGAGGCGCCGCGTTTGCCGGACGGTTCGGACGCAAGCGCCCCGCGCGCCTCGGGCACCCTCAAGGCGCACTATGCGCCGCGCACGCCGCTGGCGTTGTTGCCGTTTGAAGCGTTGGAGCCCGTGCTGGCGGCGCGCGAGCCGCAGGAGCGCGTGGCGCTGGTCGCGCGCGTGTCGCGCGCCGGACGGTGGGCCGAAGCCGAAGGCGTGCATTTCATCGCCGCACCCGAAGATCCGCATGTCTACGCTCGCGAGCTTTACGGCTTGCTGCGTGCGCTCGACCGCGCGAATGTCACGCGCATCCTGATTGAGAAGCTGCCGGATACGATCGAATGGATCGCCGTCAACGACCGCCTCGGTCGCGCGGCGGCCGCATTCGAAGCGCAGGGTTAGGCCCGGCAGCCTCGCCTGTCGCAACTGCGGCCTGCGCGTGGGAGCCTTTCAAAATCTTCATCCAAAGCGGGAAGCCGGCATGACATGCCCGCTCCCCGCTCCCGCTGAATATCATTGCGAGGCTCAACTGCCTTCGGTGCCAGTCCTTGGCATAATCGTGCCAACAGTTGGCATGGATGAACCCTAAGGGAGGCGAATGGGTATTGCGGATTTCATGTTCACTCCGCGCGAGCAGCGCGTGTTGTCGCTTGTCCTGTCCACGCCGGAGCGAAGCTTCAATCTGGCTGAACTGATGTCGCGCTCAGGCGCAGGCAGCGGTGCCGGTCAACATGCCGTGCGTCGTTTGTGGGAAGCGGGTGTGTTGCGCGAATCGCGCGTCGGCAATCAGCGTCTGTTTCAGGCCAACACGGATTTCCCGCTCTACCCGGAGTTGCGCAGCATCTGCGCGAAGTCGTTTGGGCTCGCGGGCATGCTGCGCGAAGCGCTCGCGCCGCTGATGGAAGAGATCGACGAAGCCTTCGTGTTCGGTTCGGTCGCGAGGGGCACGGATACGGCAGGCACCGATATCGACCTGATGGTGGTGGGGCGCGTGAGTCTCACACGGCTGCTGGATCAACTGGCGCCGCTCGATGCCACGCTCGGACGCCCGGTGCATGTCAATCTGCATCATCCGGCTGAATGGACGGTGTTATGCAGCGAGGATAGCGTGGTGCGGGCCATCGTCGATTCGCCGACCATCCGGATCGTTCCCGACGAGACGCCGCGATCTGGCGGATAAGTAGCGCAATTCTGTCGAAGTGCGGCGCGTTGGATGCGCGCCGCGCGAGTCACCGCAGGCAATGTGCGGTCCCGTCGAGCCGGACATTGCCTGCGCTAGCGTTCGTCAGCCGCTAGCTCAACTCCACAACCTTACTTGCCGATACCCGCAGCTGCGATTGTCTGCTCGGCCGTCTGCGCAAACAGGGCGTGCAGATGCGTGGTCGGGTGAATCGTGTCGGCGAACATATAGGTCTGGTCCGCGCCGGCAACCGTGTAGGTCTGCGGCGAGCAGAACAGCGACGAGCCGAACGAGGTGCCGAAGTCGGAGGCCGTCTCGCCGGGCAGAAGCACGCTCGGGTTTTGCTCGGCGTAGGCGGTTGCGTTGTTGATCATCGCCTGCAGGGCGCAGGCCGTCTGCGTGTTCGACACCTGGAAGCCGTTCGAGGCGAAGTTGGCCACCGCGTTGTCGATGAACTTGAAGGTGTTGAGGTAGATGACCTTGTTCATAATGCCCGCGGACGTCAGCGCGCTCTCCAGTTCCTGATTGAAGACGGTACTGAGGCCCGTGAGCAGTGCACCGCCGTCCGCGGAACCGACACCCTGCGGCGTCTGGCCGATATCGGGCATGTTGGCCAGCACGACTTTGGTGGCGCCATTCTGCAGCAGCTCACCGACGATGCCCGCCAGCTGCGCCGCTGCGGTTCCGACTGCGACTTCCTGCGCACCCGCCGTGCTCGGATCAGCAGCAATGGTTTGCGCTGCGATCAGGACGTCGTTCGCGCCGCCCTCGATCAGCACAAGCTGATTGCCGTTGAAACTGCCGTGCTGCTGAAGATATTGCGTGACCTGGGCATTGACCGATACCGCGGTCGCCTGCGGAGAGCCGACGCCCGGCGTCACCATGATGCGAGCACCGCCTTGCGCATAACCCAGGCCGGTCGTCGCGACCAGCGGTTGTCCGAAGCCACCCAGGTTGGCCGGCGTCAACGTGCCGCCATAGTATTCGGCCACCTTCTGCGTCCAGATCTCGCCCGGGTTGGTCGTGAAGCGGCCACCGCCAAAGTTCGCGGCGATCACCGGCGAATAGGTCCCCACGTCCGACAGGCTGTCGCCGAACGACACCACCTGCAGATTCACGCCGCCCGCGGGCGTCGCGCTCGCGCTGTTATTGCTGCTGCCGCCACCGCCGCACGCTGCCAGCAAGACGAACGCTGCGCTGGCGATCGCCACTTGTGTCATGCGCAACAGACCGCGCTGTTTGATTCCCTGATGTTTCATATTGATTTCATCTCCTCGTATGTGGCTCTTTTGCCATGTGATGCAGGCAGCGCCCGCCGCTTCGGCGGCGTGGCGA
The DNA here is from genome assembly GCF_036488795.1 of Paraburkholderia sp. Classification (GTDB taxonomy): domain Bacteria; phylum Pseudomonadota; class Gammaproteobacteria; order Burkholderiales; family Burkholderiaceae; genus Paraburkholderia. The sequence goes on from NZ_DASXHA010000043.1 coordinate 10,438, forward strand.
CAGCTTACAGAATCTTCCCCGGCCTGCGCGCTGTTTGAAACGCGGCCGGTTGTTTTTAGAAAGCGTCCTCAGATACGGTGTGTTTCGTTTTCAGATACGTTGACCTGCTACCTCCTGTTGCGCCGTGCCGGCAGATTCACGGGCACGCGCGAGCTGGGCGTGATAGTCGGCGGCCCATGCGGGCGGTCCGAACAGCGCGCGCAGTTTGTTGCGCAAACCCTGTACCCGCAGCGCGTCGCCGAACATCGAGGTCCATTCGTGAAACGTCGCCTTCAACGGGTTGTACGTGTACAAAGGTTCGACGATGCCGTACATCGGAAGGTCGTCTGGATCCTCCTCGACGAAGCTGCCGAACAGCCGGTCCCAGATCACCAGCACGCCTGCGTAGTTGCGGTCCAGATAGCGTTCGTTGCGCGCGTGGTGGACGCGATGAATCGACGGCGTGTTCAGCACGTATTCGAGCCAGCCGAGCTTGCCGATCACCTGCGTATGCACGAAGAATTGAAAGGCCAGATTGATCAGCACGATGGCGACGATCTGCGTGGGCGGAAAGCCGAGCACGGCGAGCGGAATCCAGAACACCCACATGCCGGCAATGGGATACATCAGGCTCTGCCGGAAGGCGGTGGAAAAATTCATCCGTTCCGACGAGTGATGCACGACATGCGCCGCCCATAGCCAGCGCACCCGATGACTGCAGCGATGAAACACGTAGTAGAGCAGGTCCTGCGTGACGAACAGCACCACGAACGACAGCCATCCCGCCGGCCACGTGCAGACGCGGAAATGGCGATAGCAATACGCATAAACGGGGATGATCGCGAGCCACGCGAGCTTGTCGGCGGCCTGCTGCATGAGCGCAAGCGCGGCATTGCACAGCGTGTCGCGCCAACTGTAGAAGCCCGCGTCCGGGCGCGTGCGATGCAGGTGCCACGCCTCCCAGCCGATACATGCGAGGAAGACCGGCGCCATGGCGAGCAACAGCAATTCGGCATCGAATTGCATGTCCGTCTTCCTCCGTGGTCCCTGACCGCTGCGATTGCCGCAGCGGGCGTTGTCGTTATTGTTTGATCTGGCAACGCCGGCGAAACCGGCGCGCGGCCTGCGCGCGCCTCGATATTTTTGAAGCGCGCTTCAAACACTGCCGCAAGCGTACACGCTCTACGGCTCGCCGCGCGCGGCTTCGCTAGAAGGAATCCTCAATGCTGGCCGTGCTTGTGCGGGTTTTTCCTGGGCTTGGCGCGCGGCTCGGCGGCGACTTCCTGCATCGGTTGGGAGGGACCCTGATAGACCCATTCGAGCAGGGCATCGTGCGCTGCGCGGGCGGCCTCCGAATGCGGGTCGTTGATGATGCTGACGACGATGTAACTCACACCGTCGGCCGATGCCACGTAACCCGCAATGGCCCGCACGTCGCGCAGCGTGCCGGTCTTGATGTGCGCATTGCCGCCCACCGGCTGCGAAGTGAGCCGGTTGCGCATCGTGCCGTCGACGCCCGCCACCGGCAGAGAATCGACAAACACCTGGGCGACCGGGCTGGCATTGGCGGCCTGCAACAGGTCCGCCAGCGAGAGCGCCGTGACGTGTTCGTCGCGCGACAGACCCGAGCCGTTATCCAGCGAGAGGTACTCCGTGTTCAGGCCGCTGCGCTGCAGAAACGCTTCGATTGCGCGCGCCGATTTTTCGGGCGTCGCGGGCGGTTTGTTGACGGTCGCGCCGATCGTCAGGAACAGGTTGCGCGCCATCGTGTTGTTGCTGAACTTGTTGATGTCGTGAACGATGTCCGACAGCATCGGCCCGTCGTGCGTCGCGATCAGACGTGCATTCAGCGGCACGGCGCCTTCGCGCGTGGTGCCGCTGAAGGTGCCGCCGGTCTGCTGCCACAGCGCGAGGAAGCCGCCCGCGAAGAACGCGGTGTGATCGAGCACGGCGACGTTGAGCGAGCGCGGACCGCATCGTTCGGGATAGTCGCCATCGAACGATGCGACGACCGTGCCGTTCGGTTGCGGCGTCACGGCAGGGGTGGGCAATTCGCCGCGGCACGGTCCGCGCGTCGCGTGCAAATGATTGTCGATCTGCAACTGCGAGAGCGCGGGAATCACGTCGACGGCAACGCTGCCGTCCGGCGACGGCGTCATCGTAAACGTCAACGACTTGAACGCGTAGAGCAGCGGATCGGGGCCGACGTTGTACGGCGCAGTGGTGTCGTCGTCGAACGGCGGCAGATCGCGGGTCGACGGATCGAAGAAGCGCTTGTCGAGCACCAGCGCGCCGTCGATGCCGTTGATGCCCGCCTTGCGGATCTTCTGCACGAGGTCGATCAGTTCTTCCGGCACGAGCTTCGGGTCGCCCGTGCCCTGGATGTACAGGTTGCCGTGCAGTACGCCGTTCGCATCGAGATTGCCGTCCGCATACGCGGTGGTCCGCCAGCGATAGTCCGGCCCGAGGATCGACAGACCTGAATAGGTGGTGATGAGTTTCATCGTCGAGGCGGGCATCATCGGCTTGCCCGCGTTGAGTGCGACGATGGGCGTGCGATCGCCGACTTTTTCGACCACCACGCTGATCGCGGTCAACGGCACGTGGGCGCGCTCCAGACCCGCCATGACCGCAGGCGGCAGCACCGTGCTGACGCTGACCAGCGGATGCGTCGCCTTGACGCGGGCTTGCGCCGGCGCGGCGCAGGCCAGCGCGGTACACGTCATCACCCAGGCTGCGGCGCGCCAGTGACGCCCCATGCGCGCCGCATGCGGGCTGCTGATGGCGGTGGAAAAATCAGATGGGGCAGAGGCAGCAGACGAAGCCAGACGTGGCGCGAGGCGGCGTGCAAGTGAAGACAAAAAGACGAGCGTCATGAACGGGCGAAAAGACCAAAAAATCACGGCTGAAGCACGGCGCAAGGCGCGGCGTGCTCAGGTATGGCGTTACGGAAGAGGGCGCGCTGCTTTCGCGGAGCACGGCAGTCGAGCGGCTACCGGCGAGCACGGCGCAACCTTTCGTTCACGCTACGCGTCAGTCCCGTCAACCTTACGCACTGCGGCTGGAGTCACATGGCGCGCTGCGCAAAAGCGCTCATTGTAGAGACATGCCGCTGCCTGCGTGAAATTGCGGGATGAAATTCGCCGGCACGAGCGCCGCTGCGCGTGAGCGCGGCACGGGCGCTAGAATGCGGCATCATGAATGTTTCGGGACTCGTACAGCCATGCGCATATTGCTAGTCGAAGACGACCGGATGATTGCCGAAGGCGTGCGTAAGGCGCTGCGCGGCGAAGGCTTTGCCGTCGACTGGGTCGAAGACGGCGACGCGGCATTGAGCGCGGCGGCCAGCCAGCCTTACGATCTGGTGCTGCTCGATCTGGGTCTGCCCAAACGCGACGGCCTCGACGTGCTGCGCACCTTGCGCTCGCGCGGCCATACACTGCCCGTGCTGATCGTGACCGCGCGCGACGCGGTGGCCGACCGCGTCAAGGGACTCGACGCCGGCGCAGATGACTACCTCGTCAAACCTTTCGATCTCGACGAACTCGGCGCCCGCATGCGCGCACTGATTCGCCGTCAATCCGGCCGCAGCGATTCGACGATCCGCCACGGCGCGCTCACGCTCGATCCCGCCTCGCATCAGGTCACCCTGGCCGGCGCGCCGGTGGCCTTGTCCGCCCGCGAATTCGCGCTGCTCGAGGCGCTGCTCGCGCGGCCTGGCGCCGTGTTGTCGAAGAGCCAGCTCGAAGAAAAGATGTACGGCTGGGGCGAGGAAATCGGCAGCAATACCGTCGAGGTGTATATCCACGCGCTGCGCAAGAAGCTCGGTGCGGACCTGATCCGCAACGTGCGCGGCCTCGGCTACATGATCGCCAAGGACGCCTGAGCCGATGCGTTCGATCCGCCGTCAATTGCTGTTCTGGCTGCTTGCCATCGTGCTGCTCGGCGTCGGCATTGCGGGCTGGCTGATCTACCACCAGGCGCTCGCCGAAGCCAACGAGCTGTTCGATTACCAGCTGCAGGAAATCGCCGAAGCGCTGCCGTCCGAGCCGTTTTCGCAAGTGCTCGGCTCGCGCGACACCGGCGACGAAGGCATCGTGCTGCAGATCTGGAATCGCAACGGCGCGCTGATGTACTACTCGCGGCCGCGTGCGCCGCTCGCGCCGCGCGCCGAACTGGGTTTTTCGACGGAGCGTACGGATCGCGGCGACTGGCGCGTGTACGGTGCGATCGTCGGCGATAACGTCGTGCAGCTGGCGCAGCCGGTGTCCGTGCGGAACCGGCTGGCCGCCAACGTCGCGTTGCGCACGTTGTGGCCGTTGATCGTGCTGTTGCCGCTGCTCGGCCTCGCGGTCTGGGTAGTGGTCGGTCGCGGGCTCAAGCCGTTGCGACGCGTGACGGGCGCACTCGACGCGCGTCATCCGGAAGCACTCGATCCGCTTCCCGATAGCCGTCTGCCGCTCGAAGTGCAGCCGCTGGTGCGCGCGCTGAACGGGCTGCTGCAACGGCTCGCGACCGCGCTCGATACACAAAAGGCCTTCGTCGCCGATGCCGCGCATGAACTGCGCACGCCGCTTGCCGCCGTGCAGATCCAGACGCAACTGGTGGCGCGCGCCGCCGACGAGGCCACCCGCCGCGAGGCGCTCGCCGATCTGCAAGCAGGCGTCACGCGCGCGACGCGGCTCGCCGAGCAACTGCTGGCGCTCGCGCGCTCCGAGCCGGACAGCGATCTGGAGACGCAGACGATCGATCTGCGCGCGCTGCTCGAAGACTGCGTGCTCGCTTACGCGCCGCTTGCGCAACTGCGCGGCGTCGACCTCGGCATCGAGGTCAACGAGCCTGCCAGCGTGACCGGCAATGCCGACGCGCTGCGTGTGATGCTCAACAATCTGGTCGACAACGCGACCAAATACACGCCGCCCGGCGGCCGGGTCGACGTGAACCTGTTGACCGGGGACGGCCGGCCGGTCGTGCGGATCGCCGACAGCGGGCCCGGGATTCCGCCCGCCGAGCGCGAACGCGTCTTCGACCGTTTCTATCGGGCCGGGGCCAGCGCGGATCGCGCACGCACCGACGTCTCCGGCAGCGGCCTGGGCCTCGCCATCGTGCGCCGCATCGCCACGCAGCATGGCGCGAGCGTGACGCTCGGCGAATCGCCGGCGGGCGGCTTGCTGGTCAGCGTGCGTTTCTAACGCAAAGGAAGCAGCGAAGAGGGCCGTAAGGCACGTGAAGTGGGCGGGTTTAAAGGAGTTCCCATATTTAAGACTCTTTTAAGTGACGCCCCTTACGCTTCATCCCATCCCTCATGCCTTCCTCCCTGTCAGGAGTACCCGATGAAAGCGAAAACCCTGTCTCGAAGTGCCGTTGCCGTGGCGGTTGCCGTCGCGTTGTCCGCCGGCTACGTGGCGGGACATCGTGATGTGCCCGCGCCTCAAGTCATCTCCCCGGCCCAGGCCGCGATGATGCCTGCCGAGGCCGCAGCAAAAACCGGCATCCCCGATTTCTCCGGTCTGGTCGAAACCTATGGCCCGGCCGTCGTCAATATCAGCGCGAAACACGTCGTCAAGCAGACGGCGCTGCGCGGCAATCCGGGCAACGGCGGCGCGCAGCAACTGCCGATCGACCCGAGCGATCCGTTCTACCAGTTTTACCGGCACTTTTTCGGCAACATGCCCGGCATGCAGGGCGGTGGCGGCGGTGGCGACGGCGGCGATCAACCGGATCAGCCGAGCGCCAGCCTCGGGTCGGGCTTTATCGTCAGCAGCGACGGTTACATCCTGACCAACGCGCACGTCGTCGACGGTGCGAACGTGGTCACCGTGAAGCTGACCGACAAGCGCGAATTCAAGGCCAAGGTGGTCGGCGCGGACAAGCAGTCGGATGTCGCGGTGCTGAAGATCGACGCGTCGAATCTGCCTACTGTGAAGATCGGCGATCCGAGCCAGAGCAAGGTCGGCCAGTGGGTCGTGGCAATCGGCTCGCCGTACGGTTTCGACAACACGGTGACCTCGGGCATCATCAGCGCGAAGTCGCGCTCGCTGCCCAACGAGAACTACACGCCGTTTATCCAGACCGACGTGCCGGTCAACCCCGGCAACTCGGGCGGCCCGCTGTTTAATCTGCAGGGCGAAGTAATCGGCATCAATTCAATGATCTATTCGCAGACGGGCGGCTTCCAGGGCCTGTCGTTCGCGATTCCGATCAACGAAGCGATCAAGGTCAAGGACGATCTGGTCAAGACCGGTCACGTGAGCCGCGGTCGTCTGGGCGTCGCAGTGCAGGGCATGAACCAGACGCTGGCGAATTCGTTCGGCATGCAAAAGCCGAATGGCGCGCTGGTCAGTTCGGTGGACCCGAATGGTCCGGCCGCCAAGGCAGGTTTGCAGCCGGGCGACGTGATCACCTCGGTAAACGGCGTGCCGGTGACGGATTCGGAAAGCCTGCCGTCGCAGATCGCGAGTCTGGCGCCGGGCAGCACGGCCAACGTGCAGGTGTGGCGCGACAAGGCAAGCAAGGACATCAAGGTGACCATCGGCTCGCTGTCGGATGCCAAGGTGGCCTCGAACGACAAGGCGCCGCCTGAACTGCAAGGGCGTCTGGGCGTCGCGGTGCGGCCGCTCACGCCGGACGAAAAGAGCAGCGCGTCGGTCTCGCACGGCTTGCTGGTGCAACAGGCGGGCGGCCCCGCCGAAAACGCCGGGATCCAGCCGGGTGACGTGATCCTCGCGGTCAACGGCCGTCCGGTGTCGAGCGTCGAACAGCTCAAGCAGATGATCGCGCAGGCGGGCAACAGCATTGCTTTGCTGATCCAGCGTGACAACTCGCAGATTTTCGTGCCGGTCGACCTCGGCTGATCTGCGGTTGACAGCAGGCCGTGGCTGTATCGGCGTCGGATGGATGACGTAAAACTTGCCGGTCCGTTTGCATAACTTGCCGATGGACCTTTCCGGAACGGGCGCATGGCGCCCGTTTTGTTTTGGTGCGCCGCGCGGTGCGGGGCGCTGAAGACCGTCACGCCTTGGCGCTGGGTCCGGCGCACGAACTGGGCACGGCAGTTGCAGATATCGATCCGGCAGTCCCGTCAGACTCACAGAAAGGAGCGATGCAATGAAAAACCAAGGGAATCGGCGACGGCTGGTTGCGGCGGCCGTGGGCGCGGCGCTGACATTGGGTCTTGCCGGCGGCGCATGGGCGCAGGCAAGCGACGTCAGCGGCGGCAGCACGACCGATAACGGCAGCGCCGGCAACGTCAACGGCGGCGGCATGCCGCAGATCCAGAGCGAGGGTGACGTGCAGTATGTGTCCGGCGGCGTCGGCAGCGACGAATCGAAGGCACTGCAAGCGGCGCAAAGCCAATGGCCGCTGTCGATGCGCTTTACCGGTCCCGGCTCCGATTTTCTCGCGGACGTCCATGTGCAGATCGTCGATGCGCACGGCGCCGATGTGCTGAACGCCAGCTCGCGCGGACCTTACATGCTCGTCAGGCTGCATCCTGGCCGCTATACGGTGCATGCCCGCTACAAGAGCGACGATCAGCAGAAGGCGGTCACCGTGCCGGCTCAGGGCACGGCGAAGGCAGCTTTCTACTGGAACACCCAGTAACGGCAGGGGTGCGGATGGCCGCGCAATCCGCCGAACTTTGGCCGATAATGAAGCCACGGGATGCCCGTGGCTTTTTTCGATCGAAAAGCCGCTGCCATCTGCTGGAGCTATCATTTCGCGCGGTCGGGCTGGTTCGGCTCGGATCGGCGGATTGATCGCCAGCACTGCTGCCTGACGTGTTACGTGTTACGGAGCCGAGACATGAGCGATGCCCCGACGTCCAAAGGAAGTCCCGCCGGGACGCCCGCGCACGGCGCGAATGCGTCGGGCGAGGCGCGCGCCGGCCACCGCATCGAGATCACGCTGAACCGGCATCGGGTGCGCGTGATTCACCAGGGCGTCACGATGGCCGACACGCAGGCCGCGCTGACGCTCGCGGAAACGGGCCTGCCGGAAGTTTTTTATTTCCCGCGCGACGATGTGAATATGGCGCGGCTCGAGCGATCGAACCATACGTCGCATTGCCCGTTCAAAGGCGATGCGTCGTACTTTCATTTGCGCACCGAAGACGGCCTCGTCGAAAATGCGGTCTGGTGTTATGAGGCGCCGCTCGAAGGCGCCCAGCGGATCAAGGGGTATCTTGCGTTTTACACATCGCGTGTCGACCGCATCGATCAGACATCCTGATCTGGCGAACGCACGCGGCCATCGGGGGAGGCTGCCATGGAACTGAACAACGCATTACGGATTCCGCTTGCGCCGTCAGACGTCTGGGACGCGCTGCAGGATCTCGCGTTGCTGCGGGCAAGCCTCGACAATTGCGAGTCATTCATCCGGCTGGCGGGCGGCGAGTACGCGCTGACGCTGACCGTGCCGCTCGGACCGTTGCGCGCCCGCTACGAGGTGCGTGCCCACGTCGCCAACAAAACGGCGGGTCAGCCTGGTTTGCCGCAGCGTGCGCTTAACTTCAAGGCGCGCGCCGAAGGCGTCGGCTCGCTGCGCGGCCAGATCGACGTCACCTTGCGCGCGGATGACACCGGGCCGTCGAGGGGGCCGTGCACCCGCATCGACTATTCGGTGTGGGCCACCATGACCGGGCCGCTCGCCGAACTGCCGACCCGCCAGCTGGAAAAGGCGCTGCACGATCTGGCGGACGATTTCTTCACCGAATTCTGTGCGGTCGTGCAAGCCAAGCACGGCCAGGGGCCGAACGAGGCGCGCGGCACGCACGCACGACGTCAGCACGTGTTCCTGCGCCCCATCAATCTTGGCGGCATGGCGCGCCGCGCACGGCTGCATGAGCATCACGGGTCGTTGACCGGCCGGGCGACGAGCACGCTGTTCGGCGCGCGTGCTGCGCACAGCGTGTCCCGCGAACAACCCACCCCACACCCGGTGCCCTACTGGGCGTGGGCGGCGATGATCTTCCTCGTCGCGCTGCTGCTCTATGCGACGCACTGGTTCAGCGGGCCGAATTGACGGCGCATGACGGCCGGCCGGCCCGGCAGCTGGCGCGAAACGGCGCCTAGAGTGCCGGCGCCGCGCCAGTGTTGCCGGTAGTGCGCAACGCGGGGCTGAGCCGCAGCGCATCGAACATGGCGTCGACCAGCTGACGTGCATGCTTGCCGAAGTCAGTGGCGTCGGGCAGGAACAGCATGTCACGCAACGACCCCCCCACGAAAGCGTGCAGTAGCGAAGCCGCCAGCTTCGTATCCAGATCCGCGGGCAGCTGCCCTTTGGTGATCGCGTTGCGCAAGCCCACTTCGAGCTTCGCGAGCCCTTCGCGCATGTTGTTCTGATGGCGCGCCATCACGGGCCCCATCTCTTCGACGAATTCACACTTCAGAAACAGGATGTCGAACACGCGACGGCGCCGCGGATCGTTGGCGGTGTCGCGCAGGCACAGCGTGCAGATTTCGACGAGACGCCCGAGCGGATCGGCTTCTTCCGGGTTGATCGAGGCGGCTTTGAGTTCGTCGAGCGGCAGCAGCACGCGGTCGAACATCTCTGTAAACAGATCGCCCTTATTGGCGAAATGCCAATAGATCGCGCCGCGCGTGACCCCCGCGGCATGAGCGATATCAGCCAGCGACGTGCGTGACACACCCTTCTCAAAAAAGACCCGTTCGGCGGCATCAAGGATGCCTGCGCGTGTCTCCTGCGCCTCTTCCTTGGTTCGTCTGACCATATCTCTCGACCTGCTTTATTTTGCGGGGTAACCCTGACACTTTTAAACGCGCCGCATCACGATCCGACTGATTGTTGCGTGTTTCGCGAACAATTATTGCCTGCGCTTCGGCCATGCAATAGTGAAAGACACTTTTACATGCATTCGCGGATGTATATATAATAGCACCCTATCGAACGGATAGCCCCAGCCGTGGCGGGCGGTTAATATCCGTCACTGTTGTCTTTCAAAACGCTTGGCGTCGTGTCAAAACGGCCGGCGCCGCGTGGCATTTCCAGATTGCACTCATTGCCGTGGATGCCGCGAGTCCGCATCAACGGGTTTCCGGTCTTGCGTCGCGAGACGCATGTGTGCGCTGCTGTCCCCGGGGTAGGGACGCGCGCACTTTTTCATTCTCAGTCTTTGACAGAGGTCGCTCCATGCGCGTCGAACGGGTTCCATTCCGCTTAATCAGTGCCGCGACGGCTGCCGTGTTTCTGGCAGCGTGCGGACCAAAACAATCGGCCCCGCCGCAACAAACGCCCGAAGTCGGCGTCGTCACCGTTGAACCGACGGCTGTGCCCGTCATCACCGAATTGCCGGGCCGTACCAATGCGTTCCTCGTGGCGCAGGTGCGCGCGCGGGTGGACGGCATCGTGCTGCGACGCGAATTCACCGAAGGTAATGACGTCAAGGCAGGACAGCGTCTCTACAAGATCGACCCGGCGCCGTATATCGCGCAGCTGAACAGTGCCAAGGCAACCCTGGCGAAGGCCGAGGCCAACCTCGTTTCAGTGACGGCGCAAGCCAACCGCTTCAAGGTGCTGGTCGCGGCCAACGCGGTCTCGAAGCAGGACTACGACAACGCCGTGGCCTCGGAAGGCCAGGCGGCGGCGGATGTCGCATCGGGCAAGGCGGCGGTCGACACCGCGCAGATCAACCTCGGCTACACCGATGTCGTCGCGCCGGTGAGCGGCCAGGTCGGCATTTCGCAGGTCACGCCGGGCGCGTATGTGCAGGCAAGCGCCGCCACGCTGATGTCGACGGTGCAGCAGCTCGACCCCATGTACGTCGACCTGACGCAATCGAGCCTCGACGGCCTGAAGCTGCGCCGCGAAGTGCAGGAAGGGCGTCTGAAAACGAGCGGCCCGAATGCCGCCAGGGTCACGCTGATTCTCGAAGACGGCCGTACCTATTCGGAGCAGGGCAAGCTGCAGTTCAGCGACGTCACGGTCGACCAGGGCACCGGCTCGGTCACGGTGCGCGCGCTATTCCAGAACAAGGACCGCGTCCTGCTGCCGGGCATGTTCGTGCGGGCGCGCATCGAAGAAGGCGTGAACGACAAGGCGATCATCGTGCCGCAGATCGGCGTCACGCATGACCAGAAGGGCACGCCGACCGCGCTGGTGGTCGGCCCGGACAACAAGGTCGTGCTGCGTCAGCTCGTCACCTCGCGTACCTACGGCACGAACTGGGTGGTCGATAGCGGCCTGAGCGCGGGCGACCGCGTGATCGTGCAAGGCACCGACAAGGCACGTCCGGGCATGGAAGTCAAAACAGTCGCGGCCCAGTTGCCCGCTGCCGCCGCCTCCGACGCCTCCGCTGAAGCAGCGCCGGTCGCCAGCGTTGCTCAGACCGCCCAGGGTGCCTCTGCTGCATCAGGCGCGCAATAACAGGGAGCCTGTTTCATGGCAAAGTTTTTCATTGATCGCCCGATCTTTGCATGGGTGATCGCCATCATTTTGATGCTCGCGGGTATCGCGTCGATCTTCGTCCTGCCGATCGCGCAATATCCGACCATCGCCCCGCCGGCCGTGCAGATCAGCGCAACGTACCCGGGTGCATCGGCGAAGACGGTTGAAAACACCGTCACGCAGGTGATCGAGCAGCAGATGAGTGGTCTCGACCACTTGCTGTATCTGTCGTCCACCTCGGACGACTCGGGTACCGCCACCATTACGCTGACGTTCGCAGCCGGCACCAATCCCGACATCGCGCAGGTGCAGGTGCAGAACAAGTTGCAGCTCGCCACGCCGCTGTTGCCGCAAGCCGTGCAGCAGCTCGGCACGAAGGTCACCAAGTCGAGCAGCAGCTTCTTGCTGGTGATGGCGTTCGTGTCGACGGACGGCAGCATGAGCAAGTACGACCTCGCGAACTACGTCGCGTCGAATGTCGAAGATCCGGTTAGCCGGATCGACGGCGTGGGTACGGTCACGCTGTTCGGCTCGCAGTACGCCATGCGCATCTGGCTGGATGCGAACAAGCTCACCAACTTCGGTCTCACCCCAGTCGACGTGCAGACGGCGCTTACCGCGCAGAACGTGCAGGTCGCGGGCGGCTCGCTCGGCGGCACGCCGTCGGTGCCGGGGCAGGCGCTGCAGGCCACGATCAGCGAAGCGACCCTGCTGAGCACGCCCGAGCAGTTCGGCAACATCTTGCTGAAGGTGAATCAGGACGGCTCGCGCGTGTTGCTGAAGGACGTGTCGCGAATCGAGCTGGGCGGCGAAAACTACAACTTCGACACCAAGTACAACGGCCAGCCAACCGCGGGTTTCGGCATTCAGCTCGCAACCGGTGCGAATGCTCTCGCGACCGCGAAGGCGGTGCGTGCGAAGGTCGATCAGCTGTCGAAGTACTTCCCGCACGGTCTGGTCGTGAAGTACCCGTATGACACGACGCCGTTCGTGCGCCTGTCCATCGAGGAAGTGATCAAGACGCTGCTCGAAGGTATCGTGCTGGTGTTCCTCGTGATGTACCTGTTCCTGCAGAACCTGCGCGCCACGTTGATTCCGACGATTGCGGTGCCGGTGGTGCTGCTGGGTACGTTCGCGATCATGAACGTGGTGGGCTTCTCGATCAACACGCTGTCCATGTTCGGGCTGGTGCTGGCAATCGGTCTGCTGGTGGACGATGCCATCGTGGTGGTGGAAAACGTCGAGCGGGTGATGGCCGAAGAGGGCTTGTCGCCACGCGAGGCGACCCGCAAGGCCATGGACCAGATCACGGGCGCCCTGGTTGGCGTCGCGCTGGTGCTGTCGGCGGTGTTCGTGCCGGTGGCATTGTCGGGCGGTTCGGTGGGCGCAATTTACCGGCAGTTCTCGCTGACCATCGTGTCGGCCATGGTGCTGTCCGTGCTGGTGGCGTTGATTCTGACGCCGGCGCTGTGCGCGACGATTCTCAAGCCGATCCCGAAGGGGCACCACGAAGAGAAGAAGGGCTTCTTCGGCTGGTTCAACCGCACGTTCGACCGCAGCCGCGACAAGTATCACGACGGCGTCGCGCACGTGATCAAGCGCTCGGGCCGCTGGCTCATCATCTATCTGGTGGTGATCGTCGCGGTGGGGATGCTGTTCGTGCGTCTGCCGAAGTCGTTCCTGCCGGATGAAGATCAGGGCACGATGTTCGTGCTGGTGCAGACACCGTCAGGCTCGACCCAGGAAACCACGGCACACGCGCTGAAGGACATTTCCGACTACCTGCTCGACAAAGAGAAGGGCATCGTCGAATCCGTCTTCACGGTGAACGGCTTCAGCTTCGCCGGTCGTGGCCAGAATGCGGGTCTCGTGTTCGTGCGGATGAAGGACTATTCGGTGCGTCAGCATGCCGACGAGAAGGTCCAGGCACTGGTGGGCCGTTTGTACATGCAGTTCGCGGGGTACAAGAACGCGCTGGTGTTCCCGGTGAATCCGCCGTCCATTCCTGAACTGGGCACGGCTGCGGGCTTCGACTTCGAACTCGAAGACCGTGCAGGCGTGGGTCATGCGGCGCTGATGGCCGCGCGTAACCAGTTACTGGGGATGGCAGCAAAAGATCCGGTGCTGGCGCAGGTACGTCCGAACGGCCTGAACGACACGCCGCAGTTCAACGTGACGATCGACCACGAGAAGGCCTCCGCGCTCGGCGTGTCGCTCGCCACGATCGACCAGACGTTCTCGATTGCATGGGCCTCTGCGTACATCAACAACTTCCTCGATACGGACAGCCGGATCAAGAAGGTGTATCTGCAAGGTGACGCGCAGTTCCGTATGAACCCGGAAGATCTGAGCGACTGGTACGTGCGTAACAACGCGGGCACGATGGTGCCGTTCTCGTCGTTCGCAAGCGGTACGTGGGCCTACGGTTCGCCCAAGCTGGAGCGCTACAACGGTATTTCCGCAGTGGAAATCCAGGGTGCGGCGGCGCCTGGCAAGAGTACCGGCCAGGCCATGCAGGCAGTCGAAGCCATTGCGGCGAAACTGCCCGCGGGTATCGGCTACGAATGGACGGGTCTGTCGTTCCAGGAAATCCAGTCCGGTTCGCAAGCGCCGATCCTGTACGGCATCTCGATCCTTGTGGTGTTCCTGTGTCTCGCGGCCTTGTATGAAAGCTGGTCGATCCCGTTCTCGGTGATCATGGTGGTGCCGCTCGGCGTGCTGGGCGCTCTGCTTGCCGCCACGCTGCGTGGCCTCGAGAACGACGTGTTCTTCCAGGTGGGTCTCCTGACCACGGTGGGGCTGTCGGCGAAGAACGCGATTCTGATCGTGGAATTCGCCCGCGAGCTGCAGCAGGGGGAGGGCATGGGGCCGGTCGAAGCGGCCATGGAAGCGGCGCGTTTGCGGCTGCGCCCGATTCTGATGACATCGCTCGCGTTTATTCTGGGCGTGATGCCGCTTGCCATCAGTAACGGCGCCGGCTCGGCGAGCCAGCACGCCATCGGCACCGGTGTGATCGGCGGCATGTTGACCGCAACCTTCCTCGCCATCTTCATGATCCCGATGTTCTTCGTGGTGATCCGCGCGAAGTTCGGCGGCGAGCAGGAAGACCCGGATGAGGCGATCGCGCACTACAACGAGCACCATCCTCATGAGCCGCAAGGCGGCGCTCAGAGCGGCAACGACTCGGGCAAGGAAGGACATTGAGATGCAAAAACACTCTTTGATCGCATTGGCGGTTGCGTTCCTCGCTGCGGCTTGCACGCTGGAGCCGAAGTACGAGCGGCCGGCCGCGCCGGTATCGGCTCAGTTTCCGGCGCAAGGCATTTACGCAACGCAGCCCGGCGCGGCCGACAACGGCACGCGCAGTGCGAATGCCAAGCCTGCGGCCGACATCGGCTGGCGCGACTTCTTCACAGATCCGCGCCTGCAGCGGCTGATCGAAATTTCGCTGAAGAACAACCGCGATCTGCGCGTCGCGGTGCTGAATATCCAGGCATCGCGCGCGCAATACCAGATCACGCGTGCCGGGCTTATGCCGACCATCAACGCAGTCGGTTCGCAGACCAAATCGCGTACGCCGAAAGATCTGTCTTTCTTCAACCAGACGATCACGAACGAATATTCGGTGGGCGTCAGCGGTTCGTGGGAGCTCGATTTCTTCGGCCGGATCCAAAGCCTGAAGGACCAGGCGCTGGATCAGTATCTGGCCACGGCGCAGGCTCGCAAGGCGGCGGAAATCTCGCTCGTCTCGCAGGTGGCGGACCAGTATCTGACGGTGCTGTCGTTCGACGATCTGCTGAAGGTCACCGAAGGCACGTTGAAGACGGCGCAGGAATCGTATCGGATCACCAAGCTGCAGTTCGACAACGGCACGGGTTCCGAGCTTGATCTGCGCCAGGCGCAAACCGTGGTCGAACAGGCCAGCGCGAACTACCAGCAGGAGGCGCGCCTGCGTGCCCAGGCGGTCAACGCGCTGGTGCTGCTGGTCGGTGAACCGTTGCCGGACGATCTGCCGCCGGGCGTGACGCTCGACAGCCAGGATCTGCTCACGGATATTCCGGCGGGTCTGCCGTCCGATCTGCTGACGCGTCGTCCGGACATCATGGAGGCCGAGGAGAACCTGCTCGCGGCCAACGCGAATATCGGCGCGGCGCGTGCGGCGTTCTTCCCGGAGATCTCGCTGACCGGCAACTTCGGTACGCTGAGCCCGACGCTGGGCAGTCTGTTCAAGCCGGGTTCGGCGGCTTGGGGTTTCACGCCGACCATCACGTTGCCGATCTTCACCGGTGGCAAGAACAAGGCTGACCTCGACCTCGCTAACGTGCAGAAGAACATTCAGGTTGCGACGTACGAAAAGGCGATCCAGACGGCCTTCCGCGAAGTGGCGGACGGTCTGGCGGCACGCGGCACGTACGACGAGCAGATCGCGGCGCTCGAACGCGACACCTTCGCGGAACAGCGCCGGCTCGACCTGTCAGACCTGCGCTATCGCAACGGCGTGGACAGCTACCTGTTGGTGCTGACGGCGCAGACCGATCTGTATTCGGCGCAGCAGGCGTTGATTTCGGCACGCGTTGCGCGGCTGACGAACCTGGTGGATCTGTATCAGGCACTTGGCGGCGGCTGGATCGAGCGGAACGGCGACCAGCCGCGTCCGGCCGATGCAGCAGTCGACTACAGTGCGGCCAGCGTGCCGGCGGCAGCCTCGGCGTCTTCGGCAAACTGACAGCAGCACAGGCGAGGGCGGCCCGCTTTGGTGGGGCCCGCTTCTCGCTGACGTAGCAAAGCAAAACGCCACGGCATGCCGTGGCGTTTTGCATTACAGCGCGGTTTTATTCGCGTCCCGCGCAGCCCTTCCCCTCAATGCAAATCCGCCGCGCGCAGCATCTCGTCGCCGGCGGGGTCTTCGTGACCGCCGCGTCCGTCGAAATCACGCCCAGCGCGGCGGATGTCGCACTTCGCCGCGCGTTCGCCCTTCGCGCCATTGAACACCAGATTCAGCACGACTGCTGACACCGACGCCAGCAGAATCCCGCTATGCAGCAGCGGCGACAACGCAGACGGCAGTTTCGCGAAGAAGTGCGGCGACACTACCGGCACGAGTCCCAGACCGATACTCACTGCAACGATGAACAGGTTATGCGAGTTCTTCACGAAGTCGACCTTCGACAGCACCTTGATGCCGTTCGCCGCGACCATGCCGAACATCACGATGCCCGCGCCGCCCAGCACGAAGGCCGGCACCGAAGCGACGACTTGCGCCATCTTCGGAAAGAGACCCAGCAGCACCAGAATCACGCCGCCCATCGCGCAGACGAAGCGGCTCTTCACCCCCGTCACGCCGATCAGCCCGACGTTCTGCGAGAACGACGTGTGCGGGAACGAGTTGAAGATGCCGCCGATCAGCGTGCCGAGACCGTCGACGCGCAGCCCGCGCACCAGCGTCTTCTGGTCGACGGGCCGCTCCACCATGTCGCCGACCGCGAGGAACATGCCGGTCGATTCGATGAAGGTGACGAACATTACCGTGACCATCGTGGCAATGGCGAGCGGATCGAAATGCGGCAGGCCGAAGTGGAACGGCATCACGATGCCGACCCACGGCGCGGCCGTCACGCCTTCCATGTTGACGCGGCCGAGCAGTGCCGCAATCACGAAGCCCGCAACGATGCCGAGCAGCACGGATATATTGGCGATGAAGCCCTTGCCGAACTTGTTGATCAGCAGGATCAGCGTGAGTACGACGAGCGACAGGCCGAGATACACCGGGTTGCCATAGTCCGGGTTGCCGACGCCGCCGGCCGCCCAGTTGATGCCCACTTCCATCAACGAAAGTCCGATCACCGAAATCACCACGCCGATCACCACCGGCGGAAAGAACCGCAGCAGCTTGCCGACCGCGGGCGCGAGCAGGATCCCCACCACACCCGCCGCGATGGTTGAGCCGAAGATGTCGAGAATGCCGAGGCTCGGATTGGTGCCGATGGCGACCATCGGACCCACGGCCGCGAACGTGCAACCCATGATGACCGGCAGGCGAATGCCGAAGATCCACAGGCCGAGTGTCTGGATCAACGTGGCGATACCGCAGGAGAAGAGGTCGGCGCTGATCAGGAACGCGATCTGGTCCTTGGGCAGCTTGAGCGCGCTGCCAACGATGAGCGGCACCGCAACCGCGCCCGCATACATGACGAGTACGTGCTGAATGCCGAGCGTGAGCAACTGGCCAGCGGGCAGTCGTTCGTCACACGGGTGAGTCGCATTCGATTGCATGTTGTCTCTCTCCATCTTCATGATTTGGGATGACTCCAAGGTATGTGGAGAGAAAAAGCGCAACAAGACCACTGGGGGCTATTCCCGGCTTCCCGATGGGCATATGCATGGGACTGTTTTGAAAGCCAATCGAAATGCGCGAGCCGGGCAAATCGCCTGCGAGCCCCTTGGCACGGTGCCGCGTCCGGATCGGCACAGTGGCGATGCGCGAAGCGATATGTGTAAGAATCCATGAGGTGTATTCAAGCAGGCGCATAGTGCGGTTTCAATGCCATCTGCCGGGTGGCTGGGTTAACCCGCAATCGGCGCCTCGCTGAGCCGCAGCGGCGATGCGGCAGAATACCGTTCCAGCGGTCTCTTCATGGCCGCGTTTGCTTTCGACTTCGTCTGCGCACTCAGGCTCGCTGCGCTCAACCAGATACCTTCTCGCTCATGAGCTTTCTCGGCATCGACCTTGGCACCGGTTCACTCAAACTTGCAATCGTCGACGGTAGCGGCCGCGAACAGGCGGCGGCGAGCGTGGCGTATGCAATCGAAACGCCGCATCCCGGCTGGGCGGAAACGCGCGTCGAAACCTGGTGGCGCGCGCTGTGCGAAGCAGCGGCGCGCTTGCCCGCTGAGCTGCGCGACAGCGTCGAGGCGATTGGCTTCTCCGGGCAGATGCATGGTGTCGTGCTCACGGACGCGCACGGGCAAGCCGTGCGTCCCGCGATGCTCTGGCCCGACACGCGCGCGCTCGGTCTGCTCGATCAATGGCCGGCGCCGCAACCCAACCCTGTCGCGCCGGGAATGGCGGGGCCGTTGCTGCGCTGGATCGTGCTGCACGAACCGGCGTCGGCACGCGCGACACGCTGGGCGCTGCAGCCGAAGGACTGGCTGCGCGTCGCGCTTGGCGGCGCTTTCGTCACCGATCCTTCCGATGCGTGCGCCACCGCGTTGGCCGACCCAGCCGGCGTGTGGGACGGCACGCAGCTCGAGCAGCTGGAATTGCCGCAGCAATGGTTCGCGCCGCTCGCGCCGTCGTATGCGGCGGGCGGCATATTGTCACGGGAAGCGGCCTCTGCGCTCGGGTTGCGCGCCGGCATCACCCTCGCGGTCGGCGCCGGCGATACGCCGTGCGCGGCGCTCGGCAGCGGCCTCGCGCAGGACGGCGACGCATTGCTCACGACCGGCACCGGCGGTCAGATTGTCGTGCTCGCGAGCGAGGCGCCGGCCGCCGCGCAGGGACTGCATCGCTATCGCGCGGCGAGCGATCACTGGTATCGGATGGCGGCCATGCAGAACGTCGGCGTCGCGCTCGAAACGGTGCGCGGCTGGCTCGCCTACGAATGGACGCATGCCTATGCCGACGCCTTCGCGGCAGATGCCGCGCCGGGCCTTGCATTTCTACCCTATCTCACGGGCGAACGTACGCCATGGCTCAATCCGTCCGCACGCGGCGGCTGGCTGGGTCTCGCACTCGGACACACGCGCGGCACGATGATGCGGGCCGCGTTCGAGGGCGTCGCGTTCTCGGTGCGCGCCGGGCTCGATGCGATTCGCGCGAGCGGTGCGGCGGTGGCCTCGCTGCGCCTCGCAGGCGGCGGCTCGGTGGATGCTCGCTGGCGTCAGCTGCTTGCCGACGCGCTGAACGTCGAGCTGTATGCGCTCGATTGTCCGAATGCGGCGGCACGCGGCGCGGCTCTGCTGGGCGGCCTCGCAAGCGGCCATTGGCAGGCGGGCGAACTCGCCGCGCTGGCACCGGCGGCGACCCGCGTCGCGGCTCCGCAAAACGATGCGGCGCTCGCTGATCGCTATGAGCGCTTCATCGATCTGTATGGGCGCGTCGAAGACTGGTTCGCGGCGCCGCGGGACGAGTGACCGAAGGTGATCCGAGGTCGTCCGCAGGCGAGGGCGTGACGCTGGCTCGAATACGTGCGTCGCGATTTTCGGCGATCATATGCGCCCGTTGTGCAACACGCAGCACGAGACACGCGCCCGGGCGCCTGAAGCATGGTGCGCGCGCATCACCGCATGACCGCGTCAGCAAAGGTCCCGGACGCAGGGCAGGATTTGAGCGAACTACAGGAGCATTCACCATGAAGACGAAAGCAGCAATTGCCTGGAAAGCAGGCGCACCGCTCACGATCGAAGAAGTCGATCTGGAAGGGCCGCGCGCCGGTGAAGTGCTGATCGAAGTAAAGGCCACGGGCATTTGCCATACCGATTACTACACGCTGTCGGGCGCGGACCCGGAAGGCATCTTCCCGGCCATTCTCGGCCACGAAGGTGCGGGCGTGATCGTCGATGTCGGGCCCGGCGTCGGCACCCTGAAGAAGGGCGATCACGTCATTCCTCTGTACACGCCGGAATGCCGGCAGTGCAAGTTCTGCCTGTCGCGCAAGACCAACCTGTGCCAGGCCATCCGTTCGACGCAAGGCAAGGGCCTGATGCCCGACGCGACTTCGCGCTTTTCGCTGGACGGCAAGCCGCTGTTTCACTACATGGGCACCTCTACGTTCTCGAACTACATCGTCGTGCCGGAGATCGCGGTGGCGAAGGTTCGTGAGGACGCACCGTTCGACAAGATCTGCTACATCGGCTGCGGCGTGACGACGGGCGTGGGCGCCGTCGTGTATTCGGCGAAGGTCGAAGCCGGCGCGAACGTGGTGGTGTTCGGGCTGGGCGGCATCGGCCTGAATGTGATCCAGGGCGCGAAGATGGTGGGCGCGGACAAGATCATCGGCGTGGATCTGAATCCGGGCCGCGTCGAGCTGGCGAAGAAGTTCGGCATGACGCACTTCATCAACCCGAATGAAGTGGAGAACGTGGTCGACCACATCGTGCAACTTACCGATGGCGGCGCGGACTACTCGTTCGAATGCATCGGCAATACCAAGGTGATGCGTCAGGCGTTGGAGTGCACGCACAAGGGCTGGGGGCAGTCGTTCATCATCGGCGTGGCGGCGGCGGGCGAAGAAATCAGCACGCGGCCGTTCCAGCTGGTGACGGGCCGCGAGTGGAAAGGCTCGGCGTTCGGCGGCGCGCGTGGCCGCACCGACGTGCCGAAGATCGTCGACTGGTATATGGAAGGCAAGATCAATATCGACGATCTGATCACGCATCGTCTGCCGCTCGAACGCATCAACGAAGGCTTCGACCTGATGAAGAAGGGCGAATCGATCCGCTCGGTCGTGCTGTACTAACTCGCGCTGGATCAACGAAGGAGCGCGCAATGCTCGAACTTCTCGCCTCGCACGCCTGCTACGGCGGCGTGCAGCGTATCTACAGGCATGACTCGGGGCTGATCGGCCTGCCGATGCGTTTTTCCGTGTACCTGCCGCCGCAGGCCTCGCAGGGCAAGGTGCCGGCGCTGTTCTATCTGGCGGGTCTCACCTGCACCGAAGAGACCTTCCCGATCAAGGCCGGCGCGCAGCGCTTTGCCGCGCAGCACGGCATCGCGCTGATTGCGCCGGACACGAGCCCGCGCGGTACGGGCATTCCGGGCGAGAGCGCGGCGTGGGACTTCGGCGTGGGAGCAGGCTTCTATGTCGACGCAACCCAGCAACCGTGGTCCAGGCACTTCCGCATGTACTCGTACGTGCGTGACGAACTGCGTGAAACAGTGCTGGCGAATCTGCCGGTGAACGGCGAGCGGCTCGGCATCTTCGGACATTCGATGGGCGGCCACGGCGCGCTGATGATGGCGCTGCGCAACCCGGATATCTACCGCTCGGTGTCGGCGTTTGCGCCGATCGCGGCGCCCTCGCGCTGTCCGTGGGGCGAGAAGGCGTTCTCGGGATATCTGGGCGAGGACCGTGAAGCGTGGAAGCAGTACGACTCGAGCGAACTGGTGGCGCGCGCGTCGCACAAGTTCGCGGAAGGCATTCTGATCGATCAGGGCTTGTCGGATCAGTTCCTTGCCGAACAGCTGTACCCCGACGTGTTCGAGGCGGCGTGCCGGGCGGCGGGTCAGCCGTTGACGCTGCGTCGCCATGAAGGCTACGACCACGGCTACTACTTCATCTCGACCTTTATCGAGGATCACCTCGCGCATCATGCGAAGGTGCTGCTGGCTTGAGGCGTTGACGCTTCAAAGCATGCGGTTCGCCTGGAACTCCGGGCGAACCGCGCCTCCTGCCTGGCTACCGCCGCCCCAGCAAACTCCCGCCATACACTAGCGCCGCGAGTGCAGTGATCCAGAAACTCGTGGGCCAATCCGTATAAAACGCGAGCGTCAAGCCGACCCACGCCTGCACCAGCGCGAGCAATGCCGCGAGCACCAGCCCGACAGAAAGCCGCGTAGTGAGGTTCTGGGCCGCGGCTGCCGGACCCACCATCAGCGTGAACACCAGCAGCACGCCGACGATCTGGGTGCAGGCCGCCACAGCCAGTGCGGCAATCGCCAGAAACAGCACCGACACGAGCCGCAACGACACACCCTTGGCTTCCGCCAGTTCCGGCTGCAGCGAAGCGAACAGCAGCGGCCGCATGATCGCGGCAAGGGCAAGCAGACTCAAGATGCCAAGTCCGGCCAGCACGCCGAGCGTGGACGCATTCACACCCAGCACGTTGCCGAACAGCAGCGCCGTCACCTGGGTCGCATACGCCGTAAAGAAGTGCAGGAACAGCAAGCCAAAGCCCAGCGCGAGCGAGAGGATCACACCAATCGCCACGTCGCGTCCGGCGAGACGCTCACCCAGGGCGCCCATACCGACGCCGGCCGCGAGCGTGAAGCCGATCATCCCCCAGATCGGCGAGATGCCGATCAGCACCGCGCCCGTCGCGCCGGTGAAGCCGACGTGCGAGAGCGCGTGGCCGGCGAAGGTCTGGCCGCGCATGACCAGAAAGTAACCGACGATCCCCGCCAGCACCGCGACGATCCCCGATGCCGCGAAGGCGTTCACCATGAAATCGTATTCAAACATCGTTCGTGTGTCCGTCGCGTGAGGCCTGATGATGTGAGTGCGAGTGACCATGCGAATGCGCGTGTGCGTGGCCCGCACCGTCGCCGTGATCGTGCGCGTCGTCTTCGTGCTCGTGATCGTGCTTTTCTACTTCGACGTCGCCCGACATCACGAAGATGCGGCCGTTCACGCGCATCACGTCGATGGTCGAGCCGTAGAGCCGCGACAGCACCGGCCTCGTGATCACCTCATCAACCGTGCCGAGTGCCGCCACACCGCTGCCCAGGTACAGCACGCGATCGAGCGCATGCAGCAGCGGGTTGAGCTCATGCGCCGAAAACAGCACGGCGATGCCGAGTTCCTGCTGCACCTTGCGCACCAGTTCGACCACGCTCTTCTGATGATGCGGATCGAGACTGATCAGCGGCTCGTCGAGCAGCAGCAGTTGCGGGTTGCCAAGCAGGCACTGCGCGAGCAGCAGACGCTGGCGCTCGCCGCCCGATAGTTCCGACAACGGCCGTTCGGCGAGCGCGCGGCCGCCGACCAGATCCAGTACCCGTTCGATGTCCGCACGCGTCTTCGCGTCCGCATGCGGCAGACCCCAGCGATGGCCGTCGGCGGCCATGGCGACGAAATCGCGGCCGCGCACGCGGCGCCCCGCGAGCGCGCTGCGCGTCTGCGGCATATAGCCGATCGAGGCATTGCCGCGCACCACTGGCTGGCCGAGCACGCGGATCGTGCCGCGCGAGGCCGGCACGAGGCCGAGCACCGCGCGCATCAGCGTGGTTTTGCCCGCGCCGTTCGGCCCGAGCACGCCGATGAACTCACCCTGATTCACCGTGAAGCTCGTGTCGCGCAAGATGACGCGCTCGCCCAGTTCGAGGGTCACGTTATCGAGCTCGAGCACAGGTGCGGGTTTGGCCGCGATTCCCGGCGCCGACTGGCCAGTCTGATTCATTGCCTGATTCCTTTATTTACCCGCTGGCGTGCTCGCGGCCGCCCCCGCATCTCCCGCGGCGAGCGCGCTTGCGAGCGCGTCGAGTTGCGACAGCATCCACGTCTGGTAAGTCTTGCCGGCCGGTTCAGTCTCCGTGACGCTCAGGCTCGGAACGTGCGATTGCTGGGCGAGTTTCAACATGCGTCTGGTCAGGGCTTCGGTTGCCTGGCTGTTATAGATCAGAACGCGCACGCGCTTTTGGCGCAGGTCTTGCTCGAACGCGGCGATGTCCGACGCGCTCGCTTCCGTGTCGTTCATCGTCGCCAGCTGGAAGCGTAGATTGCGCATGCTCAGGCCGATTGCGTCCGACATATAGCCGAACACCGGCTCGGTTGCCGTCACCGGCAGGCCGGCGTAGCGCCCGTGCAGCTCGGCCACCCTGGCGTCGATCGGCTTCAGCGAATCGAGAAACTTCGCGAGGTTCGCATCGTACGCCGACTTGTGCGCCGGGTCAGCCGTCACGAGCGCCGCGCTCACGGCGCGGGCCACGGCGGGCATCGTGGCCGGGTCGTACCAGAGGTGCGGATTATCGCCGCTTTTCTTGCCGACCAGATCGGCCGCCACGATCGTCGTGCGCTTTGCGTCCTTCGAAGCGTTCAGCAGTTTTGCCATCCACGGATCGTAGTCGGCGCCGTTATAGACCACAAGGCTCGCGTTCTGCAGCGCGCGGGCGGTCTTGGGACTGGCTTCGAACAGGTGCGGGTCCTGATCCGGATTGCTCAGGATGCTGGTGACCGCCACGTGCTCGCCGCCCAGTTGATGCACGACGTCGCCGTAAAAATTTTCCGCGGCGACCACGTTGATCTTCGCTTCCTGCGCAAAGGCGGCATGGCCGAAGGCGAACGCCGCGGCGGCGGCCGCCAGAAACTTCGACAGGTTGAGCGCGCGGCGCGCCCCGTTCCACTTCAGGCTGATTGCTTTCATCGACTTCCCTGGTCCTTGAGAATTGGGTGAACGACAGACGTTACGAGCGATGCGGCCGGCGCGCTGTGGCCAAATCGTCCGCTGGATGGTTCTTGCAGGCGGCGCACACGCCGCTCAGTTCGACAACCTGGTGATGCACTTCGAAACCGTGCGCGGGCGCGCTATTCGAGAGCTGCTCGGCCAGTTCGCCGCCCGGAATCTCGACGGTTTCGCCGCAGGTTTCGCAGATCAGGAACTGGCCTTGATGCGGGCGATCCAGCGCGCAGCAGGCAACAAACGCGTTCTTCGATTCGATCCGGTGCACGAAGCCATGCTCGACCAGAAACTCGAGCGCGCGATAGACCGTCGTGGGCGGCACCCGGCCGCGCTGCGGTTCGAGTGCCGCCAGCAGGTCGTACGCGCCGACCGGCCGCTCACTGGTCACGATCGCCGCATACACTTGACGGCGCAGCGGCGTAAGCGCGAGACCGCGCTGGTTCGCGAGCGCGTCTGCGCGCGCCAGCGTCGCAGCGTGCCGTTCGGCGGGCAAAGGTGCCATGGCGGGGCTCCGGTCGATCAAGTTGGACTTGGCAATGAAGCGGGAGTGCAATGATATAACGTATCTAGATAATTTGTCATGGATCCCACCTCGGTCCTGCCGCGCTGCACCATCGAAATCTTGTTTCCCGCCTTGACATGACCGGATGCGTATCCGATCATTCGATCACAAACAGAGCAATTGTTCGCGTGCAGAGCGTTCGCTCACCGCGCGGTGCAGACTCGAAACGAACCGGAGACACGCAGTGACAGCGCGATTGCAAGGCAAGGTAGCGATCCTCACAGGTGCGGCAAGCGGAATCGGTGAAGCGGTGGCCCGCCGGTACCTGGACGAAGGTGCGCGCTGCGTGCTGGTCGACGTCAAGTCCGCCGACGCCTTCGGACACGCTCTGCGCGACACGGACGGCGAGCGCGTGCTGACCCTCAGCGCCGACGTCACACGCCGTGAGGACATCCAGCGTATTGTCGCGAGCACCATCGAGCGTTTCGGTCAGATCGACATCCTCTTCAATAACGCCGCGCTGTTCGACATGCGTCCGATTCTCGACGAATCGTGGGACGTGTTCGACCGGTTGTTCGCCGTCAACGTCAAAGGCATGTTCTTCCTGATGCAGGCCGTCGCGCAGCGGATGGTCGAGCAGGGGCAGGGCGGCAAGATCATCAATATGTCATCGCAAGCCGGCCGGCGCGGCGAAGCACTGGTTTCGCACTATTGCGCGACCAAGGCTGCGGTGCTTAGCTATACACAGTCGGCTGCGCTCGCTCTGGCGCCGCACAAGATCAACGTCAACGGGATTGCCCCTGGCGTGGTCGACACGCCCATGTGGGAGCAGGTCGACGCGCTGTTCGCCCGTTACGAGAATCGCCCGCTGGGCGAGAAAAAACGTCTGGTCGGCGAAGCTGTGCCGCTCGGCCGCATGGGTGTGCCCGCTGACCTGACCGGTGCGGCACTGTTTCTCGCTTCGGCCGACGCCGATTACATCACCGCGCAAACCCTGAACGTCGACGGCGGCAACTGGATGAGCTAACGCACGGCGCAAGCCCGCTCAACACCCCGTTGGTATAACAACGCAGCAAAACATAACGTACTAGAAAGGAGACAAGTGATGAAACCAGCCTTTAAACCTACGCTGAAAGCGATCAGCGCCGCGGCGCTGGCGTGCGCAGCACTGAGCGCGTCGGCCGCGACGGTGACCATCGCCACGTTGAACAATCCGGACATGATCGAGCTGAAGAAGCTCTCGCCCGCGTTTGAGAAGGCCAATCCGGACATCAAGCTCAACTGGGTGATCCTCGAAGAAAACGTGTTGCGCCAGCGCGCCACGACTGACATCACGACCGGCAGCGGCCAGTTCGACGTGATGACCATCGGCGCTTACGAGACTCCGCAATGGGGCAAGCGCGGCTGGCTCACGCCGATCACCAATCTGCCCGCCAGCTACGATCTGAACGACGTCGTGAAGACGGCGCGCGAAGGGCTGTCGTACAACGGCTCGCTGTACGCGCTGCCGTTCTACGTCGAAAGCTCGATGACTTACTACCGCAAGGACCTGTTCGCGGCGAAGGGCCTCACCATGCCCGATCAGCCGACCTATGACCAGATCCAGCAATTCGCCGACAAGCTGACCGACAAGGCCAACGGCATGTACGGCATCTGCCTGCGCGGCAAGGCTGGCTGGGGCGAGAACATGGCCTATGCGACGACGGTGGTGAACACCTTCGGCGGCCGCTGGTTCAACGAGAAGTGGGAGCCGCAGCTCACCTCGCCGGAATGGAAGAAGGCCATCACCTTCTACGTCAACCTGCTGCAGAAAGACGGCCCGCCGGGAGCCAGCTCGAACGGCTTCAACGAAAACCTGACGCTGATGTCCTCGGGCAAGTGCGCGATGTGGATCGATGCGACGGTGGCCGCCGGCATGCTGTACAACAAGCAGCAATCGCAGATCGCCGACAAGGTGGGTTTCGCTGCTGCCCCGACCGAAGTGACGCCGAACGGCGCGCACTGGCTGTGGGCCTGGGCGCTCGCCATTCCGAAGTCGTCGAAGCAGGCCGACGCGGCGAAGAAGTTCATCGCATGGGCCACTTCGAAGGAATACATCGAAATGGTCGCGAAGGACGAAGGCTGGGCCTCGGCGCCTCCGGGAACGCGGCAATCGACGTACGCGCGTCCCGAGTACAAGGCTGCGGCTCCGTTCGCAGACTTCGTGCTGAAGGCGATCGAAACGGCTGATCCGAACCATCCGACAGCGAAGCCGGTGCCCTATACGGGTGTGCAGTTCGTCGGGATTCCTGAGTTCCAGTCGTTTGGCACGGTGGTGGGTCAGAGCATCTCGGGCGCGGTTGCCGGTCAGATGACCGTCGATCAGGCGCTGGCGGCCGGGCAGGCCACAGCCGAGCGCGCGGTGCGTCAGGCCGGCTATCTGAAGTGACGTGAAACACGCCGGCTGACGCCAGTTGGCCGGCCCCTGCAGCACAGCGGGCCGTCACGGTTGCAACCTGAGTGTCTGATCCCACGCCGCGCAGCGTTGCTGCGCGACTCGAGATGACGCTCAAGCCAAAGCAGCCGCGATGTCCCGCGCTTTACCGAACAGGTGGTCACATCATGCGTCCTCTGCGCCTTTCTCTCATGCATGCCCATCCCCAGACTGAAAAAGAACGCGAAACGCGTAAAGCCAATTCCGCACGCTGGCTGGCCGCGCCGTCCACGGCCGTGCTGGTCCTGTGGATGGCGATTCCGCTCGCGATGACAATCTGGTTCTCGTTCTCGCACTACAACCTGCTCAATCCCGACGAGAAAGGTTTTGCCGGGATCGACAACTACAAATACCTGGCTTCCGATCCGTCGTTCGGGCCGTCCATCGGGCACACACTCGAACTGATCATCTCCGTGCTGGTGATCACGGTGGTGGGCGGTGTGTTGATGTCGGTGCTATTCGACCGGAAGTTCTACGGCCAGGGCGTGGCACGATTGCTCGCCATTGCGCCGTTCTTCGTGATGCCGACCGTCAGCGCGCTGATCTGGAAGAACATGATCCTGCACCCGGTGTACGGGTTGATCGCACAGGGCATGCGCGCCATCGGCATGCAGCCGATCGACTGGTTCGCCGACTATCCGCTCACCGCGATCATCATGATCGTGTCGTGGCAGTGGCTGCCGTTCGCGTTCCTGATTCTGTTCACGGCGATCCAGTCGCTCGACCAGGAGCAGAAGGAAGCGGCCAAGATTGACGGTGCCGGCGCTTTTTCGATGTTTTTCTACATCACGCTGCCTCACCTCAAACGGGCGATTGCGGTGGTGGTGATGATGGAAACCATTTTCCTGCTGTCGATCTTCGCTGAAATCTATACGACCACCGGCGGTGGCCCGGGCACGGCAACCACTAACCTGTCGTACCTGATCTATTCGCTCGGCCTGCAGCAGTTCGATGTCGGGCTGGCCTCGGCGGGCGGGATTCTCGCGGTCGTGCTGGCGAATATCGTGTCGTTCTTCCTTGTCCGCATGCTCGCGAAGAACCTGAAAGGGGAGTACGAAAAATGAGCCACGTTGCCTCTTCACCTGTTACCACGAGCGTGAAAAGCTCGACGCATTCGCCGATGGCCGTCGTCAAGCGTGCGCTTCCCGGGGTGCTCGCGTGGATCATCGCGCTGCTGCTGTTTTTCCCGATCTTCTGGATGACGATCACCGCATTCAAGACCGAGCAGCAGGCGTACGCGTCGTCACTGTTCTTCATTCCCACGCTGGACAGTTTTCGTGAGGTGTTCGCCCGTAGCAACTACTTCTCGTTTGCGTGGAATTCGGTGCTGATCTCGGCGGGTGTCACGATCGTGTGTCTGCTGCTTGCCGTGCCGTGCGCCTATGCGATGGCCTTCTTCCCGACGCGCCGCACGCAGAAACTGCTGCTGTGGATGCTGTCGACCAAGATGATGCCGTCGGTCGGCGTGCTGGTGCCGATCTATCTGCTGTGGAAGAACTCGGGGCTGCTCGATTCGGTGTCGGGTCTGATCATCGTCTATACGCTGATCAATCTGCCGATCGCGGTGTGGATGACCTTCACGTATTTTGCCGAAATTCCGCGCGACATTCTCGAAGCCGGACGTATCGACGGCGCGGCGACCTGGCAGGAAATCGTCTATCTGCTGATGCCGATGTCATTGCCGGGTCTCGCATCAACGGCGCTGCTGCTGGTGATCCTGTCGTGGAACGAAGCGTTCTGGAGCATCAACCTGTCCAGTTCGAATGCCGCGCCGCTGACGGTGTTCATTGCGTCGTATTCGAGTCCGGAAGGCCTGTTCTGGGCCAAGCTGTCGGCGGCTTCGTTGCTGGCGGTGGCGCCGATCCTGATCGTCGGCTGGCTGTCGCAGAAGCAACTGGTGCGCGGCCTCACGTTCGGGGCGGTTAAATGACCGTAGGCCCTGTAACGGAAGCGAATCTCGCGCTGATCTGCGATTGCGACGGTGTCCTGATCGACAGCGAAGCCGTGGCGGCACGCACGCTGGTGCACGAACTCGAGGCGCGCTGGCCGGGGTCGGATGTCGAACCGGTGGTTCTGCCGCTGTTGGGCTTGCGCATCGAACGCGTGCTGGACGGCGCCGCCGCCCGGCTGGGCAGAACCCTGTCCGCCGAAGACGTCGACACGATACGGCGCGCGGTCGAAGAAGCGGCAGTTCAGGCACCCGCGGTGGCCGGCATCGCCGAAGCGCTCGCGCAGATTCCCTTGACGAAGGCCTGCGCAAGCAACAGTTTCAGGCCGTATGTCGAGACGGTGCTGGCGCGCACGGGTCTCAAGCAGTTTTTCGGCGAGCGGCTGTATTGTGCGGATTCGGTGGCTCAGCCGAAGCCTGCGCCGGACGTGTATCTGGCGGCGGCGCGCGGCTTCGGCGTGGAAAGCACGGCGTGTCTGGTCGTGGAAGACAGCGTGACCGGTGTGACCGCGGCCAACGCGGCGGGTATGACGGTGCTGGGCTTTATTGGCGGCGGTCATGCGAGCGAGGCGCAGATCGATGCGCTGCACGCGGCGGGCGCGGCTCATGTGTTCGACGACATGACGCAGTTACCGGCACTGGTGGCGCAATGGACCCAGCGCGTGACGGCGGAATCGCAATGAGCGCAGTATCGGATTGAAACGGGTTGTACCGACGACGCAGCAAGACGGCGCGCGCAGAACCCTTCAGCAGATCAACGTAGTACCAGCAACACACGGAGACACATCATGGCAAGCTTAACGCTGCGGAACATCAGAAAAGCTTACGACGACAACGAAGTGATGCGCGACATCAACCTCGACATCGCGGACGGTGAATTCGTCGTGTTCGTCGGCCCGAGCGGCTGCGGAAAATCCACGCTGATGCGCATGATCGCCGGCCTCGAAGACATCACCGACGGCGACCTGAATATCGACGGCACGCGCGTGAACGACATTCCGCCGGCCAAGCGCGGCATTGCGATGGTGTTCCAGTCATACGCGCTGTATCCGCACATGACGCTGTACGACAACATGGCATTCGGCCTGAAGCTCGCCGGTACCAAGAAGCCGGAGATCGACGCGGCGGTGCGCAATGCGGCGAAGATCCTGCACATCGATCACCTGCTGGATCGCAAGCCGAAGCAGTTGTCAGGCGGTCAGCGGCAACGGGTGGCGATTGGCCGCGCCATCACGCGCAAGCCGAAGGTGTTCCTGTTCGACGAACCGCTGTCGAATCTGGACGCCGCGTTGCGCGTAAAGATGCGCCTCGAATTCGCCCGTCTGCACGACGAACTGAAGACCACCATGATCTACGTGACGCACGATCAGGTCGAGGCCATGACGCTCGCCGACAAGATCGTGGTGCTGTCAGCGGGCAATGTGGAGCAGGTCGGCTCGCCGACCATGCTGTATCACGCGCCGGCCAACCGCTTTGTCGCGGGGTTTATCGGCTCGCCCAAGATGAACTTCATGGAAGGCGTGGTGCAGTCGGTCACGCACGACGGCGTCACGGTGCGCTACGAAACCGGCGAAACGCAACGTGTGGCGGTGGAACCGGGCGCGGTGAAGGTGGGCGACAAGGTGACGGTGGGCATTCGTCCTGAACATCTGCACGTGGGCGCGGCTGACGACGGTGTTTCGGCTCGCACGATGGCGGTGGAATCGCTTGGTGACGCGGCGTATCTGTACGCGGAATCGAGCGTTTCGCCGGAGGGCCTGATTGCGCGCATTCCGCCGCTTCAACGGCAAACCAAGGGTGATATGCAAAAGCTCGGCGCCACGCCCGAGCATTGCCATCTGTTCGACGCTAACGGGCAAGCGTTCCAGCGCAAGATCGTGGAAGTGCTGGCGGCTTGATGAGGTGAAAGGACGCGGCGCACGCTGCGTCCGATGCGGTGTCGGTTCAGGCGGCCAGCGGCCGCCTGTTTCTTTTCGGGCTACGCCCCCAGCGCGGCTCGCGCGCACAGCTCATCGGTCACCAGCCCCGACAGCCAGCCGCCCTTGAGCACCGCAATGACTGCGTCGTGTTTGTGCATGCCGCCGGCGAAGCCGATTGTCGGACGGCGCGGCGGCGAATCCAGCGCGACGCTGGTGACGCGATCGCCGGTGGGCGAATCGACGTGCATACCGGAGGCGTCGATGGGCAACCCCAGCATCTCGGCCACCGCCTTGCGCTGGACCAGTTCCTTGACCTCCGCGCCGGTGATGAAGCCGTCCTCGTGCAGCGGACAGTGCGGCCCGACATTGCCGATCCCGACAAACGCGACATCCGCCTCGCTCGTCAGCGCTTCGACGATCCGGTACAGGCGGTGATTGCACCACTGGGCGCGTTCGGCGATGCTGTCGGCGAGCAGCGGCGCCGGCAGCAGAAAATGCTTGCCGCCCGTCTTCTCCGAAATGTGCAGCGCGACGTCATAGCGGTTCGAGGAGCCGTCCTGGGCGATCGCCCCTACCATGGATACCAGCCGGTGCTGCGGACGCTCTATCTGCGCGATCTGATCGACCGCGGCTTTCAGCGTACGGCCGCTTCCGACGGCGATCACCATCGGCTTTTCTTCGTTGAGGTAGCGCTCCATCACCTGCGCGCCGGCGACGGCCAGCTTGCGGTCGATTTCCTCGGGCGTGTCGCTGTCGACCGGCACCACTTCGCACATTGTCAGTCCATAGCGCTTCGACAACTGTTCGGCGAGCGACAGGCAGTCGGCCAGCTGATGGTCGACCCGCACCCGGATCAGGTTCTTCTCGACGGCGAACGCGACCAGCCGCTGCGCGACGGGGCGCGAAACCTGCAGCTTCTCGGCGATCTCGTTCTGGGTGTTGCCGGCCACGTAGTAGAGCCAGGCGGCGCGAGTGGCGAGGTCGAGTTTTTCGTTGGACTTGGGCACGATAGGCTTCTTTTGATGTGCGCCGAGGATAGGCAGTCGCTCAGCCTGCCGATCCCGGCATGGAGATCACCTGAATCACCTAGGCCAGCCGCTCGCGCGACGGGTCGAACAGCGGCCGCACATGCCGGTACAAGGCGCGGAAACCCTCGAGACGTTGGCGCAACGCGGCGTGCCGCTCGGGGTTCGGCGTGAACTCGAGTTCCACCGGCGGCTTGGTCAGGACTTTGGCCGGATCGCCGCCTGCCGCGAGCCAGCCCAGACGTGCCGCGCCCAATGCTGCGCCGGTTTCGCCGCCGCCGTGCTTGCGGGTGGTCGTGTTCAGCGCGTCGGCCAGCAGTTGCGCCCAGTAGTTGCTGCGCGCTCCG
This sequence comes from Paraburkholderia sp., assembly GCF_036488795.1. Taxonomy (GTDB): domain Bacteria; phylum Pseudomonadota; class Gammaproteobacteria; order Burkholderiales; family Burkholderiaceae; genus Paraburkholderia. The sequence continues at coordinate 43,150 of NZ_DASXHA010000043.1, forward strand.
CCGCCGAGCAGCGATAACGCGCTGGCCTCAGTGCCGGCCGCGCGCAGGGCGTCGAGTCCGTCGGTCAGCGCGAAGCTCACGCCTTCGAGCACCGCGTAGCCGAGCAACGCCCGATCCGTTGCGTGGCTCATGCCGAAGAACACGCCCTGTGCGTACGGGTCGTTATGCGGCGTACGCTCGCCTGACAGGTACGGCAGGAAGAACGGCGCGCTCGCCAGTGCATCGGGCTTGAGCGCTTCGATTTCGGCGAGCAGGGTGGGCTCGTCGGTGGAGGTGAGCTTGCAGACCCAGCGCAGGCAACTCGCCGCCGACAGCACGACGCTCATCTGATGCCAGCGGTCGGGAATCGCATGGCAAAACGCGTGCACGGCCGAGGCAGGATTCGGCCGGAAGCTGTCGCCCACCACGCATAACACGCCTGACGTGCCGAGCGACACGAAACCGTCGCCCGGCTGGGTCGCACCGATGCCGATCGCGCTGGTCGCGTTGTCGCCACCGCCCGCCGCCACGACGACGCTTTCGCTCAGGCCGAACTCGCGCGCGACATCGGCGCGCAAGGTGCCCGACGACTCGCTGCCTTCGCACAGCCGCGGCATCTGCGAGCGGCGCATGTCGCATGCGGCCAGCAGCGCGTCGGACCAGTCGCGTCTGGCGACGTCGAGCCACAGCGTGCCGGCCGCATCCGATGGATCGGAGACCTTGTCGCCGGTCAGCTGCAAGCGCAGATAGTCCTTCGGCAACAGCACGTAAGCGGTCTGTTTGAAAATGTCCGGTTCATGGCGCGCGACCCATAGCAGCTTCGGCGCGGTGAAGCCGGGCATGGCCAGATTGCCGGCAATCCTGTGCAATTCGGGCGCGCGTTCGGTCAGCTCGGCGCATTCCTCGACGCTGCGCATGTCGTTCCACAAGATGGCCGGGCGCAACACGCGCTCTTGCGCGTCGAGCAGGACTGCGCCGTGCATCTGGCCGGACAGGCCAATGCCGCGGATCTGCGCGAATTCGTCGGGATGCCTCGTGCGCAGCGTGAACAATGCGGCACGCGTGCCTTCCCACCAGTCGGAGGGATTCTGTTCGGCCCAGCGCTGATGCGGGCGCGAGACGGTAAACGGCGAACCTGCCGTGCCGATCACGCGGCCATCGGACGCGAGCAGCAGGACTTTCACTTCGGACGTGCCGAGGTCGATGCCGAGATACATGGGCGCGGAACCTTCGTCGATGAGGATGCGCTACTTTAGCCGCACACGGCAGGCGATGCCATGGGCGTTAGACCTGACCCGTGGGCGGCCAGGTGCGGATTCGTGATGGGTCGCGGCGGCGCCGGCGAGGCGGGTTTGCGTTCAGGCATGTTCGCGACATGCCTGAACCGGCCGGTTCGTTTCTGCTCGTACCTCTGCTCGTACCCGTTGAGCCCGCGCCGCGCTTCGCTGTCGGCGCGCGGCGTGAGAGATGATCGAACTCAGGCGCCGCGTTTGGCGAGCCAGCCGTCCACCCGGCCGAGCGCGCCGCGCAGCGCCTTTTCGAGGTGGGGCGTCTGCGCCATGCTGCCCCACAGCAGCCGGTCCGCGCAAAACGCCTGCAATGGATCGGGCGCGGCAAAGAACCCGCGCGCGACCTTTTCATCCATCACGCCGTCCTGATACTGGTACGGCAGCTTGCCGGCCTGCCAGCGATCGAGGAACCGGAAGAACAGCGCGGGCAGCATCGCCGTGGCCGCTGGTTCGACACCGCGCTCGAAGCACTCGGAGAGCGTCGGCGCGATAAAGCCCGGGATCTTCGAGAAGCCGTCCGCGGCCACCCGCTGATTCGTGTCCTGGATATGCGGATTGCTGAAGCGATCCAGCACGACGTCGCGGTAGCGCGCCAGATCCAGCGGGCTTGGCGTGAGGCACGGAATCACGTCCTGGGTGACGTAGTCGTAGGCGAACTGGCGGATCTCAGCGTCAAGCGTGCCTTCGTGGATATAGCGCAGTCCGACCAGCGTACCGGCCCACGCGATGCAGCTGTGCGTGGCGTTGAGGATGCGGATTTTGGCCTCCTCGTACGGCACCACCGATTCGACCATTTCCGCCCCGACGCGCTCCCACGCCGGACGCCCGGCCACAAAACGATCTTCGATCACCCACTGGATAAAGGCTTCGCCCATCACCGGCACGGCATCGTCGAAGCCGGTGGCGGCCAGCACGCGTTCGCGCACGTCGGGCGTCGGACGCGGCGTGATGCGGTCGACCATCGAACTGGGCGAGCTCGTGTTGGCGTCGAACCATGCCTTCAGCGGGTTGGCGCCGCGTCGTTCGAGAAACTCGCTCATGCCCGCGTGGAATCGCTCGCCGTTGCTGCGCAGGTTGTCGCAGCTTTGCAGCGTGACCGGGCCCGCGTTGCTTTGCATGCGCGCTTCGAGGATAGCCGCCAGCGCACCGTAAATGGTGCCGTGGCCGCCCTTGAGATCGGCGCCGAGGTCCGGGTTGGCGGTGTCGAGGCGGTCGTGTTCGTCGAGGTAGTAGCCGCCTTCCGTGACGGTGAACGCGATGACCTTGCAGGCCGGATCGGCCCCCGCTTCGATCAGTCCGTCGAGACTCGCGGACCAGGGCAACACGCGTTCGATCGAGCGGACCGTCTCATAGGCGCGCTCGCCGGCGGGCGTGACCGTTTCGAGCGTATACACGCCGTCCTGCGCAGCCAGCCCTTCGAGCACGGGGTTCATGTCGCCGCGAATATTGCCGACCGTGAGCGACCAGCGCGGCTCGCCGTCCTTGCGAATTTCGTTGAGCTTGTGCAGATACCACGCCTGATGGGCGCGATGAAACGATCCTGCGCCGATGTGCAAGATCACATGGGCGTCCGCGACGCCGCCTTGGCCGCTGTTCATTTGCGTCTCCTTTGTCGACCGGATCTGGCGCTTGAGCGGGCAGTCCGGTCCCATGCAATATGTTTGCGAAAATCTTTCGCGCACGATCTGCGCGTGCGTTTTCTGATGCGGAGCATTTGCTCTGTCTGTGAGCGAATGATCGTACCCGGCGAATCGAAAGTCAAGGCGGCAAACCCGGCTATCTGTGGCGCAGCGCGGCGTGGCACGGGCTTAAGCGGCGAGCTGGCAACCCGCCAGGGGTGTGCCAAGGGCTTCTGCGGCGCTGCTGCGTCGCATCAAATTTGACCTGCTTTGCGCCGGGACCAGCCCGGGTGAAAAAAGTATCGGTCCGCGGTTTCTTTAAGAGTGGCCTGTCGTGCTTTTCAGGGTTACCTTTAGTTGTTACCCGCTGCTCGTCCTTTGCACCCGGCATGAATACCACGTTCGATTTTTCGGGCCGTTCGATTCTCGTCACCGGGGCGTCGAGCGGCATTGGCCGCGCGACCGTCGAACTGTTATGCGCCAGCGGTGCGAACGTCGTCGCGGCTTCGCGCAACGTGAACGAACTGGCGCACCTCGCCGAAGAGACTGGCTGCGATCCGCTGGTGCTCGACGTGGGCAGTCCGGAAGCCATTCACGAAGCGCTCGCGGATCTCGACGCCTTCGACGGCCTGGTCAATTGCGCGGGCATCACCGTGCTCGAGAAGGCAGTGGATACGACGGCAGAGAGTTTCGACCGCGTGATGGCGGTGAATGCGCGCGGGGCGGCGCTGGTGGCGCGTCATGTAGCGCGCGGAATGATGGCGGGCCGGCGGCAGGGCAGCATCGTCAATGTATCGAGCCAGGCGGCGCTGGCGGCGCTGGATGATCATCTGAGTTATTCGGCGTCGAAGGCCGCGCTGGATGCCATCACACGGACCCTTTGTATCGAGCTTGGGCCGTATGGGATCCGCGTGAATAGCGTGAATCCCACGGTGACGCTCACGCCGATGGCGGTGCAGGCGTGGAGCGATCCCGCTCGGCGCGAGCTTGCGTTGCAGGGCATTCCGTTGCGGCGCTTTGCGCAGCCGCACGAGGTAGCGCAGCCGATCCTGTTTTTGCTGAGCGACGCGGCTTCGATGATCAGCGGTGTGGCCTTGCCGATCGATGGCGGCTATACGGCGCGTTGAGCGGCGCGGCGAGCGCGGCGTCTCACCGCGCTCGTCTGTCGCCGGCAGCCTGTCGCCTATAGCATGGTCCGAACCTGCCACAGTTCTGGAAACAGCACCACGTCCAGCATTTTTCGCAGATACGCCGCGCCGCTCGTGCCGCCCGTGCCTTGCTTGGAACCGATAATCCGCTCCACCGTCGTCACATGGCGAAAGCGCCACTGACGGAACGCGTCTTCCAGATCCACCAGTTCCTCGGCCATTTCGTACAGCTCCCAATACTGCGACGGATTGCGATAGACCTCGAGCCACGCCGCTTCGACCGATGCGTCGTGCGTGGTCGGTTGGGTCCAGTCGCGCTCGAGCCGTTCGGGCGCAATCGCAAAGCCGCGCCGCGCGAGCAGGCGGATCACTTCGTCATAGAACGAGGGCGCTGCGAGCGTGGCCCGAACTTCCGCGAGCACCTCGGGACGATGTGCATGCGGCTTGAGCATCAGCTCATTCTTGTTGCCGAGCAGAAACTCGATCTGCCGATACTGGTGCGACTGGAACCCGGACGAACTGCCGAGATATGGCCGCATCGCGGTGTATTCAGACGGCGTCAGCGTCGATAGCACGCTCCACGCCTGCACCAGTTGCTCCAGGATGCGCGACACGCGTGCGAGCATCTTGAAGGCGGGCGGCAATTCATCGCGATGCACTGCGTCGAGCGCGGCACGCAGTTCATACAACGCGAGCTTCATCCATAGTTCGCTCGTCTGATGCTGGATGATGAACAGCATCTCGTTGTGGTCCGGCGAGAGCGGATGCTGGGCCGACAGGATCGAACCCAGCGACAGATAATCGCCATAGCTCATCGACTTCGAGAAATCGAGCTGGGCGTTGTGCCAGGCGTCGTCGGCGGGCGGCACGTGGGTCGCCGCGTGGGCTGGCGCCGCGCCGCCATGCCCGAACGGGCAGCCTTGTGCGGACGCCGTTGCGCCCGGCACGCCTGGTGTTTCCGGCAAACCAGGCGTTTGCATGTGATCGGTCATCGCGCGTCTCCTCAGGTCACCGCGCCGCGCGCCGCAAACTCGGGCGCCCGCCAGGTCTCTTTGGCGAGCACTTCGTGCAGCGTTTCGACGGCATCCCATACATCGACGAAGCGCGTGTACAGCGGCGTAAAGCCGAAGCGCAACACACGCGGTTCGCGATAGTCGCCGATCACGCCGCGTGCGATCAATGCCTGCATCACTTCATAGCCGTGCGGATGCGCGAAGCTCGCATGCGAGCCGCGCTGCGCGTGCTCACGCGGCGTGACGAGTTCGAGCGGAAACTCGGCGCAGCGCGCTTCGACCAGTTCGATGAACAGATCGGTCAGCGCGAGCGACTTCTGGCGGATCGCCTGCATATCGGTTTGCAGAAACACGTCGAGTCCGCATTCGATCAGCGCCATCGAGACCATCGGTTGCGTGCCGCACAAAAAGCGGCCGACGCCGTCATCGGGCTGATAAACCGGATTCATCTCGAACGGTGCGCGGTGTCCCCACCAGCCGGACAGCGGCTGCGCGAACGCACTCTGATGCCGGTGCGGCACCCACACGAACGCCGGCGAACCCGGTCCGCCGTTCAGATACTTGTAGGTGCAGCCCACCGCATAGTCCGCGCCGACGCCATTCAGATCCACCGGCACCGCGCCCGCCGAATGCGCAAGATCCCACAGCGCGAGCGCGCCCCTGTCGTGGATCAGCCGGGTCAACGCGGCCATATCGTGCATGTAGCCGGTGCGATAGTTGACGTGCGTAATCATGGCGATTGCCGTGTCGTCGCCAATCGCCGCGGGCAGCTCGGATGGATCGTCGACGAGGCGCAGTTCATAGCCGCGGTCGAGCTGTTCGATCAGACCCTGGGCGATGTACAGATCCGACGGAAAGTTCGAACGCTCCGAGACGATCACCCGCCGCTTCGGGTCGCGCTGATGCGCCATCCGTAGCGCAGCCGAGAGCAGCTTGAACAGGTTGATCGAAATCGTATCGGTGACGACCACCTCGTTGTGCGCCGCGCCGATCAGCGGCGCGAGCTTGTTGCCGAGCCGCCGTGGCAGCGCGAACCAGCCCGCGCCATTCCAGCTGCGGATCAGCCCTTCGCCCCATTCAGCGGCAATCACGGTCTGGGCGCGCTGCGCGGCGGCGGCCGGCGGTACGCCGAGCGAATTGCCGTCGAGATAAATCGTGGTGGTCGGCAGCGCGAACTGGTCGCGCAGCGGCGCGAGCGGATCGGCTCGGTCGAGCGCAACGGCTTCTTCACGGTTGTTCATGGTGATCCAGTCAAAGGGTGGGAGTCGTTAGAGGCCGGGCGTGGCAGTCAAGGCGCGCAGTACCGCGCGAACCGGGCTGGCGTCGAGCGTGGCGAATTTGAGCGGCAGCGCGATCAACTCGTAGTCGCCGGGTGCGACGGCATCCAGCACGATGCCTTCGAGGATTGCCATGCCGTGTGTGCGGATCCGGTGATGCGCGTCCATCGTCTTCGAATCCTGCGGGTCCAGCGACGGCGTGTCGATGCCGATCAGCCTGACGCCGTGGGCCGCAAGCAGGTCGATCGTCTCCGGCGCGACCGCGCAAAAGGCGCTGTCCCATGCGCTGGTGGGCGCGCTTTGGTAGGTGCGCAGCAGCACGCGTGGCGGCACGTCGCGCAGCGCGCCGTCGAGATGCCCGGGTGTCACGACCGGCGTAGCGCCGATGCAGTGAATCACCCGGCATGGCCCCAGATAGGTGTCGAGCGGCACCGCGCCGATCGCAGCGCCGTGCTCGTCATAGTGGAGCGGGGCGTCGGTATGCGCGCCGGTGTGGGGCGAGATCGTCAGGCGTGCCACGTTGACCGGCGAGCCGGCTTCCATGCGCCAGACGCGCTCGATGCCGACCGGCGTATCGCCCGGCCAGACGGGCGTGGCGGGGTCGATGGCAGGGGTGATGTCCCAGATCGTACTCATGTCTTTTGTGCGTCTCCTGCGGGTCTCCGATGGGTCAGAACGGCTTATGGCAGGAATGATAGGCGTGCTGTCGCGAAATGTGCTTGCGAAAAAATCTCGTTTTTTGCTCTCTCTTGGAACATAATTTGATGCAAATGGGAAAGGGAGACCGAATATGAACGCGATCTCGCTCGACGCCACCGATTGCCGTATCTTGACGGTGCTTCAGCAAGAAGGAAGGATCAGCAATCTAGACCTGGCGGAGCGAATCTCGCTCTCGCCATCGGCTTGCCTGCGGCGACTTCGGCTGCTGGAGGAGCAGGGGGTCATCGAACGTTACCGGGCGTGCCTGAACCGTGAGGTGCTGGGTTTCGAACTGGAAGCGTTCGTGCAGGTATCCATGCGCAACGACCAGCAAAACTGGCATGAGACCTTCGCGGAGGCGTTGCGAGACTGGCCGGAGGTGGTCGGCGCGTTCGTCGTGACCGGCGAGACGCACTACCTGCTGCGCGTGCTCGCGCACAACCTCAAGCACTATTCGGATTTCGTGCTGCAACGTCTGTACAAGGCGCCCGGCGTAATGGATATCCGCTCGAACATCGTGCTGCAGACGCTCAAGGAGGACTCGGGCGTGCCGGTGGCACTGGTGCCCGGCGCGGAAGCGGGCAGCGGCGGCGGTTCGGCGTGAAGCGGTCTTAAGCGGCCTGGCACGGCGTAACACCGCCTAACACGGCCTGAAACGGCCTGAGGACTAGAGCCGCTTCAGCCCGTGGAACTGGCCGTTCTGGAACACCAGCGGCTCCACGTCCTCGGCGTGTTCCCGCACGCCGCAGCGTTCCACTTCGCCTACGAAAATGACGTGGTCGCCTTCTTCATAGCGGCTGCGGTTATGGCATTCAAACCACGCTAGCGCACCGTCGAGCACCGGCATGCCGGAATCGCCCGCCGCGTGCGAAACCCCTTCGAAACGATCCCCCTTCACGGTGGCAAAGCGCTTGCACAGGTCGAGCTGCGACGCGGCCAGCACGTTGACCACATAATGACTGTTGCTGCGGAACACCGGCATTGACGCCGAGCGCGTCGCGAGGCTCCACAACACCAGCGGCGGCGCGAGCGACACGGAATTGAACGAACTGGCGGTAATGCCGATCAGCTGGCCGGACGCCGCACGGGTGGTGATCACCGTGACGCCGGTGGCGAACTGGCTCAGCGCCTGTTTGAAGGCGGTCTGGTCGAAATTGGGCGGATTGGCGTGCTTCATTGGACGCGGGTCCACTGGGCTGACAGGGCTGAGGAGTGTGGCGCGCGAATGGAAGAAATTGATTCGAAAGTCATGTAGAAAATCGGCGATTTGTCCCAATTTTAACGGAATCGCGGGCAGGCCGACCGTGAAGCGTAGCGGTTATCCACGGTGCGGCCCGTTCAGACGAAGCGTGGCGCGCTTTATGCGCGTGACCGGTATGGCCGCCAGGCTGACGAATCGGGCGGCAGCGCGGCGTGGCCCAGCGCTAGAGCGGGCGGCATTCAACAAGGAGCAGGCAGCATGAGTCAGACAGGCGAAATTGCCACCCTCGGTGGTGGGTGTTTCTGGTGCCTCGAAGCGGTGTACCTGGGTGTCGACGGTGTGACGGCGGTGGAATCCGGCTATGCGGGCGGCCAGGTGAGCCGGCCGACCTATGAGCAGGTCTGCGACGGCGAGACGGGCCACGCCGAAGTGGTGAAGGTCGAATTCGATCCGGCGAAAATCAGCTTCCGCGAGATTCTCGACATTTTCTTCGCGATCCACGATCCGACCCAGCTTAACCGGCAGGGCAACGATGTCGGCACGCAATACCGCTCGGTGATCTTCACGCATTCGGACGCGCAGCGCGAAACGGCCTTGCAGGCGATCCGCGAGATTGCCGCCGAAGGCATCTACGACGGGCAGATCGTCACCCAGGTGCTGCCGCTCGACGGCAACTACTGGCCCGCCGAAGCCTATCATCAGAACTATTTCGCGCAGCATCCGAATCAGGGCTATTGCTCGTTCGTGGTCGCGCCGAAGGTCGCGAAGTTTCGGCAGAAGTTTGCCCATCGGATCAAGGCGAGTTGATCCTCTGATGGCGTCGGCGCGTTTGCGGAATTTCGCAATCCAAAGCGCGCCGGCTCATCCGGCAGGCTCGTCCGCCTTGCCGGGTGCGCTTTCCTCGCTGATCCGCGCGTAGGCGTCGGCGATCGCACGCCCCAGTTTCACGCAGGTCAAGGGCGCCGATCCCTCGGCCTTGTTGTTGACTGCAATCACCACCGGCTGACCGGCAAACGCGTAGCGTGCCGCCAGCTCGGCGAGAGCGATACGGGTAGCCGGATCCTCATCCACCAGGCGGTCGAACGGCTCGTATTTGGCCTTCGCCTGCTCATACCTGAAGCCGCCATGCAGGCTCCAGCGCACGATCAGCGGACCGGCCGGCTCGTCGCCATCCAGCAGCGCCAGCGCTGCCGCCTGCCGCAGCGGATCCGGCATCCGTGCGTGAATTCCGACGCAATAGCGCACGCCGGCCGCCTTGAGCGTGCGAATGAAGCGCGGCGTCAACAGACAGGCATCGCGGATTTCGACCGCGTAGCTCGTGCCATCCGGCAGCGCCGGCAAGGCCGCCAGAAACTCGCCGAGTCGTTCGATGAAGCCCGCCAGGGCCGCCAGCATCTGATCTGGCAACGGCGAAAACTGGAACACCAGCGAACCCGCTTTCGCGCCTAAACCGTCGAGGCAGGGCCGCACGAATTCATCAATTGCCAGCTGTGCATTCAGGAAGCACGGATTGAGCGACACCGGTTCGCCGCGTTCGGCGCGCACGGTGGCGTCGGTGACCAGCGCGGGCGCCTTGACGATGAAGCGGAAGTGATCCGGCACCTGCTGGGCATAGCGCAGGTAATCGGTGATGGTCAGCGGCGCATAAAACGAACGGTCGATGCTCACCGTTCGCAGCAGCGGATGCGCGCCATAGGCGCTGAGGCCGTCGCGCGAGAGCTTGCTGTTGCTGTAGTCGTCGCCGTAGACGATGCCCTTCCAGCCCGGAAACGACCACGTCGAGGTACCCAGATGCACCTGCGGCGGCAGCGCGTTGGCCACTTCCAGCACTTCGGGCGAGGGGTCGACGGCGAAAACCACCCGGGTGCGGCGTTTTTTGGGTGGGGTGGCAGGCGCTGAGGCCGGCTCATCGGCGAGGGCGGGTGGCGTCTCTTCATCCTGCCAGAGCGTGGCGACACCCGGCACCGTGGACTCAGGTGCGGTGTGCTGTGCCGCGGAAACGGAGGCCGAGATGGCTGACCCACTGCGGCGAGCGCCGCTTGCCGTGCCATCCGCACCATTCGCAGCACCAGTCACCACAACCGGCATACCGAACAGATCCAGTTGTCCGGCTTGCCCGCTCGCATCGTCAACCCGATGACCGTCGCCCGTCACGCGCGGGAATTCGCCTGCTCTGCCTTCGTCCATCTGTCCAGGTGTGCTGTGTTGAAGAGTGCGCCGGGGCGGCTGCACGACGGTGCTGAGCTCCGGCGCAACCGCGTCACAGCGATTTGTCGTACATATAATGCCGCGACCACGGCAGGCTCGTCGCGCTGCGACCGGCCTTGCGGCACACCACCTGGTAGATCGACACGTCGTCGTTCTCGAACGCGTACGCGCAGCCCGCCAGATACACGCGCCAGATGCGGAATTTCTCGTCGTCCACCAGCTTGCGTGCTGCTTCAGCGTGGGTTTCGAAGTTTTCCGCCCAGATGTCGAGCGTGTGCGCATAGTGACGGCGCAAACTTTCGACGTCAACCGCTTCGAGGCCGCCGCGCTGCATGGCTTCGAGCGCGAGGCTGATGTGCGGCAGTTCGCCGTCCGGGAACACATAGCGGTCGATGAACTCGCCGCCGCCCAGCGCCGTCTCGCCGCTATCCGAATCGCTCGAGGTGATGCCGTGGTTCATGGCGACGCCGTCGTCGACCAGCAGATCGTGCATCTTCTTGAAGTAGCCCGGCAGATTCTTGCGGCCGACGTGTTCGAACATGCCGACGCTGGTGATGCGATCGAACTGCCCGTCGACGTCGCGGTAGTCCTGCAGGCGGATCTCGATCCTGTCTTCCAGACCGGCCGCCTTGACGCGCGCGGTTGCCAGATCGAACTGGTTTTGCGACAGCGTCACGCCCACGCACTTCGCACCGAATCTGGAGGCAGCACGCAACACGAGCGCGCCCCAGCCGCAGCCGATATCCAGCAGACGCTGGCCGGGTTGCAACTGGATTTTCGTCAGGATGTGGTCGATCTTCTTGATCTGCGCGGCGGCGAGATCTTCGTCGCCGTTTTCGAAGTACGCACACGAGTACACCATGTTCTCGTCGAGCCACAGCTTGTAGAACTCGTTCGAGACATCGTAGTGGTACTGAATAGCTTTTTTGTCCGACGATTTCGAATGACTGAAGTAGCGTCGTACGCGGGCGAGCTTGCCTGCGCTCGTCACCGTGCTACGCGCGAGCGAGTAGCCGATGTTGATGATGTCCGACAGCTTGCCTTCTATGTCGATCTTGCCCTTCACGTACGCCTCGCCCAGATTGTCGAGGCTCGGTTCGAGCAGCAGCGGCAGCGCCGAGGCACTGTTCACTTTCAGTGTGACTTGCGGTGCCGCGAAGGTGCCGAAGTCGTGTTGCTGACCGTCCCACAGTACAAGGCGTGCTGGCAGGTTCGCCCTGGTTCGTACTTCTTCCACCCACTGCGCCAGCTTTTTCTCCCAGAACATGCGATCTCTCCGCGTCCGATGAAATACAAAGCAAAGCTTTCACAGCCGCTGCGTGCCGTGGCGTGATTCCCAAGCCTCGATGGCCGCGCGACCCAGCCGGTGTGGGCGCTGCTTCTATGGCAGCGCGGGCACCGGCGTTGTATATAGATTCAGGGCGATAGACGGGCGATCTGCCAATCGCTGCTATCAGCCGAACGAGTGTAGAGCAGGCGATCGTGCAAACGCGACGGCCGGCCTTGCCAGAATTCTATTGCATCGGGAATCAGACGGTAGCCGCCCCAATGTGGCGGCCGCGGCGGATGTTCACCGTATTGCGCGCTGATTTCCTTTTCACGCGCTTCGAGTGCCGCGCGGCTTTCAATTACCTGACTCTGTTCCGATGCCCATGCACCGATCCGCGAACCGAGCGGCCGCGAGTAGAAGTACTGATCGCTTTCCTCGGCACTGGTCTGGACCACGCTGCCCTCGACGCGCACCTGGCGCTCCAGTTCGATCCAGTAAAACAGCAGGCTTGCATGCGGGTTGTCCGCGAGTTCGCGGCCCTTGCGGCTTTCGTAGTTGGTGAAGAACACGAACCCCCGCTCGTCGACACGCTTGATCAGCACGATGCGCGCCGAAGGACGGCCGCGCGCATCGACCGTGGCCAGCGTCATCGTATTCGGCTCGGGTAGCTTTGCCTCGACGGCCTGCGCAAACCACGCGTCGAATTGACGGATCGGATTGCGATCGACATCGGCTACGTCCAGCGAACCGAGCGAATAATTTTTGCGGAGGTCAGCGAGTGTGGTCATCTTCTTATGCGAGCGCTACAGTTGGGCCAGTATAGCCAGGGAACGAATTTTCTGCGTGCGGCGCGACAGGCCTCGCGGGGCCTGAAATGCCGATGGGTATGTCATCGCGGCCGGCCCGATGTCACGTGATCAGGCAAAATAGCGGATTGGCTCGCGCACGTCTTTGACGTATGCGGTTTGGACTGAAGCCCAGTGCGCCGCGCGCCCGTTTTTTCTCTGCTTTTTTGTTCGATCACGACGAGCCCTCTGACCATGTCGACCCCCACCGAAACCGTCCACAACGATCTTACTACCGGCCCCGGGGCCTTTGAAGACGCCGACCACGCGCGGCGTTTCGGCGGCATTGCACGGCTGTACGGCGCGCCGGCGCTCGCCGCGTTCGAGCGCGCGCGGGTGGCGGTGATCGGCATCGGCGGCGTCGGCTCGTGGGTGGCCGAGGCGCTCGCGCGGAGTGCGGTGGGTTCGCTCACGTTGATCGATCTCGACAATGTTGCCGAGAGCAATACAAACCGGCAGATTCATGCGCTCGACGGCAACTATGGCAAGCCGAAAGTCGAAGCGATGGCCGAGCGGATTGCGCAGATCAACCCGCTGTGTGATGTGCGTCTAGTAGAAGACTTCATTGAGCCGGATAACTTTGCGTCGGTACTGGGCGGCGGCTTCGATTATGTGATCGATGCAATCGACAGCGTGCGCACCAAGACCGCGTTGATCGCATGGTGCGTCGAACAGGGCCAGCCGTTGATCACGGTGGGCGGCGCGGGCGGCCAGCTCGATCCGACGCGCATCCGCATCGACGATCTGGCGCTTACCATCCAGGACCCGTTGCTGTCGAAAGTGCGCGCGCAACTGCGCAAACAGCACGGCTTCCCGCGCGGGCCGAAGGCGAAGTTCAAAGTGAGTGCGGTGTATTCGGACGAGCCGCTGATCTATCCGGAAGTGGCGGTTTGCGACATCGACGAAGAGGCCGAGCACGTGACGACCACACCGGGCCATACCGGGCCGGTCGGATTGAACTGCGCGGGGTTTGGTTCGAGCGTGTGCGTGACGGCAAGCTTCGGCTTTGCTGCGGCCGCACATGTCTTGCGCGCGCTGGCGCAGCGCGCGGCGGCGTAATTCTTCTAGCGCAGCCGGGGTGGGGGCGTTACAAGACGCTCAGGCGCGCACGCGTCACACTTCGCGCCGCGCCTGAACGGAGTGAACCGCTGCGGATCAGTCGGTCAGTACAACGCCGCGCTGAGCTTGCGGCGCCACTGCGCGACGATTTCCGGCTGATGCGCGGCCAGATCGAACACCGACAGCATGGTTTTGCGGCCAATGTCGTCGCGGAACGTGCGGTCGCGCTGCACGATGGCCAGCAGATGCTCGAGCGCGCCCGCGTACTTGCGCCGCGCAATCAGTGCGCTGGCGAGGTCGAAGCGGGCTTCGAGGTCGGCCGGGTCGGCGACGACGCGGGCTTCGAGCGCGTCGGTGGGCGGCAGGTCGGCGGCGGCATCCACAGCGTCGAGGCGTGTCTTGATGGCATTGAAGCGCGGGTCGATTCCCTGGGTTGTTTTCGGCGATAGCACGTCGACCTGGTTGCGCGCCTCGTCGATCTGGTTGTCTTCCAGCAGCATCTCGATCAGGTCCATGCGTGCGTCGTCAAAGCCCGGATCGTAAGCGAGCGCGGCCTTCAGTGCGTCGTAGGCGTCTGGGCGACGGCCTTCGGCAAGGGCCGCCTGCGCTTCGACGCGCGCGGCTTCGGCGCCTTCCGGCACCAGCCGGTCGATGAAAGCGCGCAACTGGCTTTCCGGCAGCACGCCGATGAACTGGTCGACCGGCTGGCCGTCAGCAAACGCGACCACGTGCGGAATGCTGCGCACCTGGAAGTGCGCGGCCAGTTCCTGATTCTCGTCGACGTTGACCTTCACGAGACGCCACTTGCCGGCGTATTCGGCTTCGAGCTTTTCCAGCATCGGACCGAGCGTCTTGCACGGGCCACACCATTCCGCCCAGAAGTCGACCAGCACCGGCGCGAGCGTCGAGGCCGCGATTACGTCTTTTTCAAAAGTTGCCAGGGTGGTTTCCATTGCTTCCTCGTCCGTATAACGATTCGTTTATTCGTTTCACCAGATGGGGGCGAACGCGCTGGGTTCAATGCTCGACGCGCGGGCGTGGCGAGCCCGGAGCCCGGCCACCTGGGTGCGCCGGGCGCGCCTGTCCAATGCCCGTTTGGCGGGCTCGACGGACGCGCCCCGGCTAATGCGTCGGTTTGCGCTCGGGCAGCGGGATAAACTCCGTTTCCCCGGGCACATGCCCCATTTCCTGATTGGTCCACGCGAGTTTGGCCTGCTCGATTTTCTCACGCGAACTGGCGACAAAATTCCAGTCGATGAAGCGCTCGCCGTCCAGCTTCTCGCCGCCGAGCAGCATCACCGTGGCGCCGCCGGTGCTGGCGAGCGTAACCGTTTCGTCCAGTGCCAGCACAGCCATCTGACCGACTTCGAGCGGGGTGCCGTCGATTTCGAGATCGCCTTCCACCAGGTACACGCCGCGCTCTTCGTGTTCCGGTTCGAGCGCGAACGCGCCGCCCGGCGTGAAATGCGCCGCTACATAGAGCGTGCCTGAAAACGTCGTGACCGGCGCGGTCTGGCCGAACGCCGTGCCGGCGATGACGCGCAGCGTGACGCCGTTGCGCTCGATTTCCGGCAGCGTGGCGGCGGCGTGATGCTCGAACGACGGCTCGACGTCTTCGTGTTCGAGCGGCAATGCAACCCAGGTCTGGATGCCGTGCATGGTCTGGCCGCTCGCGCGATCTTCGGCGGGCGTGCGTTCGGAATGGACGATGCCGCGGCCGGCGGTCATCCAGTTGACGTCGCCGGGGACGATTTTCTGTTCGGAGCCGAGGCTGTCGCGATGCATGATCGCGCCTTCGAACAGATAGGTGACAGTGGCGAGTCCGATATGCGGATGCGGCCGCACATCGAGGCCGACACCCGGTTCGAGTGTAGCGGGGCCCATGTGGTCGAAGAAAATGAACGGGCCGATCAGACGCGCGGCCATGGCGGGCAGCACGCGCCGCACGGTCAGACTGCCGACGTCGCGCAGATGGGGCTTGAGGACTGCTTTGATCGATGAGGACATGGGCAGCTCGGTAGGTGGTGAATGAGGGTCATTCTACTGGGGAGCGGGGGACGGTGCCGTTTTGGGGCGGCGAGCCGCGAGAGACTGTCGGTTTGCGCCGCGCTGAATCGTGTGACTTCTGCTCAAGGCGCCTATCCAGGCTATGGTTTTTTCAATCCCCACTCCGCTAAACTCCCCTTTCAAACAACTTCAGGAGACGGCGATGACGCCAAAGGATCTGCTGCTCGCGCTGGTCGTCGTCGTGGCGTGGGGCGTGAACTTTGTCGTGATCAAGGTGGGGCTGCACGGCGTACCGCCGA
>NZ_DASXHA010000087.1:0-5062 GCF_036488795.1 Paraburkholderia sp.
ATCTGCTGGTCGCCCTCGACATTGGGACGTCGAAGGTAGTGGCTATCGTCGCCGAGTTGAAGGGCGAGGGCCACTACGAGGTGATCGGCCTCGGCCAAAGCGAATCGAAGGGTCTGAAAAAGGGCGTGGTGGTCAACATCGAAACGACGGTGCAGTCGATTCAGCGGGCGCTCGAAGAAGCCGAGCTGATGGCCGACTGCAAGATCACCAACGTGTTCACGGGGATCGCCGGCAGCCATATCCGCAGCTTCAATTCGAGCGGCATGGTGGCGATCAAGGAAAAGGAAGTGACGCAGGCCGATGTGGCGCGCGTGATCGAGACGGCCAAGGCGATCAACATCCCGACCGATCAGCAGGTGCTGCATATCCTGACCCAGGAATTCATCATCGACGGTCAGGAGGATGTGCGCGAGCCGATCGGCATGAGCGGCATCCGTCTGGAAGTGAAGGTGCATATCGTCACCGGCGCGGTGAGCGCGGCGCAGAACATCGTCAAGTGCGTGCGCCGTTGCGGGCTGGAAGTGAACGATCTGATCTTGCAGCCGCTGGCGTCGTCGCTGGCGGTGCTGACGGAAGACGAGAAGGAACTGGGCGTGGTGCTGGTCGACATCGGCGGCGGCACGACGGACATCGCCATCTTCAGCGAAGGCGCGATCCGTCACACCGCGGTGATTCCGATCGCCGGCGACCAGATTACGAGCGACATCGCCATGGCCTTGCGCACACCGACGCCGGATGCGGAAGACATCAAGGTGGATTACGGCATCGCCAAGCAGGCGCTCGCCGATCCGGACGAGATGATCGAAGTGCCGGGGCTCGGCGAGCGCGGTCCGCGCACGCTGTCGCGCCAGGCGCTGGCGGCGGTGGTCGAGCCGCGTGTCGAAGAACTGTTTTCGCTCGTGCAGCAGGTGGTGCGCGAGTCGGGTTACGAGGAACTGCTGAGCTCCGGCGTCGTGCTGACGGGTGGTGCGTCGATGATGCTGGGCATGGTCGAACTGGGTGAAGACATTTTCCTGAAGCCGGTGCGTATCGGCGTGCCGGAATACGCGGGCGGTCTGGCTGATGTCGTGCGCAATCCGCGCTATTCGACGGCGATGGGTCTGCTCGTCGAGGGACGCTCGCAACGCATGCGCGGTCGTAAGGTGGCGGTGCAATCGGGATCGATGGGTCAGGTGTTCACGCGGATGAAGGACTGGTTCCTGGGCAATTTCTAAAGATTTCGCTGTACGTACGAAGTTCGACAATACGCGCTGGTGCCGGCGGCCGGCGCGCGACAGGGGGTTGCCCGATCTCCTGCCGAATAACGGCCGAGTGGCTGCAATTTTTTATCTTGACGGAGGCAACATGGAATTCCAGATGCTGGAAACCGAAACCAACGGCACCATCATCAAGGTGGTCGGAGTCGGTGGCGCTGGCGGCAATGCCGTTCAGCACATGATCAACAAGGGCGTCCAGGGCGTCGACTTCATCGTGATGAACACGGACGCGCAGGCGCTGTCGCGTTCGCGCGCGACCGCGGTGATCCAGCTCGGCAACACGGGCCTGGGCGCTGGCGCGAAGCCGGAAATGGGCCGCGCCGCAGCAGAAGAAGCACGTGAACGCATCGCAGACGCACTGCGTGGCGCGCACATGGTGTTCATCACCGCAGGCATGGGCGGCGGCACCGGCACGGGCGCAGCACCCGTGGTCGCGCAGATCGCCAAGGAAATGGGTATCTTGACTGTTGGCGTGGTCAGCAAGCCGTTCGAATTCGAAGGCGGCAAGCGGATGCGCGTCGCAGAAGCCGGTTCGCAGCAACTGGAGGATCACGTCGACTCGCTGATCGTCGTCCTGAACGACAAGCTGTTCGAGGTGATGGGCGATGACGCCGAGATGGACAAGTGCTTCCAGTGCGCTGACGACGTTCTGAACAACGCAGTGGCCGGGATCGCGGAAATCATCAACGTCGACGGTCTGGTGAACGTCGACTTCGAAGACGTGAAAACGGTGATGGGCGAGCAGGGCAAGGCGATGATGGGCACGGCGACGGTTGCCGGCGTCGATCGTGCGCGTCTGGCCGCCGAGCAGGCTGTGGCTAGCCCGCTGCTGGAAGGTGTAGATTTGTCGGGTGCGCGTGGCGTGCTGGTGAACATCACGTCGAGCCGTTCGCTGCGTCTGTCCGAAACGCGCGAAGTGATGAACACCATCAAGAGCTACGCCGCGGAAGACGCAACCGTGATTTTCGGCGCGGTATACGATGATGCAATGGGCGACGCGCTGCGTGTGACGGTGGTGGCAACGGGTCTGGGCCGTGCGGCGAAGAAGCAGCAATCGGCTCCGATGACGCTGCTGCGCACCGGCACCGACAACCAGCCGATCGGCGGTCATCAGCACGCGTATGCGCCGCAGCAGCATCACACGAGTACGGCAGACTACGGCTCGCTGGACACGCCGGCAGTGTGGCGCACTTCGCGTGACACGGCGGCATCGCACGTGCAGGCGCTGCAGGAAAAGGGCGTCGACACGTACGATATTCCGGCATTCCTGCGCAAGCAGGCCGACTGACGTACACGAGCAGGCTTTCGCTGCGGCACGTGAACTGCGTGCCAGCGGACGAGATGCACGAGCGTGGCGGGTGGAACGGCGAAACAGGCTGCGTTGTCGTCAGATGCGCGGCCAGGACAGGTGCCCTCTTCGGAATCGCGAAGCGGATCGGGTCACTGTCGCCGGCAGGTAGTGCAACGGCCTGGCGTTAGCCTCGCCGCAGCGCGACTGCAAGATCCACTGCGACACGACGACGTGCGGGCATGCTCCGCATCGATGTGAAGGAACGAGCATGATCAAGGTGGGTGACAAGCTACCCGACGTGACGATCTTCGAGTTGATCGAAGATGAGCGTGCGGGCTGCACGATCGGGCCGAACAGCTTCGACGTGCGTGGACAGACCGCGGGCAAACGCGTGGTGATCTTCGGATTGCCGGGCGCGTTCACCCCGACCTGTTCGGCCAAACATGTGCCGGGTTATGTCGAGCACGCCGAGCGGTTGCGCGCCGCCGGCATCGACGAGATCTGGTGCGTGTCCGTCAACGACGCGTTCGTCATGGGCGCGTGGGGACGCGATCAGCACACCTCGGGCAAGGTGCGCATGATCGCGGACGGTAGTGCGGCTTTCACGCGAGCGCTCGGTCTGGAGCAGGATTTGTCGGCGCGTGGCATGGGGGTTCGTTCCCAGCGCTATGCGATGGTGGTCGACGACGGCGTGGTCAAGACGCTGAATGTCGAGGCACCCGGCAAGTTCGAAGTCAGCGATGCGGTGACTATCCTCGCTACGTTGAGCTAGTACCTGGAAGCCAGACCGCCTTCACCCGGCACCTTCGTTGTGCCGGGACAACGGCAAAATGGCATTCATGTGACAAGCCGTAACGCGGGCTGATGACCGGAAACGCCTCCGTTCCGGGCATCGGCCCGTCACGCTTTGCCTGAGCGATAGATCGGGTAATGCACCGAAACAGATTGATACGCTCCGGGCAACGACGCTCTATAAGGGAATGGAGTATACTTCGCGCTATGGAATAAAAAGTCCCGATTGGGATTTTCAATCGAATAGAAGATCACCATGTTGAAGCAGCGCACTATCAAATCAATCGTCAAGACAGTCGGCATCGGTCTGCACTCCGGCCGCAAAGTCGAATTGACGCTCCGCCCGGCGGCGGCGAACACCGGCATTGTGTTTTCGCGGGTGGATTTGCCTACGCCGGTGGATATCCCTGCGTCGGCAATGGCGATTGGCGATACGCGTCTAGCTTCCGTACTGCAGAAAGACGGCGCGCGCGTGTCGACCATCGAGCATTTGATGTCCGCATGCGCAGGCCTCGGCATCGACAATCTTTATATCGACGTCACCGCTGAAGAAATTCCGATCATGGACGGTAGTGCGGGTTCGTTCGTGTTTCTGATTCAGTCGGCCGGTATTGAAGAGCAGAACGCGCCGAAGAAATTCATCAAGGTCACCAAGCCGGTTGAAATTCGTGACGGCGATAAATTCGCGCGTCTCGATCCGTATTTCGGTTTCAAACTCAAATTCACCATCGATTTCCGTCACCCGGCTGTGGATAAAACCGGCCAGGCGCTGGAAGTGGATTTTGCCAATACGTCGTATGTGCGGGAAATTGCCCGTGCGCGTACGTTCGGCTTTGCGCATGAAGTGGAAATGATGCGCGAACTCGGTTTGGCACGCGGTGGCAGCATGGATAACGCCATCGTGCTGGACGAATACCGCATTCTGAACAACGACGGCCTGCGTTACGACGACGAATTCGTGAAGCACAAGATGCTCGACGCGATTGGCGATCTGTACGTGGTCGGCCATCCGCTGCTGGCTTCGTACACGGCATACAAATCGGGCCACGGCCTGAACAACGCTTTGTTGCGCGAGTTGCTGGCGCATGAAGATGCGTACGAAGTCGTCACGTTCGACGACACGCAGAAGGCGCCGCGCGGTTTCGCGTACGAAACGCAGACGGCATTTGCCTGATCGGCGTAGCGCCTTCGGATGAAATGTCCGAAGCGAATGGATGAAAAATAAGCGGCCCTTCTGGGCCGCTTATTTTTTGTTCAGCGATTTCTCCGATGCCGCGCTGCCATTTTCGCCAAAGCTTCCTGCAGCGGCGAGGGCGCGAGCGATTGGGAGAGCGCGTGCAGCGCGTCGGCACCGACCGGCGTCATTCGCGCCTGCTTAACCGGCGGCGGCTCCTTGACCGCCTGCGGTCGTACGCGAATTCTCAGCGCATTGACCGGCCAGCCGCGCTGCTGCAGATCCGACAACAGCCGGGGCTCCAGATGCCGTAAGCGTGCCGCGAGAGCATTGTGCGCGGCAAAGAGCGCCAGCACGCCTTCCTTGATAAAGCCAGGGTCCACGCTCGTCGCAAGATAGTCGGGCAGCAGGGCGCGCAGATCCTTCTCCAGCGCGGCAATCTGCTCGACGCTCGCGCGCAGGGCCGCGAACGCATCCGTGCGATTGAGCACTTCGGCGACGGGTTGCGGGCGGCGCGCCTTGAACTGCTTGGGCGGTGGCCTTGAAAAG
>NZ_DASXHA010000006.1:0-3674 GCF_036488795.1 Paraburkholderia sp.
TCTCGGTCGCGTTCATGCCTGCAGCCGGCTCGTCCAGCGCCAGCAGCTTCGGATCGGTGGCGAGTGCGCGTGCGATTTCCAGACGGCGCTGGTGACCGTACGACAGGTTGCGCGACGTGTAGTCGGCGTATTGCAGCACGCTGTTGGCGGCGGTATAAATCCGACACTAAACGGCGGCGCAAGGTTAAGTAAAAGCGTCAACAACCGTGGCCAGTCGTTGGCGCCCATGGTCGAGCGTGCCGGTCGTTAGTCAGAATGGATCGGCCTCGTTGTCACGAGGAAGGTGAGGGTTTCCAGGAGGCGAGCGGTGTTCGCGCAGCAGTTCATTGAGCGCAATCTGATAGTGCCCGACGATGCGCTCGCGTAGATCGTCGATGAGTTCGACGACAGCGAGCACCTGATCAGCGGACCAGTTCTCCGCGATCAGGAACTCGAGCCCGTGGGTGATACCTGAAGGCTGATGAAGGGGCTTCATGGTTTTGTCTTCCCGCCGCGTGCCGCACCGCGCCTGCTTGCCCGCTGCTCGGCGCGTTCACGGGCTTCCTTCACCCGGTATGACTCGCCTTCGATGGCGATGACTTCCGCGCGGTGCACCAGCCGGTCTACCAGCGAGACGACGCACGCGGCGTTTGGAAACACCTCTGACCATTCTGCAAATGGTCGATTGGTTGTCACGACTGTACTCGCGACTCCATACCGGCGGCTGATCAGTTCGAACAGCAGGTCGGCATTGCGATTGGAATAGGACAGGTATCCGAGCTCGTCAATGACGAGCACCGCAGGCGACGTATAGCGGTGCAGCCGCCGGCGTAAGGCCGAGTCACTGTCGAGCGCAGCGAGCTCACCGAGCATCTGGCCGGCGCTCGTGAACAGCGCCGTGTGCCCGTTCACGAGTGCCTGGTAGGCCAGGTTTAGCGCCAGCGTCGACTTGCCCACGCCGTTCGGGCCAATCAATACTACGTTGGCGTAGTCCCTGACGAACTCGAGCGACATCAGCTCTTCGACCGCGAGCCGGTCGCAGCGCGAGGGCCACGCCCAGTCGAAGTCGCACAGCGGTTTGAAGTTACCCAGATGGGCGTCACGAATGCGTCGTTCAAGCGAACGGCGGGCACGCTCGTCTTCCTCCCATTGCACGAGCGGTTCAACCCAGTCAGCATTGGTGAGTTCGGGCCAGTGCGCCAGCAGCCCGTACAGGCGCAAGGCGTTTGCGCGGCTTTGCAGATTCTCAGTCATGCTCATCGTGCGCTCCATTGAGCTGATCGTAGATGTCGAGCCGGTGGGGCGTCACCAGCGTGTCCTTGTTGCGCACGTGTTCAGGCAGACTGATGGTCACCGGCGGAGGTGCCTGGCGGGCTTCGCGTCGACGCTCGAGCGCCAGACGCACCGGATTCTGGTGAGGCGCGGCATCGCTGGCGAGCGTTTCCTCAATCGCCGCCTGCAGCTCGGCCGCGCCATAGCGGTCAAGCAGGCGCAGCAGCTGGGCGGTGATATTGCCCAGATTGGCGCCGCGCTCAGCGGCGCGCAGCATCAGGGTCCGGCTGGCCGGCGCCGCATGGGCCAGATGGTCCAGACCGCGATGGTGGCGCGCTTCGCGTTTGCTGGCGACGAGCGCGTCCAGATGCGCGGTGATCTCGATCTGCGCGCCACGATCGTAACTGCGCTCATGTGTCGCGAGCAGACCGGCGCCGTCGAGAATGCGCACCTGCCCGGGATCGGCACGTACCGTGAGCGTGCGGCGCACGTGGGTATGCGGGATCGAGTAGTCGTTCAGATCGAAGCGGACATACGGCTGTTTGCCGACCGCCACGGCCAGTTGCAGTTCACACGGGTACGGATTGTCCGGCAACGCGAGCAGGCTGGGTTGCTCGCGGGCGAAGGCCTCTCGCACGGTGATCGTGGGCTCCTCCCGGCAGGGGCGATCGGCTGCTGGCCCCGTGCACCAGAGTGCGGCCTGGGCGTTTAGATCATCAAGGTCAGTGAATTTGCGCGCGGCAAAGAACGCGTCGCGTACAAACCTGATGGCACGCTCGACGCGCCCCTTCTCGTTTCCTCTGGCTACGGCCACGGGGCGGGGTTCGTAGTGATGATGCGCGGCGAACGCGAGCAGTTGCGGATTGAAACGGATCGCGTCGCCCTGGCGCTCAAGCACGGCACTGCGCAGATTATCGTATTTGATGATCCTGGGTAATCCGGACCATGCTGCGAAGGCGCCGGCGTGACCCGCCAGGAAGCTATCCATGCGCGCATCCAGGAAGAAGCGCAGATAGATCTGACGTGACCACGACAGCACCATCACGAACGCCATCAGGGGCCGGCGCGCACGCCCGATCTGCAGGCGATCGAAATGCGCCCAGTCGCACTCGCCGACTTCCCCTGGCAAGGTGCGCAGGCGCAGGTACGCCTCGGCAACAGGCCGTGGGCGGTGAAGTGCTACCTGGTGCCGGAAATGGTGGATGTTGCCCCGGTAGCCGCGCTCAGTAACCATCGCATACAGCCGGCTCGCCGTGAGCGAGGGAAACTTCTTCAGCGTCTCATTGATGAACGGCAGGTAGGCATCGATCTGCGCGGGTCGCAGCACTGCGCCAATCCGTGGCAGGCCAGCCTGTGCGAGCACACGCTGGACGGTGCCGCGGTGCACGTGCAACTGGCGCGCGATGGTGCCGCAACGCCACTTCTCAACGTGGTAGTAGCGCAGGATCTGCGCCTCGAGTTCGACTCCGATGGTCATGGGTCACCTGTGTAGTGAGTAGCAGTCCGAACATCACGGAAGACCCGACGGCGAATTGGACCCAGGCGTAGGAAGCCCGCACAGACGCAGTGGCAGAAGTGGCAATGCTCAGGCACAGGTGTGGTGTGCGTGGATACCGCTGCTGTGGCCGATGTCGTCGAAGTCAGTCTCAGTAAAGCATCGGCGGCAGGCTCAGCGGAACCCTGATGCGTCACTTTATTGTTGCGGCTGCGATAGCGGCGCATCCGTTCGGCGTGCGCAAAACGGCCGTGGCGGGTGCGCTGGTAGCGTTGACCGGCCACACGCATGCTGGTTTGATGAGCGAGCAACGAACAGTCGCCGTCGCAATAGATCTGGCCGCGGTCGCAACGGCGGCAAACGATGACCTGCGCCCGGCAACGGGCGCAGACAAAGAGGCGGGCTGAGCTCGGCACCGGCAATCCCTGTCAATGCCGATGCGATATCGACAGAGCTTACGGGCAGTGCCATACTTGGGCACACCCGCACCCTGTCGTGCGCGTGCTGGGCTCGACACCGGATTGAACTTGGCGGTTTGCGCCGGTGTCGGGCCTGTTTCTTCGGCGGCAAATCCTCTTTTACCGCATCAGGCCTGCTGCGTCACCCCTTCCTGAACCGGCTCCCGCCGGCGCGCATCTGCACTCGCCCTACGGGCTCCTTTCGATGCGCCCCCATAACCTTGGCGCCACCCGTACCAGTCGTCTCGGATTAGCCCGGAAGACTAGAAAACATTCCGAATTCCTCACTAACGCCGCCGTTTAGTGTCGGTTTCTGACCGCCGTTAACACACGCCGACGTACTCCAGCAACTCGAGCGCGCGTTCCTTGATCTCGCGCTCTTCCTTGCGCTCAGCCGGCGTCTGGAACACGGCGCCCAGCAGTCCGTGCTTGGTGCGCACGTGACGGCCCACCATGACGTTTTCCAGTGC
>NZ_DASXHA010000012.1:0-42953 GCF_036488795.1 Paraburkholderia sp.
GCGTCGTTGAAACTGTCGCGGTAAGCCGGCATCGTACCGAGTTCGGCCCGCGCAGGCGAGCCGATACCATCCAGAATCACGCGAATCAGGTTATCCGGCGCCACGCTATGCAGATTCGTGTTGAGCGCGAGCGACGGATGCGCGCCGAACAGCAGCGGCCCGCTGTCCATGTGATGACACGCCGCGCAGGCGCCGTCGAAAAGCCGCGCGCCAAGGCTCGAAGTCGTTGATGCGCTCATACTGGCCTGCTCATATTCGCGAGCGAGCGCCTGCGGATTCGCATTCGCTCCGACCGGATTGAGCGAGGCGAGATAGCTCGCCATGGCGCGGATATCGCTATCCGGCAGTGCAGTCAGTTCGCTGACGACGGGCGCCATCGGACCCGCCGCGACACCATGCAGCGGCGCATAACCGTGCCGCAGATAGCTGAACAGTTCGTCTTCGTTCCACGGCACAGGCGCGTTCGACAATGTGGTGAGTGCCGGTGCTTCCCAGCCCTCGGCCGTGCCGCCGCCCAGAAATGCGGCACCGGTTTTCTCGGCGCCAAAAGCATTGCGCGGTGTGTGACATGCGCTGCAATGACCGAGGCCGTTGACGAGATACGCACCGCGATTCCATTGCGCAGTTTGCGTCGCGTCCTGCGTGAACGTGTTGCGTTTCAGAAAGAGGCTATTCCACGCCGCCATCATGGGTCTAAGGTTGAACGGGAATGCCAGCTTCGTTTGCGGTGGACGCGAGCGTGCCGGCGTTTGCGACATCAGGTACGCATACAGCGCGTTGAGGTCGTCGTCGGAAACATTTTTAAAGGACGTGTACGGAAACGCGGGGTACAGGTGCCGTCCGTCGCGATGGATGCCCTCGCGCATGGCACGCGTGAACGCTTCGAGCGACCACGTACCGATTCCCGTCTCACCGTCCGGCGTGATGTTGGTGGTGTAGAGAGTGCCGAACGGCGTCTTGAGCGGCCGTCCACCGGCATTCGGCACACCGTTGCGCGCGGTATGGCAGACCGCGCAGTCGCCAAGCGAAGCGAGCAGCTTGCCGCGTGCGATCAGGTCCGGCGCGAACGCGCTCGCCAGCGGCGGCGTGATGGGCGCAATGGCTTGAGGTGCCAGCGAAACCGCACCTAGCCAACCTGCGGCACCGGCGGCCAGCGCGCCTAAGAACCCCACGCGCCAGCGCTTCTTCCTGCGCGCGGCGGCCTCATCCGCCTTTGCGTCAGCGAGTGCCGCGCGAATGACCTCAGGGGTGAACGGCGGTCTGCGAAAACGCACGCCGGTGGCATCGTAGAGCGCGTTGGCAATTGCCGCGGCGCCCGGCAGCGATGCGGATTCACCGGTGCCCATCGGCGGCTCTCCGTGGCGCGGCATCATCACGACTTCGATGACAGGCACCTCGCGGAACGTGAGGATCGGATAGGCGCCCCACTCCTGGCTCGTCACCGCGTTGCGCCCGAACGTCACGCGCTCTTTCAGCGCGCGGCTGGTCGCCTGGATCACGTTGCCGTGAATCTGATGCCGCACGCCATCCGGATTCACCATCGTGCCCGTGTCTTGCCCCACTACGACGCGCGTGACGGCCAGCTCGCCGCTCTTGCGGTTCACTTCAACATCCGCGACCCAGGCGGACCAGGCCGCGCCGAATCCAGGGAATTTGCTGTGCACATAACGGGCGTATGCAAAGCCGCGGCCACGCGCGACGTCGCCCTCCTGTTGCGCTTCTTTTAGCGCGCGGTTGCGCGGCTGCCAGTCTGCTTTAGCGGCTACCGCCTTGACCAGATCGACGGCACGCGGATCGGTCAGATGCTGCAGGCGAAATTCGACCGGATCGACTCCGGCTTGCGCGGCCAGTTCGTCGATGAACGATTCGTGTGCGAAGGTGTTGGGAAGCGCGGATACGCCACGCAACCACGACGCGCGGACAATCGGCGGTGTGTCGTCGCAGACGACCCGCATGGTTCGATAGTCGTACGGCGGCACCGCGGTCCGATCGCCCATTTCGAACACTTGCGGTTGCGGCGAGATCGTTCCGGTCAGCAAGAGCGCGAGCGTCGGCGCATCGTTCGAGGGGTAACGGGTCGTGAAATCGTAGCCGGTGAGTTGACCGTCGGCGCCTACCGCGCCGCGTACGTCCATCAATTGCGCTGCGCCTTTCGGCTCCCACGCGTGTTCGTCCTCGCGCGAGAGTTGCACACGCACCGGACTGCCCGTTGCGCGTGACAGCAAGGCGGCGTCGGCGGCCACGTCGTCCGCGCAGTTGCGGCCATAGCAGCCCGCTGCTTCCATACGCACGACGTCGATCTGCGCCTCGTCGAGCGACATCAGCAGCGCAAGATCGGCGCGTAGCGAATGCGGATTTTGCGTGCCGGACCAGACCTTGAGTGCGCCTTCGCGGTAATCGGCAACGGCACATGAAGGTCCGATCGAAGCGTGCATCTGAAACGGCCAGACGTAGGTGCTTTCGAGCGTGTTGGCGCTTTGCGCAAATGCGGCGTCGACGTCGCCGTCGATTACGAGATCACGACGCGTCGCCGGATTGGCGCGCAATGCCGCTTCCACTTCGGAGTTGCTTTCGAGCGGCGGCAAACCTTCCACTGTCTTCCACCGTACGCTGAGCCGCTTGACTGCCTGCTGCGCGATTTCCTCGCGCTCCGCAACAATACCCACGAAATCGCGGATCACCACAATCTTGACGATGCCAGGCAAATCGCCAAGCGAGTCCTCGTCGACATGCAGCAGACTGTTACCGATAAACTCGCCTTGCGCCACGCCCGCATACGGCGGACGGACGACGCGGCCATGCAGCATCCCCGGCACGCGAACGTCGTGCACGAAGGTCAGTTCGCCGGTCGCCTTGGCGGGAATATCGAGGCGCGGCGTGCTCTTGCCGACGATCCGGTACGCCTGCGGCGACTTCACGGGCGTCTCGGTCGAAAGCTCGAGTTCTATCCGCCGTCCGGCAATCAGCTCGCCGTAACCGATGCCGTGTGCACCATCTTCGCCATGGCGATGCACGATACCGTCGCGCACCTCCAGAGTTTCCACGTTCACACCGAGCCGTTGCGCCGCCTGCGCCACCAGGAACCGCCGCGCTTGTGCCGCAGCGAGACGCAACGGCACGGCCGACATCTGGATGGTTGCACTCGCAATCGTCGGCCCCTGATTCGGCACTTCGCTGGTGTGGCCGAGCACGATCGAGACGCGCGTGAGCGGCACGTCCAGTTCTTCTGCGACGATCTGCGCGAGCGCCGTGCCAATGCCCGTGCCCAGGTCGACGTGGCCGTTGAACGCGACCACGCTGCCGTCGCTGCGCACCACGAGGAACAGATCCGCCTCGGTCGGCACAAACGACGAGCGTGAACCCGGCTGACCCATCGCCGGTTTGGGCGGCGCCTGCGGCGGGCGCACTACTATCAGCACGTTGGCCGCGTCGAATAGCTGCTGTCGCGAGACAGCCTGACGATCGACGCCGACATCCGGCCCCGTCATGCGCGCTCTCCTTCACGCTGGGATCTCTGCGAGTCTTGATGTGCGTCCTTTTGCGCGGCTAGCAAATACGCCGCGCGCCGCACCGCGCGCAGAATCTCCACATGCGTGCCGCACCGGCACAAATTGCGCGACAGTTCGCGACGGATGGTCTCATCGTCCGGATGAGGATCGCGGTCAAGCAGCGCTTTCGCCGTCATGATCATGCCGTTCAAACAGTAGCCGCACTGCGCGGCCTGTTCTTCGATGAACGCCTGTTGCACCGGATGCAGGGCGACACGCGTACCCAGGCCTTCCAGCGTCGTGATCGCGCGGCCCTGTGCGACCTTTGCCGTGGTCACGCATGACCGGGTCGGCATACCGTCGAGCAGTACCGTACACGCGCCGCACTCGCCGAGACCGCATCCGAACTTCGGACCGTTGAGCGCGAGATCGTTGCGCAGCAGATAGAGCAGCGGCGTATCCGCGTCGGCGTTGACGACGTACGTCGCGCCGTTCACGGTGAGCGTCAGGTTCGCGGGGCGATTCATGGCCGCGGCGTCGGCGGTTCGTGGTGCGACTTCAGACGACCACCGGCACTTCGGTCGCAGGCGGCGTATTGCGGCTGCGCCGGCAGCGAATCAGCCCGTCGATCATCACCATGCCGACACCCGGCACATCGCCCAGTTGCACGCTTTCCAGCAGCGTGGCGCCGGCCGTATGCTGCGCGCGGTCCATGAACACCAGGTCAGCCGGACGTCCCACTTCGATCAAACCCTGGCGCAGATTGCGTTGCCGCGCGGTGTTTCCGGTCGCAAAGCAGAAAGCGATTTCAGCGGGAACGTCCGCGAGACTCGAGATCAAGGCAACCATCCGCAGGATGCCAAGCGGTTGCACACCCGAACCAGCGGGACTATCAGTGCCGAGGATGATGCGGTGCGGGCATTTGAGTTCGACTGCATGGCGCGCGGTCAGCAGTGCAATGCGTTCGTTGCCGTTGTGAACGATTTCCAGTGCACGCGTGGACTGTTCGCACAGGTCGCACACATGGCGATAAGGCAGCGACGTATGGCCGCCGTTGATATGACCGATCACGTCGGCATCCGCGGCCAGCACCACGTCCTTGTCGATCAGGCCTGAACCGGGAATCGACGGGCCGCCCGTGTGAATCGTGCTCTGAATGCCGTACTTGCGCGCCCACGCCACCATCTGACCCGCTTCTTCGCCGGCCTTCACGCTGCCGAGGCCCACTTCGCCGAGCAGTTTCACGCCTGCCTGCGCGAGTTCCCTGAAGTCTTCCTCCACCATGCCCTTTTCGATCACAGGTGCACCTGCCAGCACTTTGACCCCGCCGCCGACGCCCGCGCCACGCATGCCTTCGAATGAACGCTGCGCCGTGATTGCCAGCGCTTTCACGCCGATCACATCTTTCGGACGGCCAGGCAAATGAACTTCGCCGGCGGAGATCATGGTCGTCACACCGCCGTTCAGATTCGATTCGATCCAGCCCATCTGATTCTGGCGCGGCGTCCAGTCGCCGAATACCGGATGGACGTGTGAATCGATCAGACCAGGCGCCACTGCCGTGCGCTTGCAATCGATCGTCATGCGCGCGCCTTCGAGGTCGCAGTCTTTCTCCCTGCCGACGGCGACGATCACGCCATCGTCGATGACCAGCGTGTCCGCGTCGAGAATCGGTGCGTCGATATCGCCGGACAACAGCAGGCCGATGTTCGTCACCACGACCTTGCCCGACAACCCTGTCAACGTCTCTGCTGCCATCTGGCTTCTCCTTTCGCAACGACTACCGCATTCGTCACGTGCCGTGCATTTGCTCGACATATAACGCTTCGCAGGAATCAGACACTCAGATAAGCGCGCCTGACTGTTTCGTTCTTCGCGAGTTCGCCGATCGTGCCGCTAAAGCGGATCTGCCCTTTTTCGAGGACGTACGCGCGGTCGCTGACCAGCTCGGCGAAGTGCAGATTCTGTTCGGACAACAGGATCGACAGTCCTTCGCGCTTGAGTTCGAGAATCATGTTCGCCATCTGCTCGACGATCACCGGTGCCACGCCCTCGGACGGTTCATCCAGTAGCACCAGATACGGATTACCCATCAGCGTGCGCGACACGGTCAGCATCTGCTGCTCGCCGCCGCTCATCTGAGCGCCGGGGCGCCTCGGCATTTCGCCGAGATTGGGAAAGAGACGGAACAGCTTGTCCGGAGTCCATTGCGGCGCGTCGTCGCGCGGCGGCTGGCGTCCGGCGTCGAGGTTTTCCATGACCGTGAGGTCGGCGAACACGCGGCGATCTTCCGGCACGAAGCCCATGCCCATGCGTGCAATCCGGTAGGGCGGCAGCGTCGTGATGTCCGTGCCGCGAAACTGCACTTTGCCTTGACGGCGTGGCAATAGACCCATCACGGCTTTCATCGTCGTCGATTTACCGGCGCCGTTGCGGCCCATCAGCGCGACGACTTCACCGCGCCCCACTTCGAGTCCGACGTCGAACAGAATGTGCGCGCGGCCATAAAACGCATTGAGACCGGAGACCTTTAGCATCGGCTCGCTCATTGCACGGCTCCTTGATGACCCTTTGCGTCATCGCGACGATCCAGCGCCGCATGTGCCTGGAAAGTCTTGCCGGTGCCGAAATACACTTCCTGTACGCGGGCGTCGTTGCGAATCGTCTCCGCGCTGCCTTCGGCGATCAGCTTGCCCCGCGCCAGCACGATCAGGCGATCCGCGTAAGCGAAGACGACGTCCATGCTGTGCTCGGTGAACAGCACGCCGATGTTGTGCTCCGTGACAAGGCGCCTCGTCAGCGCCATCAGATCGTTGCGCTCTTTGGGCGCCATGCCTGCGGTGGGCTCATCCATCAACAGCAGTTTCGGGCGGTTGGCCAGCGCGATAGCCAGTTCGACGCGCTTCACGTCGCCGTAAGCGAGAACGCCGCAGGCACGATGCGCGTCGGCAGCCATGCCGACCTGTTCGAGCAGGCTCAAAGCTTCATCCGCATGCCACGATGCAGCGGGTTTCCACACTCCGAACAGTTTGCGTTCGCGCGAAACGAGGGCCATCTGCACGTTTTCGAGCACGGTCATCGAATTGAAGGTGGCGGCGATCTGGAACGTGCGGCCCACGCCGAGCCGCCAGATATCGCGTGGCCGCATACCGACGATTTCCTGATCGTCGAGACGGATCGAACCTGACGACGGCTTAAGTTGCCCATTGACCATGTTGAAGCAGGTGGATTTGCCGGCACCGTTCGGCCCGAGCAAAGCGAGCAATTGACCGGCTTCCAGATTGAACGAGACGTCATCGACCGCCTTCAGGCCGCCAAACGATTTTGACAAGCCGGATACGCGTAGCAAGCTCATAGGCCCTCCTTCATCGCAGCGGCTTGAGAGGGCGAAGCCGTGTTGGCAGGCTCCGATGCTGACGTTCCGTCTGGATGGCCGTTCTGCGCGCTTGCGTCGTCGTCGCCAAAGCGATCACGGATAAAACCCACGATGCCTTGAGGAAACGCCATCACCAGCAACAGGATGGTAAAGCCGAGCAGTGCCTGCCAGTAATCCGTTTGCCGCGCGACAGTATCCTGCAGCCAGGTGAACAGCGCCGCGCCGACAAGCGGACCGCCTAGCGTTTGCAAGCCGCCGAGCAGCACCATGACGAGGCCGTCCACGGAACGGCTTACGCTGATCACTTCCGGCGAAATGGTGCCCTTCGAAAATGCATACAGGGAGCCTGCCAGACCGCAAAAAATCGAAGCAATCACAAACGACGCCCATTGCACGCGCTTCACGTCAATGCCAACTGCCTCCGCGCGCAATACCGAATCACGCGAGGCGCGCATTGCATAGCCGAGCGGCGAGAACAGCATGCGGCGCAACAACCATACGCAGAGCGCGACGCACACCAGTGTCAGGTAGTAGTACGCCACCGGCGAGGACAGCCAGTTCGACGGCCATAAGCCGAGCACACCATTGCTGCCGCCCGTCACGTCGTCCCACTGAAACACGACGGACCAGACGATCTGCGCGAAGGCGAGCGTCAGCATGGCCAGATAGACGCCGGACAAGCGCACGCAAAACCAGCCGAACACCAGCGCGCCACCCAGTGCAAGCAACGGGCCCAGCAGCAAAGCGGCTTCCATCGGCAGATTGAGGACCTTGAGAAACAACGCGGCTCCATAAGCGCCCAGGCCGAAATAAGCGGCATGACCGAACGAATGCATGCCGCCCGGACCCATGATGAAGTGCAGGCTGGTGGCGAACAGCACTGCGATCAGGATTTCGACCAGCAGAATAGGCATATAAGGAAACGCATTAGCCGCTAAAGGCGCTAGCGCCAGCACCGCGAGCACGCTCGCCGTCAGCCATTTCAAACGCTTCCCCGCAGGGCGCAACGGCGCCTCCGGTGCGGCCATGCCGCGCACAGCCGCGCTCGCACGTCCGAGCAAACCCCACGGCCGCACGACGAGCACGACGGCCATCACGACGAACTCGGCCACCAGCGTAAAGCGGCTGAGCGAAAAGTCGATCCCGCCGATCGACACATGCCCGATGCCGATGCACAGCGCCTTGATCTCCGCGATCAGTAACGCAGCGATGAAGGCGCCTGGAATCGAGCCCATCCCTCCCACCACGACGACGACGAACGCATTGCCGATCGTCTCGAGATCGAGCGACAGATTCGCCGACATGCGCGGCCCCTGCAACGCGCCACCCAGTCCTGCGAGGAACGCGCCGACAAAAAACACACCGGTAAACAGCCACGCCTGATTGATGCCAAGCGCACCGAGCATTTCCCGATCCTGCGTTGCCGCGCGCACCAGCGTGCCCCAGCGCGTGCGCGTCAACGCATACCAGAGCAACAGCAGCACGAGCGGACCGATGACGATCAACGCGAGATCGTAAGTGGGCAGCGGATGGCCGAGCAGATTCACGGCGCCCGCCAGATGCGGCGCACGCGGCCCGAACAGGTCTTCCGGACCCCACAGCCAGAGCGCGGCGTCGCGGAAGATCAAGACCAGTGCGAAGGTGGCCAACAGATGAAACAGTTCAGGTGCCTGGTAGATGCGCCGCAATACGATCATTTCGACCAGCGCGCCGAGCACCGCCACCACCAGCGCGGCGGCCAGCACCGACAGCCAGAAACCGCCGGTGGTATGGCCAAAGCGGCTGGCGATGCTATACGCGACGTAAATGCCCAGCATATAGAACGAGCCGTGCGCAAAGTTGACGATGCGCGTCACGCCGAAGATCAACGACAGGCCGGCGGCGACGAGAAACAGCGTCGACGCGTCGGCGAGTCCATTGACCAGCTGTACCAGCAGATTCGAAAGCATCGTGACCCTTAGCGGCTTGCCAGCCTTCAAATGCGCAGCAGATGTGGTGCGCCAGACTGCAGGCGCAGTGCCTGCCTCAAGGCCAGCACACTACCAGCGAATTAAATCAGCGCAAACCGTCTTCGCCCTTGATTTCGCTGACCTGCAAGCCGCCGATGCGCGGCAATGGCCTGCCCGACGCGGTGACCGCCACCGCCACGACGATTTCGTTCGCCCGCGGCGCATCGGCCACACGTGCTTCGATGGCGTCGAAATGGCTGCGCACGAAAGCGGCATCCTTGTGGCCGAGCGGCACGTCGATCGCCGTCCCAAGCGTGCCCATCTTCTTGGCGGACGGCACCAGCGCCGCGCCTTTTTCCACTGCCATGCGTAACGGCGCGCCCAGCTTCGGATGGAGAATCGCCGCCGCGTGCTCCAGTTCGCCCGCTTCGCCCACAATCGCCGCCTTGCCGTAACTTTGCGCCTGAGCCGGTTCGATGCCCAGCGCCTCCACGCATTTCTTGCCCAGCAGCGCGCCGAGTTCCTCGCCCGCCTCGACCAGCGCCTCGAGTGTCGCTTCGTAGCGGCCGGCGTATGGATTGTCGATCACGGCCATCGCGACCGCACGGCGGGTGGGCGGCTCGATCGTCTGGCCCATCTCAATGCGTATTTCGTCTACCTGCACGACCAGCTTGCGAAGCTTGATTGCCATTTTGCTCTCCGTTAATGGGTACGCCTTGCCTACTGTCGTTCGCTTTGCGTTGCACCGTTGCTCAGGTCCTAACGCAAGCCGTCCTTGCCGACAATCGCCTCTTTCGCAAGACCGCCGACACGCGCATGCACCCGCTGTCCGGTGCTCATCACGAGGATATAGACGATTTCATTCGCGGCAGGAGCGCCCGGCACGCGCACCTCGATTGCGTCGAAATGGCTGCGCACGTAGCTTGCATTGACGTGAGTCAGCGGAACATCCAGCGCGGTGGATGGCGCGCCTACCTTTTTCGTCGAAGGCACGATTGCATTCGTCGGCACACCATTCTTCTCCAGCAATTCGCGCATGGCGTACCCACCCGGTACGTGCCACAGCGCACCGTGTTCGAGTTCACCGGCAGCGCCGACTATCGCGCCCTTGCCGTAGCTTTCGATTGCCGCGTGCGGAACAGCCATGGAGGCGAGAAGGCGCTGAGCAAGATCGACGCCGATCGGCTTGAGTGCTTCCATGGCATGCTCGATCTTCGCTTCGTAGCGGCCCGCAAACGGGTTCGTCATGACGGCGGCAATCGCGCCTTTTCGTAGCGGCTGCGCCGGCGGTGGACCAAACTCGTGAAAAATGTCTTCGACGTGCGTCAGCACGCGGCGTATTTCGAACACGGAGCCTCCATGGCGTGATGAGAGTCATGCGTGAGACGCGTACCGCTGTTTTGTCCGGGCAGCGTTTTATCCGATTCGTTCATACCGACGACCCGCGCGCTACTTTGCAGAAACAGCGCGGCGCCTTCGATCAGTCCTTGCACGCGCAACCGGTTTGCTTCGCGCACGCCGCAAGCAAGCGCGCGATCGATCAGCGCTTGCGGTAAGGGCGGCACGTCCACCGTCACCAACAGATCGCCGAGGTCGCTGTCGTCCTTGAGCGACGACGCCGGCCGACGCACCACGCCCGTGTGCTCAAGATTGACGGCGTTGGCAATCATCGTAGCGGCGGCGTCGGCCATGGCAGCATTGCGCGCCATTACCGTCACGCTGTCCGCGATGCCAAGACTGAAACTGCGGCCGCGCCAGCCGCTCGTCGCAATGCCGCGGACTGGCATGCTGGCGTCGAGTGACAGGTTCGCATCAAGCGGACGTCCACTGGCCAGGCGTGCGCCTTGCAATTTCGAAAGATCCGCAAACACCCCAATACGATACCGCTCGCGTTCGGTCAGATACAGCGCAATGTCGCCGCCATTATTGATGAAGGCGCGTGTGACGCCGGGACGCGCGAAAGCGCCAATCAGTTCGTCCGCGACGCTGCCCGCGACCGCAGCCATCGGCGTAATGTAGTGCGTGCGATATGGATAACACGCGTTCCACATGCGAGACGCAATATGACCTTTGCACAGGCGCTCGTTTGAATCCGCTGTCGCAGCGTGCGGCATGGGTTTTTTCAGTAACCGCAACTCCGCGACCAGTTCATCCAGCACACCGGCAAAACGCTGCCAGCACGCGTCATGTGCCTCTTTGACGGCTGTAGCATCGCCCTCGGCGCCGATGATCAGATCGATCGGGCCATGCTGCA
Organism: Paraburkholderia sp.; assembly: GCF_036488795.1. Taxonomy (GTDB): domain Bacteria; phylum Pseudomonadota; class Gammaproteobacteria; order Burkholderiales; family Burkholderiaceae; genus Paraburkholderia. Next base: position 11,068 of record NZ_DASXHA010000012.1, read on the forward strand.
GATGCCAGCGCGTTGCATCGAGTGGTGCGCGGGTCGCGGCCATGACGGTTACCCGAGCATCGGCGGCATGCCGGGCGGCCATGGGTTGTCCGGACGACGCTTCAACGTCCGGCGCGCCAACGGCGCACCTTCGCTATGCTCAGGTCCGTTCGCCAGCACGCGCTCTAGCGAACGCACCGCATCCAGATGACCGCCCAGATCGCGGTACACGTCGTAACGCATGGTGAATTCGATCGGCGCGACGATTGCGGGCGTAGGCACCGTGCCGAATGAACGATCAGGCATGCGCGTCACGTCGACCATCACCGTAATGCCGCCGCCCGGCCACACGTACGCGGGCGCGCCGCCGCAGGTGACGTTCACCAGCCGTTGCTTGATCGCGCGTGTCAGCAGTACCGGGTTTTCCGTGGCGCCGGCGCGCAAACTGCCGCCCGCGCCGCCGAGAAACAGCACAGTCGCGAGCGACGGTTCGCAGTTTTCGCCGATACGCTCCACGGTACGCCGCACGGCGTCGGGCATGTCCATCGCGCGGGGCACGAGATTGCCGTCCAGTTCGTACCATTGCGCATGCTCTCCGGTGGTCGACACCATCAGCAAACGCATGCCGGGCCGCGCGATGGCAGGATCGAAGCCCTCGACGATCGCCAACGGGTCCTGAATATCCGTGCCGCCCCAACCTGTGCCGGGATTGGCCACCTGAAAATAGCGGCCCGGTGTCGACTTGCGGCCGCGAATCTTCAGACCTGAGCGCGCCATGCCAAGACACCGGCCTGCCTGATGCTCGGTCAATACGCCGGTGATGTGGTCGTCAACCACGACGACTTCGTCGGCGTGCCCGAACCATTGTTTGGCAAAAATGCCGATCGTGGCCGAGCCGCAGCCTACCCGCATGCGCTGCTCTTCGACGCCATCCACGATGGGTGCCGCGCCCGCCCGGATCACCAGATTCGCGCCACCGTCGATACTCAGCTCAACGGCCTGCTTGTTGCCGAGCGCGAGCATCATGTCGCACGTCACCCGCCCTTCCTTCTTGCTGCCGCCGGTCAGATGATGCACACCGCCCAGGCTTAGCATCTGCGAGCCGTATTCGGCGGTCGTCACGTGTCCGACAAGCTCGCCCTGACAACGGACGTTCGATTGTTCCGGCCCAAGAAAGCGATCCGTGTCGATCTTTACCTTGAAGCTGCAGTAACTAAAGATGCCTTCGGTGACAACCGTGACCATGTCGACGTCGTCGAGCTTTGACGAAACGATAAACGGCGCGGGTTTGTAATCCGGATAAGTCGAGGATGCACCTACGCCCGTGACAAACAGCGCCTGATCCTGCGCCGCTGTCTGCGCGTTTTGCGGCACGTTTGACGATGCACCAAATTCGATCGCGGGTTCTTGCGCGTCTGCGTTTTCCGCGAGTAATGGTGCCGGCGACATGAAAATCACCGGGTCGACACGAATCAGCCGTCCATCCGCGTTTGCATAGCGGTCGCACGCACCGGTGCGGCCTGCGGAGATCTGACACAGCACAGGGCATGCATTGCATTCGATCTTGTTGGACGCCATCCGCTCGCTGCGCGGCGCCGCTTTTTCGAGCACGGTAGGACCGGGCGTCGAGGCGGTTTCGCCATCGACGCGATCTGCACCGAAATCGACCTTCGTATGTTCAGTCATGATGGGGTTCCATACGACGACATGACAAGCGGTCCTACCCGGCTGACGAAATAACCCTTGTTTCAAGGTATTTTCGTGTGACGCGCAACCTGCTGCATTTTGAAAAATGTTGCGGTCACTCACCGTTCGTGTAGTATCTGCTACACCAAACTTGCTTGAAATCTACTCGATCAAAATAGACTGCGCAACGTCTTTTCCCTGCCGTTCTTCATGTTGCAGCGCGCCAACCGTGACGCCGCAACTCGGTGCAGCGCGCGGTGGACTGGACGCATGCACCAGGCATCTGTATCAAGCACCAGAACTCTCGCGGAAAGATTCGAGGCCATCCATGAGTGCAACCGCCGCCCGCAAGACTGGCGCCATCGGAGTTCGCGCGAAACAGGCGCAGGATACGCGCGCGAAGATTCTTAAAGCTGCAATCAAGGTTTTTGCCAAGCAGGGCTATGCGAGCGGTCGCATCGAAAGCATTTCGAAGGCTGCGCGCTCGCACGACCGGATGATCTACTACTACTTCGGCAGCAAGGAACAGTTGTTCGTCGAGGTACTGGAGACCATCTATTCGCAGTTCAATGAAGCGGAAAGCCAACTCGCCCTGGACCTGGACGACCCCGTGCACGGTTTGCAGCAGATGGTGGAATTCGTTTGGCAGTACTACCTCGACCATCCGGAGTTCGTCACCCTGCTCTCCAGCGAAAATCTGCATCAGGGCAAGCACTCGAAGAAGTCGTCGAAACTGCGCGAGATTTCCGGGTACGCGATTTCAGTCGTGCAGCGGGTGCTGGATGCGGGCAAGGCGAAAGGCGTGTTTCGCAACAGCGTGCAGGCGCGCGATGTGTACATCATGATTGCATCGCTTGGATATTTTTATAACGCCAATCAGTACACGCTTGGCGCGTTTCTCGGCGAGCCGCTGATGGACAAGGCGGCGCTCGCGCATTGGTGCAAGGTTATCAAGGACACGGTGTTGCGGGCGGTGTTACTGCACGTGCCGGTGGAGGAAACCGGCACCGTGCGCGAGAGTACGGTTGCGTAGATCTGGCGGTGCTTTAAGTTGCCTCAGGTTGCTTCAGATTGCTTCAGGTCGCCCTACGTTAACCTAACCGGCTTTAAGCCGCTTTGCGCGGCAAGACCTGATCCGCTGCCCGATGCGCAGCCGCGCGCTTGACCAGCAGCGCGCCCGCCGCAATCAGCGAGGGAACGGCAAGCAGCGCGAAAATCGTGCTGAAGCCGATATTGGCCTGCAACAGCAGCCCGCCGGAAAACGCCCCCAGAATCCCGCCGAAGCGCCCAACCCCCAGCATCCACGCCACGCCCGTCGCGCGGCCGCTGGTGGGGTAAAACGCCGCAGCGAGCGTGGGTAGCGACGATTGCGCGCCGTTCATGCAAACGCCTGCCACGAACGTGATGGCCGCGAGCCACACCAGGCTGCCTGATTGCTGCCCCACCATCCATACGAACAAGCCGGTCAACACGTAGGTAATGGCAATCACACGATGCGGCTCGAAGCGGTCCATCAACCAGCCCACGGTAATCGACCCCACTCCGCCGCCGAACGGAAACAGCGCGGTTACGAGCGCGGCCTGCCGTACGGTAAAACCCGTGTCGCGAATCAAGGTCGGCAGCCAGCTCGTCAGCAGGTAGTACACCAGCAGCCCGGAGAAATAGGTGATCCACAGCATGATCGTGCCGGTCCTGAAACGCGACGACAGTACGACCGAGCCGCCGCTCTGACGCTGCACGTCCGGATCTTCGGGCAACACGAAGCGCACGTTATCGAAGGATTCACCGGGCGCGATACGCCGCAGCACGGCTGCGATGCGCCCGGCCGACCAGCCGCGCAACACCATGAAGCGAATCGATTCAGGCAGTGCGATCAGCACAAAGCCGAGCACGATAGGCATCACGCCGCCCGCCACGAATACGCTGCGCCAGCCGTATTGCGGAATCAGCGCGGCCGCGACCAGACCACCTGCCGAGGCACCCACCGTAAAGCCGCAAAACATCGTATTGACGAGAAACGAGCGCTTGCGCGCCGGCGCGTATTCGGAGGTGAGCGTGGTGGCGTTGGGCATGGCTGCGCCAAGACCGATGCCCGTCAGCAGCCGCAACACGGCAAGCTCCGCCACCGAACCCGCCAAGGCGCAGGCAATGCTCAGCACGCCGAATATCATCACTGAGCCGACCAGCACTTTCTTGCGGCCAATGCGGTCCGCAAGCGGACCCGCTGCCAATGCGCCAATTGCGAGGCCGACCAGCGCCGCGCTCATCACCGGGCCGAGGGCTGCTTTGGTGGCGTGCCATTCCTGCGACAACGAGGGCGCGACAAAGCCGATCGCAGCGGTGTCGAAGCCGTCCGTGGCAACGATCAGGAAGCAAAGTACGAGCACGAACCATTGATACGGCGAGAAGCGCCGTTCGTCGATGAACTGCTGCACGTCGAGCGTGCGCGGTGTGCCAAACACGGTGCCGGTCATGGCTGTCTCCTCATCTGAACGCACAACGTGCCGCATGCGCGTCCTGCTTCTTTTGGCGGGCGCTGCGGTCGTCGACACCAGAGCGCGCTCTTTGTAGTTCTGGTTTGCTGCGGTTGCTGATTGCGGTCAGCTAGTGCGAATGACACACGGCGCTCAGGCGCGACATGCGGCACGTGATAGCACGCTGCATGTCCCGCTTCACATCACGCCTTGGCGGCGTCATCCTCGCGGAACAGCTTGTCAGCCAGATGGAAGGCCGAATTCGCAGCAGGCACGCCGCAATAGATTGCGGTTTGCATCAGCACTTCCTTGATTTCGTCGCGCGTCACACCGTTGTTCTTGGCGGCTCGCAGATGCAACGCAAGTTCTTCGCTGCGATTGAGCGCAACCATCAGACCGATCGTCAGCAGACTGCGCGTGTGACGCGGCAAGCCTTCGCGCGTCCAGATTTCTCCCCACGCATAGCGGGTGATGAAATTCTGAAATTCTTCGGTGAAATCGGTGCGGTTTGCGAGTGAGCGGTCTACGTGTGCATCGCCCAGCACCGAACGGCGCCGCTTCAGTCCTGCTTCATAACGTTCATCGTCGTTCATTACTGCTCCGTCAGGAAGTCGAGCACGGTCTTCGTAAACGTATCGGCCTGCTCGATGTTGGAGATATGCGAGGCGTCCAGTTCGACGTAACGCGCGCCGGGAATCGCCGCCGCCAGTTCCTTGCCTTGCGCCGGGGTCGCGGCCAGATCATGCGTGCCCGCGATCACCAGCGCAGGCACCTTGATGCCGGGTGCTTCGGGACGCAGGTCCGCCGCGTCGATCGCCTCGCAATTGCAGGCGTAACCTTCCTTGTCCGTGTGTACGAAGACATCGCGGATCACGGAGAAGATCAGCGGCTCGCGGGCAATGAATTCAGCGGTGAACCAGCGCGGCAAGACCGCGTCGGCCAGCGCAAGCATGCCCTCCTTGCGCGCCCGTTGCGCACGCGGCACCCATACTTCCGGCGAGCCAATGCGCGCCGCCGTATTCGACAGCACCACGCGTTCGAGCCGGTTCGCATGACGTGCCGCCAATGCGACGCCGGTTAAGCCGCCCATCGACAGGCCGCAGAAATTCGCCCTGGCGATCTTCAGCGTGTCCATCAGGCCCAGCACGTCGCCGGCCAGTTGTTCGATGGTGTACGGACCCTTCGGTGCTTCCGAATGACCGTGGCCGCGTGTGTCATAGCGCAGCACGCGGAAATGTCTGGACAATGCAGCGACTTGCGGCGCCCACATCGACATGTCGCTGCCGAGCGAATTCGACAGCACGATCCACGGCGCATTGCCGTGCCGGTCGCCGTCGATCCGGTAGTGAAGCTCGATGCCGTTGACTGCGGCGTAAGGCATTGCGTTACTCCTGAGAGGTCGCGCGGTTCGCGCGCGCACTGTGAAGAGCCAGCACCGCGTCGACATACGCGTGTGCCTGGCCGACGTATTGAGCCGGGTCGAGCAGGCGCTGCAATTGTTCGACCGACAGATATTGCGTGACCCTGCTGTCTGCGGCGAGCACCTCGAAAAGTGTCTTGCCCGATTGCACCGCCGCCTTCGACGCGCGTTCCACCAGATGATGCGCGTCGAGCCGGCCGATGCTGTCACCCAGTGCAAGCATCACCGATTCGCCGAGAATCAGGCCGTGCGTCACGTCGAGATTGGCCGCGAGACGCGCGACGTTGACGTCCAGTCCACTGACGATCTGCTCGATATTGACGAGCGCGCCGCCGGCCAGACGCGCGAGATCGGGCAACGCGTCCCACTCGGCCTGCCAGCCGCCGAGCGCGCGTTCATGCTCCTGCACCATGCCGGCGAACACCGTTGCGACAAGACCGGGGGCGCGAGTCGCCGCGCTCAGCACGGCCGCGCAACCCACGGGATTGCGTTTGTGCGGCATGGTGGACGAGCCGCCCTTGCCCGCCGCAGCCGGTTCGGCAAGCTCGCCGATTTCCGTTTGCATCTGCAGCGAGACGTCGCGCGCAATCTTGCCGAGCGTGCCGATCAGCATGCCGAACAGCGCCGCCGTTTCCGCCATGCGGTCACGTTGCGTATGCCACGGCAACGCGGGCACAGCGAGCTTCAGTTCCTTGCCTAACGACTGCGTGACGGCGGCAGCGGCATCGCGCAGGCTCGCCAGCGTGCCGGCCGCGCCGCCGAACTGCAGGACCAGCACGCGTTCGCGCAAGGTATCGAGCCGTTCATGATGACGCAGCAGCGCGTCGAGCCATTGCGCGAATTTCAGCCCCAGTGTGATGGGCAAAGCCTGCTGCAACCAGGTGCGGCCGATCATCGGCGTGGCCCGATGGCTGCGCGCGAGCGCAGCGAGCGCCGTGCAGGTGGATTGCAAATGACGCTCGAGCAGATCGAACGTGTCGCGCAGTTGCAGGACGGTCGCGGTATCGATGATGTCCTGGCTGGTTGCACCCCAGTGGACGTATTTCGACGCTTCCGCATCCGCCGCTTTCACGCGCGCGGTCAGTTGCCTGACGAGGGGAATCGCGAGATTGCCGCCGAGCGCGGCATCGCGTGCGAGGGCTTCGGCGTCGAGCTGATCGGCCTGACAAGCCGCTTCGATCGCGGCCACCGCCGACTGCGGAATGACGTTGTGCGCGGCCGAAGCGCGCGCGAGTGCCGCTTCGACATCCAGCATGCTTTGCAGCGTCACGCGCGGCGACCAGATGTCGTTCATTGGCTGCGTGCCGCAGAGGAGACCGGTCAGACGGGCGCTGGCTTCGAGCATGATGGAATTGATGGAATCGGCAAGACGGAAAGGAAGACCTCGCTGGCGCGGCTCGCGCGCAAAGCGGCGGGCGCGGCGTTGGACACCATTGTCTCCAAACGCCGCGCAAAGGTCACGCGGCGCGTGCGGTCTGCGTGCCGTCGATCAGCGGCACGCCGGTCAGTTTGTGCAGTGCGTCGAAATCGATGTCCGAGAAGATCTCGCGCACCACGAGGCCGTCCGCAGTGACATCGATCATGGCGAGGTCGGTATAGATGCGGTCGACGCAAGCCACGCCCGTGACCGGGTAGGTGCATTCTGCCGCGATCTTGCTTTCGCCCTGCTTGGTCAAATGCTCCATCATTACGTAGACCTGCTTAGCGCCGATCGCCAGATCCATTGCGCCGCCCACCGCCGGAATCGCGTCGGGCGCGCCGGTGTGCCAGTTCGCGAGGTCGCCGCTGGTGGAAACCTGGAACGCGCCGAGTACGCAGAAGTCCAGATGGCCGCCGCGCATCATTGCGAAGGAATCGGCGTGGTGGAAGAAAGCGCCGCCCGTCAGCAGCGTGACGTGCTGCTTGCCGGCGTTGATCAGTTCGTCGTCTTCCTCGCCTTTCGTGGGCGCCGGGCCCATGCCGAGCAGGCCGTTTTCGCTGTGCAGGAAGATTTCCTTGTCCGCAGCGAGGTGGTTGGCTACGAGGGTCGGCACACCAATGCCGAGGTTGACAAAAGCGCCTTCAGGAATGTCCTGGGCGACGCGCCTCGCCATTTCATCGCGGGTCAGTTTTTTCATCTCAGGTCTCCTCAGGCAGCAGTCGCGGATGCAAGCTCGGCTTCATGCGTGGCTTGCGGCACTTCGATCACACGTTGCACGAAAATGCCCGGCGTGACGATATTTTCCGGGTCCAGTGCGCCGAGCGGCACCACTTTCGACACCTGCGCAATGGCGGTTTTCGCCGCACTCGCCATGATCGGGCCAAAGTTGCGCGCCGTCTTGCGATAAACCAGATTGCCCCAACGATCGCCCTTGAACGCCTTGATGAGCGCGAAGTCGGCGTGCAACGGCGACTCCAGCACGTAATGCCGGCCGTCGATCAGGCGGGTTTCCTTGCCTTCGGCCAGCTTCGTGCCGTACGCGGTAGGCGTGAAGAACCCGCCGATGCCCGCGCCCGCTGCCCGAATGCGCTCGGCCAGATTGCCCTGCGGCACGAGTTCGAGCTCGATTTCACCGGCGCGATACAGCGCGTCGAACACGTACGAATCGGTCTGGCGCGGAAACGAGCAGATGATCTTGCGCACGCGCCTGGCTTTCAGCAAAGCCGCCAGGCCGATATCGCCATTGCCGGCATTGTTGTTGACGATGGTGAGCTCGCGCGCGCCCTGTTCAATGAGTGCGTCGATCAGCTCGGAGGGCATGCCGGCCGTGCCGAAGCCGCCGATCATGACGGTCGCGCCGTCGTGCACATCGGCCACGGCCGACTGAAGTGACTCGAAAATCTTGTTGATCATGTCGAATTCCCTTTGGGACGCTTTGCACCGCGCCGCTCGGGCCGCAGCGGCCAGCCTGGCTGGCGAGCCGCGTGGAACGACACGCGGGACGGTCTCCACGTCCTTGTCATGGCGCGCAAACCCGATCCGGTCACACGCAATTTGTTCGCTATATGAACAGTGATTCGTTTAGCGAACGCACCGACGCATTATGAAAGCCGCCCGTTCCGCTTGTCAAGGCGGGGCTATCCATAATCCGCCTTTCTGGGGACGCGTGCAGCGGCGGGATAAGGACAATCTCACGGCCCAGGTAAAAGTTCCGATCAATTCGAAGAGAGATCCGCTTTTTTATCTCGAACAAGATAATTAAGATCCTCCTCTGGCGAACAACCGTGCGCCGTAGAGCGCGCGCGGCCTTTGCGAGAGCAACAGCGGGAACGTCACGATTGACACCGGCGCTCGACCAGATTCGTTAATCAGTCATCTTAAATAAACGGCGCGTGCAGGAGCATCTCGCTCACATGCATAGCGGCAGAACATTTCGACCAGCCATCAGGGAGATAGCGAACACAATGACCACGCACAAACATAACAACAGGCGCCCTGGACCGAACGGTTCGAAAGCGCGCGAATCTCGCCGCGCCCTTGCGGGCGCGGGCGGCCTTTCGCTGGCCTTGGCCCTCACCCTGGCCGCTTGCGGCGGCACCAATGGCAACGACACGGGTTCCGCAGCCACACCGACTGCCCAGAGTACCGCGAGCGTCGCGGCCGCGGCGAGCGCGGCCAGTTCGAGCACCGTGTCAATGCAAACTGCGTTGATGATGAACACGAGCAGCCTGACACCGGACGCAACCGTCGACCGCTTCATCATCAAGTACAAGAATGGCACCGCCGAGCGTGGCGCCACCTCGGCAGTCCAGTCGAAGCTGAACCAGCTGAGCAGTGCTTTCCCTGCACGGGCGCGCCATTTTCGCCGCATGGGTATTGGCGCCGACGTCGTGACGACGGAGCGCAAACTCAACGCAAAGGAAGCGAAGGCGTTCATGCGCGCCATCGCGTCGGACCCGAACGTCGAATACGTCGAGCCCGACTCGGAGATGTCCGGAACAACGGCGCCCAACGACCCGGACTATGGCATGCAGTGGGGTTTAACCTCGAACCGGACGCCCGGCAACAACATGGTGGGGATACGGGCAGAGGGCGCCTGGGACATGGCCAACGGCGCAGGGTCGGTGATTGCGATAGTCGATAACGGCGTAACCAGCCATAGCGACCTGAATGCGAACGTCTTGCCCGGATACGATTTCACGCCGGGCAATCGGGGTGGTAACGGCACGAACCCCGGTATCACGACCGAGACGTGTCCCGTGATATGGCACGGCACGCACGTCGCCGGTATTGCGGCCGCGCTCACCAATAACGGCGTGGGTATCGCCGGGGTCGCTCCGTCCGCCAGGGTGGTACCGGTCCGGGTATTGAATGCGTGTGCACGCGGATATACATCCGACATTGCCGACGGCATCACGTGGGCAGCCGGAGGGACGATTCCGGGCGTGCCCGCCAATGCCAATCCGGCAAAGGTCATCAACGTGAGTCTCGGCGGGCTCGGTGCCTGTGAAAAGACCTTCCAGAACGCCATCGACTTCGCGACCAGTCAGGGCGCCCTCGTGGTGGCGGCCGCCGGCAACAATGCCGGCAACGCCTCGAACTTCGAGCCCGCAAACTGCCGCAACGTCATCAACGTGGGCGGCACCCATCGCCTCGGTTTGCAGTGGGTCGACTCGAATGCGGGGGCGGCGGTGGATATTGCCGCCCCCGCAGACGCGATCTGGTCCACCTACAACAACGGAACCACCGCGCCTGGCGGCGAGGGGTACACGTACATGTCCGGGACGTCGATGGCCGCGCCGATGGTGAGCGGGGTTGCCGCGCTCATCCAGTCCGTTGCGCCCTCCAGGCTGACTCCCGCAGAACTGCGAACCCTGCTTACCCAGAATGTGCAACCGTTCGCAAACCGTCAGCCTGATCAATCGCTCGGCTCCGGCATCCTCGATGCAACCGCCGCTGTCACCGCAGCCAGGTCTGGGAAGATTCCCGCAGCCGCGGACTTCACGTGCTCGGAAGCGACCGTGGTGATGCAGGTGACATGCACGGACCTGTCCAGCGCGCGTGGCGCTCCCATCAAGTCGTGGGCGTGGAACTTCGGCACCGGGGGTCCCGACATGGTGCGCACGCAGTCCGTCACCCCCTGGACGAACTACGAGTATCCCGGCACGTATGACATCACCTTCGCCGTGACCGACAGCACCGGCGCAGTCAGCAAGGTGACGCGACCGTTTCGGGTCCTGCCGCCCACCTTGACGGACCTGAGCCCCAATACGCCGCAGACGATCTCGGCGAAAAACGGCGAGATGCAGAACTACGATCTGGTGGTGCCCGCGGGCGTCAAAAGCTTGACGTTCAGCCTGGCACCGGCGAGCGCCAGCCAGACGGCCATACTGGACATCAGAGCGGGCACGCCGTCCCCGCTGCATCCTGATTGCGAGTCCATCATGGTAAGAGGCGCGGCCGCCACCTGCACACTGTCCAATCCGGTGGCGGGAACCTATTACGCCATCGTGAGCGCCAACACGAAACTGAGTGGCGTATCTCTTCTGGCCAGCTACGAGCAATAGGCTCGTCATGCAAGAATGGCGCCCCTATCTCGCTTCTACTGACAGGGGCGCCCGTCGGAAGTAATTCAAGGACAACTCATCATGCTCGACGCGACCACCCTGCAAGTCGAACTCAAGCTGGTCGCGGAGCTGGCGCAGAGCGGCCACATCCGCGCGCTTGAAGAAGCCATCACGCGGATCAGAACTCATTACGCCCGCGACGCCGAAGCGCTAAAGTCGCTAGCCTTCGTATTGAACACGCATGACCGCTTCACTGAAGCGGCCAGTGTCGCCAAACAAGGGCTCGCCGTCGATCCACACCATCCGCTGCTCCATCACAACGCGGCCCGGGCATTGAGCATATGCGGCAAGAACGCCGAAAGCCGGTTGTACAGCGCGGAAGCGGCACGGCTCCTGCCAGGCAATCCGTATCTGCAGTTCCATCTCGCGGGCGTGCAGCTCAGCCTGGGTGAATTCGAAGAGGGCTGGCAGCGGTACAAATGGTTCTACCAGCTTCCCGGTAAAGAACGGGAACTGGTTCGCCCCACATTCCGGGAGTGGAAGGGCGAACCTGTTACGGGATGCACATTCCTGATGGTCGGAGAACAGGGGCGCGGAGACGAGATACAGTTCCTGAGATTTGCCATATGGCTAGACCAGCAAGGAGCAACGGTTGACGTGCTGGTCAGCCAACCGTTAGCGGAACTGGCAACCAGCATCGCATGCGTGCGAGCCGTATTGACTACGTTGCCGTCCGGTCCATACGACTACTGGTGTCATATGCTGAGGATGCCGGAGCATACGAACCTCTCTTTGCCGATGCTCCCCATTGCAATGCCCTACGTCACTGCGGCGCGCAAAAAGATCGAAGCGTGGAAGACTGACCTGCAGGCCGCCACTCCTCGCAATCCAGTTAAAGAGCGCAAACGTATCGGCATTGTCTGGGCGGGCAGTCCCTATCACGCGCTCGACCGCTTCCGGTCCATTGCGCTTGATACGCTAAAACCGCTGCTTGAGATTCCCGGCGTGACCTGGTACGCACTCCAAAAGGGTGAGCGCGAGCACGAGAGCGAGGCCCTTGAGAATGAAGCTGATCTGCACACGCTGGGCCCCAGGATCAACGACTTCACGGATACGCTCGCGATCTTGCATTCGCTCGATCTGCTTATCACGGTCGACACCTCAGTGGCCCATCTTGCGGGCGCCGCGGCACTGCCGGTCTGGGTGTTCGTCCCCGCGTGCTCCGATTGGCGCTGGCTAAACGACCGCACCGACAGCCCCTGGTATCCGTCAATGCGCCTGTTCCGCCAACGCGAGCTGGGCAACTGGCATCCGGTCATCGAAGAAGTCTGCGCGGCATTGCGCGAATGGTGCGACGCATCAAGCATCGCGACCTGACTGACTCGAGGCCCTGCGCATTTTCCCCAATATTCTCCCAAAGCAATTTAAGGGATACCCTCCATAAGCCAAAGCGGTACCAAGCCAGTCAACAAGACAATGCCCGCGCGCGGCCCGCTCGGATCGCCTACCTCGGTCCGAAGCTGATTCCCTATCGCGTTGCGACGATGCAGGAAACCCGCCACGGGGGGCGCGCGCACGCTGCATGGCGAAACATGGAACAATGGCCGGCACGGTTAGTCCCTATCGAACCCGCGACTTCACAGGAGCGAAGGATGAGCAGCAAGGCAAAACAAGCCCCGTCAAAAGATAACCTTGGCCGCCCCACCCGCGAAGAAGCGGAAGATGCTGTACGAGTACTGCTACGCTGGGCCGGCGACGACCCGACGCGTGAAGGCTTGATCGATACGCCGGCGCGCGTCGTGCGCTCATACGAAGAGTTTTTCGCCGGCTATTCGGTCGATCCGCGTGAACTGCTTGCCCGCACCTTCTCCGAAGTGGACGGCTATGACGAAATGATCGTGCTGAAAGACATCCGCTTCGAAAGCTATTGCGAGCATCACATGGTGCCGATCATCGGCCGCGCCCACGTGGCGTATCTGCCGGGACATCGCGTGGTGGGTATTTCGAAACTGGCGCGGCTCGTCGACGCGTTTGCGAAGCGCTTGCAGATCCAGGAGAAGATGACCGTGCAGATTGCCGATACGCTCAACGAAGTGCTGCAACCGGCCGGCGTGGGTGTGATTCTGGAGGCGTCGCATCAGTGCATGTCGACGCGCGGTGTCCACAAGGCCGGCGTCACGATGGTCACCTCCCGCATGCTCGGCACGTTCCGCACGGACCCGTCGACGCGGCGCGAATTCCTGTCCATCGTCGGCAATCCTGGCGTCGTCGCGGTGCCGAATACCTGAGCGTCGCGACGCTCGCACGAGGCCGACGCGCCTCAGCGTCGCCCCTCGTCGTTGCGGTCGCCTTCGCGGACTTTGCCCTGCGAGACGCTGCTGCCCGGCGGCACGCTGTGCGTGAGCCAGACGTTGCCGCCAATCACCGAACCGCGTCCAATCGTCACGCGGCCGAGGATCGTCGCTCCGGCATAGATCACCACGTCGTCCTCGACGATCGGATGGCGCGCATTGCCCTTCACGAGCGCCCCGTCGACATCCGCCGCAAAGCTCTTCGCGCCCAGCGTCACGGCCTGATACACACGCACATGCTGGCCGATTACGGCCGTCTCGCCAATCACGACGCCCGTGCCGTGGTCGATGAAAAAGCTCGGCCCGATCTGCGCGCCCGGATGAATGTCGATGCCGGTCAGCGAGTGCGCAATCTCGTTGATAAAACGCGCCAGCAGCGGCACCCCAAGTCGATGCAGCGCATGCGCGAGACGATGGTGCGTCATCGCCCAGATGCCCGGATAACACAACAGGATTTCGGTGATGTGCTGCGCGGCGGGGTCGCCGGTGAACGCGGCCTGAATGTCGCTGACGAGCAGCGCGCGAATGCCGGGTAACTGCGTACCGAACACGCGGGCGACCTCGAATGCCTGTTCGCTTAGCACCGTATCGGGCGTGTCGGCGTATTCGGGCAAAAATCGCAACGCGCGGCGAATCTGTTCGGCCAGCAACCGCAGCGTGCTTTCCAGCGTGTGGCCGACGTAATAGTCGACGGTCTCGTCAGTCAGGTCAGGCGCACCATAGTGGGTTGGAAACAGCGCGGCGCGAAGTCCGTTGACAATGCTGGTCACGGCATCGCGCGAGGGCAGCTCACGTATGCCACGCGGATGCCGCGTGCGATGCAGTTGTTCGCGCGATGCCCGCAGATCCGCGACGATCTGCTCGAGGCCCCAGTTATGGGAAAGAGGGTTTGACATAGTGCGGACGGCGGCCGGGCGGCGAGCACGGTTCAGAGTGAATTGTCCCCAGAGATTACCGCGTTTTGCCGCCGCCCGCGCGGCGCGGCGCGGCCCGCCAGGCGCCGGCCTGCGCCACTCGCGACGGGTCCGCCCGGGCACGCCGCTCTAACCGTACGCCACTGACTGGGCGCCACTAGCCGTGCGCCACTGATTCCACGCCAGCAGCGTCAGATCGTGACGCTGCTGGCGTCGATCCAGCGCACCGCCCAGTCGCGCGCATGTGCGATGGCAGCGGCTTCGTCGGCGAAGCGGAAATCAGTGGGGAAGAAACGGTTGGCTACCAGTTCGCCGTCACTGGAGCGGGAGATGACCACGTAAGGTTGCCACGTCCCGTCGCACGCGCGCGCCGGCGCGCAGTTCAACAAGTAGCCGCGATGTGTAAATGCAGCATCAAAGTGCATGTGTCACCCGCCCTGACTGCCTCGCATGTTGGACCGAGCAGCGCTTTGCCGTCTCTCCCCGGCACCGCTGACGACGGCCTGACAGAAGCCGTCAATTAATCCGCACTCGCTCGTCGGAGTAAGATCATACTCTGTAGAAAATACGCGTTGATTAAAAATAAATCAAAATTTGTGTTGACCTCATTTGCCTTGCAGTTTGCTCGCAATAAGGCACTAAACAGAGGCGTAACGAAGAGCCTCCACGGTGTCCGGAACGAGTTTTGCTGTCACTCCAACCATGTCGTCTTCAAGGAGAAAGCATGATGAACAGCAACGAAATTAACAAACCCAATAATCCCGCAAGCATGCCCGGCACGGGCGGTCCCAGCAGTGCCGAATTGCACAACGACCGCACGCATGACAGCACGGTCGACACCGACGGCAAGAATCTCGAAGCCGCGCGCATTGCAGGTCATAGTCCAATTGGTCCTGATGAAGTCACGACCACGAATGCAACCCATGTAAACAGCGTGCCGGAAGCGCGCGATGGTTTGGCGGGTTTTGACAGCCGGGTGGGCGGCAATCATCTGCTGCTCGCGCTGGAGCCTGGCTATACGGTCGTCGACAAGGGCATGATCGCGCCGCAGAAGGCGTATGACGAAGATCATCAATTCGATGATCCGCGCCCGCTCGGCAATCGCCACGACCGCGGGCGCATTCACTATGCGCTCAACCATTTACGGCCCACCCGTGTGATCGAATTACAGCGTGTGAAATAAGAGCACGCGACATAATCTCGCGCAGGTATAAGCGCTGCGGCGGTTGCTTTATCGCCGCCTCGACCGCAACATGCGGGCCCGCGCCGTGCATGCCGTTTGAACAGCGGTATGCGCGGCGGGTTTCGAATCGAAACATCAGGTTTTAAGGATCTACGCAGCGCGGCAGTTTTTTCACCACGTGCATTCTCCCGACAATTTTCGTCATATCCGGCACAAATCCAGCACGAATCCAACCCGAAGAGGTAGCAGATGAAAAAGATCGTCGTAATCGGCGCAACGGGGACACTCGGCCAGGCAATCAGCGCCGAACTCAAGGCGCGCCATGAAGTGATCGAAGTCGGCGCGACGCGCGGTCAGTATCAGGTGGATAGCACGGACCCTGCCAGCGTGGAGCGGCTGTTCCGCGCCATCGGCAAAGTGGACGGCGTCGTCACCGCCATCGGCAAGCTGCACTTTGGCCCGCTTCCCGAGATGACGATCGAACAGTTCTGGGTGGGCTTGCGTGACAAGCTGATGGGACAGATCAACGTCGTGCTCGGCGGCCAGCAGTATGTGCACGACGGCGGTTCGTTCACGCTGACGAGCGGCATCGTCGGTGACGAGCCGATCCGCGAAGGCGCGAACGCCACCACGGTCAATCTGGCACTGGAGGGTTTCGTGCGCGGCGCGGCGCTCGAACTGCCGCGCGGCATTCGGATCAACGTGGTGAGTCCGACGGTGCTGACGGAATCAATGGAAGCCTACGGCCCGTATTTCCGCGGCTTCGAGCCGGTGACGGCGCAGCGCGCCGCGCAGGCGTATCTGCGCAGCGTCGAAGGTGCGCAGACCGGGCGGGTGTACCGGGTCGGCTACTGAGCGAGTCAAAAGCGCTTCGCTCACGCACTGCGGCTGTGCAAAGCCGCAGCGCGTTCTACCGTAATTCAATGAGATTCGATGAGCCTCAATGCGCCTCAGTGAATCTCCGGCTCGCCGGCCTCCGCCTGCGAACCGCCGCGCTGCAGGAAGTCGAAATCACAACCCTTGTTCGCCTGCATGACGTGCACCTGATGCATCGCGCCGTAGCCACGCGTGAAGCGCGGCGCGGGTGCGACCCAGGCAGCCTTGCGGCGCGCCAGTTCTTCATCCGGCACCAGCACGTTCAGCTTGCGTTGCGGTACGTCGAGCTCGATCATGTCGCC
Source organism: Paraburkholderia sp. (assembly GCF_036488795.1). Classification (GTDB taxonomy): domain Bacteria; phylum Pseudomonadota; class Gammaproteobacteria; order Burkholderiales; family Burkholderiaceae; genus Paraburkholderia. Next base: position 27,740 of record NZ_DASXHA010000012.1, read on the forward strand.
GTCCTGCACCAGCGCGAACGGGCCGCCAATGAACGACTCGGGCGCCACATGCAGCACGCATGCACCGTAGCTCGTGCCGCTCATGCGTGCGTCGGAAATGCGCAGCATGTCGCGCACGCCCTTTTGCAGCAGCTTCTTCGGGATCGGCAACTGGCCCCACTCCGGCATACCCGGCGCGCCCACCGGACCCGCGTGCTGCAGCACGATGACACACGTCTCGTCGATGTCCAGTGCGTCGTCGTCGATCCGCGCGGCCATGTCGTTGTAGTCCTTGAACACCACTGCCCGGCCGGTATGCACCAGCAACTTCGCCTCCGCCGCGCCTGGCTTGATCACCGCGCCATCCGGCGCGATATTGCCGCGCAGGACCGCGAGACCGTTGTTCGGCAGTAACGGGGCCGAGCGGCGGCGAATCACGTCGTCATTGAAAATCTTCGCGCCTTCGATGTTCTCGCCAAGCGTGCGACCGTTCACAGTCATCTGCGAGCGGTCGATCAGTTCGCCGAGTTCGACCAGCATCGCCTGCAGGCCGCCCGCGTAGTAGAAGTCTTCCATCAGAAACTTGCCGGTCGGACGGACATTGGCCAGCACCGGCGTATGACGCGAAATATCGTCGTAGCGGTTGAGCGTCAGATCGATGCCGGCACGGCGCGCCAGTGCGATCATGTGCACGATCGCGTTGGTCGAACCGGACAGCGCGAGACACGTGGTCACCGCGTTGTCGATCGATTTGGCCGTGAGGATGTCCGACGGCTTCAGGTCTTCCCACACCATATCGACAATGCGCATGCCGGTTTTCGCGGACATCTGAGCGTGACGCGAATCCGGCGCCGGAATCGACGCGAAACCCGGCAGCGTGAAGCCGAGCGCTTCCGCGGCGCTTGTCATCGTCGAGGCGGTGCCCATGGTCATGCAATGACCCGGCGAGCGCGCAATGCCGCCTTCCACACCTTGCCAGTCTTCATCGGTAATCTTGCCCGCGCGCAGGTCGGCCCAATACTTCCAGGTGTCCGACCCGGAGCCGAGCGTCACACCGTTCCAGTTGCCGCTCAGCATCGGGCCGGCGGGCAGGAAGATGGTCGGCAGGTCCATCGAAATCGCACCCATCAGGAGCGCGGGCGTGGTCTTGTCGCAGCCGCCCATCAGCACCACGCCATCCGCCGGGTACGAGCGCAGCGTCTCTTCCGCTTCCATTGCGAGGAAGTTGCGGTAGAGCATGGTGGTCGGTTTCTGGAACGGCTCGGAGAGTGTCTGCACCGGCAGCTCGATCGGAAAACCGCCCGCCTGCCAGATCCCGCGCTTGACTTCCTCGACACGCTGCTTGAAGTGCGTGTGGCAAGGATTCATCTCGCTCCATGTATTGAGGATCGCGATCACCGGCTTGCCCGCATATTCTTCGCGGCTGTAGCCCATCTGCGCTGTGCGCGAACGATGGCCGAACGAACGCAGGTCATTGACGCCATACCAGCGATGGCTGCGCAATTCTTCAGGGGACTTTCTCTTGGTCACAACACACTCTCCAACGACGTCTTTGGCAACAAAAGCCGTTAATAAACACGCTTGAGCATCCGGCCGCTCAGCGCTTCTGTTCTTTCACACGTGAGACGATCTGCGTCGGGCTCACGAACTGTAGCGCGATCAACACCCAGATGAGGGTGATCGCCATGTAGATCATCGCCATGGCGTCGATTGATTGCGGCGCGCGCACGCCGGTTGAAAACACCGCGTAGTACAACGCGACCACCAGTGTCTGCGTGCCTGGGCCGGCTGTGAAGAAAGTCAGCTCGAACAGGCCGATGGTGCGCACCAGCACGAGCAGACCGGCGGCGAGCATGCCGGGCACCAGCAGCGGCAGCAGCACATAACGGAAATATCGAAACGTGTTCGCGCCGAAGATGCGCGCCGCCGCTTCGAGATTCGGATCGATCTGCTCGATGAAGGGCGTCATCACCAGAATCACAAACGGCAGAGCGGGTACGAGATTCGCGAGGATCACGCCAGGCAGCGTGCCGGCGAGCCCGATCCTGTACATCACAGTCGCCATTGGAATGCCGTATGTCACAGGCGGCACCATCAGCGGCAACAGGAACGTCAGCACGACGAAACGCTTGCCGCGGAATTGCACACGCGCCAAGGCATACGCGGCGGGCACGCCGAGCAGTACCGACAGGATCACCACCGCGCCGACCACTTCGAGCGTCACCCATAGCACGCTGGCGAGCTGGAAATCGCCCCAGGCCTGCGCGTACCAGTGCAGCGTGAAGCCTTGCGGCAACAGCGTGCCGAACCAGCGCGTGGCAACGGAGTTGACGGCCACCGTCGCAATCAGCAGCACGACGTTGACGAGGAAAAACACCACCGCGGCCCAGACGAGTGTTTTCCAGATGCGCTCGGGCAGCGGGGTCCGCTGCCTGACGGCCTTGGCCTGCTGTTCGCCGGGCTGCGGTTGCGCGCCGGAGGCGGGCGTAGAGTCGGAGGCGGACCAGCGCGGCGTGGCGTGGCGATCGGTTGTCATCAGCCCTTTCCTCCCGTCACCGGGCCGCTATAGAAGAAGCGGCGCGCGCCGAGCATGCCGGCTACCACCAGCAGTTGCACGAAACCCATCACCATCGCAATCGCCGACGCCAGCGAATAGTCGTAGCTCTCGAAGGCGGCTTCGGCAGCGGCAATCGACATCACGCGCGTCGGTCCGGCCGGCGCGCCGAGCAGCACCGCCGAGGGAAACACCGAAAACGCTTGCACGAACGACAGACAGGCCGCCATGGTCAGACCCGGTACCAGCAACGGCAGATAGATGCGCAGAAACTGCTGCCACGGACTCGCACCGAGCGTCGCAGCGGCGCTGGCAAGCGTCGGATCGATGCCCGTCACGTACGACAGCGTCAACAGAAACGCAAACGGGAAACCCGACACGATCAACGAAATCAGCACACCCCAGAAGTTGTGCGTAAGCCGCACTTCCCCGCTATACAGATGCAGGCCTTGCAGCACCTGCGGAAACCAGCCGTTCGGGCCGAAATACGTCAGCATGCCGTCGGCGATCAAGACCGTGCCGAGCGTCACCGGAATCACCAGCAGCGTCGTCACGAGCTTCTGATAGGGCGAATTGCGCCGCAACGCGAACGCCACCGGGATCGACACGCCCACGTTGATCAGCGTCGCCGGCACTGCGAGCTTCAGTGTCACGAGGATAGTGGGCCACATCGACGTATCGGTGAAGAACGCCACGTAGTTCGCCCACAGGCCGCCGCCGTTCATCGGATGGAACGACAATACCAGGCCATACGCGAACGGATAGATAAACAGCGCGACGATAAAGATCAGCGCAGGCGCAACCAGCCAGCCCTTGGCGTCGCGCGCGGCGACTGGCGGCGAGAGCGTCGTGGTGTTCATGCCGCGTCACCGTCATAGACGAGTGTACGCGCTGGGGGCACCCGCAGCGTGATGCGCTCGCCCTCCGTGAAGTCGCCGGCCACTCGCGCCCACAATTCGCCGAACGCGGTTTTCACGCGAATCAGCGAGTCACGGCCGCCGTACTCGACGGTGGTGACTTCAGCACCGAACGCGTTTTCATCAACAGGCGTGCAGCGTTCCATATCTTCCGGGCGCAACGCGACGCTCACGCGCTTGCTATTGAAACCGTGCATGGGCGTGCCGAGCAGGCGCACACCGTGCGCGTTCACGGCGACCGCTTCGCCTTGCGTGCCTTCGAGGATGAACTCGACGACGTTGCGATAACCCATGAAGCGTGCGACATGCAGATTCTTCGGCCGTCCGTAGACTTCTTTGGGCGTTGCCACCTGCTGCACGACGCCTTCTCTCATCACGACGATGCGGTCCGCCATTGACAGCGCTTCGTCCTGATCGTGCGTCACGTAGAGGGTCGCGCGCTCGAGCTGGCTATGGATGCGCCGGATCTCCGCGCGCATCTCGATGCGCAGCTTCGTATCGAGATTCGACAGCGGCTCGTCCATCAGCACGAGCGGCGGTTCGATCACAATGGCGCGCGCGATCGCCACACGCTGCTGCTGGCCACCGGACAGTTGCCCCGGCAGCTTGCCTTCATGGCCGACCAGTTGTACGAGCTGCAACGCTTCGCGCGCGCGGCGCACTGCTTCGCTCTTTGCGACGCCGCGCATCTTCAGACCGAAGCCCACGTTATCGAGCACGGTCATGTGCGGAAACAGCGCGTAGTTCTGGAACACCATGCCGAAGCCGCGTTTCTCGGGCGGCAGCACGTCGATACGCGTGTCGTCGAGCCAGATGCCACCGCCAGACAAAGGCTGCAGGCCGGCGATGCAGTTGAGCGCGGTGGATTTACCGCAGCCCGACGGCCCGAGCAAGGCGATGAATTCACCGCGCCGGATGTTCAGATCCAGCCCCTGCAACGCGGCCACCGCGTGGCCTTCAGCATTCGTGAAACTGCGGCTCACCGAGTCGAGGCGCAACTGCTCAAAATAATGCTTCATGGCGGTTTCCTGCTTTAGCGGTCGGCCCGCGTGAACCTGCTCGCGGGCATGCTCGGCGAGCGGCTCACTGACTCTTCTGCGCGCCGATTTCGCGGTCCCACTTCTGGAACGCGGCGACCATCGCCGCCGCATCGAGCGGCAACACGTGCGGATGACTGGCCAGCATTTGCGCATACTCCGGCCTGCCGTACTTCTTCAACACGTCCTGGCTATGCGCGGGCGCCTGATCGACGGACACCCCCTTGATTGCCGGGCCCGGATAGAAATAACCGTCGTCGTAAGTCAGCGCCTGCTGCGCCGGTTCGAGCATGAAATTCATCAGCTTGTAGAGCACGTCGAGCTTCTCTTTCGGCACGCCCTTCGGGATCACCATGTAATGCGCGTCGTCCACCCACGTCATGTTGTCGAAGCCCTGCACGCGAAACTCAGCCGGCACGATGCCAAGCGCACGCGGGTTGATGTCCCAGCCGGTCACGGTGACCGTCATGTCGCGCGTGCCCTCGCCCAGCTCCTTCATCACCGCCGAGGTGCCGCCCGGGTAATACGGCACACAATCGTTCAGTTGCTTGAGGAACGCCCACGTCTTATCCCAGCCATGGATCGGATCGCGCGGATCCTTGTCGCCCAGCACGTACGGCAGACCCATCAGGAACGTGCGGCCCGGGCCCGAGTTCGCCGGCCGGGCGTAAATCAGCTTGTTCGGATGCGCCTTGCACCACTGCAGCAGTTGCTCGGGCGTCTTCGGCGGGTCGCTGACCTTCGCGGGGTTGTATTCGAGCAGCGGTCCAGCAGGCATATACGCAACCTCGAGCCCGAAGCCCTGCGCGAGGTCTTGCATCTTGCGCGGACCCGGCGCGTATTTGTCCAGCACGCCAGGGAAGGTGGCGGCCTGATCCGGCAGCAGCTTGATCCACAGATTCTGCTGGATGCCGGCTGCGAGCGCGTCGGTGCCGGTCAGCACCAGATCGATATCCGAGCGGCCGGCGGCCTGCATTGCCTTGATCTTGCCAGGCAGTTGCGGCGCGGGCGCATTCGTGTAGGTGATGTTGGCGACCAGATTCGGGTACTTCGCCTTGAAGGCTTCGAAGCCCTTTTGCGTGAGTTGAAGGTTACCGGCCACATCGACGATATTCAGCGTGACCGGATCCGCCGCCCGTGCCGGCAGCGCGTAGCCCGCGCTCCATGCGACCCCGACCGCCATGCATAAACCCGCTAACCTGACCGACAAGCTGCCCGAAAAAGTCATTACATCTCCTCGCTTCTTGGTATGGAAGTCCGCCGGTCATTCGCGGTGCGGGCGGTACGTGTCTCTCAAAGGAACATAACGAACGCCAACTGTTGATGTCAAGCAAATTGTCGGGTTTGACCGCGCGCCGCGAAGCGCGCACCAACCCGCTGAAAGCCTTTTGATACAAAGCACTGGTGGAAATTCCCAAGGGCAAACCCGAACTTGCCAAACGGATTTTCCACCCACTTGTTAGGCAACTTGATGCATTGCAGATGGCACGTCTTCCTGCGCAGTGCCGCCGTCCCGCATCCTCACGCGCTCAACCGCCCTGCACGCCCTGGGTGTTCACATACAGCGAATAGAGTCCGTGGCTTGCGGCCATGAAAAGCCGGTTGCGATGCCGGCCTCCAAAGCACACGTTCGCGCAGCGCTCGGGCAGCGCGATATGGCCGATCGCTTCGCCTTGAGGCGTGAAAACACGCACGCCGTCGAGTTCGTCGGTGCCCATGCCCCAGCCGCACCACAGATTGCCGTGGATATCCACGCGAAAACCGTCCGGCGTTCCAGGCCCCGCGTCGATCAGCACGCGGTTATGGGTCAGCGCGCCGTTCGCGACATCGAATGCGCGGATCTTGCGCGGCTCGCCGCGCGATTCGACCACGTACAGCACCGACTCGTCCGGCGAGAACGCGAGGCCGTTCGGGCCGAGCACGTCGTCGATCATCATCGTCACTTCGCCGCTCTGGCCGTCCACCCGATACACACATGCGGGCAGCTCGGACTCCTGGCGCTCGCCTTCATAAAAGCCGTCGATGCCGAAGGTCGGATCGCTGAACCAGATCGAGCCGTCGGATTTCACGATCACGTCGTTGGGCGAATTGAATCGCTTGCCGCGATATCGATCCGCAATCACCGTGATCGAGCCGTCATATTCCGTGCGCGTGACGCGCCGGGTCAGATGTTCGCAGCTGATGAGGCGCCCTTCGCGATCGCGCGTGTGGCCGTTCGCATTGTTCGACGGCTGGCGATAGGGCGTCACCACGCCGCTCTGCTCATCCCAGCGCAGGATGCGGTTATTGGGAATGTCGCTCCACAACAGATAGCGCCCGTCCCCGAACCACACCGGACCTTCGGACCAGCGCGCGCCCTGGAACAGGCATTCGACCGAAGCCGACGAAAGGCGTAAGTCCTTGAAGCGCGGATCGAGGATGCGGACTGCGGGGTCGGGATAGCGTCGGTTGATGTCGGTCATGCGATGTCCTTGAGGTTGCCTGAATGATGCCTGGGTCATGTCCGGGTGATGCCTGGGCGTGGCCTGGCGAGCCCTCTATGGTGCCCTTGAATGGCGTCTGCTGCTCACGAGGTCCGCCTTGCAGGCGCCGTGTCCGCGGCGCTGGGACACGGCTCTTCAGGTCCGTTTCGATGAAGGGTGCCGCGACCGGCAACGCAACGCGACAGGCCGCTATCAGCGGCCTCGAGGACTCACCGCTGGGACCCGCCGCTGCAAGGCACCCTCCATTTAGCTCTGGCCCAGCTTGCCGTCGCGCAGACGCCAGAGCTTGAGCGGGTTGTCGTCGTGCAGCGCTTCGGGCAACAGTTCAGCCGGCAAATCCTGATAACAGACCGGACGCAGAAAGCGTTCGATTGCAGTCGCGCCCACCGACGTCGCGCGTGCATCCGAGGTAGCCGGGAACGGACCGCCATGAACCATCGCGTACGAGACTTCCACGCCGGTGGGAAAACCGTTGGCAAGAATGCGTCCCGCCTTGCGTTCGAGCGTCGGCAACAGCTGCAGCGCCAAAGCATGGTCGTCCGCTTCGAGTTGCAGCGTCGCGGTGAGTTGACCTTCGAGATGCTCGGCGACCTGCACCATTTCATCCATGTCGGCACACGTCACGATCAACGAAGACGGTCCGAAGATCTCGCCTTCGAGTTGCGCGCTCGCGAAGAATTGCGCCGCGCTGGTTTCGAACAGCACGGGCAATGCGGCGCAGGCCGCCTCGGTTGCCGTGCCTTGCGCCACGCTTTGCACGCCGCTCTGTTGCGCGCGGTGTGTCACGCCATCCTGGTACGCGGTGGCGATGCCCGGGCTCAGCATCGTCTGCGCGCTCTTTTTGGCGAGTGCCTGAGCGGCCGCGTCGATAAAGCCGCGCGTGTGCGGACCTTCGAGCACCAGCACGAGCCCGGGGTTCGTGCAGAACTGGCCCACACCGAGTGTCACGGAATCGATCAGACTGCTGGCCAACGTTTCGGCACGTTTGGCGAGTGCCCCCGGCAAGACAAAAAACGGGTTAATGCTGCTCATTTCCGCGAACACGGGAATCGGCTCGCGCCGCTTCGAAGCGATCTCGACCAGCGCGAGACCGCCCCGCCGCGAACCCGTGAAACCGACCGACTTGATGGCCGGATGCCTGACCAGCGCCTCGCCGATTTCATTGCCGGCGCCGACGACGAGCGAGAACACGCCTTCCGGCAAGCCGCTGTCGGCGACGGCTTTCTGGATCGCGCGGCCGACCAGCTCGGAAGTGCCGAGGTGAGCCGGATGCGCCTTCACGACAACCGGACAGCCGGCAGCCAGCGCGGAGGCCGTATCGCCGCCGGCCACCGAAAACGCCAGAGGAAAATTGCTCGCACCGAACACCGCCACCGGTCCGACCGGAATCTTTTGCAGCCGCAGATCCGGGCGCGGCAGTGGCGTGCGCTCCGGCAAAGCCGAATCGAGCGTGGCGGTCAGCCAGCGGCCTTCCCGCACCAGCGACGCAAACAGCTTGAGCTGGCCCACCGTGCGGCCGCGCTCGCCTTCGAGACGTGCCACCGGCAACGCCGATTCGAGGTGCGCACGCTCGATCAGCGCATCGCCGAGTGCGAGGATGTTCCCGGCAATCGCTTCGAGAAACCGCGCACGTGTCTCGAGCGGCGCGTGACGGTATGGATCGAACGCCAGCGCGGCCAGGTCGCACGCACGATCGACCTCCACTGCGCCGCCGGCGCCGAAGGTCGGCTCGATTTCCGTGTTGTGGACCGGGTCGAACGCGCGCAGCGTGCCCTTCGTTCCGCGCACCGCGGAAGCGCCGATCAACATGTCTCCGGTAATTTGCATCTTGTCACTCCTCTGAAACGCCGTGCGGCCCGACTGACGCGAGGCGCCGGCTTAAGACGGAACTGCGAACCGAACGGTGAACCGAACCGCGGACTGAGCCGCGCCCGGGTGCGGCCGCACAGCTTGCGGCAAGGCACCGGGAGGACGTCGTCAGTGGGTCGCGGACGCTTCCGCGAACTGGCGCTCGAACGCGAGCAGCGCCTGAGTTGCACTGTCGATACCCGCATGATGCTCCTGCGGACTGGAACTGAGCAGCGGCAGCATCGGACCCATATCGGCGATCTTCGAGAACGTCACGGCGTCGTGCAGGACACGGATCAGCGAAATGTCGTCGCGCAGGGTTTCGAGCGGCATGAAGGCGTCATAGATGCGCTGCGCCTCGTCCATGCGGCCGGCCTTGGTGGCGTGCAGCAGGGCCATCACGGCGTGTGAGGCAATGCAGCCCGAGCCGGTGGTCCAGGCGGCGAGCCCGAATTCGCGCAGGTGCACGAGCGCCGGGCGCTCGCCCATGCCGGACACCACCTTCGCGGCGGGCACGCTTTGCAGCAGACGGCGCAGGTAGTCGTCGTTGGCCGGGTCGTCGCGCACGATTGCGTACTTCACCGCCAGCAACGTACCGCGTTCGACCAGACGCGCCAGCGTGTCGACATCCACGTAGTTCTCGCTCTTGATGTACAGCGTGAGCGGGATGCCGGCCGCATCCACGATGCGCGTCAGGCCCGCTTCGACGCCTTCGGACGTCGTAAATCCGGCGAGCGGCAGAACCATGGCCGTGCGGTAAGAGGTCTGCGCAAGGATGCGCGCCTGATCGAGCATCTTGCCGTAGTCAGGACCGATAGCCGGAATCACGCGCGTGTCCGGGCCGGCGCACTCCGCGAGCATGTCGAGCAGTTCGCGGTATTCGCTGACCGCGACGTGATACAGGTTTGCGTTGCCACCGTACAGCAAGGTGCGTACGCCGCCCGCCTCGATGTGCCGGATCAGTTTCTGGTTTTCCGCGGCGTCGAGCGAGTAGTCGGCACGGCGGGCAAGCGGCGGCACAGCCATCACGGTGGCGGCGAACTCGCTATCGAGGATCGGAGAGACTTTCATGGCACCTCACGGCAGGATCGAAGAATTGATGCCAAGGTAGCACTCCGCAAGCACAGTTGTCAAACAACATTTGCGGTGGTGAACCTGCCATTGATTCGGACCTGCTCCCGCGCGAAGCGAAAGAAACCTTTCAATTCAGTGTGTTTGCGGCGAACCCCGGGGCCCGCGGAAATCCCGGTGCGCGCCCGAGCGGCATAAATTTCGTATGACAACATGCGATGATGACCGATAGTTGGACGGGCCGCCGATCGCCGATCATGTCTGTCGCGACCGCGTGCAGGTGGCGGCTTTGAACAGGTCCCCGCACGGCAAAGCTGCCGTCAGCCTTTCATACCGTGCAACCAATCCATAGCGACGTTAGCGATCGTATCCGCCACGTCGCAGCGCAGCTGCGGCCCCAATATAAAACCAATAACCGGGTTTACCATCATCCCGAACGGTTTTGAAAACGGGTGCCGTGAACGACGCAAAAACAGCTGCATGAATTGTTAAATCAGCCGGTAACCGTTTCCGGATCAATCATGGAAGGCTAGGCGCCACGCCATATCTACACGGTCCCTTTGGCGATTTTTGGCTAAATGAGGATATTTTAGTGTTTCAAACCGGATTGACGTCGAATCGAAAATGCCCGAATTAGAAGTCCCTGACTTTTTGTTTTCGAGTCGCACGGGAATAAATGATGATAAATTGCTGCCGGATACCATGCCGGTCGCGAGTTCGCGCCGACGTAACCGCAGCCAGGGCCGCTGCGTCGGAGACTAGACGTGCCGCTACAGTTTATCGAGCAAATGTCGCCATTGCTGGACGCCCCGGATGAACCGGCGTGGTTCGATGCAGTCACGCAAATCGCCGGTAAGTGGGGCTTCGACAGGGTTCTGATTGCATTACTGCCGCGCCCCGGCATGCGGCTCGAAGATGCCTATCTGCGTAGCACCTATTCACCTACCTGGCGCCGTACCTATCAGGAACAGGGGTTCATGCATATCGACCCCACCATCACGCATTGCCTCACGCGCTCCACGCCACTTCTCTGGACGTCGGAGCTATTTACCACTCGCGCGCAGCGGGCGCTCTACGAAGAAGCCTGTCTGCACGGACTGCGTTCGGGCGTGTCGTTGCCAATCCACGGGCCGAACCAGGAAGCCGGCATGCTGTGCTTCGCCAACGGCTTCCGGACAACCGACGAATTCTGGCAGCGCATCGACGGCGTGCTGCCCAATCTGGTGCTGCTGCGCGACGTGGTGGTCGACACCAGCCGGCGCCACCTCCACACTCACACGCAAAGTGTCTTGCCGCAACTGACCCCGCGCGAACGCGAGTGTCTGAACTGGACCGCGCGCGGCAAATCCACCTGGGAAATTTCGCATATTCTTAGCTGCTCGGAAGCTGCGGTTAACTTCCACGTGAAGAATATCCGGGCCAAATTCGGTGTGAATTCGCGACGCGCGGCGGCCGTCATTGCCACCCAACTCGGGCTTATTGACCCGGATTAATCAATGCGGCGGCATCCGGGCTATAAATCACCCGTTCAGCCCGGCCTAAATCACCGTCTGTAATCGTTTTCGTAAAGTAAAGGCCCAGCAGGATTGAAACCGGCGGCGGAATTTCAGCACCCGATTCGAAACGGCTGCCGCGCGACTGCGTCACGCCAAAGCGCGCCCAGAAACGCCGCTGGCTTTCCTTTTTCGTTTTCCGGTAAGCAATGATCAGATTTCGATCAACCGTGGATGAAGTCACTTCTGAAGCTTCGACTGAGCGGTTTTGCACGCTTACCGGGGCTTTCCAATGATTTTCAAGTAATTCCATGGCGGGTCTCTCTGGTGGATTGGTCTTTATTTGTCTGAATTTTGCTGGACCCGCAAACACCACACACCTATCCAGGTAGGTAGGTGTAAATCCAATTCAATGTGCATAGTCCTTTTCCGCCGCGAAAGGGTCCAGCCGAGTGGAAAAAATATCAATGGAGCATCGAAACCGCGAGGTCAAAGCTTGCGCGACGTGCAAGCTTTGACCTCGCGGTTTCGAAAATGCCGCGCGGCGCCTCCCGGCGAAGCGATCCGTCGCCTAGCTGCCGCTGCGTTTGAAGGTGATATGCGCGATCCGGCGCACCATGAATGCGGCCATCAGCGCGGCAATACCCGTCAGCACGACGCCGATGTGAATGGACTGCACCAGCACATGGCGCGCCGCGTCGACCAGTTCGGGGCCGGCCAGCCCGGCCCGCTTCAGTTCGACGAGCAGGCTGTCGCGCAAGCCGGGATCGATGAGAATGCGCGGGTCGGACAGTCTGGGCCGCCACGTCGAGGCCAGCGGCTCGCCCAGCACCCGCAACGAGTCCGCCACGCCCGCCTCGTAACGCCGGTTGATGATGGTGGCGACAATGCTGGTGCCGAGCATGCCGCCCACCATCCGGGTGGACTGCAAAAGCGCCGTCGTAATGCCGAAGCGCTCGCGCCCGGCGATCTCCTGAGCGAACACGTTCAGGTTGTTGAGAATGAAGCCGAGCCCGATGCCGACCGCGCCCATTGCCAGTTCGAGATACAGATGCGGCGTGCCGGGCGTGGCCAGCGCGAGTCCTACCGAGGCGACCACCAGCAGCATGAAACCGATCGACAGAATCAGCGTCGGCCTGGGCATGTGAATCACGATGCGCGTGTTGATCAGGCTGCCGAGCGCGATACAGGCGGCGATCGGCGTCGCGAGCAGGCCGGCCTCCTGCGGCGTGAGGCCGAAGCCGCCCTGCAATAGCAGCGGCGCAAAGAAGATCAGCGAGAACATCACGAAGCCCGACAACAGCGACAGCGTGAAGAGCGTGACCAGCTGCGCGTCCCTGAACAGATCGAGCGGGATGATGGGGTGAGTGGCGCGCCGCTCGCAGATCAGCAGCGCCGCGGCGCCGAGCGTCACGAGCGCGGCCAGCCACAGATTGGCGCCGCTCAAGCCCGATTTCGGCACGGCTTCGATAAACGTCTGCAGGCCGCCCAGCACGAGTGCCACCAGCACCGCCCCACTCCAGTCGATGCGCACTTCGCCGCTCACCGCACGCCGGTAATTGGGCAAATGCGCCCAGATGAAATACAGCGCGAGCACGCCGACCGGCAGATTGACGAGGAAGGTCGAACGCCAGCCGAAGTGCTGGCTCAGCCAGCCGCCCAGCGACGGCCCCGCTGCCGTGCCGATGCCGTACGCCGCCGCCATGATCACCTGCCAGCGCACCCGCGCGCGGGCGTCGGGGAACAGGTCGGGAATCGAGGCGAACGCGGTGCCCACCATCATGCCGCCGCCGACGCCCTGCAGGCCGCGCGCCATCACGAGGAACGGCATGGTGGGCGCGACGCCGCACAACACCGATGCCGCCGTGAACACGATCACCGCGGCAATCACGAAACGCTTGCGCCCGAAGTAGTCGCCGAGCCGCCCGAACACCGGCACGGTCACCACCGACGCCAGCAGGTAGGCACTCGCAATCCACGCGTAGTACTCGAAGCCGCGCAACTCCGAGACGATCGACGGCAGCGCCGTGCTGACCACGGTCTGGTCGAGCGCGACCAGCATGTTGACGAGCGCGATGCCCAGCATCGCCAGCAGGGCATCGCGAAAAGGCAGGGGACGGGAAGAAGGGTTCACTTCGGAACGACGCCGCGCGGCGCGCAAAAACAGACCGGATTAAGCGAAACGGGCCGCGCTGGACGCGGCCCGGAAAGGCGGGGACGACTAGGAGCCGAACATGCGCTCCAGCGCGTTTTCGAGGTGCGCGCGCATGGCATTGCCGGCGCCGGGACTGTCCTTGCGGCGGATCGCCTCGAGCACGGCCAGATGCTCGGCCTGCACGAGGCGCTGGCGCTCGAGCGTCTTCACCAGCGACAGGTTGCGCGACAGGTTCATGCTGAAGACGATCTGCTCTTCGATGAACGACATCACGGTGATGAAAAACGGATTTTTCGAGGCCCTTGCGACCGCCAGATGGAACGAAAAGTCGTCCTTCGCGCCAATGCCCTGGGTTTCGACGATGCGCTCCAGTTCGTCCCACGCGTGCTGAATGGCGGCGATATCGTCGGGCTCGGCTTTGACGGCAGCCAGCTCGGCCGCGCCCGCCTCCGTCACGATGCGGAATTCATAGCAGCGGCGGATATCGGAGAGGGTTTCGAGCGGCGCGAAGCGGCGCACATCCGGATCTGGCCGGCGCGCCACCGTGGTGCCGGAGCCGTGCCGCGTCACGATGATGCCGTCCGCGCGCAGGCGGGCCAGGGCCTCGCGCACCGTGGGGCGCGAGGTCTCGAAGCGATCGGCTAGCGCGTGTTCGGTGGGCAGCCGTTCGCCCTCCTTGTACTCGCCTTCAAGAATGCGATTGAGGATGTCGCCGTAGATCTTGTCGGGCAGGCCCGTCGATTTGCGCTCGTTCATCATCGATTCAGGTTGGCTTGTCAGAATAGACCCCGATTGTAAGGCAAACACGGGCGTCTGCTCGCTCAAATGCGTCATTTTCGGTATCAGGCTTGCGCGCAAAGGCCCGCCCTACCTGCGCTGCGACTCACTCACCCCGGGCCGCGGAATTTGACAAGTGTTTGATTTACATCCTGGCGCAACGCCACTCCCTTCAGCGATCATCTAAGCTGGTTTCGGTAATAAGTCGTCAATCGGTCGACATTGCGTCGTCATTGAGCGCAGCCGGAACCTGACGGCGTATTCCGAACCTCTCGAAGCGGAGACTCACATGTACAAACGTATCCTCGTAGCGGTCGACGGCAGCAATACCTCGCGCCGCGCCTTCGAAGCGGCGCTGAATCTGGCCAGCGCGACGGGCGCGATCCTGCAGCCGTTTTATGTCGTGGAAAACACTCCGATGTACTTCGAGGCGCCGGGCTACGATCCGTCCATTCTGCGCAACCGGCTGATCGTCCAGGGCGCCGAACTCGGCAAGGAGTTCAGTGAAGCCATGCGCGAGCACGGTGTGGAAGGAAGCGTGGCGACGGGTGAAGCCTCGCCGATCGACGACGTTTCAACCGTCATCCTGAAGGCCGCGGCGGCCTTCAACGCAGACTTGCTGGTGATGGGCACGCATGGCCGGCGCGGCGTCCAACGGCTGTTCCTCGGTAGCGTCGCGGAGCGCTGCGTGCGTCAGGCGGCATTGCCGGTGCTGCTGATTCCGTCTGCGGCGGGACACGAAGAGGCTGCTGCGCAGGCCGGCGGCGCGGCCTGAGTGCGTACCGGCAAGAGGCGAAGCGCCGGGTTGCGCGCCCGGCGCCCCGGTGCGTGCAAGCGTGATCTTGCTCAAACAGGCGAAGCAATTTCACGCGTCATTTTGTCGCGAACCAGCCAGTACCC
>NZ_DASXHA010000040.1:0-51414 GCF_036488795.1 Paraburkholderia sp.
AGGACGATGCAGGGGAGCAAAAATGGAATACACGGACGGCGGTGACGGATGGGATTTGGCGAAAAACAAGGAGCTGCTTGTCAAGGTTTTCGGAGACTATCCCTCTTTTCACGATGCGTTTGTAAGTTCCATTTGCATGCAGCGAGGGAAGCGATGTCGAGAGGCCCCAAGCAGCGCATCATCTGATCGACACGGGCGAGAGATTGTCGATCTTGAACTCGAGATTTTGCACAATCGATTTGGACCGCTCGACGCCTCAGGTACGGACTACCTGGTTATGCTCCGCTTGCAGGATGTCAAGGTGGCCAACATAGACGTGAATGCCATGCTTCAGGACAGTTGGGTGATGAATATGACCTTGTCTAGACAAGCGGATGGTCTGCTTGTCTTTGATCTTGAACCCAACATTGGCCTTGACGTACAAGTAACTTGTGCGGAGGTGACGGTGTTGGGTATTCGGCCATACACCCGTGTCGATAGCTGAGGGCAGTAGGCACGGGGTTATCGCAAGCTGGGCGGCGGCTGCAGTTCGACAATACGCATTTACGGCCGTCAATTGTGCGGAACTGTATTGAATCGATGCAGGTACGACGCGACCACCCAAGTGCGAACAGTTGCGTGTCCCGCAGTACCGGTTGTATTACTATCGGAACCGGTATTACAGTCCGGCGACTGGCAGGTTCATCAGCGAAGACCCGATAGGCTATGCGAGTGGGCAGACGAATGCGTATGCTTATGTGGGTGGGAATCCGGTGCAGTTCAATGATCCGTTTGGGCTTGGACCATGGGACCAGAAGTATGGCTTGTCGAATACTTATTGGAATTGGCTCCACCGGCAAGATGGCGGTTCGTTGATCAAAGAGCTTAAAGACCCACGGACCGGGCAGGTCCCGAAAGACACTGCGTTGGAGTACTACAAGATATATCTTTTAGAGACCGGGCAATGCGGGTGAAGGCTCAATATTTGTGAGGTGATGAACTTTATGCCTGGTTGCATTTTTTGTGGATCTGGTGCGGACTTCGATGTAGACGGATTCTTGGTGTCCTCTCCGTGGTCCGGTATAGCAGACATATTTCGACGCGGGCCGACTGGGAATGCATACCGCCCCATCAGAGAGTCCTCGTCCCTACAAATCGCGGTGTCGCCAATTGACGAACATCTCCTTGAACCGCAGATTGATGCGACGCTCAGTTTCTTGCGAAGCTACGAGGCTGAAGTGAGGCGGCTGGTCAGGTTTCCCGGGGTGGACGCGGTCGAGTTCCGCATAGGCCTCTTCTGGTTGCCCGACACAGCTATTTACCCGATTTCGCTCACGCCATCGTTTCTCAAGGCAGTTGGCGACGTCGGTGCGACCGTTGACATATATGTTTATGCAAGTGACGGCGTAAATTAGGTTGAGCGTTGCCAGTGCAATCTGAAGTTGCATGACAGAAGGGCCGCATTCGCGGCCCTTCTGCATTTAAAGCGACGCAATCACGAGCCACTGGTGCTCAAGAGCATGGCAAAGCCTATTCCTCTGCATCCAGAAAAAAATGGCACTCTCTATCAAAAGCACCCCTTCACCGACCCCCACCATTCCTGCGCCGCACCCCCGGCCCAAACGCAAACCCGAAAGCCAGCAAAAACAGCGATACAGCCAGCACCGTATTATTCCCACTCGTCACATACGGCGTATTCCCGGAAGTACCCTGAATCGTGACATCAATCGAACCCACCGTATAAGGCTTTAGCCGCGCAATCACATTGCCATGTGCATCAATCGCAGCGGTCGTTCCCGTGTTGGTGGCCCGCAGCATCGGCCGCCCGGTTTCCAGCGACCGCATCCGCGCAATCTGCAGATGCTGATCGAGCGCGATCGTGTCGCCGAACCACGCCAGATTCGTCGTGTTGACCAGCACGCCCGCCGGCGTATCGCTCTCACGAATGCTCCGCGCAATCTCCTCGCCGAAAATATCCTCGTAGCAGATATCAACCGCAATCGGCTGGTTATGCACGAGGAACGGTTTCTGCACCGGCGCACCGCGCGCGAAATCGCCGAGCGGGATATTCATCAGGTTGACGAACCAGCGAAAACCCCACGGCACGAACTCGCCGAACGGCACCAGATGATGCTTGTCGTAGCGGTAGATATCGCGCGAATTCGGCGTGATCCCGTACAGGCTGTTCGTATAGTCGACCACGCGGCCCTCGGGCGTGATCGTGCCGCCAATCGCGCCGAACAGAATGGATGAGCCGGTCGTATCCGAAAAGTTGCGTACCGCCGTCGCAAACGACGGCGGCAATTGCTGAATCAGCACCGGAATCGCCGTCTCCGGCGTGACGATCAGATCTGCCGGTCTTGCAGTGATCATCTGCTGGTATTCGTAGATTGCGGCCATCACGCCCGCCTTTTCGAATTTCGTGTCCTGCTTCACGTTGCCTTGCAGCAGACGCACGGTGAGCTCTGCATTGGCCGGCTCGGTCCAGGAGACGAACGGCAGCAGCATGCCCACAACCGTCAGCGCAACCGCGACCAGCGCCGGCGCGACCACGCGCGAGACACGCGAGTCGCCTTTGCCGCCGTTACCGGTGGCCGCGCGTTCGCGCGCGCGAACCAGCGCCTGCACGATGAGCGCGGCCACCAGCGCTAACATCCAGCCCACGCCGTACACACCCGCCACCGGCGCAAAGCCGGCCAGCGGCCCGTCAACCTGCGCGTATCCGCTGCTGAGCCACGGAAACCCTGTGAACACATAGCCGCGCAGCCATTCACTCACCGCCCACGCACTCGCGAACGCAAACGCGCCATGCCACGTCGGGGCAAACGGCGGGTCGTCGAGCGCGCCGTTGCGCGCACTTTGCGCATGGCCCGCACAGAACGACCATACGCCGGCAGCCAGGGCCGGATACAGCGCGAGATACAGCGAAAACAGCACCAGTGCCGCGCCCGCCAGCGGCGCCGCCATATCGCCGTAGTAGTGCATGCTGACGTACAGCCACCACACACCCGTGACGAAGTTGCCGAAGCCGAACGCGCCGCCCGTCAGTGCGGCGCTTTTCCAGCCGGTGGTGCGTGTGAGCCACGCAAAGAAAAATGCGAAGATCGCCAGCTCGAGCCAGCCGCCGTGCGGCGTCGGCGCAAACGAGAGGGTATTCGCCGCACCGGCGAGCAGTGCGACGAGGTAGTGCCATCGCGGCAACGTTCGGCCCGGCGTTTGCGCGACGGCGGACGTCACGCCGCGGCGCAGACGGGAAGTGATCGGGTCGGCCATTATTGCGTGGTCGGCTGTGAAGGGAAAAGAGAGATCAGGTCTGCACGTGCTGCGCGTCGCGCTCGCGCTGGCCCGCGAGCGGGTCGCGGCGTACCAGCAGCATGTGGATCTGGCGCGCGTCGCCACGCAAAATCTCGAAGATCAGGTCGTCGATCCGCACCTTCTCGCCGCGATGCGGCACACGTCCGAAGTGATGCGTGACGAGCCCGCCGATGGTGTCGACTTCCTCATCCGGGTAGTGCGTGCCGAACGCTTCGTTGAACTGTTCGATTTCGGTCAGCGCCCGCACGCGATAACGGCCGTCCGGCGATGCGATGATGTTGCCGCTTTCCTCGTCGAAATCGTATTCGTCTTCGATGTCGCCGACGATCTGTTCCAGCACGTCTTCGATCGTGATCAGCCCTGCCACGCCGCCGTATTCATCCACGACGATCGCAATGTGATTGTGATTCACCCGGAAGTCGTGCAGCAGCACGTTCAGGCGCTTCGACTCCGGAATGAACACGGCGGGGCGCAGCATGCCGCGTACGTCGAATTCCTCTTCTGCGTAGTAACGCAGCAGGTCCTTCGCGAGCAGCACGCCAATGATGTTGTCGCGATTGCCTTCATAAACCGGATAGCGCGAATGCGCCTTTTCCAGCACAAAGGGAATGAATTCCGCAGGAGTTTCCGCGATGTTGATCGCGTCCATCTGGGCACGCGGGATCATGATGTCGCGCGCGCAGAGTTCGGAGACCTGGAAGACGCCTTCGATCATCGACAGCGAATCCGCGTCGATCAGGTTGCGCTCATGCGCGTCCTGCAGGATTTCCAGGAGTTCGCCGCGTGATTCGGGCTCGGGCGAGATGAAGTCGGTCAGACGCTCAAGCAGGGAGCGTTTTTCCTGTGGTTTGTCGCTAGTTCGGTGTCGACTGGGATACGTGTCGTTCATGGTGGTGCGCCCGGCAAGACTGGGCGCGCTGTTGCAGAGCATTAAGGATACACCACGCACATGGCAGGACCGTGTCCCGCCGGCCTCGCGGGACGGTAAAGCGGTCGCGCCGCATGAGCGGGGCTTGGGTCAATCGTAACGGATAAAGGCGCGCGACGTACTGTCGGCGCAAAATTCGGCTGCGCGCCGCTCAGCCGCCGTCGCTGCCCGCCTCGCGGCAGCGCACCAGCAACGCTTCCAGCGCGCGGTCCGGCATGCCGCTTTCGCGTAGTGCGGCGACGGTGCGGCTCACGTAGTCGAGCGTCGTGCCATACCGGCCGCTCGCGCAACCGAACACGGTTTGCACGACCTGATCGGTCAGCTTGCCGGTGTAGCTCGCCACATCGCGCCGCATCACGAAGGCGAGCGCAGCGACGCGCCGGCCGTCCGAGAGATTGCACGGCAGCCATGCGGGACGGTACGACCCCATCGCCATTTCGCGGCGCCACAGGGCTTCGAGATGCGGCATTGCGCCGTCGGCGGCGAGCCTGAAGGCAATGCCGGTGCAGGAACCGCCCCGGTCCAGCGCCAGCACCAGCCCCGGCTGCTCCGGCGTGCCGCGATTCACCCTCGACCATAGATACAGCCCGCGGTGATAACCATGCACCCTGGAGCGCGTCGCTTCGACTGTCGGCAGCCCCGGATTCCAGATCAGCGAACCATAGCCGAACAGCCACAAGTCGCTGTGGCGGTCCCAGTCGCGCAGTGTGCATTTCAGCGACGCGCCCAGCTCCTCCTCCGTCAGCAGCCGCGACTCGCCGAGCGTCGGCGGGTAGCCCGGGCAGGGCGGGCGGTTGTCGGGTTCGGAGTTGCCGGCGCTCACGGTCAATCAGGTGGGTGATCGATAAGGGTCAGGGAAGCCGAGCGCGGCCATGATGCCGGTCTCGATGGCTTCCATTTCCTGGGCTTCTTGCTCGACCTCGTGGTCGTAGCCTTGCGCGTGCAACGTGCCGTGCACCAGAAGATGCGCGTAGTGCGCGGCGAGCGGCTTGCCTTGTTCGAGGGCTTCTTTTTCGACCACCGGACAGCACAGGATCAGATCGCCCGTCACCGGATCGTCTTCCGATTCGGCGTAAGCGAAGGTCAGCACGTTGGTGGAGTAATCCTTGCCGCGATAGGTGCGGTTCAGCGTGCGGCCTTCTTCGGCGTCGACGAAACGCACCGTCAGTTCCGCGTCCGCGAAGAGCGCCGCCTTGACCCAGCTGGCGACCGTGGCACGCGGCAAAATCGCCTTGTGCGCGGGCCAGGCTTTGGCGGCGGGAAATTGCAGGTTCAGCTTCAGTTTCGGGGCGCGGCTCATGCGGCTACTTGGTGTCGTGACAGTGTGATCGGGCTCATGCGGCAGCAGGCCGCATCAACGCGCATCGGCCGGGTTGACGTTTCTCTGCGAATGCGCATCGTAAGCCTCGACGATGCGCGCCACCAGCGGATGTCGCACCACGTCCGCGCTGGTGAATCGGGTCAGCGCAATGCCGCGCACATCAGAGAGCACCTGCTGCGCTTCGATCAGCCCGCTCTTGTGACCGCGCGGCAAGTCGACCTGAGTCGTGTCGCCCGTCACCACCGCCTTCGAGCCGAAGCCGATCCGCGTGAGGAACATCTTCATCTGCTCAGGCGTGGTGTTTTGCGCTTCGTCGAGGATGATGAACGCATGATTCAGCGTGCGGCCGCGCATGTACGCGAGCGGCGCGATTTCGATCATCTGGCGTTCGAACATCTTCGCCGTCTTGTCGAAACCGAGCAGGTCGTACAGCGCGTCGTACAGCGGACGCAGATACGGATCGACCTTCTGCGCGAGGTCACCGGGCAGGAAGCCGAGTCGCTCGCCCGCTTCCACCGCCGGCCGCGTGAGCACGATACGTTTGACCTGATCGCGCTCCAGCGCATCCACCGCGCACGCGACCGCCAGATACGTCTTGCCGGTACCCGCCGGCCCGATGCCGAACGTCACGTCGTGCGAAACGATCTGCTTCAGATAGTCACGCTGCGCCGGTGTGCGGCCGCGCAGATCGGCGCGCCGCGTGTATAGCTTCGGACCGAGTTCTTCGAGGTCTTCGTCGCCGCTGTCGGCCGGCTCGTCGAACGGATGATCCGGATCATGGCGAAAACGCGCGTCCGGATTGTCGGCGCCGTTGGCGCGGCTGCGCGCCGGATGACGCGCTTCGACCAGCGCGAGCTGGATGTCGTCGACGGACAGCGGATCACGCGCGCTGTTGTAGAAGTTCTCGAGCGCAGTCAGCGCCAGTTTCGCGCCGCGCCCGCGGATCGAGATGCGGTGGCCGCGGCGTTGCAGCGTGACGTCGAGCGCCTGCTCGATCTGCCGCAGGTTTTCGTCGAGCGGGCCGCAGAGGTTGGCGAGCCGCGCGTTGTCTTCGCGCGGTGCGGTGAATTCCAGATGCTGCTGAGTGGTCTTCAAGGCGGTGGATCGATCCTGTCGGTAGTCGTGCGCTTAATGGGTCGTGGCCGAAACGTCGTCGTGCAGCAGCACGAGTTCGCCACGTAACGAATGTGGGTACGCCTGGACGATTTTCACGTCCACCATTTGTCCGATCAGTCGCGCGTGCGACGCCAGCGGCGCCGGAAAATTGACCACGCGGTTGTTTTCGGTGCGCCCGGCCAGTTCGTTCGGGTCTTTGCGCGCCGGCCGCTCGACCAGAATGCGCTCGACCTTGCCGACCATCGCCTGGCTGATGCGCCCGACGTTTTCTTCGATGGTGGCCTGCAGATGCTGCAGGCGCCTGAGCTTCACTTCACGGGGCGTGTCGTCGTGCAGGTTCGCTGCCGGCGTGCCGGGACGCGGGCTGTAGATGAAGGAAAAGCTGGTGTCGTAGCTCATCTCGTGGATCAGCGTCATCATCTTGTCGAAGTCTTCGTCGGTCTCGCCGGGGAAGCCGACAATCATGTCGGTCGACAGTGACAGGTCCGGACGGATCGCGCGCAGCTTACGGATCACCGACTTGTATTCGAGCACCGTATAGCCGCGTTTCATTGCCATCAGGATGCGGTCGGAGCCGTGCTGTACCGGCAGATGCAAGTGGCTGACGAGTTTCGGCACCTTGGCGTACGTGTCGATCAGACGCTGGGTGAATTCCTTCGGATGCGACGTGGTATACCGGATGCGTTCGATGCCGGGCAGATCCGCGACGTATTCGATCAGCGTCGCAAAGTCGGCGATTTCCGCCGAGCCGTGCGTCAGGGCGCCCCGATACGCATTCACGTTCTGGCCGAGCAGGGTGACTTCGCGCACGCCCTGGTCGGCGAGGCCGGCAATTTCGGTCAGCACGTCATCCAGCGGACGCGACACTTCTTCCCCACGCGTGTACGGCACGACGCAGTAGCTGCAGTACTTGCTGCAGCCTTCCATGATGGAGACGAACGCGCTCGGGCCGTCGACGCGCGCCGGTGGCAGATGGTCGAACTTTTCGATTTCCGGAAACGAGATGTCGACCTGCGCGCGACCGCTTGCGCGGCGCTGGTCGATCATCTGCGGCAGGCGGTGCAGCGTTTGCGGACCAAACACGAGGTCGACGTACGGCGCACGGGCGACGATCGACGCGCCTTCCTGGCTCGCCACGCAACCGCCCACGCCAATGATCAGATTCGGATTCGCTTCTTTCAGCTCGCGCACGCGGCCGAGGTCGGAGAAGACTTTTTCCTGCGCTTTTTCGCGCACCGAGCAGGTATTGAAGAGAATGACGTCCGCGTCTTCCGGAGTGTCGGTCTTGACGAGCCCTTCAGCCGCACCGAGCACGTCGACCATCTTGTCGGAGTCGTACTCGTTCATCTGGCAGCCAAAGGTCTTTACATAAACTTTCTTGGTCATCGAATTTCGCCGGTCGCAGTGATTAACCTGGGGGCGTCAATTAAAGGTGAAGAGAGGCGAAAACGTGCGCGGGGCAAGGCGCGGCGCGGGAGTGCGGCAACCCTTGACAGCCCAGGGGACACGTTGACAGCGTAGCTCGATATTATAGCCCTTCACCGCTGGCGGATTTTTTTCCGGCGCCGGGCTGCGGCAGGCCGAGCAAGCCTTCCAGCTCGTCGGACACCTGGGCGAAGCGCCCGGCGAGGAAATCCAGCAGCACGCGCACGCGCGGTGCCATGAAACGGTTGCGGTGGTAGAGCGCGTGCAGCGGCGCGTCCGGATAGCGCCAGTCGGGCAGCAGCACTTTCAGACCGTCCGAGCGCAGGTCTGCCTCGACGTCCCACATCGACTTCACCACGATCCCGTAGCCGCGCAGCGCCCACTCGCGGGCGACCGCGCCGTCGTTGGTTTCGCGGGCCGTGTCGAGCGGCACCGTGTAGTGCTGGACCTCGTCGCCGCGCGTGAAGCGCCATTCGTTGACGGGGCCGGATGCGGTGCCGAGCACGATGCATTCGAAGCGCGCCAGATCCAGCGGATCTGTCGGCTCCCCGCGCCGCGCGATGTACTCCGGCGATGCGCACAGCACCCGCCGGTTCGGCGCCAGCGGCCGCGCGATCAACGAACTGTCGCGCGGCACGCCGAAGCGGATGGCGAGGTCGATGTCTTCCTGCACGAGGTTCGACAGCGAGTCCGACAAGGTCAGCGCGAACGTGACCTCGGGGTAAAGCAGGTTGAATTCGTCGAGCCAGTGCATCAGCAGATTGCGCCCGAAGTCCGACGTGGCCGATACGCGCACCTTGCCGCGCACCACGTTCTGCCCCGCTTGCAGGATGGCCTCGGCGTCGTCGAGCGCCTGCAGCGCCTGGCGGCAGCAGTTCAGGTACAGGCGCCCTTCGTCCGTGAGCCGCAACTGACGCGTGGTGCGCTCGAAAAGCCGCGCCTTCAGCCCGGTTTCGAGCTTGCTCAGGCGGGCGCTGGCAGCCGCCGGCGTGAGGCCCAGCTTGCGTCCCGCCGCCGACAGACTGCCTTGCTGGGCAGCTTCGACGAACAGGCGGATGTCACCGAGATTATCCATCTATATTTCGAAATAATTTGAAAATGATTCAAATGGTAGGCCAATTATCAAAGTTATTTGCGTCAGGGAAAATACGTACCTCGAAACCTGCGAGCCGGTTCGAGAGACGGTTCGCCTAGATTCTTTCTTCGTCTGTGAGGATGGGTCATGCACCTCGATCACGCAACGATTGTCACCGCCGATCTCGACGCCGCGCGCCACTTCTTCGTGGAGGTGGTGGGTCTCGCGGAAGGCGCGCGGCCGCCGTTCGGCATCCGCGGCTACTGGTTGTATGCGTCCGGGCGGCCGGTGATCCATCTGGTCGACGCCACCGTGCCGGCCGGCGCGGGCCGGGCGGCGCCGCGCATCGATCACATCGCCTTCCGGATCGAAACGGCGGATGAATGGCGGGCTCTGCTGGGTCGGCTCCAGCAGGCCCAGATCGGGTATCAGACCGCCGAAGTACCGCTCGCCGGTGAATTGCAACTGTTTGTCGCGCTTGCGCCGGGCGTCGTCGTCGAATTCGTGACGGCCCTGCAGCACGCCCACCCTTGATATCTGGAGAATTGCGATGCCTGTTCCACTCCTCGCGCTAGCTATTAGCGCGTTTGCCATCGGCACCACCGAGTTCGTCATCATGGGCTTGCTGCCGCAGGTCGCGAACGACCTGGCGGTGTCGATTCCGTCGGCCGGTCTGCTGGTGAGCGGCTACGCGCTGGGCGTGGCCGTCGGCGCGCCGCTGCTGGCCGTCATCACCAGCAAGATGCCGCGCAAGCTCGCGCTGCAGTGGCTGATGGGCGTGTTCATTGTGGGCAATGTGCTGTGCGCGGTGGCGTCGGACTACTCGCTGCTGATGATCGCGCGCGTGGTCACGTCGTTCGCGCATGGTTCGTTCTTCGGCATCGGCGCCGTGGTCGCGGCCTCGCTCGTGCCGCAGGAAAAGCGCGCCAGTGCGATTGCGCTGATGTTCACCGGTTTGACGCTGGCCAACGTGCTGGGCGTGCCGTTCGGCACCTTCATCGGTCAGGAGCTCGGCTGGCGTGCGGCCTTCTGGGTGGTCAGCGGGCTGGGCGTGCTCTCGCTCGCGGGCGTGACCGCACTGGTGCCGAACCGGCACGACACCGGCCCGGCGGGCCTCGGGCACGAAGTGCGCGTGCTGAAAGACGTGCAGGTGTGGATGGCGCTGGCGATGACCATCGTCGGTTTTGGCGGCGTGTTCGTGGTGTTCACCTACATTGCGCCGATCCTCGAGCAGGTCAGCGGTTTCACGCCGCGCGGCGTGACGCTGATTCTGGTGCTGTTCGGCGCGGGCCTGACGGTTGGCAACACGGTTGGCGGCAAGCTGGCCGACCGGGCCCTGATGCCGTCGCTGATGGGGATTCTGCTGGCACTCGCCGTGGTGATGGCGCTCTTCACGCGCACCAGCCATTCGCAAGTCGCGGCCGCGGTGACGATCTTCGTGTGGGGTATTTTCGCGTTCGCGACGGTGCCGCCGTTGCAGATGCGCGTGGTCGAGAAGGCGGCGGCCGCGCCCAATCTGGCGTCGACGCTCAATATCGGCGCGTTCAATCTGGGCAATGCCGGCGGGGCGTGGCTGGGCGGCCTCGCGATCAGCCACGGGTATGGGCTGGACGCGCTGCCCTGGGTCGCCGCGGGCGTGTCGATTGCCGCGTTGCTGCTCACGTGGATCGCGGCGCGCATGGATGCGCCGGTGAGCAAACGCGCGAGCGGCAGCGTGGCCATATGAAAAATGCGCACAAGCTTTGCTGGAATCGTCCTCCGCAATGCTGATAACAGTGTGAAGATAACTTCGTTGGGCGTAGGGAATCGCGGTGCTATCTTGCCTTCACTAACCTTTGCCCGCCGTCCGGCGGCGCTACTGGAGGCCACTATGCATTCCCCCCTTGCGCTGGTTCGCGATCCCGCGGCTGATTCTCACGAAGGAGCGCGCGCCGCGGAACCCTTCGATGCGTTGGAACATCTGGTCGGCGTGAATCTCGCGCGCCTGCGCGCCGAGCGGCAACTGTCGCTTGATGCACTGGCCCGGGCATCGGGCGTGTCGCGCGCCATGCTGGCGCAGATCGAGTCGGCGCGCAGCGTGCCGTCCATCAAGGTGCTGTGCAAGGTCGCGGCGGCGCTGAAGGTGTCGGTTGCAGCGTTTTTGCGGCGCCATGCCACCAACGGTCTCGAGCATTTGCCGGCTGACAGGGCGAAGCGCATCGTCAGTTCGAACGGCCGTTATTCGGCGCGTCCGCTGTACCCTGACACCGAACCGGCGAGCGCCGAGTTTCACGAGTTGCGCATCGCACCGCTGCATACCGAGCCGGGGGTGCGGCGTGCGCCGGGCACGACGATCAATCTGGTGGTGAGCGAGGGCACGCTGGAAGTCAGCGTCCACGATCAACGCCAGTTGCTCGCCACGGGCGACGCGATCGTTTTCGACGCCGATCAGCCGCACACCCTGCGCAACCCCGGCGACACCGAAGCGCGCGCGTTTCGCGTCACGCTGAATGCGGAGACGCCGCCGCGTTGGGAGGTGCCGCAGGACGCCGGGCGACACACGGCGCCGGTTTGAAGAGTCGTGAAGAGTGGGCCTCGCGTAGAGGCTGGTTTCTGATCCGTGGCGTCTGCGCTGCAGACTGAGCGCGGCTGTTGTATGCTTCACCCGCCGGAAATTCCGGCAATCAGTGCGTCTTCAGGGCGGGGCGGAATTCCCCACCGGCGGTATGCCGGCAGCGCAACAACGCTGCTGGCGAGCCCGCGAGCGCCCGTGTAGTCAACTGCGCAACCAGTTGCATGGGACCAGAGTAACGCGCTAAAGCGCGAACTCTGGTCGACCGCAACCGGTTGCATGGGACCAGAGTAACGCGCTAAAGCGCGAACTCTGGTCGACCGCAACCAGTTGCATGGGACCAGAGTAACGCGCTAAAGCGCGAACTCTGGTCGACACGGGGTCAGCAGATCTGGTGGGATGCCAGAGCCGACGGTCATAGTCCGGATGGAAGAAGATGTGCAGATAGTCATGTGCGTCCCCGTTGCGCTGCCCGGCGTTCCGAGCAGCGCGTGGGCGTTCCCATGGAACGTCCGGCGGGGCGAGTGCTGCCTGTTTGCAATGCCCTGAAACGTTTTTCGCCCAACTTTTGCGATGAGCGTTTCACATGTCCTTTGCTACCTTTGCTGCTCCCACGACGATCGCGGACAATGCGTTCGCCGATCTCCCCCAGCTCGCCACCGAAGCGGTTCCGCCACGCATCGCCGCTGCCTTGCAAGCCATGCGCGAGGGCCGCGCCGTCGTCCTGCAGGATGATCACGACCGCGAGAACGAAGCCGATCTGATCGTCTCCGCCGAACGTCTCACCAACGAGACGATGGCGCTGCTGATCCGCGAATGCAGCGGCATCGTCTGCCTGTGCTTGCCCGACGACAAGATCCGCGCGCTCGAACTGCCGCCCATGTCCGTCAACAACGAAAGCC
This sequence comes from Paraburkholderia sp., assembly GCF_036488795.1. Taxonomy (GTDB): domain Bacteria; phylum Pseudomonadota; class Gammaproteobacteria; order Burkholderiales; family Burkholderiaceae; genus Paraburkholderia. The sequence continues at coordinate 12,613 of NZ_DASXHA010000040.1, forward strand.
GCAACGGCACGGCGTTCACGGTTTCGATCGAAGCGCGTCACGGCGTGTCGACAGGCGTCTCCGCCGCCGACCGCGTGACGACGATCCGCGCCGCGATTGCGGATACGGCCAAGCCGGCGGATATCGTCCGCCCCGGCCACGTGTTCCCGTTGCGGGCCATGCCCGGCGGCGTGCTGGCGCGCCGCGGCCACACCGAAGGTACCGTGGATCTGGCGATTCTCGCCGGCCTCAAGCCCGCAGGCGTGCTGTGCGAACTGATGAACCCGGACGGTACGATGACGCGCGGCGCGGACGTGGAGCGCTTCGCAGCGCAACACAACCTGCCCATCCTGACGATCGCGGAACTGGCGGAATTTCGTCAGGCGCTGGCCGCGGCACGCGAGTGCTGCACTGACGAAGTCTGATGAAGAGCAGGGCGCGCCGAATGCCTGCGTGAGGTTCGCGCGCCCTGCGCGATCACAGAATCACGGCGTCGCCACTTACGACTGCACGTCGCCGAATTCCCCGCGCACGCCAGCTTCGACGCGCGCGGGCAGTTCATCCATATGTTCCATGATGCGCGTGATGCCCATCTTGCGTAGCGCGTCCGCGTAGCCGTCCGGAATGTGGCTCGCGCCAACGAAGGCGATCGTCTTCATGCCGGCCGCCCGCGCCGCATTCAGGCCGGCCACGCTGTCTTCCACCACCAGGCATTTCGCGGGCTCCACGCCCAGTTGCTGCGCGGCGAACAGATACACGTCGGGGTAGGGCTTCGGCCTCGCCACCTGTTCGGCGCTAAAGACGCGTTCTCCGAAGATCTCCGTCAGCCCCGCCCGGCGCACCGACGCCCGCACACGCTTCATGCCGCTATTCGATACCACCGCGACCGGCAGCGACACCCGCTGCAGCGCCTCGCGCACGCCGCCAATCGGCGTGAGCTTCGACGCGAGCGCGGCTTCGACGTTGTGCTCGACGGTCTCGAGAAAATTCGCGGGGAGTGTGATATCGAACGACGCCTCGATGCCTTCGAGAAAGCGCGAGGTCTGCTGGCCGAAGGCCGTCTTCACGGCGCTTTCGAAGTCGAGCTCGGGGAACGTAGCGGATAGCGTTTCGAGGAGAACGTGGTCGGCAAGCACTTCGCTGTCGACGAGAACCCCGTCGCAGTCACAGATGAGATGGTCGATCATGCGGCAAACAGAAGACGAAAAGCGCGCGGGCCGGACAGCCCGCGCGCAAGGATGAAAGCCACATCATACGTGCTTTGTTGCCGCGTGCACCGCCAGGCGCCTGCGCGGCAAGGGCGGTTCAGTGCAGACGCATGTAGGTCCACGCAGCCACTGCGCCGCCGGCGAGCGGGCCCAGCACCGGCACCCACGCGTAGCGCCAGTCGCTGTCGCGCTTGCCGGGAATCGGCAGCAGGGCGTGCATCAGACGCGGCGACAGGTCGCGCGCGGGGCTCATGGCGTAGCCCGTGGGACCGCCCAGCGAAATGCCGATGCCGAGCACCAGCAGGCCGACCGGCAGCGCATCCAGTGCGCCGAGGCCGACTTGCGGCGATGCCAGATACAGCACGCCCAGAATCAGCACGAAGGTGCAGATCATTTCGGTCAGGAAGTTGTGCGGTGCGCTGCGAATGGCCGGCGCGGTGCAGAACACGCCGAGCTTCACGTCGGCGTCGGTTTCTTTCGCGAAGTGCTGGCGATACGCCATCCACACGATGCCCGCGCCCGCCATGCCGCCGAGCATCTGCGCGGCCACATAGCTGGCCACCTTGCTCCACGCGAACTTGCCGGCGAGCGCGAGGCTGATCGTCACCACCGGATTCAGATGCGCGCCGCTGAACGAGGCCGTCATGAAAACGGCGATGAAGACCGCCATCCCCCAGCCCATCACGATGACGATAAGGTCGGCGCCCTTGCCTTTGGTGCGCGCCAATAACACGTTGGCGACGGCACCGTCGCCGAGTAGAACCAGCATTGCTGTGCCGAGGAATTCGGCTATGTAAGGTGACATGTTTTGTTCTCCGGATTATTTTTGTCCGTGAAGCCGCGCGAACGCGGCTTACGTGCTTCATCGTTTCAATGGATCAATGGATCCCAACCGCAGCGCGCCTCTCAGGGCGTATCGGCCCAGGCTTTGGCGGCGCGGATCGCGCGCTGCCAGCCGGCGAGATTGTCCTTGACCTCGTCGGGCTCCATATCCGGCGTGAAGCGGCGGTCGAGCGCCCATTGGCTCTGCAGTTCGTTCACGTCTTGCCAGTAACCCACTGCGAGGCCGGCGAGATACGCCGCGCCGAGCGCGGTGGTTTCGCTGATTTTCGGACGAACCGCATCCACGCCGAGAATGTCCGCCTGGAACTGCATCAGCAGATTGTTGGCGCAAGCGCCGCCGTCGACGCGCAGTTCGTCGATGCGAATGCCGGAGTCCGCTTCCATGGCCTTCAGCACATCGAGCGACTGATAGGCGATCGAATCGAGCGCGGCGCGTGCGATATGCGCCGAAGTCGTGCCGCGCGTCACGCCGAACAACGTGCCGCGGGCGCGGGCATTCCAGTGCGGTGCGCCGAGACCCGCGAAAGCCGGCACGAGGTACACGCCGTCGCCGTGCGGCACGGTGCGCGCCAGCGCTTCGATCTCCGCCGCCGTCTTGATGATACCGAGCCCATCGCGCAGCCATTGCACCACGGCGCCCGCGATGAAGATGCTGCCTTCCAGCGCGTAGTTGATCTGATCGCCGATCTGCCAGGCAATCGTCGTGACGAGGTTGTTCTTCGATTCGATCGGCTTGTCGCCGGTGTTCATCACGAGGAAGCAACCCGTGCCGTAAGTGTTCTTCACCATGCCCGAGCGCGTGCACATCTGGCCGAACAGCGCCGCGTGCTGGTCGCCTGCCATGCCGGCGAGCGGAATCTTCGAAGCGAATACGGTGGTTTTGGTCGGGCCGTACACCTCCGAGGACGGCCGCACTTCCGGCAACATGCTGCGCGGAATGCCGAGCGCGTCGAGCAGCTCGTCGTCCCATTGCAGCGTGTGGATGTTGAAGAGCATGGTGCGCGACGCGTTGGTGACGTCGGTGATGTGCAAGCCATGCTGGGTGAAGTTCCACGCGAGCCAGCTGTCGACGGTGCCGAACGCGAGACGCCCTTGCTTCGCTTTTTCGCGTGCGCCTTCGACGTTGTCGAGAATCCAGCGGATCTTCGTCGCCGAAAAATACGAGTCGATTGGCAGGCCGGTCTTCGCGCGGACTTTCTCTTCCAGTCCCTGCGCTTTCAACTGATCGCAGAAGTCGGCGGTGCGGCGGTCTTGCCAGACGATCGCGTTGTAGATGGGATGACCGGTTTCGCGGTCCCAGACGATCGTGGTCTCGCGCTGGTTCGTGATGCCGATTGCGGCGATCGACGAGCCGTTCAAACCGGCGCGCGTGACCGCTTCGGCGGCCACGCCGGCCTGCGTCGACCAGATTTCCTGCGGGTCGTGTTCGACCCAGCCCGGACGCGGATAGATTTGCTGGAACTCCTTCTGGGCGGTCGAAACGACGTTGCCCTTCTGGTCGAAAAGCATTGCGCGTGAGCTCGTCGTGCCCTGGTCAAGCGCAAGGATGTACTGATCCTGCATGTGTCTCATCTCCATGTTTTATGAATCGCCGGCGTGCATTCCGGCGACGGGAACGGCTTGTTGTTTTAGGTTGCTGCAACTGCCGTACGGTGCGCATTCCGCTCACGAACGTACGTGCCGGAAAGCGGTGTTCATGTGGACCTCTGCTTCGTGCCCACACCTTCTGCTCACAACTCAAACCCATGATGCCGGCCGCGCGCGTGCTTCCCGAGGTGGGGCGCAGCGCGATCAGGCGTGCTGTTTGACCGTGCCGCGCCTGGCGGACGCGCGCTCGACGGGCGAGCGTGCGAACCAGTCGTCGAGCGCCTGCGTGACACTTTCCAGCGTGCCCGGCTCGACATGCAGCCCGAGTTTCGAACGACGCCACAACACGTCTTGCGCGCAGCGCGCCCATTCGACGTCGCGCAGGTAGCGCAGTTCCGCCTCGTAGAGACCTGGTGCAAACACGCGGCCGAGTTCATCGAGCGAGCGCGCTTCGCCGATCATCTGCTGCGCGCGGGTTCCGTAGGCACGGCCGTAGCGGCGCGCGAGAGCGGCGGGCAGCCATGCGTACTGCTGCTGGAACTGCGTGACGAAGCGTTCGAAATTGGCTTGCGCGATGTCGCCGCCCGGCAGCGGTGCTCCTGCCGTCCAGGTCGCCGCGGGGCGCCGCAACGCGCGCCCGAGTTCGTCGACCGCTTCTTCCGCGAGCTTGCGAAAGGTGGTGATCTTGCCGCCGAACACCGACAGGAGCGGTGCCTCGCCGGGGGGTGCATCGAGTTCGAGCTTGTAGTCGCGCGTGACCGCCGACGGATTGTCCGCGCCTTCTTCCTCGAGCAACGGACGCACGCCCGAGTAGGTCCAGCGCACGTCTTGCGGGGAAATGTGCTGCTTGAAATAGCGGTTGATCGAGTCGCACAGATACTGCGTTTCGTCACCGTTGATCGCCACTTGCGCAGGGTCGCCGTGATATTCGATGTCCGTGGTGCCGATCAGCGTGTACTCGTGTTCGTATGGAATCGCGAAGATGATGCGTTTGTCCGGATTCTGGAAGATGTACGCGTGATCGTGTTCGAACAGGCGCCGCGTAACGATATGGCTGCCTTTGACGAGACGCACGCTGTGGTTCGCTTCGCGTCCCAGCGCGCCGTGCAGCAGCTCGCCCACCCACGGACCCGCGGCGTTGGCAATCGCGCCGGCGCGCACGTCGAGTTGCGTGCCGTCCGCGCGCCGCAATTGCGCGCGCCATTCGCCGCCGGCGCGCACCGCGCTGATCAGCTTCGTGCGGGTGAGGATGGTGGCGCCGCGTTCCTCGGCGTCGAGCGCGTTGAGCACGACGAGGCGTGCGTCGTTGACCCAGCCGTCCGAATAGACGAAGCCGCGCTTGATGGATTCGATCAGCGGCTGGCCAGCCGGATGACGCCGCATATCGATGCCACGGGAGCCGGGCAGCAATTCCCGGCGCGCCAGGTGATCGTAAAGGAACAAACCCGCGCGGATCATCCACGCGGGCCGCAGGTTCGGCATGTGCGGCATCACGAAGCGCAGCGGCCACATGATGTGCGGCGCGGCGCGCAGCAACGTTTCGCGTTCTTGCAGCGCCTTGCGCACCAGCCCGAATTCACGGTACTCGAGGTAGCGCAGGCCGCCGTGAATGAGCTTGGTGCTGGCCGACGACGTATGCGCGGCCAGGTCGTCCTGTTCGCAAAGCAACACGGACAGGCCGCGCCCCGCGGCGTCCCGCGCGATGCCGGCGCCGTTGATCCCGCCGCCCACCACCAGCAAATCGTATCTGGAGCCTTGCGTCACCTGCTGTGTCTCCGCATTCCGTAAATAAAATCTATCGCACCGATAGTGTTCGTTTGCGAACTCTAATGAACAAATTCGAAAAAGTAAAGTTCGAGTCAGGTGACCCTAACGGTGAAATGGAGGCTTACTGGGGTCATATGACTGGCGTTCCCGAGGCACCCGGGTGGCGAAATCCGCAGCCACCGACGATACTCACGGCAACAGCCATCAGGAGATCAGACATGCGTGGATTTTGGGCGATGGGCGCGGCAGCGCTACTGGCGGGATGTGTGGGGACGCCGAGCCTGAACGGCAGTACCGGCGCGCCGTCGTTCGCGGCCCTGCAGCAGATCTGCAGCGCGACGCCGGTGGATTACGGCAACGACGCGGAATCGGTGTACACGACGTTTTTCGATGCGTACGTCGCGAACCGCCGCGGCAAGCTGTCGAAGGACGACTACTGCGCGTTCCAGGGGGCGATTGCGCAGAACTACACGAAGTTCGGCACGAGCACCGACCCGCAGGCACGCAGCCAGTGGGCGGCGTTCTTTCTCGACCAGCGGGTCAAGGCGATCAGTTGGCGCGCGGCCGTGGATCCGACCTTGCGCGCCGGTTGAGCGGGCACGGCCGGAAGCACCCGGCTAACGGGCGAACCTGCGCGCGAGCGCGCCGCGCCTTGCCGGCGCGGCCTGCAGCCTTGATTGCTGTGAAATCACGCGCCGTGCAACGCCGCGTGCTACGAGAACCGCTTGATAGCCCGAATTGCTGAGTCGCCGATCTCCGTGAGACGCCATTGCTTCAGACCCGAGGCGAGCTTTTCGAGCTGGACGAGCTGTCGTTCCAGCAGCGCGTCCAGTTCGTCGCGTTCCATCTCGACCTGATTGGGAGCGTCCTTAACAAGCAACAACGTGGCGAATTCATGCGGACTCAGCATCGTTCTCTCCATGTCAAGCGTAGCGCGGACTGCCATTCAGGCAACTGGCCAGCGGACGCCGGGCGCAGTGTGATCCGCTACAGGATCAGGCGGGAGGCACAACTGTCACGCCCGGCGCGCAGCGAAAATGGCGTCGGGGAACTGGAGTGTAGTCAACCGCACACTGAACGCCAAATCGTCCCCCGAAAATTTTCCATTTGACAATCGGACCCGCGAGAGGCGGTCCGGATCAGCCGTCAAATTCTTGATTTCACGTGAGGTTTTGCGTGCGCCGCAGCATCGGGCGCAGGCTGGATTTAACAATCCGGAGTCGGCTGAATCCGCCAGCGGTTGGCGGTGACCATGTGTCCGGTCAGGCCGCCCGGCTATCCCGCGACGTACACCTGGGTGCCGGCGGTAGCCAGCGTGTCGGTCATGTCGGCGGGCGGGGCGGCGTCGGTGAAAAGGGCGTGGATCTGGTTCAGATGACCCTGACGAACCAGCGCCGGACGGCCGAATTTGGAATGGTCCGCCGCCAGAAACACCGTGCGCGCATGTTCGATGATCGCCTCGGCGACCCGCACTTCGCGCGTGTCGAAATCGCGCAGCGTGCCGTCGGTTTCGATACTCGAGGTGCCGATGATCGCGAAATCGACCTTGAACTGGCGAATGAAGTCGATCGCCAGTTCGCCGACGATCCCCTTGTCCCACGGCCGCACAATGCCGCCCGTCACCAGCACCTCGCAATCCGGATAGCCGCTCATCATGCTGGCGACGTTCAGGTTGTTGGTGATCACGCGCAGCCCGCGATGCCGGTTCAATGCGCGCGCGACTTCTTCCGTGGTGGTGCCGAGGTTGATGAAAAGGGAGGCCTGATCGGGGATATGCGTGGCCACCAGCGCCGCGATACGCCGCTTCTCGTCGTGGAACATGCGCTGCCGCGCGGTGTACGAGACGTTCTCGGAACTGGTCGGCAAGCTCGCGCCGCCGTGATAGCGGCGCAGCAGATTCATGTCGGCCAGCCAGTTGACGTCGCGGCGGATGGTTTGCGGCGTGACGTCGAAATGTGCGGCGAGGTCGTCCACGGTGACGAAGCCGTCGCGTTGCACCCACTCGAGCAATTCCTGTTGACGTGCGTTGAGGGTCAGGCGTGGGTCTCGGGTCATGTGTCTCGGGTCGTGTATTTGCGTTAGCGCCGGTCGAGGCGCCCAGCGCCAGAAGCGAGCGGTGGCTAGAGCGAGTGATTGTGCATTGGGCGTATTGTAAGACCATCGGCGGGGTTGTCCGGTAGCTCGCAGGTGGTGGGCTGGGTCTGCGACGAGCCATTCAGCCCCTTGCTGCATTGATTCATGTCACAAATGAATTTGCGTTTTCAGCCGGATCGCGCTGCAATCCGGAGTCTTTGCTGTGATGGTTTCCTGATGGTTCCGGTGCGTCCAGCTCGCCGGGCCGCGCTTCCTGAGAGTGTTCCGACATGACCCGCTTCAATTGGCAGAACCCCTATCCGACGCCCCGCTTGCCCGTGTTCGCGCGCAACATTGTTTCGACTTCGCATCCGCTCGCGGCGCAAGCCGGCCTGCGCATGTTGTGGAAAGGCGGCAATGCCGTCGATGCGGCCATCGCGGCAGCGGCGGCCATCACCGTGGTCGAGCCGGTCTCGTGCGGGCTGGGCGGCGACGCCTTTGCGCTGGTGTGGGACGGTGCGAAGCTGCATGGTCTGAACGCGTCGGGCGTGGCGCCGGCGGCCTGGAGTGTCGACTACTTCAAGCGTAAGTATGGTGAAGAGCACGGTCTCGCAAAGCAGCCGAGGCGCGGCTGGGACACGGTGACGGTGCCCGGTGTGATTGCGGGCTGGGAGGCGCTGCATCAGAAGTTCGGTTCGTTGCCGTTTGCCGACCTGATGGAACCGGCCATCGAAATTGCCGAGCGCGGTCATGCGGTAGCCAGCATCGTTGCGCACAAGTGGTCGGCCGCGGTGCCCGAACTGAAAGACTTCGAAGGCTTCGCCCAGACCTTCATGCCGCGCGGCCGCGCGCCGGAAGTCAGCGAGCTGATGCGCTTCCCGGGTCATGCGAAGACCTTGCGCAAGCTCGCCGAACTGGGCCCGCGCGCCTACTACGAAGGTGAAATCGCAGAACGGATCGCCGCCTACGCACGCGAGACCGGCGGCGCGATGACGACCGATGACTTGCGCAACTATCGCGCCGATTGGGTCGAGCCGATCGGCAAGGATTATCGCGGCTACACCGTGCATGAGATTCCGCCGAACGGCCAGGGCATTGCCGCGCTGATCGCGCTCGGCATCCTCGAAAAATTCGACGTGGGTTCGCTCGCGCTCGACAACGTCGAGTCGCAACATCTGCAGATCGAAGCAATGAAGCTCGCCTTCGCCGACGTCTACCGCTACGTGGCAGACCCGCGTTCGATGGACGTCACCCCTGAACAGATGCTCGACGACGCATACCTGAGCTCGCGGGCCAGGCTGATCGATCCGAAGCGCGCGACGCAGTTCGACTTCGGCATGCCGAAGGCGGGCGGCACGATCTATATGTCGGTGGCCGACGAACGCGGCATGATGGTCAGCTTCATCCAGTCGAACTACATGGGCTTCGGCTCCGGTATCGTCGTGCCGGATGCGGGCATTGCGATGCAGAACCGCGGCTGTGGTTTTTCGATGGACCCGAAGTCGCCGAATGTCGTCGAAGGCGGCAAGCGGCCGTTTCATACGATCATCCCGGCGTTCCTCACGCAGCAGGTCGACGGCAAACAGGAAGCGGTGATGAGCTTTGGCGTGATGGGTGGCGACATGCAGCCGCAGGGTCATCTGCAGTCCATCGTGCGGATGCTCGATTACGGCCAGCAACCGCAGGCCGCGTGTGACGCACCGCGCTGGAAGGTGAACCGCGACTTCACGATCGACATTGAAGCGACGCTCGATTCGAACACCGCGCGGGCACTCGAAGGACTCGGCCATACGATCAAGTCGGTGGACGATCCGTATATGGACTTCGGCTCTGGCCAGTACATCTGGAAGCTCGATCGCAACGAACCGGAGCGCGGTTATGTCGCAGCCAGCGACAGTCGCCGTGATGGTCTCGCCGCCGGCTTCTAGGCGTTGACGAGCTGAACGCTCGCGCTGCAGCGAAGCACGGCTTGCGCTGCAGCGCGAGTGAAATGACGTTGTCCTGACGACCTGCGCATCGTCCAGGGTTGGCAGGCGAGATGCAGCCATCAGGCAAGCATCATAAGAATCCCCTCCATACTTGTCCCGCCCGCGCTGACGCACGCCCGCCATGCCGCGCTGCAGCGCATGGGCCGCTCACCTGAATAGTCCCGCTGTGCCTTGCCGTTGCTTACCCCTTGAGCCTCAAGCCCTTCGTGTTACGGCCGGTTGCTCATTGCGGGCTTGCCTCGCGCAGCAATTCACGTGTTTTTTTCCGGAACATTTCGACTAGCTTGCCTATGGAACTGCAGCACATGGGCATGGTCTGTGCTGAGTTGTCTGCAGAGTTACGGAACACCAGCTAAGATGCAAGACAGACGGGGTTAACTCTAATTCAAGGCGCTGTATCGACATGGAGGCAGCCGAACAGAACGCGACTTCTCGCGGATGGATTCAGGCTTGCTCGCAGCAGTCGATGCAGCTTTCGGAGCAAGAAAACAATGCACACTGAGCGTAACCATGTGATGCCCTGGCGGATTGAGGACATCGACCTCAGCCGGATTGACCGGCAGCGGGCCGTGGCAAACGAAGATCTGCTGCTTCTGCTGTGCGCCGCTTCATTTATCGAAAGCGGTACGGATCTCTACACCAGCAATCTCAGCACCTTTTTCAACGGCGACCCTGAAGTGTCGGCGTGGCTCAACAACGAATGGGAACCGGAAGAGATGCAGCACGGCCGGGCCCTGAAGACATACATCGCTCATGTATGGCCGGAATTCGACTGGGATACGGCCTTTGCCAGCTTCTTCGAGGAGTACTCGAAAACCTGTTCGGTCGAAGACTTCGAGAAGACGCGCGCGCTTGAAATGGTTGCACGCTGTGTGGTGGAAACCGGTACGGCCACGTTGTATCGCGCAATAGGCGAGTGTTCGGATGAGCCGGTGCTCAGAGAGATCACGGACAACATTCGCACCGACGAAGTGCGTCACTACAAGCACTTTTTCAAATACTTCAAGAAGTACAACAAGATCGAAGGCAACGGTCGGCTTGCTGTGCTTGGCGCGCTCATGCGCCGCGTGCTGGAGATCAAGAACGAAGACTCCGAGATCGCACTGCGCCATGTGTTCGCAATTCGCTATCCGGAGCGTGTGCATGATTCGGCTTATAACCGGGAGCGCGCGGCTCGCATCAATGCACTCGTGCGCCACAACCTGTCCGCCGACATGTGCGTGAAGATGCTGCTCAAGCCGCTCGACCTGCCGGCACGTATCCAGCCAGGCGTGCATTACCCGCTCGCGAAAATTACGCAGCACGTGTTTTTCCGCTGAGACGGGCAGCTGATTACAGTTGGCCGTGAGCTGCGCGGCGGCCTTCGGGCTTTCTGACGTGGCGGCGGTTTCACGCACGAATGGCCCGCTCTGGCGGGCCATTTGCGTTCTGAGGACCGCGTAGTTCGATGCACGACAATTTGATAAGGAGTCACGCGATGACCGATTCTGCATCCGTGCGTCCCCTCGAACACGAGGTGTTCGATGAATGGCCGGCCGCGCCGCGTGCGTTATTCGATGGCTCGGCGCTAGCCAGCAAGAACGGCTTCACCGCTTCACTGCTGACGCTCGACGCCAGCGGCCACGTGCGTACGTCGTTACTGGGTGTGGGCGAGCTGTATGCGCCCGACTCACGCACACTGGGTCTCGCGCTATGGCCGAAATCGCGAGCGGCAGGCGTGCTCGCCGGCAGCGGTCGTGCGGCGCTGACGTTTGTTTGCGAGGACACGTTCTATCAGGTGCAGTTGCACTTCGAACCGTTAGCGAGCGTGCCCGGTGACGACAGCGGGCTGGCCTGCTTCATGGGTTCGATCGACACAGGCGAAACGCAGCGCGTGCCTTATGCGCGCCTGACCGGCGGCATCAAGTTTGAACTGACGGAGGGAGGGGAAGCGGTGCTCGAACGGTGGGAACGGCAGATCGAGCACCTGAAGCAGGCCGCTGCAGCGGCCCGGCGCACCAAGGTATGAAAACTTAACGGCCGCGCTGGCCGCCGTTACGCGGTGGCTGCGAACTACGCGGTGCATCGCCACGCGGCTTGGCGCCGCTGAGCAACGCGCCCGGATTGCCGCCACCGCCTTGCGGCTTGCGCGGCGCATGCGATGCACCGTTGCCGTCGTGGCTTGCCGCCCGCGGCTTGTCATGGTGACGCGTGGTCTCATGACGCGGATTGTCCTTGCGCACTTGCGGCGGTTGCGAAGGCGCACCGGCGGGCTTGGCGCCTTGCGGCTTGGCCTGGGCCCTCGGTTGCTGACCGTTCGCCGGACGCTGGCCCGAACGGGGTGCCGGCTTGGCCGATGCACCATCCCGCTTCGGCGCTCCTGCGCCTTGACCTTGACGTGGTTGACGACCGCCGCCGCCACCGCCGCCACCCTGGCCGCGACGCAGGATCGGCTCCGGCTTGGCGTTCGGATCCGGCTCGAAACCGGCGATCACTTCCTGCGGCACCGCGCGCTTGATCAGCTTCTCGATGTCCTTCAGCAACTGCAGCTCGTCGACGCACACCAGCGACACGGCTTCGCCGCTCGCGCCCGCGCGACCCGTCCGGCCGATTCGGTGCACATAGTCTTCCGGGACATTGGGCAGATCGTAGTTGACCACGTGCGGCAGCTGGTCGATGTCGATACCGCGCGCAGCGATGTCGGTGGCGACCAGCACCTGCAGCGTATTGCTCTTGAACTCGGCCAGCGCGCGGGTACGCGCCGACTGGCTCTTGTTGCCGTGGATGGCCAGCGCGCTGATGCCGTCCTTGGTCAATTGCTCGGCAAGGCGGTTCGCGCCGTGCTTGGTACGCGTGAACACCAGCACCTGGAACCAGTTGTGTTCCTTGATCAGATGCGTGAGCAGCTCGCGCTTCTTGTCGCGGTCCACCGGGTGGATCTTCTGCGCCACCAGCTCCGCCGTGGTATTGCGGCGTGCCACTTCGATCAGCGCCGGCGCGTCGAGCAGGTTGTCGGCGAGTGCCTTGATTTCGTCGGAGAAGGTCGCGGAGAACAGCAGGTTCTGGCGCTTGGGCGGCAGCTTGGCCAGCACACGCTTGATGTCGTGGATGAAGCCCATGTCGAGCATCCGGTCGGCTTCGTCGAGCACGAGGATCTCGAGATGCGACAAGTCGATGGTCTTCTGCTGCATGTGATCGAGCAGACGCCCAGGCGTTGCCACGACGATATCGACACCGCGTCTCAACGCATCGATTTGCGGATTGATGCCGACGCCACCGAACATCACCGTCGACTTGAGCTTCAGGTACTTGCCATACGCCCGTACGCTTTCCTCGACCTGGGCCGCGAGCTCGCGGGTCGGCGTCAGGATCAGCGCACGCACCGCGCGCTTGCCCGAGGCCGTCGCAACCGGCGGCATGGTGTTCAGGCGTTGCAGGATGGGCAGCGTGAAGCCGGCGGTCTTGCCGGTGCCGGTCTGCGCGCCGGCGAGCAGGTCGCCGCCGTTGAGCACGGCGGGAATGGCCTGCAACTGGATAGGAGTAGGGGAGGTGTAGCCCAGTTCGTGAACAGCACGGACCAGCGGTTCGGACAAGCCGAGGGAATCAAAAGACATAAAAACTCTTTGCAAAGCAGTATCGCGAAACGGCAAACGCGCAGCCAGCAGGCGCGCTTCGAGGTCAAGCCCCGGATCCGGTCGCAGGGAAATCGGCGGCACACGCCAGCGTGTGCCGAATGCTTCAACGCGCTATCAAGACACGTTGACTGGCCTTAAGTTGCACTCGCCGTCGTGGTGTCATGCGACATAGCGCACAACACTGACGAATTGACACAGACTGCCCGCCAGTACGAACAGGTGCCAGATACCATGTCCGTGCCGGATGCGCTCGTCGTTGATGAAGAAGTAGATGCCGACGCTGTAGATGATTCCGCCGGCCACGAGCCAGGCGGTCCCCGCGGCCGGTAAAGCAGCGACCAGAGGGCGGACGGCTACGAGCGCAAGCCATCCCATCAAGACATACAGCACCATCGAAACGCTGCGGGTGCGTCGCCCGAGCGTCAATTCCTGCACGATGCCGAGGACGGCAAGCCCCCAGCTTACCCCGAATAACGACCAGCCCCACGGTCCGCGCAAGGTCACCAGCGTGAACGGTGTGTAGCTGCCGGCGATCAGCAGGTAGATCGCCGAATGGTCGCATTTCTGCAGGACTGCTTTCACGCGCGGATTACGCACGCTGTGATAAAGCGTGGAGATAGCATACAGCACGATCAGCATTGCGCCATAAACACTGAAGCTGACGACCTTGTACGCGTCGCCGTCCAGCGCGCCCATCGTGACGAGCGCGGCCAGCCCCGCCACCGACAGCAGCGCGCCGACGAGGTGGGTAATGCTGTTAAAACGCTCACCAACATGCACGACTTCTTCTCCAGCCTGACTCCCAACACGCCATTGTGGCATGCGAGCGCCCCGTAACGGTTCAAAAGCGGTCCAAAAAAAACGAAGGGCGCGGCCTGCGGTTTCCCGCAGGCCGCGCCCTCCTTGTCTCTTGCGCTGCCTAGTCGAGCGGCGCGGAACGCAGATCGGCTACTTGTTGCGGCGACACCGCCGTACCGTGGTTGCCCCAGGACATACGGATATACGTGACGACCGCGGCGACTTCCTGGTTCGACAGCGACTGCGCGAACGGCGGCATGCCGTACGGCTTCGGATTGCCGAAGGTGCTCGGCGGGTACCCGCCGTTCAATACCATGCGAATCGGGTTCACAGCCGACGGCATCTGGATCGACTGGTTGTTCGCGAGCGGCGGGAAGTTCGGCGGTTGACCGAGACCGTTCGCTTCGTGGCACTTCGCACAGTTGTCAGTGTAAATCTTCTGACCTTGCTTCAGCAGTTCGCCGCCGAACTGCTCCGACGTCTCCAGCTGCAGGTTTTCCGGCGCTTCGCTCTTTTGCGGAATGGTCTTCAGGTATGTGGCCATGGCCTGAATGTCGTCATCCGACATGTACTGCATGCTGTTGTGGACCACTTCGGCCATCGGGCCGAACACGGCGCCCCGTTGCGACACACCGTTCTTCAGCAGGTTCGAGATGTCCTTGATGTCCCAGTCGCCCAGACCGGCTTCCTTGTTCGAGGTGAGCGAAGGGGCGTACCAGTTCTGCAACGGAATCAGGCCGCCCGCAAAGGCTGCCGAGTTGACCGGGCCGCCCATGGCGTTGATCGACGTATGGCACATGCCACAGTGGCCGAGGCCTTCGATCAGATACGCACCACGGTTCCATTCTACCGACTTGGTCGGATCCGGTTTGTATTCGCCCTCACGGAAGAACAGCGTGCGCCAGCCGATCAGCAGATTGCGATTGTTGAACGGGAATTTCAGCTCGTGCGGCCGGCTCGGCACGTTGACCGGCGTGACCGAACGCAGGTACGCGTAGATCGCGTCCGCATCGGCGCGCGTGACCTTCGTGTAGCTGGTGAACGGGAAGCCCGGATACAGCAGGCTGCCGTCCTTCGAACGGCCCGTGTGCATGGCGCGGTAGAAGTCGTCCTGGGTCCACTTGCCGATACCGTACTGGTCGTCAGGCGTGATGTTCGGCGTGAACATCGTGCCGAACGGCGTGGCCATGGGCAGGCCGCCGGCGAATTCCTTGCCGCCGCGCACCGTGTGACACGCGATACAGTCGCCGGCGCGCGCGAGGTATTCGCCTTTCTTGATCAGATCAGCCTGATCGGCGGGCGTGGCCGCCATGGCGCTGCCGTTGTGCAGGTTGTCGCCGCCCGACCACAGGACGGGAACAAGGGCAGCGGCCGCAACCACGACGACTGCCGACAGGGCGAACAATGACTTGCGTTTCATGTGAGTGTCTCTCCCGGTGCCTATTGCGGTTCGCTGCCGCAGGCAAGCGGAGTCTTCATCGAGCGGGCCGGAGCCGGCACGGGGTTTTGCGGAGCCGGCTGCGTCGACAACCAGGCAGCGACAGCGTTCACGTCATCATCGGTCAGGCGGGTGGCGATCGTGTGCATGCAGTCAGGGGCGATGGCATGTCGCGAGCCCGACCGCCACGCGCCGAGCTGCGCGCTGATGTAGTCGGAATGCAGGCCGACGAGACCCGGGATAGCCGGTTCCATGCCGGTCAACGCCTTGCCGTGACAGGCCGCGCATGCCGGGACCTGCTTCGAGGCGTCGCCGTTCAGCACGATCTGCTGGCCGCGGGCAAGCGTCTCATTAGAGACCGTGGGCCTGGCGGGAGGCGGATAGGGCGGGCGCTGCTGGGAGAAGTACGTCGCGATCTGATGAAGGTAGTCGTCCGAGAGATACGTGACGAGGTAGTTCATGGGCGGGTACTTGCGGCGCCCTTCGCGGAAATTCTTGAGCTGGTTGTACAGGTAGTCGGCTGGCTTGCCCGCGAGACGGGGGAAGTAGTCGTTGTCCGTCCCCTGGCCGTGCGTGCCGTGGCAGGCCGTACAGCCCTGCACGCGAGCTTCCATGGTGTCGGGCGCCTGAGGTTGAGTCTGCGCTTTCGCAGCGCTATACACGCCAGCAGCTCCGATTAGCAGAAGGGCTAGCAGCGGGCGGAAAATGCGTCTTGAAGACACGCGTAACTCCATCAAAATCGGGGACCCGACCGAACTTCGAACGGCTCGGCTTGAGGGCAGCTGGCGCTGCGGCGACGCAGCATTCTAACATCTGTAATTGTAAGTGACTATTTGCCGCAGCCGCCCTGATTCCTCTCGTAAACGCCGATGGGACAGTTTGGCATAGTGTGTAATGACTCTGCCCAACATGTCTTTGCAATCAATGACATCCTGCTTTCATCGAGCGCCCCTGGCCGTGAATGGACAACTCCGTTGAACCCATACGCGAGCAAACCATCGAAGCGTACACTCCCGGGGCGCCGGTGTCTCGCTGAGCCGCTCGCGGGTCCTTCTCGCTGTCTCTTTCAACACACAATCAATCCACTCCGCCTTTCATGAAGCTAAACGATTTTTGCCCTTCCGCTCCACGTGTCGACCAGCCTGATTCAATCTCGACGCAACGGGCTGCCGTGCCCGCCGCCCACCGTGCGTCCGGCCAGAGCGCAGGTGGCGTCCAGGGCACTTACGCGGCGTGCATCGTCAAATGAGACTCGACGGATTGTGGATCGGGCAGGTCGCAATGGCCGCGCTCATGAATGTCGCGTTTGCGTTCGCAGTCGGTTCGGCGCTGCTCGGCGCGTGGCTCGCCAAAGACGCCCAGGCCAAGGTGTCGCCGGCGCGTCCTGCATGGTTGCGCGCGCAACGCTCCATGTTGACCGCCACGGTCGTGCTGGTGCTGGCGGATTTGGGCTGGCTGCTGTATCAGGCCGCGTCGATGAGCGGCGTGGCGCTGCCGCAGGCCTTCGCCGTGATCCCGACGGCGCTCGGACAAATCCATGTGGGATATGCATGGGCGGTGGCCTTCATCGGCGCCCTGGTGCTGCTGCTGACGGCGATGTCCAGCCATGCCGGCACGGTACGCAATGCGCTCTTGTGGCTGGCGGTGATTGCGATTGCCGGCGGCAAGGCGTCGCTCGGCCATGCCGCCGACGCCGGCATGGCCTCGGCGGCGATCGGCGTGCATACCTTGCATGTGCTGGCCACCACCGTGTGGGGCGGCCTCGTCGTAGCGGCGGGTCTCGCTGTGCTGCCGGCGCTGGGCACGTCGACGGCGCGCGGCATGCTGATTCGCACTGCGATGCAGGTGTCCAACGTATCGCTGGTCGCGGTGGCGGTGGTGCTCGTGACGGGCATCATCGACGCGGTACGGGGAACCGGCGGCACCTTCGAGGCCATCGAAGTGAGCACCTGGGGTCATGTGCTGATCCTGAAGCTTGCGCTGGTCGCCATGGCGCTGGTGATCGGCGGCCTCAACCGTTTCTCCGCGCTGCCGCGCTTGCGTCGCACGGCATCCACCATGGACGCCTATACGTTCACCAATCTGCTGTACCTCGAAGCGCTGGCGATGCTCGGCGTCTTCGTCGCGGCCGCCGCGTTGTCGCACAGCATGCCGGCCTTTGCGCTGCCGGGCTAAGCGTTCTTCGGGCTGACGCGCCGGCGCGCGGCCTGTCCCGGCACGACGCCAGCAGCCCCGAGCAGACGCAAAAAGGCGCCGC
The DNA here is from genome assembly GCF_036488795.1 of Paraburkholderia sp. Lineage (GTDB taxonomy): Bacteria > Pseudomonadota > Gammaproteobacteria > Burkholderiales > Burkholderiaceae > Paraburkholderia. The sequence goes on from NZ_DASXHA010000040.1 coordinate 30,165, forward strand.
ACGGATGTCCTGTGCGGCGCGAACACACACGGTTGCCCGGCGGGAGCCGGTTGCCCCGTTACTGCCCGTTAAGCGGCGAGTGCTCTGGGCACTCGTTCCAGCATGTTTTCGGGGAACATCTCCTGGCGCAGTTCACCGTCCTTGTCGAACCACTGGCAGATCAACCAGGTCCCGGGGGCAAACACCACCGGCCCAGCCCACGTCACCGTCATGGGGCGGCCTCCGGATTTGAGCGTCAGCACGTCGCCATCGCGGTAGGTCGTTTTGCTTGCCATCAACATGGCCTTCATCCGGTCGATCTGTTTCATTCGTGTAGCCAGTCCAATCAGCGAGCGTTATTCGAAGCCGAGCTTGTGACCGACAATCGGCGCGCAGAACAAGGCGATGGCGCAGCCGCTCACCTTGCCTTCGAGTTCCGCCGCCGCGGCGTGCGAGCCATAGAGCGCGGTCAGCAGATCGAACAGCTGCGGGGTGCAATAGAGCACGGCGGCGGCGAGGAAACATTTCTCCACCGTCGAGATGCGCCAGCCGCGCTGGAACGCCATTGCCGCGCCGATCAGGCGCAGTACGCCGAACACCACGAGCGCGCCCACACACGCCTGTTCGCGGATCAGATAGTCAGGAAGGAATTCGCCCATGATTGCCTCACGCCTTGTCGTTTCATTGCTGTAGAGCAAGGAGCGGGCCAAGCGGCAAAGGCGGGCTGGTAGACAGGCCGGAAAGCCTTGCCGAACAAGGCTTTCCGGAGATCCGCCGGGGGCGGTCAAACGGCCGGAGACGGCGTTTTCGAGCCGATTCGGTCCGGGATGTTACGTAACCGAAACGTCGCTAGCGTCACGGGCCGTAACGCCGCTTCAAAAATGCGACGCGCTCAGCGGATCCGTTCGATCCGGCCGACCAGAAACAGATACGACAATGCGCCAACCACGCCCACCGCGCTCATGAATACGAGCGCCGGCGCGAAGTTATCGCCTTTGACGACCAGGCCGATCACGATCGGCACGCAGATCGACGACAGGTTGCCCATCAGGTTGAACATGCCGCCGGTGAGGCCGAGCAGTTCCTTCTTCGCCATCGATGAAACCAGCACCCAGGTGATCGACGAAAAGCCGCTGCCGAAGAACGCGATGGCCATGAACAGGATCACCATCGCAGGACTGTCGACGAAATTCGCACCGACGATGGCCGTGGACAGCAACAGGCCGGTGACGATCGGCACCTTGCGCGCGACCGTGGCCGACACGCCGCGCCGGATCATTGCATCGGACAGCAGACCGGAGGCGAGAATGCCGACGAACGCCGCGAGGAACGGCACGGCGGCCATGAACCCGACCTTCAGGAAATCCATGTGGCGATACTTGACGAGGTAGGTCGGAAACCACGTCAGGAAGAACCACAGCGTGGAGGTCACCGCAATCTGGCCGATGTACACGCCCCACAGCTTGCGGTTGCCCAGCACTGCACGCCAGTCCGCAGCGCTGTAACGGGCGCGTTGCGCGCGGCCGCTGCTGAGTTCCACGAGGCCGCCGCCGCTGCGGATCGCCTCCAGTTCTGCCTGGTTGATGCCAGGCGCTTCCGACGGCTCGCGATACAGCGCATACCAGATGCAGGCCCACACGATGCCGATGCCGCCCGTCAGCACGAACACCCCTTGCCATCCGAAGCGCGCCTGGGTGAGCACGAGCGCGGGCGTCAGAAACGCGAGACCCACGTATTGGCCCGAGGTGTAGATGGCGATCGCGCGCGCCCGTTCGCTGTCCGGAAACCAGGCGGTGACGATGCGGTTGAGCGTCGGATAGGCCGGCGCTTCCAGAACGCCGAGCAGCACCCGTAGCGACAGCAGCACGGCGAAGGCGCCGGCAAAGCCCTGCACGATAGTGGCAAGCGACCATAGTCCGATGATCAGCGCCATCATCAGCCGCGGCCGTGCGCGGTCCACGAGCATGCCGCCGGGAATCTGCAGCAGTGCATACGACCAGCCGAACGCGGAGAACACCAGACCCATGTGCGCCGGATCGAGTTGCAGATCCGTTGCGATCGCGGTGGCCGCGATCGACAGATTGCTGCGATCCAGATAGGTAATGACGACTGTGATGAACAGCATCACCAGCAAACGGTGACGCTTGCCGGTGGCGCGTACGCCCTGAAGCGTGCCTGTCTCCACTCAATGCTCCTTCTTGTCTTGTTATTGCTGCTGCGACTGCCTGCACCCATGCGCCGGATACGAAAACGCCGCCCGCAGGCGGCGTTCGATCATGCGCTTACCACTCGGCGACGCTGCCGTCCGTGTGGCGCCACACCGGGTTGCGCCAGCGATGGCCGACCTTCGCCATTTCGCGCACCTTCTCTTCGTTCACTTCGATACCGAGGCCCGGACCTTGCGGAATCGACACGAAGCCGTCTTCGTATTTGAACACTTCGGGATTCTTGATGTAGTCGAGCAGATCGTTGCCCTGGTTGTAGTGAATGCCCAGGCTCTGCTCCTGGATGAACGCGTTGTAGCTGACCGCGTCGATCTGCAGACAGGTGGCAAGGGCAATCGGTCCGAGCGGGCAGTGCAGCGCGAGCGCCACGTCGTAGGCTTCGGCCATCGACGCGATCTTGCGGCATTCGGTGATGCCGCCTGCATGCGAGGCGTCCGGCTGGATGATGTCCACGTAGCCGCCCGACAGGATGTGCTTGAAGTCCCAGCGCGAATACAGGCGCTCGCCCAGCGCGATTGGCGTGTTGGTCTGATTGACGATATCGCGCAAGGCTTCGGCGTTTTCCGACAGCACCGGCTCTTCGATGAAGAGCAGCTTGTACGGATCGAGTTCCTTGGCGAGCACCTTCGCCATCGGCTTATGCACGCGGCCATGGAAGTCCACGCCAATGCCGATGTTCGGGCCCACGGCCTCGCGCACGGCGGCCACGTTGTTGATGACGCCTTGCACCTTGTCGAAGGTGTCGATGATCTGCAGCTCTTCCGAGCCGTTCATCTTCACTGCCTTGAAGCCGCGTTCGACCACGGCGCGCGCGTTGTTGGCGACATCGCTCGGGCGGTCGCCGCCAATCCACGAGTAGACCTTGATCCTGTCGCGCACCTGGCCGCCCAGCAGCGCATGCACCGGCACGCCATGATGCTTGCCCTTGATGTCCCACAGCGCCTGATCGACGCCGGCGATCGCGCTCATGGTGATCGGACCGCCGCGATAGAAGCCGGCGCGGTACATCACCTGCCAGTGGTCCTCGATCAGCAGCGGGTCTTTGCCGATCAGGTAGTCGGACAGTTCTTCGACGGCGGCGGCGACAGTGTGCGCGCGGCCTTCGACGACCGGCTCGCCCCAACCGACGATGCCTTCGTCCGTTTCGATCTTGAGGAAGCACCAGCGCGGCGGAACGATGAAGGTTTCGAGCTTGGTGATTTTCATGGCGCGTGTCTCCTTGTGCCTGAGGTGTGTCTGAGGTGTACCGGGTTGTGCGGGTCAGCCGGACTGCGGCTGTGAGCAGGATTCGAGGAGCAACATGCTACAACAAAATCGCCTTTAAATACTATTAATAGTACTATTTGGTGGGCGCACTGCCGTTGCCGGGAGTCTGGCGCGAGTGAGTGTTGACGCTGGGATCCCGGATAATCGCGGACGTTCCGACAATAATTAGCGCCGCAAGACGGTGAGGAGAATCTTTATTCAGCACGATCTGCATGGGCGCGTCGCTCATCTATTGGCAACCGCCATCCTGCGCGGCGACTACGCGCCCGAAACCATCCTGCCGCGCGAAGCCGAGTTGATGGAGACCTTCGGCGTCAGCCGCACGGTGTTGCGCGAGGCGCTGCGTACGTTGACGTCAAAAGGGCTGATCGAGTCGCGGCCGCGCGTGGGCACGCGTGTGCGTCCGCGAAACGCGTGGAATCTGCTCGATGCGGATGTGCTCGACTGGTACTCGCGGGTGGCCGAGCCTATGACCTTCGCCCTCAAGCTGCAGGAAATGCGCGAGATGATCGAGCCGTACGCGGCCGCGCTGGCGGCGTCCTCGTACATCGGGGCTACGTTTGCCGAACTCGACGCGGCGCATGCCGCAATGGTGGCCGCGCGCAATGTGGATGAGTGGGTGAGGGCCGATCTGCGCTTCCATCTGAGCGTGCTGACGGCGTGCAGCAACGAATTGCTGATCCCGCTGGGCACATTGATCGAGCGGACGCTCGAGGCGCAGTTGCGGCTGAATGCAAAACGGGCGGACGTGTTCAACGCGTCGTTGGCCGAACATACGGCCGTGTTCGAAGCGATTCGCGAGCGCGATGCCGCCGGCGCGCAGCAGGCCATGGCTGCGCTACTTGGAGTGACGCGGCGGCGCATCGAAGGGTAGGAGCGCGGAGCTCATCCGGTGTCGCGTGCGCCGGACGGCTCAGCAACAGGGTCAACGGCAACTGCAATGGCCGCCCGGCTAGTCGCACAGTTTCGCTGGCGTAGGCGCCCATCGGGAGGGCGCCGGCACGGGCGGATGGCTGGAGTGTCGCGAGCCCGAAAGCCGCTTCGCCAGCAATGAATCGATGGTCGATTCGAGTGTCTCGAGTTGCACGGGCTTGGCAAGAAAGACGTTCCAAAGCGTCGATTTTTCCTGCGGCGGCGTCTGACCCGACGACATCACCACCGGAATCTGCGCGAGCGCCGGGTAAAACTTCAGGTGTTCGCATAGCTCGACGCCATCCGTCCCCGGCATGTTCCAATCCGTCACGATCAGATCGGGCAGGCAGCGGCTCGCCTTTTCCAGGGCCGATTTGCCGTCTTCCGCGAGGATGACGTGGTAGCCACGCCCTTCCAGGGCCAGCTGGAACAGCCAGAGCGAATCCAGTTCGTCATCGACCAGCAGGATGGTGGACATAGTGCGAAACGTAAGAAACTCTTCACTTACATTTCGCAACGACCGTGCCACGCGAAAACGCTGTCGCGGGCGTGCTTGCGCGACGCTTGATTGCAAACCTGTTGCAATGTCGACTCATTGAACCGCATGTCCGGACTTGCCCGGCAGGGCCTCCGCCATCTTTGAGGGGCGGAGGCTAGGAGGCGTCGCGCTGAGCGCTGCCCGCAATGATGTCTGCGAGCTGCTCCGCCGAAACCGGCTTGGTTACATGAGCATCGAACCCCGCGTCCGCGGCTGCCTGACGGTCCGCGTCTTGCGCGAAACCGGTAAGAGCGACCAGTCTGGTGTGGGCCAGAGCCGCATTTTTACGCAGCCGTTGCGCGAGATCGATCCCGCTCATGCCGGGCATGCTGACGTCGATCAGCGCGAGATCGGGGATAAATGTCTCGACCGCCGCCAACGCGTCCGCGCCGCTATAGGCGGTGCGCACCTGATGACCGTCCATTTCGAGCAACATGGCGAGGGCATCGATTGCGTCGGCCTGATCGTCCACGAGGAGGATATGTTGTACGTGCGCCATGTGATGGAAAGTGCAGTGTCGTGTTGAGCGTGCCGAGTCAGCGCCAGAGCTTTTTCATCAGCGCCAGCAACGCGACCGGCGCCGTACCCTTGCGGCAATAGGCGTCGAAGTTGTGCCGGGCGCTGCCGGTCTCGCGGACGTGGTCGTCGTCGAGTGACGTGAAGGCGACGATGCCCAGATTCGGCGTGGGCAGGTAGCTGCGCAGTGCCTGCGCGGTTTCGAAGCCGTCGCGCTCGGGCATCATGATATCGAGCACGACCACATCCGGCACCCAATCCCGCACGCAGCGCAGCGCTTCGGTGCAGCCGCCGGCAGTGCGGGTTTCGACGCCTTCGAACGATAAATAGGTGGCGAGCGCTTCAGCGGCACTGAGGTTGTCGTCGACCACCAGAACCCGCGGTATCGCGTTCAACACGCGAACCTTGCGAGCACTCCAGGTTTGGCAAGTGGAGGGAAGACCGGACAATTGTCGACTGCCTGTAAGACGTTAGTCGTTACAGGCCAGCAATCGGTGTGCCACGCGGCGCCCGACGGCATGCAAAGTCAGGCTGCAGAAGGTCTGCAAGGCCGTCAATCAAGGCTCAACGGTCATGCGAGCTTTGGGGTGGGCCAGCGACAACTGTTCAAACGATTGGTTCGGCTACCGGTCAACTTTGCACAATGGCCCGACGGGCTCGCCATCCGCAACCGGCCCCAACTGTCCGGGTCACTTAAAGTCCGGGTTCAGAAGTGCAGTGGCGGCCGGCCGGCGAGCGCTGAATCACGCCTTTGTTTGCGGTGTTGACGTGGGTCAATCGACGTTGACCCACGTCAATTGATTGACGATAATTGCGCCAAACTTCCTCGAAGGAACAGAAGGAACAGTATGGCTAAACGGCATTTCGTAGGGGTCTCGCTGACATCGCAGATTCGTCGAGTCCAGGAGTTGTTGCTCGCGAGGACGGGGGCCGACGAATTTTACGAGACAATTCGGCTATTGGTTGCGAAGGCTTTTCATGAGCGCTCCCGGGCAACCGCCCCGTTGACTTTTGAGCGCGCCCATATCTTGTTGACGGAGAACTCGGCAGAGGTGATGCGCTTCGTCGAAGGTGTCCCGTCCTTTTCCGCGCCGCCGGACCTCGTCAACGAATGTTTGCGTGTTCTAGATCCGGTGAAGCTGAATGACATCAAGTTTGAAGCGTTAGATGCCGCCTTCGAGGAAATGACCTCGCGCCACTACAAATCCGACAAGGGGCAGTTCTTCACGCCACGCCATGTGATTGAGCTTTGTATCGATGTTCTGCGTCCAGGCAAGACCGATACGGTTTGCGATCCGGCGTGCGGCAGCGGAGCGTTCCTGAAAGCAGCCTACGACTACATCGGAGATTCGAGGGCGCGACGGCTCTACGGTTTCGAGATCTCGCCAAGGGCCTCGAAGATTGCGTCGCTCATGTCGTTCCTCGGTTGCGGCGATAGCCTGAAGATTCATACGGTGGATTCGCTGCGGGTCGCCGGCGGAACGCTGTTCGACGGACAGGCCGCGAGCATCGAGCATGCTTTAGCCGACGACAGGCTGGCCAAGGCAGGATTCGACGTGATCGCCACCAATCCTCCTTTTGCGGGGGACGTTAGTACATCTGAGTATGTATCGAACTACGAGGTCGCCAACCTCAGCAAGACTCGCGTGGAACGCGATGTTCTATTTATCGAGCGCTGCTACCAGCTATTGAAGCCTGGTGGGCGAATGGCAATCGTGCTGCCCGATAACAAGGTCTCTGCGTCAAAATTCGCCGGCTTGCGAGAATGGATGATCAGGAAATTCGAAGTGGTGGGTGTCGTCAGCCTTCATGGATATACCTTCCGCCCTTATACATCCCAGAAGGCTTCGATCGTGTTCGCGAGGAAGCGAACCGGCATGGAAGCCGGCAACGACCACATGGTGAATTTTTACCGTTCCGATAAGGCGGGAAAGACCTCGAGCGGAGAGATCGTGCTTGCGGACGGGAGCATCGACCACGACCTCGATGAAATCGCACAAGACTTTAAGCGGGAGTGGGTGCTGTGAACAAGATTCGTGTGAAAGCGCATGAGCTGGGGAGCGAGTACTGCCTGTCTCCGGAGATCTGGCTGTCGCAGTCCCGAGCTGAGTCGCTGACTGGCGGCACGCCGCTTACGGACCTGGTGGAAGTGACGCGGCTCGGTGTCACTCAGATCGGTGCAGGAAACCTGGTCCTCGATACCGGTCATGCGGAGCGAGGCCTTCTGTCTCTTCGCGGCGCCGGGACCGGCGATGAAAAACAACGCGTGAGTCATAAGAAGTACGTGCCGGAGGGGGCGGTAATCATCTCCCGGCTTCGCCCTTATCTTCGTCAGGTTGCTTACATCCCCCATGGCGTCAAGGCGCTTATCGGCGTGCAGGACATTTACTGCTCCACCGAGTTTTATGTCCTCACGCCGCGCAGCGACAGCGAAAGCATTGCGTTCATCGTGCCGTGGCTGCTCTCCGACCCGGTGCAGGAAATCTTTGAGCAGGCGACAACCGGCGGTCATCACCCACGCTTCGACGAAGGGCTCTTGATGCGCCTCGCAGTATCGCAAAGCTTCGTGGCCGACAGACGATCGCTAAACAAAAAGGTCACTGAGGCGGTTAGCGCCCATCTTCAGGCGCAAATAGATCTAGCGTCTGTGATTCGCCGCTACTCCGAATAGCGGCTTTTTTCGGCTTCGACCGCGGAGCCTTGGCGGTCGCAGCGCCGTGGCTCTTGAGGAAATCCTGGAGCGGCTTGTAGGGGATCCGGTTGAGTTTTCCGAAGTTGGTATCTTCGTTGAAGTCCTTGCCTTCGCTTCCCTTGAGACCGTAGGCGGCGATGTCGACTGGCTGTCCGCTCGCCAGCTTGCGCTTTCCTGCCTTGCTCAGCACAACCGGTGTCTGGTAGTCGCCAAACCAGCGTCCTCCGCGAGAGGTCAGGCGCTCATCCCGTGCCTGGATGCATTCATGTACAGGAAAAATGCCGACAGCGACGATAACCGGCGAAAGCATCGTTTCGTCGTCCCGGGTTGGCTGAAGCTGATACACGAGCAGCAACAGGGCGTCGCGCTCACGATCCACATTATTTACGGTGACTTGCCGGGTTAGCCTCGCCGACGGTTCGCGCCGGGTGGGCGGCTTCTTCAGCTTCACATTGGGGTTGTCTTTGAAGAGACCCTTGAGCTCCAGCCGGTAACCCGAAGTGTGGATGAAGTCAGGATAGCCTTCGCGGTCGCCTTGGACACCGGGACCTTTGGAGAGACCGACCTGAACCCTTTCTGCGATGGAAGGCAATAATGCATCCGTGAGCGTCCCGACGATCGTACCGATCTGCGACGGCTCGATGTGCGCGGCGATCTCGACAGGAATTCTAAGGTTGTGGACTTCCTGTCCGACCAATGGCGTGAGCTGCTGAAGCAGATAAGCCCGAGCATCAGGATGCTGAACCGATTGAAGCGGGTCTTGTTTGTGATTGACTGCTTCCGCCAGCTCCATTCGCGCGCCCCCGGCTTTATCTCTGGCGGCGTGGATACCTGGTTGACAGTGCGCCAGACAAAAAAAACGGCCCACATTGCTGTGAGCCGTTTCAAATATGGTGGCGAATCAGGGACTCGAACCCCGGACCTGCGGATTATGATTCCGTCGCTCTAACCAACTGAGCTAATTCGCCGAAAGAAGCGAGATTATGCGGACAGCGGTGGGGGCTGTCAACCCCCGCCGCCATACTTTTTCGAAGTTATCAGGCCGGCCGGACACGACCCCGGCCGCCCGTCCCCCGGGACGCGCCGCGTCAGTCCTGCGCGTAGATATCCGAGTCTTTGGTTTCCTTGACGAACAGCATGCCGATCACGAACGTGATGAGCGCGATCACAATCGGATACCAGAGCCCCGAATAGATATTGCCCTTCGCCGCCACGATCGCGAACGCCGTGGCCGGCAGGAAGCCGCCGAACCAGCCATTGCCGATGTGATACGGCAGCGACATCGACGTATAGCGGATCCGTGTCGGGAACATCTCCACCAGCATCGCCGCAATCGGCCCGTACACCATCGTCACGTAGATCACGAGAATCGTCAGGATCACCACGCTCATCGGCCAGTTGATCTGCGAAGGATCGGCTTTCGGCGGATAACCCGCTGCTTTCAGCGTCGAACCAAGCGTCTCGTCGAAGGCCTTGCCCTGCGCCTTGGCGTCTGCGGCCTTGCCGTCAAAGGTGTTGACGACGGTGTCGCCCACCTTGATCTGCGCTAGCGTGCCCGCCGGCGCCGCCACGTTGTCGTAGTTCAGGCCGGCCTTCGATAGCGCGCTCTTGGCGATATCGCATGAACTGGTGAACTTCGACGTACCGACCGGATTGAACTGGAACGAGCATTCGTCCGGATTGGCGATCACGACAATCGGCGACTTTTGCGTCGCGGCTTCGAGCGCCGGGTTGGTGAAGTGGGTCAGCGCCTTGAACAGCGGGAAATAGGTCAGCGCCGCGATCAGCAGACCCGCCATGATGATCGGCTTGCGGCCAATCCGGTCCGACAGCGAGCCGAAGAACAGGAAGAACGGCGTGCCGATCAGCAAGGCCAGCGCAATCAGGATGTTGGCCGTCGAACCTGACACCTTCAACGTCTGGGTCAGGAAAAACAGCGTGTAGAACTGGCCCGTGTACCACACCACGGCCTGGCCGGCCGTCAGGCCGATCAGCGCAAGAATCACGATCTTCAGATTCTTCCATTGGCCGAACGCTTCGGTCAGCGGCGCCTTGGACGTCTTGCCCTCAGCCTTGATGCGCGCGAACACCGGCGATTCGTGCAGTTGCAGCCGGATCCACACCGAGACGCCCAGCAGGATGATCGACGCAAGGAACGGCACGCGCCAGCCCCAGACGCCAAACGCGTCTTCGCCAATGAAGGTCCGCACGCCGAGAATCACGAGCAGCGACAGGAACAGGCCGAGCGTAGCCGTCGTCTGGATCCACGCGGTATAGAAGCCGCGGCGGCCCGCAGGCGCGTGTTCCGCGACATAGGTGGCTGCGCCGCCGTACTCGCCGCCCAGCGCCAGTCCCTGCAACAACCGCATGAGGATGAAGATCACCGGCGAGGCCATGCCCATGGCCGCGTAACCGGGCAGCAAGCCGACCAGAAACGTCGACAAACCCATGATCACAATGGTGATGAGAAAGGTGTACTTGCGTCCGACGAGGTCGCCGAGACGCCCGAACACGATCGCGCCGAACGGCCGCACCGCGAAGCCGGCGGCGAAGCTGAGCAGCGTGAAGATGAAAGCAGCAGTGGGATTGACGCCGGAGAAGAAGCTCTTGCTGATGAAGATTGCAAGTGAGCCGGCCAGATAGAAGTCGTACCACTCGAAAACCGTGCCTAGCGACGAAGCGAAGATTACCCGCTTCTCTTCGTGCGTCATCGGCACGTGCGAGATTTGCCCGCCAACGGTTGCCATATGTCGTCTCCAATATTTTGAACGTGCGTGCGGTTCGCCGGAAAGGCGTCCCGTGCTTCGGATTATTGGAGTGGAAACTTACGGCCTACTGACGTTGGACGGCAGAATCGAGGGAGCAGGGTAGGAAGCCGGATTGCTACTATTGATGGCTAATTGCGCGTATCGAGTGGGTAAATTACTCAAATAAGGTGTCATCACCCATTTTGAGGTCGCGCGTGTCGTGCGCCGGTTAGGGTAATTCCCGGGCAGCTTCGCGCGTGCGCAAGCTGACGCGCACCAGTGTCCCGGCTAGCCGCGGCGCGGTTTGATACACGTTGTCGTCAATCGCGAGCGTGCCGCCGTGCATGGTGGCGATCTCACGGACGATGGCAAGCCCGAGGCCACTCCCGTCCCCTTCGCGGCCGAGGATCCGGTAGAAGCGCTCGACCACCCGCGCCCGTTCCGCAACCGGAATGCCCATGCCGGTGTCTTCCACTTCCAGATGCACCTGATGCGTGGCCACGTCCGGCTTGACCCGTACGGTGATGCGGCCGCCGGCCGGCGTGTAGCGGATCGCGTTATCAATCAGATTGGACAGCATTTCGCGCAACATGACGGGGTTGCCGTCTATCTCGACGGCTTCGTCCGGTCCTTCGTAGCCAAGGTCCATCTGCTTGGCAAGCGCCGCCTGCACCCAGTCGCGCACGGCGCTGCGCGCGACTTCGGTGATTTCGACCGGCGCAAAAATCTGCCCGGACAAGCGGTTTTCCGCGCGCGCCAGGGCCAGCAGCTGCGTGACCAGCCGCGCCGCGTGCTCCGAACTCGTCGCGATCTGTTCGAGCGAGCGGTGCACCTCCTCGGACGCGTCCTGCCGCAGCGCCAGCTCCGCCTGAGTCCGCAGGCCGGCAAGCGGTGTTTTCATCTGATGCGCGGCATCGGCGATAAAGCGCTTTTGCAACTCCATGTTCTGTTCGAGGCGGGTTAGCAGGTCGTTGAACGACGTTACCAGCGGTTCGATCTCCGGCGGCGCGCGGCGGGCTTCGAGCGGCGACAGGTCATCCGGCCGCCGTGCGCGGATATGCGACTGCAGCGCGTGCAGCGGCGCGAGTCCGCGCGACAGGCCGAACCACACCAGCACGATCGCGAGCGGCAGGATCACGAACTGCGGCAGGATCACGCCTTTGATGATGTCGTTGGCAAGCTGGCTACGCTTGTCCAGCGTCTCGCCGACCTGCACCAGGACCGGCAGCGCACCCGGCGCATGCGGAAATTCGACGGTCGTATAGGCGACGCGGATATCGTTGCCGCGCAGCACGTCGTCACGAAATTCGACGACGCCCGGCGGCGGGCGGTCCTCCTCGTGCGGCAACGGCATGTCGCGGTCGCCGCCCACCAGTTCGCCGCGCGTGCCGAGCACCTGATAAAACACCTTGTCGACGTTGTCGCCGCTCAGAAAATCACGCGTCGCGTCGGGCAGCGAGAGTTCCGCGACGCCGTTGACCGGATGGATCTGCCGGGCCAGCACGTAGGCATCGGTTTCGAGCGCGCGGTCGAACGGCCCGTTGGCGATGGATTTGGCCACCAGATAAGTGACGGCAATGCTCATTGGCCACAACAGCAGCAAAGGCGCCAGCATCCAGTCGAGAATTTCGCCGAACAGCGAGCGCGGGCGGGCTTCGGCGGCGGCTTCGGTTTCGTCGGGCGGGGCGAACGGGTTCGCGTAGCGGGCGTCGCGCGCCTCGTCGTCGAGGTCCGCCGCCTGCGCCGGGGCGCGGTCTGCGCGTGCGGACATGGACAACCTCTATTTGAAGTAGTGGCTCGCGGGCATCGCGGCGGGTGTGGGCGAGGGCGGCTCTTGAGCCGTTGGGGGAGCAGATGCTGCGGACGCCGTCGTCGCAGTGGCCGCAGGGGCGGCCTTCTCCAGGCAGTAGCCTAGCCCGCGCACGGTGATGATCCGCACGCCGCTCGGCTCGATCTTCTTGCGCAGCCGATGCACGTAGACTTCGATCGCGTTATTGCTGACTTCTTCGCCCCATTCGCACAGGTGATCCACCAGTTGTTCTTTCGATACCAGCCGGCCAATGCGCTGCAGCAGCACTTCGAGCAGGCCCAGCTCGCGCGCCGACAGCTCGATCACCTGCTCATTGATATAGGCAATCCGTCCCACCTGATCGAACGACAGCGAGCCGTGCCGCACCACGGTCGGGCCGCCGCCCGCGCCGCGCCGGGTCAGCGCGCGCACCCGCGCTTCCAGTTCGTTGAGGGCGAAGGGCTTGGCCATGTAGTCGTCGGCACCGAGGTCGAGTCCCTTGACGCGTTCGTCGACGCTGTCCGCGGCGGTCAGAATCAGCACCGGCATGTTCGAATTGCGTGCCCGCAGACGGCGCAGCACCTCGAGCCCGGACATGCGCGGCAGGCCAAGGTCGAGAATCAGGAGATCAAAAGTTTGCATCGACAGCGCGGTGTCCGCTTCGACACCGCTCTTCACATGGTCGACGGCGTATGCCGATTGGCGGAGTGATCGGACCAGACCGTCCGCGAGTATGCTGTCATCTTCGGCAATGAGAATTCGCATGATGCGCCGCCTGCCCTTGCCGGCACCGTGGTAACGCCCGGCGCGCAGCGGTCTCCAGGAATATTGTGGGTAGTTTAAGGCGGTGCGGTTGCATGTAAATCAGGTTTACATGCGAATCGTGCTTGCCAAAACTACTGTTTTTTTATACAGTGTCTGCGTTTAGCGTGCTGTCCGTGATGAATGGGCTGCACATACGCCTCAGACGCCGTTCATCATAGCAAAGGACGATTCATGGAAGAAAGCAAGAAAGGCTCGGCTGGACTGACTGCTGAAAAGAGCAAGGCGCTTGCCGCCGCACTCGCGCAGATCGAAAAACAGTTCGGCAAAGGGTCGGTCATGCGGCTCGGCGCAGGTGAGGTAGTCGAAGATATCCAGGTGGTCTCTACGGGATCACTCGGCCTCGACATCGCATTGGGCGTCGGCGGTTTGCCGCGTGGCCGTGTGGTCGAAATCTACGGGCCGGAATCGTCGGGTAAAACCACGCTGACGCTGCAGGTCATCGCCGAAATGCAAAAGCTCGGCGGCACGGCAGCATTTATCGACGCGGAACACGCGCTGGATATTCAATACGCCGGCAAGCTCGGCGTGAACGTGAACGATCTGCTGGTTTCGCAGCCGGACACGGGTGAGCAGGCGCTCGAAATCGCCGACGCGCTCGTGCGCTCCGGCTCGATCGACATGATCGTGATCGACTCGGTCGCGGCACTCGTGCCGAAGGCTGAAATCGAAGGCGAAATGGGCGACTCGCTGCCGGGTCTGCAAGCACGTCTGATGTCGCAGGCGCTGCGTAAGCTCACAGGCACCATCAAGCGTACCAACTGCCTCGTCATCTTCATCAACCAGATCCGTATGAAGATTGGTGTGATGTTCGGCAACCCGGAAACCACCACGGGTGGTAACGCGCTGAAGTTCTACGCGTCGGTACGTCTGGATATTCGCCGTATCGGTTCGATCAAGAAGAACGACGAAGTGATCGGCAACGAAACGCGCGTGAAGGTCGTGAAGAACAAGGTGTCGCCGCCGTTCCGCGAAGCGATCTTCGACATCCTGTACGGCGAAGGCATTTCGCGCCAGGGTGAAGTGATCGACCTGGGCGTGCAGGCGAAGATCGTCGACAAGGCGGGTGCCTGGTACAGCTACAACGGCGAGCGAATCGGCCAGGGCAAGGACAATGCGCGTGAATTCCTGCGCGAAAATCCTGAAATCGCACGCGAAATCGAAAACCGCATTCGCGAATCGCTGGGTGTGAACGCCATGGCGGAAGTCGCCGTCGGCGCAGCCGCCGAAGTCGCGGACGAAGAAGAGTAATCGTCGCGTGCTACGCAAGGGCCGGCCTGTATCCCATGCAGGACGTGATGCGGACGGCCCGCGTGACGGTGACCCAACTGGTGCGCCGTCACGCACCCGCTCCCCGACGCGGCCTCGCGGTCAATTCGGTCGCTCGGGTCATTCGGGTCATTCAGATCGCGCCGATCAAAGCGACCCGTTCGACCCCTTCGAATCTTTCGACGCGCACGATCAGGCCGCCGGCCGCACTGAGTCTTCCGGGCGCGGTTTAGCTACAGCCCATGCCGGCGCTGATGCTGATCCCCCTTCAGAAACCACCTACACCCGCTCTCGTCGCCAGCCGGGCGAGGCCGTGCCCGCCAAAGACGGTTCTGACAAATCCCGCCGCCCCGTTCGTTCGCTAAAAGGCCGCGCGCTCGGCTATCTGTCTCGTCGCGAATACAGCCGCGCCGAGCTCTCGCGCAAGCTGGCGCCCTTCGTCGAGGAAGCCGACTCTCTGGAGACGCTGCTCGATTCGCTCGAAAAAGAAGGCTGGCTGTCCGATTCACGATTCGCTGAAAGCCTGCTCCATCGGCGCGCGTCGCGACTTGGCGCGAACCGGATCGTCGGTGAGCTGAAGCGCCATGCAGTCGGCCAGACCCTGATCGAAGAGGCGAGCGCCCAGCTGCGCGAAACCGAGCTGGCGCGAGCGCTAGCCGTCTGGCGCAAGAAATTCGACCAGCTTCCGCAAACGCCGGCTGAACGCGCGAAACAGGCGCGTTTCCTCGCGGCACGGGGCTTTTCGGGCGCCACCATCGGCAAAATCCTGAAAGGCCTGGACGAAGACCTGGCCGACGAGTAATCGCTAAAAAGCCGCCTAAGCGTGCCAGATCGAAGCCAAACCGCTCCGAAGAAAGCGCGAAGTTATGCCGCACCCAGACGCACTGGATTGGTGCTATGCACAATCGGAGCGGTCCAAATAACCAGTATGCTAAAATTAAGAAGTTTTCCAATTCGGCCTTTTCCTTCCGCATGCCGCTTCCCCCGCCAGTGTCCCGTCAGTTGCGCCATCGCCGCGCAATACGAGCGGAAGCATTTGAGCGCGCAGACGGCCTGTGGGACATAGAGGCTTGTCTTACCGACCAAAAACCACGCGATGTGGTGCTTGCGTCGGGCGTCCGGCCCAACGGTCAGCCGATCCATGAACTCTGGCTCCGCATCACGATCGATCGCAAGCTCAACGTTGTCGACGCGCAAGCGTCGTCCGACTGGGTGCCCTATCCCGGTCAATGCGAAGCCACCAATCCCGCCTATCGGGCCCTCATCGGGCTCAATCTGTTCAATAACTTCCGTCGCGAAGCCGCCCGTTTGCTGGGAGGCACGGCAGGTTGCACGCATCTCACCGAGTTGTGCGCTTTCCTTCCTACGGCCGCCATTCAGGCGTTCGCCGGTGAAGTGTGGAACACGAACGGCGGCAAGCCGCCGCACGAGGCGGATACAAAGGACGGCTCGGCCCAGGGCTCCAACGAAAACGCCAATGACAAACCGCCATTCCAGCTGGGTCGCTGCCACGCGCTGCGATTCGACGGCGAGGCGGTGCGGCAGTTTTATCCGCGCTGGTATGGCCGTGCACCGCGTTCCGCGGATCGCGCGGACGCGTCAAGCGACTCGACGCGCCACACCGCCGGCAACGGCAGCGGCACGTCCCGTTTGAACGACGGCAGCGGACAAGATGTTCAACCCAACTCTCAGACTGAAGGGAATCACGCATGAAGATTCACGAGTACCAGGGTAAGGAAATCCTGCGGAAATTCGGAGTCGCGGTACCGCGCGGCAAGCCGGTCTTCTCGGTGGATGATGCGGTCAAGGCCGCTGAAGAGCTTGGCGGCCCGGTGTGGGTCGTGAAGGCTCAGATTCACGCGGGTGGCCGTGGCAAGGGTGGCGGCGTGAAGGTTGCCAAGTCGCTGGAACAGGTTCGTGAATTCTCGAACCAGATCCTCGGCATGCAGCTCGTTACGCACCAGACCGGTCCGGAAGGCCAGAAGGTGAATCGCCTGCTGATCGAAGAAGGCGCTGACATCAAGAAAGAACTGTATGTCGGCCTCGTGATCGATCGTGTTTCGCAGAAAGTCGTCGTGATGGCGTCGAGCGAAGGCGGTATGGACGTCGAAGAAGTCGCCGAAAAGACGCCTGAGCTGATCCACAAGATCGCCGTCGACCCGTCGACCGGTCTGAAAGACGCCGAAGCGGACGAACTCGCCACGAAGATCGGCGTGCCCGCCGCTTCGCTGCCGCAAGCTCGCGCAATCCTGCAAGGTCTGTACAAGGCCTTCTGGGAAACCGACGCTTCGCTCGCCGAAATCAACCCGCTGATCCTGACGGGCGACGGCAAGGTCATCGCACTGGACGCCAAGTTCAACTTCGATTCGAACGCGCTGTTCCGTCATCCGGAAATCGTGGCTTACCGCGATCTGGACGAGGAAGATCCGGCTGAAGTCGAAGCGTCGAAGTTCGATCTGGCCTACATTTCGCTCGACGGCAACATTGGCTGTCTCGTGAACGGCGCAGGCCTCGCGATGGCAACCATGGACACCATCAAGCTGTTCGGCGGCGAACCGGCGAACTTCCTCGACGTGGGCGGTGGCGCCACGACCGAGAAGGTCACCGAAGCGTTCAAGATCATGCTGAAGAACCCGAATCTGACGGCCATTCTGGTCAACATTTTCGGCGGCATCATGCGCTGCGACGTGATCGCGGAAGGCGTGATCGCGGCTTCGAAGGCCGTGTCGCTGAAGGTGCCGCTCGTGGTCCGCATGAAGGGCACGAACGAAGACCTGGGCAAGAAGATGCTGGCTGAATCCGGCCTGCCGATCATCGCGGCAGACAGCATGGAAGAAGCGGCTCAGAAGGTCGTCGCGGCCGCTGCGGGCAAGGCGTAAGCCTGCCGGGCGTTTTCCAGGCGAATTCGCCAGGGCGGGTTTGCCAAGGCGGTTTGCCAGGGATTAACCAGGATTACGAATGGCGGCGTGCGAGCGACGCGGGCGAAGAACATCCCGCCCGTCGGCGCAACCGCACGATGCCAAACGAACAGAGGTCAATACATGTCGATTCTGATCAACAAAGACACGAAGGTCATCACGCAGGGCATCACCGGCAAGACCGGTCAGTTCCACACGCGTGCTTGCCGTGAATATGCAAACGGCCGCGAAGCCTACGTCGCCGGCGTGAACCCGAAGAAAGCCGGCGAAGATTTCGAAGGCATTCCTATCTATGCAAGCGTGAAGGAAGCGAAGGCTGAAACGGGCGCAACCGTTTCGGTCATTTACGTTCCGCCCGCAGGCGCTGCTGCCGCAATCTGGGAAGCCGTCGAGGCCGACCTGGATCTCGCAATCTGCATCACGGAAGGCATTCCCGTGCGTGACATGATCGAGCTCAAGGCACGCATGCGCGCAAAGAACAGCAAGACGCTGCTGCTCGGGCCGAACTGCCCGGGCACGATCACGCCGGACGAACTGAAGATCGGCATCATGCCGGGTCACATCCATCGCAAGGGCCGCATCGGCGTCGTGTCGCGTTCGGGCACGCTGACGTATGAAGCGGTCGGCCAGTTGACGGCGATCGGCCTTGGCCAATCGTCGGCAGTCGGTATCGGCGGCGACCCGATCAACGGTCTGAAGCACATCGACGTCATGAAGATGTTCAACGACGATCCGGATACGGACGCCGTCATCATGATCGGCGAAATCGGCGGTCCGGACGAAGCCAATGCGGCGGAGTGGATCAAGGGCAACATGAAGAAGCCGGTGGTTGGCTTCATCGCGGGTGTCACGGCTCCGGCCGGCAAGCGCATGGGTCACGCCGGCGCGCTGATCTCCGGCGGTGCCGATACGGCTGAGGCCAAGCTGGAAATCATGGATGCGTGCGGTATCAAGGTCACGAAGAACCCGTCGGAAATGGCGCGTCTTCTGAAGGCGATGCTGTAAATCGAAATACAGCGGCCTGGTCGTCACGGCCAGCGCCGCTTTTTTCTGATACTCTTACGAAATCCTTTCGTAAGAACGTAGTCCTAAAGCGAGGGAGCGAGCAATTGCTCCCTCGCTTTTTTATTGCCTGCCGGTTTCGCTTCTTTCTATTCTTTGTATTCTTTGTTGAGTGGAGTTGGCGCTTCAGCTGCCGGCCAGAGTTCGCGCTTCTGCGCGTAACCGTGGTCCCGCGCAGAGCGTCTGGCCCACTCCCCCCGATCTGGTCGCCTTTCATGCTCGAGTTCTTCGCCACGCTCCACTGGGGCGCCGTCATCCAGATCATCGTGATCGACATCCTGCTGGGTGGCGACAACGCGGTGGTGATTGCGCTCGCCTGCCGCAATCTGCCGCCGTCGCAGCGGGTGAAGGGTGTGCTCTGGGGCACGGCGGGGGCCATTTTGCTGCGCGTGGCGCTGATTGCGTTTGCGGTGGTGCTGCTCGATGTGCCGTTGCTGAAGTTCACCGGTGGTTTGCTGCTGCTGTGGATCGGCGTGCGGTTGATGGCGCCTGCGCATGACGCCCATGAAAACGTCAAACCGGCCGACAAGCTGATGAGCGCGATCAAGACCATCATCGTCGCGGACGCCGTGATGAGCCTCGACAATGTGATCGCCATCGCGGGCGCGGCTGAAGCGGCGGATCCGCAGCACCGGCTGGCGCTGGTGATCTTCGGGCTGGTCGTGAGCATCCCGCTGATTGTGT
Source organism: Paraburkholderia sp. (assembly GCF_036488795.1). Classification (GTDB taxonomy): domain Bacteria; phylum Pseudomonadota; class Gammaproteobacteria; order Burkholderiales; family Burkholderiaceae; genus Paraburkholderia. Next base: position 49,584 of record NZ_DASXHA010000040.1, read on the forward strand.
GGGGTAGCCAGCTGGTGCTGAAGATGCTCGACCGCTTTCCGATCGTCATCACGCTCGGCGCGGCGCTGCTCGGCTGGATTGCAGGCGGCCTGATCATCAACGACCCGGCCGGCGACCGTTGGCCGATTCTCGACTCGCCCGCCGCCGAATACGGCATGAGCATCGCAGGTGCGCTGTTCGTGGTGATTCTCGGCTATGCGCTCAAGCGTCGAAACGCAAGCCGCGCCGCCAGCCAGGGGACGCATTGAGGCGGCGCGGCGCCTGCAAACCATGAGTCGTGCTGCACTGACGTTGGCCGTCTGGCTGACTGTTTAGGCGGCTCACTGCCGGCTACGATCAAAACGCCTGTTCCGATTCTCGGAGCAGGCGTTTTTTGTTTCAGGAGCCTGCTGATGACCGTAACTGTTCCCGCCTCTTCATTCCGTTTGCTGCTTTCGCGGCGCGACGATCCTTTCCCGGACGCACCCATCTCCTCTCCGGGCGGTCGCTGGCCCGCAAGGATTGCGCGGGCGTGTCGAAACCTGGGTTTCACGCTGATCGAGTTGATGATCGTCCTTGCGATTGTCGGCGTGATCGCGGCGTACGCAATTCCCGCGTATCAGGACTATCTGGCGCGCAGCCGGGTGGGCGAGGGCCTGTCGCTGGCGGCATCGGCGCGGCTGGCGGTCGCGGAGAATGCCGCAAGCGGCAGCGCCCTGGGTGGCGGCTATGCACCGCCGCCGGGCACGCGCAATGTGCAGTCGGTGCATGTCGACGACGACACCGGCCAGATCACCGTCGCCTTCACGACGCGGGTCGCGCCCGCCGGCTCCAATACGCTGGTGCTGGTGCCGTCCGTCCCGGACAACGCGGAGGCGCCGACCGCCCGCGTCGCGCTGGTCAAAGGCACTGCACAACCCGGCACGGTGACGTGGGAATGCTTTGCTGGCGGCAAGAGTGCTTCGTCGCTGCCGGCGCCAGGCGCGGGGCCGTCGCCGGCTGAGGCGCCTTCGCTGCCGTCCAACCTGGCGCCGCCGGAATGCCGCGCTTGAGCTAAGCCCGTTGATGTAACCGGGTAGCGCGCCGGCATGCCCGGCGTGCTGCGCGGACCGGTCAGTCGGGCGTGGTCAGCGGCGGCGCGTGCGAGGGCTCAGCGCGGCATTTCAAATGCGGGCTCACAAAGCGGGCTCACAAGTGGAGGCTCGCAAGTGGAGGCTCGCAAGTGGGGGTTCACAAGCGGGAGGCTCGCAAGTGGGGGGTCACAAACGGAGGCTGACAAATGGAGGCTCACAAGTGGAGGCTCACAAGTGCGGGCTCACAAGTGGAGGCTCACAAGTGGAGGCTCACAAATGCGGTCTCACAAATGCGGTCTCACAAATGCGGGCTCACAAATGGAAGCTCACAAATGGAAGCTCACAAATGGAAGCTCACAAATGGAAGCTCACAAATGGAAGCTCACAAATGGAAGCTCACAAATGGCGGCTCACAAATGGCGGCTCACAAGTGGGGGCAAACAAGTGCAGCTCACAAATGGCGCCTCATAAATGACGTTCCCAAACGCGGGCCGCCAAATGCGGCGACAGTGCGCCCAAGTTCGACCTGAGGCTGCCCAACGCGGCTCGATGCAGCTTGCGGAGGCGGCTCTCAGACCCGGCTCTCAAACCCGCCACACAACCGTCGCGCGCCAAGCCAGCGCTTTCAACCATCGCCGCAGCTAACCCGCTGATTTCGGGATATTTATTGCAGTCCGGCGCACAGCAGGAGGATTTTTTTGTATAGTGCGCCGGTTGCTGACGCCCCCGGTTACTCATGCCCACCCCATTTGCGCGATTTCTATCTCTTGTTTTGTTGG
>NZ_DASXHA010000058.1:0-12096 GCF_036488795.1 Paraburkholderia sp.
TCAAATTGCGCCCATGACGCATTCACCCGCATCCGCGCAACGCCCCTCCGGCTCGTTGAGTTCGCCGCCACTCACATCGGCGACGACGCTTGACGACGTCGCGGTATTGATCCCGGCGTACAACGGCCAGACCGACGTCGAACGCACACTGGCATCGTTCAGCGAAGACGCGTTGATCCACGTGCTGATCGTCGACGATGGCAGCACGCCCGCCATCGTCGTGCCTGCCCTGCCGAACCTGTCCATCGAAGTCTTGCGCATGCCGCACAACAGCGGCATCGAAAAGGCGCTGCAGACCGGCATCGACGCGCTTGCCGAGCGCGGCTTCCGCTACGCCGCGCGCATCGACGCGGGCGACCTGGCGGTGCCGCACCGGCTCGCGAAGCAGCGCGCCTATCTGGAGGCGCATCCGCAGGTTGCGGGCCTCGGCATGTGGACGCAGGTGGTGACGCGCGACGGGGAGCCGCTCTTCATGCTGACGCCGCCCGCCGAGCCGGCCGCGATCCGCCGCCTGCGCTTTTATCGCAGTTGCCTCGCGCACCCTTCCATGATGTTGCGGATCGACGCGGTGCGCGCCGTCGGCAACTACCGCGCCGCTTATCGCTCCGCCGAAGATCTGGACTTGTTCCTGCGGCTGATGGAACGCTACGACTGCGCGAATCTGCCGGAACTGGGCCTCTTTTACGAGTTGAACGAAGGCGGCATCAGCGCGACGAAGCGGCGCCGCCAGGTGACTTCGACGCTGCGGCTGCAACTGCGTTACTTCAACGTGGGCAATCTGTTCGACTGGTTGGGGCTCGCCAAAAACCTGCTGCATCTGGTCACGCCTTACCGGACCTTACAGGCGCTCAAGCGGATGCTGTTGCGCCGCGCGGGCAAGTGACGCTTGACACGCGCTGACGCTTCCAGACGAACGCGCGGCTGCGTAACATCGTCGGGCCTTTGCGCGCGAGTCCGCGGCTCGCTCATGAAGCCACCCGAACGACCTTAAATACCCCTGTCAAACTGCCATGAAGTCCAACGTTCCCAAGGTTTCGCTGCGCATTACACTCGTCTGCAATACTGCGTGGGCAATCTATACGTACCGGCAGGGATTGATCCGCACGCTGGTGGAACGCGGCGTCGAAGTGACGGTGCTCGCGCCGCGGGATCGCACCTTCGATCTGCTGAGCGCCATGGGTTGCCGTTGCATCGAGTTGCCGGTGGCATCGAAAGGCACCAACCCGCGCGACGATTTGCGCACGCTGTGGGCGCTCTACCGCCACTACCGGACGATCCGGCCGCATCTCGTGTTTCACTACACGATCAAGCCGAATATCTATGGTTCGATTGCGGCGAAGCTGGCGGGGGTCGATTCGGTTGCGGTCACAACCGGCCTGGGTTACGTGTTCATCCAGCCAAGCCGTGCCGCACAGGTCGCCAAAAAGCTCTACCGTTTCGCGTTCCGTTTTCCGCGCGAGGTGTGGTTTCTGAATCGCGACGATCAGGCGGCATTCGTCGATCAGAAGCTGCTCGCGCATCCCGAGCGTGCCCGTCTGCTGCACGGCGAAGGCGTGGATCTCGAGCAGTTTGCGTTCACGCCGCTGCCGGACAAGCCGCAGTTCGATTTCGTGCTGATCGGCCGCCTGCTGTGGGACAAGGGCGTGGGCGAATACGTGGAGGCGGCGCGCCGCCTGCGTTCCCGCTATCCGCATGCGCGCTTCAGGCTGCTCGGACCGGTCGGCGTGGATAATCCCAGTGCGATCACGCGCGAAGAAGTCGCCGCGTGGGCGCAGGAAGGCGTGATCGAATACCTCGGCGAGGCGCACGATGTGCGGCCATTTATCGCCGCTGTGGATTGTGTCGTATTACCCTCGTATCGCGAGGGCGTGCCGCGCACGCTGATGGAAGCATCGGCAATGGGCCGGCCAATCGTCGCGACGGATGTGCCCGGTTGCCGGGAAGTCGTCGCGCACGGCGTCAATGGATTGCTGTGCGAGGTACGCAATGCGGAAAGTCTCGCCGAGCGCCTCGCACAGATGCTGGACATGAGCGGCGCAGCGCGCCGCGCCATGGGTGAACGCGGCCGGCAGAAAGTCGCGGCGGAATTCGACGAGCGGGTAGTCGTCGAAAAATATAAAGACCTGATTCGCAACTTGACGGGTGTTTCACTTTAATGGAGCACAGCATGACCACGAAGGGCACGATTCTGGTAACGGGCGGCGCGGGCTTTATCGGCTCGCATACGTGTGTCGAACTGTTGAATGGCGGCTATGAGGTCGTCGTGATCGACAATCTTGTTAACAGCAATCGCGAATCGCTTAAGCGCGTCGAACAGATCACCGGCAAGAAGGTCGCCTTCTACGAAGCAGATGCGCGCGACGAAACCGCGCTCAAGCGCATTTTCGATGCGCATCCGGTCACGGCCGCGATTCATTTTGCGGCACTCAAGGCGGTGGGCGAATCGGTGGCGAAGCCGATCGAGTACTACCAGAACAACGTGGGCAGCCTGCTCGCGCTGCTTGGCGTGATGCGCGATCGCAACGTGAAGCAGTGTGTGTTCAGCTCGTCGGCGACCGTCTACGGGGTGCCGGAAAGCTCGCCGATCGACGAGTCGTTCCCGCTGTCGGCCACCAATCCGTATGGACAATCGAAGCTGATCGCCGAGCAGGTGCTGCGCGATCTCGAAGTCTCGGACCCGGCCTGGCGCATCGCGACGCTGCGCTATTTCAATCCGGTGGGCGCGCATGAAAGCGGTTTGATCGGCGAAGATCCCGCAGGAATCCCAAACAATCTGATGCCGTACGTGGCGCAGGTCGCGGTGGGCAAGCTCGAAAAACTGCGTGTCTTCGGCGGCGACTACCCGACGCCGGATGGCACGGGTGTGCGCGACTACATCCACGTGGTGGATCTGGCGCGTGGGCACCTGGCCGCACTGGACGCGCTCGCCAGGCACGATGCGAGCTTCGTCGTGAATCTGGGCACGGGCCAGGGTTACAGCGTGCTCGATGTGGTGCGTTCGTTCGAGAAGGCCTCAGGCCGTCCGGTGCCGTACGAGATCGTCGCGCGCCGCCCCGGCGATGTGGCGGCGTGCTATGCCGATCCGGCTGCGGCAGCGGAACTGCTGGGATGGCGGGCGCAGTTCGGCATCGAGCAGATGTGCGCGGATCACTGGCGCTGGCAGGAAAAGAATCCGAAGGGGTTTGAGGCGGCCTGAGATCCGCGCGCCGTCTGCTGGTCGATGGAGCTAAGAATTGCAGCGCCCAGACGGCGCTGCCAGTTGAAATCAATACGATGAAGGGCGGATTGCACCGGTTGCGGGGCAATCCGCCCTTCTGTTTTCCGCTCAGGCAAACGTATTGATGATGCCGCCTACCAGACCGACCACGGGCAGCACCTTCGCTGCGACATCGGCCACGTCGCCCGCGACGCGCTCAATCGATTGAAGGGTGTTCGAGTTCGACGACACCGGTTGCTGATACGTCTGTGCCGCCACGCTACTTGCCACGGAATGGATATTCACGCACGCCTCCAGGAAACAACGAAAGAAGTGACCGGCAGCCGCCCGAAGAGTCCGTTGCGCCAAGAGAACGGGCTCAAAGCTCGACGATTCGCAATCAATGCTCACCGCGGCGTAATACCGGTTGCTTTTAGTAAGTTTTTCCTGGCATGCCGCCCTTTGTCCGGCGACCTGCTCGCTTAAGCCGTACCGCCCCGTTTCATCGGATCCGGAACCCAGGCGAGGGGTCGAACGTGTCGCTCGAATCAAGGCAAAAATATTACAGAAATTCGGGCGTATGCAGGAAACGTTGAAATAATATGCAACATTTCCCTTACCTGCAAGTGAGACTTCGCGCAACGTGGTCAGGCAGGTCAGCCGCCGGGCGCTGCCACAAAAACGTCATCCCGAACACGAAAGCGCGTAAATTCGGATCGAGCGGATTCGACCTGTCACCACGTCCTCGAACCGTCGTCGAAGTGACCCAGACAGTCCAACGGGAGTCGCCATGAGCACGAAACACAGCAAGAAGGAACATCTCGAAGCCGCCGCGTCACATCACGAGCAGGCAGCGCGCTATCACCACGGGGCGTCGCGGCATTTCGAGGCGGGCAAAGACTATGCACATGCGGCACACGACGCGATGATGGCCCACGGCCATGGCCTGCACGCGATAGATCGCGCCCACGACGCCGGTGCACAGGGCATCGCGGCGCCACCCGGAGCGGCAGCATTGACCGGTTCCGCGGCCAGCCACCCGAGCCCCGCCGGGCATCACGCCATGGCAGCGGAGCTTCACGAGCAGGCAGCCCATCATATGCGGCATGCCGTCAAGCACTTCGACGACGACCGTAGCGGCGTCGCCCACGAGGCGCAGCTGGCACTCACCCTTGCGCTGCGCGCGTTGGCCCATGGCAACGAAGCGGCGAAACTGTTTGCCAAAGCCGCTCCGGTTGCGAGCGCGTGAGGTCATGAAAGGCCTTTGACGTCACCCCGCCGCGGCGTTGAAACGCTCCGGCGTGCATCAGGCGCAACCTCGTGTTGCCCGCTTAAAGCGCGACTCGGGTGCCCCACCCTGAATATCAACGGGCGTTGATGAGTCGCTGACCGATTGCTGCTGTCATGCATTGCGAACAATCGTCGATCCGCCTGTCAGCTGCGCTTTCCGCGCGGAAACCGGCCACGTCGTAGAGGAATCTGCCGGAGATCATCACAACGCTGTCATATGGCGTTGTGATGATCTCGGCGCCAACTGGGCCCGCTGCAACACGCGAGCTTCCAGTGTGGCGCACAAAAACACAACGACAGATAACCCACACGACTAAGCCTTCACCACCATGAAACAGCGCGCCTCGACGTTAGCCTGCTTGGGAGTACTGCTTTCGCTCGCCGCTTGCGGCGGCTCCGATAACAATGGTTCGCAAACCGCTAGCGTCAGCGCGACAGGTGTCGCCGCCTCCGGCGCGCCGGTGGTCGGCGTGAGCGTCACGGTCACCGACAGCGACGGCAACACCACGCAATCGAGCCTCACCGATGCGACCGGCAAGTTCACCGTTTCGATGACAGGCAAGCCGCCGTTCATCCTGACCGCGCCGTTCAACGATGTCGACGGCACGCCGGCCACGCTGTCGGCGGTGATCGATCCGGCGCCCACGTCGAATACGACCGTGTCGGCGGTCGCCAATCTGAATCCGTTCACGTCGCTGTTGACCCAGCGCGTACTGGGCATCGTGCCGAACGGCGCGCCTACAAGCGCGCAAATCAGGTCGGCGAAGATTTCAGCGACAAGCATCGGCCAGGCGGACGCGGACGTCGCGGCCGCGTTGCAGCCGCTGTTCAGCGCGTTCAACGTGCCGGCCAATGTCGTCGCCGATCCGATCGGCACGCCTTATCAGGCGAACTCGAGCAACGCCCTCGACAACCTGTTCGATATCGCGCACTTCACCGTGCATGCCGGCACGGTCGCCGCCGGCACCGACGCGAGCCGCGCACAGATTTCGATTCCGCCCACCGGCGCGGTATCCGGCGTCATGCCCGCCGCCGCCGCGACTTCTGCGCTGGCGTTGAGCAATGGCCCGACCACCACGCCGATCCAGCATCTGATCGTAGTGGTCGGCGAGAACCAGACCTTCGACGGCCTGTTCGGCGGCTACGTAGCGCCTGCCGGCCAGACGGTCAGGAACCTGCTGTCGGAAGGCATCATCAATGCGGACGGCTCGCCTGGTCCGAACTTCTCGCAGGCCGTGCAGAACCAGGGCGCGACGCAAACCGCCTATACGCTCAATCCGACCCGTACGACGCCTTTCGCGACGCTGCCGCAGCCGGAGCAGATCGGCATCGAAAACCTCCAGACCTTCACGACCGGCGGCGGCACACCCGATACGCGCTTCCCCGCCACACTGCCGAACGGGCCGTTCCAGATCTCCAAATATGTGCCGTACGCGCAGGAGATCACCTCCGTCGCCCCCTTGCTCACGCTGTTTTCGATGACGGGCGACCCCGTCCACCGCTTCTTCCAGATGTGGCAGCAAACCGGCGGCGACAACAGCAAGCACGACATGTTCACGTGGGTCGCCACCACGGTCGGCCAGGGCGGCGATACGACCGGCATTACGCCGCAGAATCCGTCGCAGGGCGGCGAACTGATGGGCTTCATGAACATGTCGACCGGCGATGCGCCGTACTTCCAGTCGCTCGCGCAGACCTACGCGGTGAGCGACAACTACCACCAGTCGATCATGGGCGGTACCGGCGCCAACTTCTTCTCGATCGCCACCGCCGACGAACCCTTCTTCAACAATGCCGGCGCCATTGCGACGCCGCCGGCGAACCAGATTGAAAACCCGAACCCGATGCCGCAAACGGCGAACTTCTATACGCAGGACGGCTACGAAGGCGGCTCCTACGTGAACTGTTCGGACGCGAGCCAACCCGGTGTCGGCGCGATTCTCAGCTTCCTTGCGACGAAGAATGTCGCGAGCAACTGCGATGCGGGCAAGTACTACCTCGTCAACAACTACAACCCCGGCTTCGACCTGAACGGCAACGTCCAGCCGATCGGTCCGAACAACTTCAACTACCCGCCGCAAACGGTGCCCACCATCGCCGAAGCGCTGGCGGCCAAGGGCGTGTCGTGGAGCTGGTACACAGGCGGACGCGACGCGGCCGACGTGACCGCCGAGACCGAGCTTCTGGAGCTGGCGGATCACCTGCCTGCGGCAGCCGCAGCGGTTGCGGCGCAGGCGGCGCAGTACAACGTCATCGGCGATCCGCTGGTGGCGTCGAGCAATGTGATGGGCACCGCGTCGCTGAAGGCGAACCTGAGCGACCTGACGACCTTCAACAATGCCATTGCGAACAACACCCTGCCGGCTGTGTCGTTCGTGGTGCCGAAGAACCTCGACAGCGGCCACCCCGGCTATTCGGCGCCCGCCACCTACGAAGCGTTCCTGCAGAAGCTGGTGGCCAACGTCAAGGCCAATCCGACGCTGTGGGCCCATACGGCGATCCTGATCACCACCGACGAAGGCGGCGGCCACTTCGACACCGGCGCCATCCAGAACCTCGATTTCTTCGGCGACGGGCCGCGGATTCCGCTGCTGGTGGTGTCGCCGTACGCCCGCGCCGGGATGGTCGATCACACGTATTACGATCACGCGTCGCTGCTCAAATTCATCGAGCGCAACTGGCGCATGCAGCCGCTCTCCACGCGTAGCCGCGACCGCCTGCCCAACCCGGTGACGTCGACACAGAGCCCGTATTTGCCGGTCAATACGACATCGATCGGCGATCTGATGGCGATGTTCAATTTCTGACCGGTCGAGGCATCGACGCAATGGCGGAGCCGTTGGCTCCGCCATTTTCCGTTCAGGTTACGCAGGCATGCAGATGATTCGACATAGCTTCAAAGCGGCGACGCGACTGGCGGTCGTGGCGATCGCGGGCTTCGCGTTCGGCGTGCTCCCGGGCCTCGCCGCGACGATCCAGCCGCCGGCGGCCAGCCCGTCGCTTGCAGGTATGGGTGCGGCGGCAGTTGTGGCGCCGACGAGCGGCGCGAAAGTATCGCTTCAACGGTGGGTTCGCTACCCCGCGGCGCCGGCGGCGTTGAGTCCGCAGGCCGAGCTCGGCAAGCAGCTATTCTTCGATGCATCGTTGTCGGCATCGGGGAAAATGTCGTGCGCGAACTGCCACAGCCCCGCGCGCGCATACGGGCCGCCGAACGGCCTTGCCGTGCAACTGGGCGGCCCCGACATGCACCAGCCGGGCACGCGCTCGGTGCCCTCGCTGCGCTACCTGAGCTTCACCCCGCTGTTCAGCCGCCACTTCTATACGCCGGCCTCGGAAGATACCGAAGACGAAGGGCCGACGGGCGGCTTCATGCGCGACGGCGCCGCTGCGTCGCTGCACGAGCAGGCCTCCATGCCGCTGCTCAACCCCAACGAAATGGCGAACGGCGGCGCGGCCGAGGTCGTGGCGAAGCTGCAGCGCAGCGCGTATGCCGACGCCTTCAAAAAGGTCTTCGGTGCGCAGATCTTTACGCAAACCGCTCAGGCCTTCGCACGCATCGGCGCGGCGCTCGAAGCGTTTCAGACCGAAGACGCAAGCTTCCATCCGTATACCAGCAAGTTCGATGCGGCGATGTCGGGCCACGCGGACTTTACGGCGCAGGAACTGCGCGGCTATGCGCTGTTCAACAATCCCGACAAGGGCAATTGCGCCAAGTGTCATCTGGATGCGCCTGGGCCCGGGGGGCGTCCGGCGCAGTTCGCGGACTTTTCATTCGCCGCCCTCGGTGTGCCGCGCAACCCGGAAATCCCCGCCAACCGCGATCCGAAATACTTCGACCTCGGCCTGTGCGGTCCTTATCGTCACGATCTGGCGAAGGAAACCGGGTTCTGCGGCATGTTCAAGTCGCCGACGCTGCGCAATGTCGCGACCCGCACGGTGTTCTTCCACAACGGCCGCTTTCACAACCTCGAAGACGTGATGCACTTCTACGTCGAGCGCGACACCAATCCGCGCAAGTGGTATCCGAAGCTGGCCAACGGCAAGGTCGACAAATTCGACGATCTGCCGCCGCCCGAGCGCGTCAACATCGACTTCGCGGACGCGCCGCTGGACCGCAGGTTCGGCGCGAAGCCCGCGCTGAACGAAGCGGAGATTCGCGACGTCATCGCGTTTTTGCAGACGTTGAACGACGGCTACTCGGCCACGCCCGGCGGTCCGAAAGCGCAAGTGCGTTAGAGACAAGGTTAGAGGCCTGGCGCGAAGCGGCACCGCTGAAGCGACGGCAGGCGCGCGCGTCCCGCTTTGCTTTGCGCGAGACGCTTGCCGGGCGCCTCGCAAAGTTCTCTCTTGATCTTCCGGGCCGGCCCTTCTACAACTTCAATCGTCCCGCCGCTCGTCCTGCCCGGCACCCACGGCCAGGTCGTGCCCTATGGCAACGCTCCGCCTTGCTGATCCAATATCGGACAAGACGCGCGCCCGAAAGCGTCCCTAACCCATCCCACGGTGAAGCCATGATCGACCTCCCCTATCGCAGCGCACTCATCATCGGAGCCGGGTCCGGCATCAGCGGGTCGCTGACCCGGCTCTTGCGTGCCGCCGACCTGCCGGTGGTGGTCGCCGCGCGAAATATCGACAAACTGGCGCCGCTCGTCGAGCAGACGGGCGCGCTTGCGCTGCCCGTCGATGCCGCCGAAGCCGCCCAGGTCGAGCGGCTTTTTGCGGAAACGGAGGCACGGATCGGCGCGCCGGAGATCGTGATCTACAACGCCAGCGGCCGGCTCCGTGGCCCGCTTGCGGAACTCGATCCCGAGGCTGTCGAACGGGCCGTCGCCGTCTCGGCGCTGGGCGCCTTTTATACGGTGCAACAGGCGGCGAAGCGCATGGTGCCGGCCGGCAAGGGCGCCATCCTGCTGACGGGCGCGACGGCGGGCGTCAAGGGTTTCGCGCTGTCCGCCCCTTTCGCCATGGGCAAGTTCGCATTGCGGGGTCTCGCGCAAAGCGCGGCGCGCGAGTTGGCGCCGCAGGGTATCCATGTCGCGCATATCGTCGTGGATGGTAGCGTGCGCGCCGAGCACCGCGCCGACCCGCCGCAGCAGCCGGACAGCACGCTCGACCCCGACGCCATCGCCCAATGCTATCTCGACCTGCTGCGTCAGCACCGCAGCGCCTGGTCCTGGGAGCTCGAAGTCAGGCCATGGGTGGAGAAATTCTGAATCGCCCTGTTTGAGTGGCTGCTGCCGGTCGGCGACGCCCGCTTCGGCATCGCCTTGGAGTGAGCCAATGAGGTGAAACCCTGGCGTGCCGCACGCCGGAACGTACCCGGCAATGACGGGAGAGGTGCAGCGAACGGAGACAGAACCTGCCAATTGCCTTGACTTGCACATGAGTCAAGGAGTCAAGTGGATTGCCGGCTGATCCCGGCGGCCGGTGCCGCATGCATGGCATCACACTGTCGCGCGCCAGGCCATGAATGCGGAGGAGACCATGAACACGACCACGCCACCGCTGCTCGGACTGATGATGGACGTGCCGCTCAACGTGTCCTCGCTGATCGCGCATGCCGCCCGGCATTTCGGCGATACGGAGATCGTATCGCGCCGCGTCGAAGGCGACCTGCATCGCTACACGTATCGAAGCTGCGATAAGCGCGCGAAACAACTGGCGCAGGCGCTGATTGCACTCAATGTGCAGCCGGGCGAACGGATTGCCACACTGGCCTGGAACGGTTACCGGCATCTGGAGGCCTATTACGGCACGACAGGCTTCGGCGCCGTCTGCCATACCGTCAACCCGCGGCTCTTTCCCGAGCAGATCGCGTGGATCATCAACGACGCCAGCGACAGCTACGTCATGTTCGACACGACCTTCGCGCGGCTGATCGACGAGCTCGCGCCGCGCTGTCCGCGAGTACGCGGCTGGATTGCATTCGCTGACGACGCGCAACTGCCAGCGCTGCAATCAACCACGCCGCTGACCAGCTACGAGACGTTGCTCGAAGCGTACGACGGTGCGTTCGACTGGCCGCTCCTCGACGAGCGGCTGGCATCGTACCTGTGCTACACCTCCGGCACGACCGGCAATCCCAAGGGCGCCCTGTATTCGCATCGCTCGACCGTCTTGCACGCGTTCGGCGCCTCCTTGCCCGACGCGATGGGCTTGTCCGCGCGCGACGCGGTATTGCCCGTAGTACCGATGTTTCATGTGAACGCCTGGGGCATCGCGCATGCCGCGCCGCTCACGGGCGCCAAGCTCGTCCTGCCGGGCAACCGGCTCGACGGTAAGTCGCTGTTCGAACTGATGGAGGCGGAGCGCGTGACCTGCTCCAACGGCGTGCCGACCGTCTGGCTCGGCCTGCTCGACTACATGAAGCAAGCGGGCGTGCGGCCTTCGACCTTGAAACGCACGGGGATTGGCGGCTCGGCATGCCCGCCGGCAATGCTGCGCAGCTTCGAGGAAGACTACGGTGTCGAGGCCATTCACGGCTGGGGCATGACCGAAATGTCGCCGATCGGCACGCTGGCGAAGCTCAATTGGGAACAGTCGCAGCGGCCGCCGGAACAGCAGCGCCGGCTGCGCGAAAAACAGGGGCATGCGATCTACGGCGTCGACATGAAAATCGTCGGCGACGATGGACGCGAACTGCCGTGGGACGGCGTCGCGTTCGGCGAACTGTACGTGCGCGGTCCGTGGGTCATCGAGCGGTATTTTCAGAAGAATGATTCGGCGCTTGTCGACGGCTGGTTACCTACCGGCGACGTGGCCACCATCGACCGCGACGGTTTCATGCGCATCACCGACCGCAGCAAGGACCTCATCAAGTCGGGAGGCGAGTGGATCAGTTCGATCGATCTGGAGAACGTGGCGATTGCCCATCCTGCGGTCGCCGAAGCGGCCTGCGTTGCCTGCGCGCATCCGAAGTGGTGCCAGCGGCCGCTGCTCGTCATCGTCAGACGCAAGGATGCCGAACTGACGCGCGCTGAATTGCTCGCATTCTTCGCGGGCAAGGTCGCAAAGTGGTGGATCCCGGATGACGTCGTCTTCGTCGACGAACTGCCGCATACCGCTACGGGCAAGCTGCACAAACTCAAGCTGCGGGAAATGTTCCGCGAGCACGTCCTGCCGCCCGCCTGAGTCGCCCCCTCCGGTGGGCGCCGCTAGAGAATCGCCGCACCGACCCGGTGCGCGGCGTCGGGCAAGCCAGCTTTTCCGACACTGACCTATCTGGCATGGAATGTTCGCTCGCGCACGGCCCGGAAGCGGGCGCTTCCGTAGGATCAACGCATCGAGGGGCGCTTTTCGCCTACAGCTTAAACAATTCGCCGCACTTGACGAAGCCACGTTCGAGAGGTAGCCGAATGCCGTTCTTTCCGGTCTTTTTGTCGGTCGTGTTCGTCGCGCATGAGCAGTCCGCGATGAGCTACCGCCATCTGCCCGCGACGGCGAATTCGGGAGTCCAAGCATGAGGCTCTCGATCTCGAACATTGCGTGGGATGTCGCAGAAGACGCGGAGATCGCTCGCCTGCTCAAACGGTTCGACATCGATGCCATCGATGTCGCACCGACGAAATATTTCCCTCACCTCACCGAAGCATCGGACGACGCTATCAGCC
>NZ_DASXHA010000123.1:0-13680 GCF_036488795.1 Paraburkholderia sp.
ATGCCGACCAAGCACCGCAGCATCCTGTTGAACCTGTTCGATCTGGAGAACATCTCAGTCGACGACGTGATGATTCCGCGCCGCCGGATCGAAGCACTTGATTTCGATGCACCGTTCGAACAGATCCTTCACCAGCTCGAAACCTGCTATCACAACAAGCTGATCGTGTATCAAGGCGATATCGACCGCGTGCTCGGTGTGCTTCACGTGCGCAAGACGCTTTCGGCGCTGCACAACCAGGAGCTCGAGCGTGAGACGTTGCGCGAACTGCTGGCTGAGCCGTACTTTGTCCCGAGCGGTACGCCGGTCTTCCAGCAGTTGCAATACTTCCAGGAAAGCCGCCATCGCACCGCGCTCGTCGTCAACGAGTACGGCGAACTGCAGGGGCTGGTGACGCCGGAAGACATCATCGAAGAGCTGATTGGAGAATTTACGACTTCCATTCCCCGGGGCGCCAACTCGCGCGGCGGCTGGGACGAGGACGGCGAGTGCATCGTCGCCGGCAGCATGCCGTTGCGCGAACTGAACCGCTGGCTGCATATTTCACTGCCAACCGATGGCCCCAAGACGCTCAACGGTCTGATTCTCGAGACGCTCGAAGAGATTCCCGACGGCGACGTATGCGTGAAGATTGGCGACATCAAACTCGAAGTGATGCGCAGCGACGATCAGGCCGTGCGCACCGTGAAGTTGTTCAAGCCCGTCACCCGCGGTGGCACGAAGGGCAGCAAAGCGCCGCGTGTTTGAGACCTTGACTACGCGTGCGTGACGCAAACCCAGAGTGGGTAGCCTACGCTGTTCCTCACCCTAAGCACAACTAGCCGAATGGCCGAATGGCGGTGACTGCCGCCATACCGGATGATGGAGTCGTCATGTTCTACAGGCGGCTCTTAGCCGGTTTCCGATGCGCTCCCCGATTCGTCCGTCGCCGGCTGCGACCGCTCAACTTCCCACACATTCGGCCGCTGAACCGCCTGCGCCGCCTGCGCCGTTACCTGTCGCGCCCGTTGCCGAGGCCCGGACTCGCACTTCCCTGACGCCCACAACGTCTGCAGCACGGCCGTTTGCTGGCGCCAGCCGCGAAGACAGACTTCGCGAGGACACGGGGCCTGCCCTCGCCGATCCGGACAACACACCGGCGGTCCGTCTGCTTACGGACACGCTGCGGGAAGCCACCCGCCGCAACGCGTCGGACCTGCATATCGAACCTGCGGAACACGGCTGGCGCGTGCGGCTGCGCATCGACGGCGTGCTGCACGTCATCGCGCAACCTCCGGCCCATCTGCGCGATGCGTTCATCACCCGCGTGAAAGTGCTTGCACGAATGGACATCGCAGAACGACGCGTGCCGCAGGACGGACGTCTGCGCATTGCCACGACGCCCGGCCGGTTCGAAGACTATCGCGTGAATTCGCTGCCCACGCTATACGGCGAAAAACTCGTGCTGCGCCGACTCGACGCGTTACCCACCACGCTATCGCTCGATTCGCTTGGCCTCGCTGTGGCGCAGCGTCATAGCGTCGAAGCTGCGATCAAGGCGCCGCATGGCCTGGTGCTGGTCACCGGTCCCACGGGCAGCGGCAAGACGCTTTCGCTGTATTGCTTCCTGCAAATGCTCAACGCCGAGTCTCGCAATGTCTGCTCGGTTGAAGACCCGTCGGAAATTCAACTGGCAGGCATCAATCAGGTCAGCGTGCGCGAGAAGGCCGGGCTCACGTTTGCGGTCGCGCTGCGGGCGTTCCTGCGCCAGGACCCGGACGTCATCATGGTGGGCGAGATCCGCGACGAAGAAACGGCGGACGTCGCCGTCAAAGCGGCGCATACGGGCCACCTCGTCCTCTCCACGCTGCATACCAACGACGCGCCGGCTGCCGTCGCACGCCTGATCGACATCGGCATCGAGCCGTATAACCTCGCCGCCGCGTTACGCATGGTCACGGCTCAACGGCTTGTGCGGCGGCTCTGCGGCGCGTGCAAGACAGCCTCGCCGCAATCGCCGGCGGCGCTTCGCGCGGCGGGTTTCGAGGAGGCCCAGCTCGAAGGCTGGACGCCCTACGTAGCAGCAGGTTGCGACGTCTGCCACGGTATCGGGTACCGCGGACGCGTCGGGATTCACCAGGTGATGCCCGTCTCCGACGCAATGCGCGAAATGATCGTCGGCAACGCGGGCACACTCGCCCTCACGCGGCAGGCGCAAGTGGAACACGTGACGACGCTGCGCGATGCCGCGCTCGCGCGCGTGCGCGACGGCACGACTAGCCTCACCGAAGCCTTGAGCGCCACCGAGGTCTCATGAATACGCCGGCCCCTCAGATCGCATCGAACGACACGCGCTTCGTCTGGCGCGGCGTAGACGCGGAAGGCACGCATCGGCGCGGCATGCTGATCGCTCCGGACGCCAATACTGCGCAGACCATGCTCAAGCGGGACAAGCTATTCGTCGTAGAACTCAGCGCGCGCGGACCCGCGCCGCGTGCGCACGCTCGCGCTGCCGAGGTCACGCAGTTCACGCGTCAGCTCGCCAGTCTGCTGCGTGCGGGGCTGCCGCTTGCACCCTCGCTCGAACTGCTCGCGCACGCGCCGTCGCCTCGTCGACACGGCATGGCGCGCATCGTCAGCGCCCTGGCTCGGGACATCACGGGCGGTCTCAGCTTTTCGGCGGCACTGTCCCGGCATCCGGCGCAATTCAGCGCGCTGTATTGCCAACTGGTCGCAGTCGGTGAAGCGTCGGGCGCGCTGCCGGCGGTGCTCGCCCGCGTCGCGGACGATCGCGAACGCGGCGCGGCACAGCGCGCCAAGGTCAAGGCCGCGCTCGCCTATCCCGTGGCGATTCTGCTGCTCGCTATCGCCATCACGGTCGCGCTGCTTGTCTGGGTCGTACCGACCTTCAAACAGATCTTCGATGGTTTCGGCGCGCGCTTGCCCGCGCCCACCCAACTGGTGATGGCACTGTCCGCGGCGGCCGCGCGCTGGAGCGTGCCGGCGCTGGCGTTGTCGGCTGCGGCAGGTATCGGATTGACCTGCCTGCTGCGGCGTTCAGACGCGGCGCGCGTGACGCTTGCCCGACTGTCGCTCAGATTGCCGATTGCGGGCGCGCTGCTCTCAACGCTGTGTGCGGCCCGCTGGAGTCGCGCGCTCGGGACTCTGCTCGCGGCCGGCACGCCACTCGCGGATGCGTTCGACTCACTCACGCATGCCACCGGCAACGCGTTCTTCGACCGTGCAACTGTCGAGATCGCCGCACGCCTGCGGCGCGGCGAACGACTGGCGGCAGCGATGCATGCGGCGCATTGTTTTCCGGCCGAGGTCGTGCAGCCGGTCGCAGTCGCGGAAGAATCCGGCGCACTGGACGCGATGCTGATCGACGTAGCATCGCTCAGCGATCGTCAGGTGGACGAAAAGATCGGCATGCTGTCGAGTCTTTGCGAACCGCTCGTGATCATCGTGTTGGGCACGCTGGTCGGCGGCCTCGTCATTGCGATGTACCTTCCCATTATTCAACTCGGCAACGTGGTGTAGCATCGCAGCCGAATCCAATCCTTTCCCATGCCGAGTACTTCAACAATCGTGTCAGAATTTTCACTCAGCGCACTGACTGGCCACGTCGCAGGCAGCTTCAGCGCCACTTTTGGCACGTTGCCGGCTGGCGCACAGGTTGCGTTTGCGATCGTGTTCGGTCTGGTGATCGGCAGCTTCCTCAGCGTCGTTGTCCACCGCCTGCCCATCATGCTCGAGCGGGCATGGCGAGCGGAGGTCAGCGACGTGAGCGGCGAGCCGCTCGAGGACGACAGTTTGCCGGACCGTTACAACCTGTGGCTGCCGCGCAGCGGCTGCCCGCACTGCGGACACGTATTGCGCGCCTGGGAGAACATTCCTGTACTGAGCTACCTGCTGCTGCGCGGGCGCTGCTCCGCATGCAAGACGCATGTGAGCGTGCGCTATCCGTTACTGGAAATTGCCTGCGCCGCATTCGCGGTCGGCTCGCTCGTCGTCTTCGGACCGAGCGCCATGGCACTCGCCGCGTTCGGCCTGTGCGCCGCCTTGCTTGCCATGAGCGCCATCGACATCGACACGCACCTGCTGCCCGACTCGCTGACGCTGCCGCTCCTCTGGGCCGGGCTGATCGTCAACTTCAACAGTATGTTTGCCAGCCTGCACGACGCGGTGGCGGGCGCGATTGCCGGCTATCTTGTACTGTGGGTGGTGCATTGGCTGTTCAAACTCGTGCGCGGCGTCGAAGGCATGGGTTATGGCGACTTCAAACTGCTGGCCGCGCTCGGCGCATGGCTCGGCTGGGCGGCGTTGCCGCAGATCATTCTGATTGCGGCGGTTGCCGGCGCGGTGGTGGGGCTGGTGGCAACCTGGCGCGGACGCATGCGCTTCGAAGAACCGTTGCCGTTCGGTCCGTTTCTCGCAGCCGGCGGCGTCATCACGCTGTTTCTTGGCACCCCGCTGTATCTCGCATTGGGAGGCTGACGCATGTTTTCTGTGGGACTGACGGGCGGCATTGGTAGCGGCAAGTCGACCGTCGCGGATCTGTTTGCCGCGCGCGGTGTAGCGATCGTCGACACCGATCTGATCGCGCATCAGATCACTGCGCCACACGGCGTCGCCATGCCGAAAATCGCTACCGAGTTCGGCGCCTCGTTCGTTGCACCAAACGGTTCGCTGGACCGGGCGCGCATGCGCAGCCTGATTTTCAGCGACGACGACGCACGGCGCCGTCTGGAAGCCATCACCCATCCGTTGATTCGCAGTGAAACCGAGCGCGCACGGCGAGAAGCGCACGGCCCCTACGTGATGCTGGTCGTGCCGCTCCTCGTCGAGTCCGGCACATGGAAAACGCGCGTGGACCGGGTGCTGACGGTTGATTGCAGCGTTCAGACGCAAATCGAACGCGTCATGCGCCGCAACGCATTCAGCCGCGAGCAGGTGCTCGCGATCATCGCACGTCAGGCGTCACGCGAAGCGCGTCTTGCCGCCGCCGACGACGTCATCGTCAACGAAAATGCGCAGTTGGACGACTTAGGCACGCAGGTCGAGGCTCAGCACCAGCGCTATCTGTCTCTCGCGGGCGGCTAACACCCTGAGTGCGCATGGACCCGGGCGCTACGATCGTGCGCGGCCTCTGACTCCGTTGTCGCAGTAAAGCGAAGACACCGTACCCAAACTGCGTCAAAACAAGCGAAAAAACTGCCGAAAGCGCTCAAAAAAAGTGTGTGATTGCTAGGGTAGTCTCACGGCATTAGAATGTTCTGCATTCCGTCACCGACCACGCCCGAGGCGAGCCCGCTTGATCCTTTACGAGTATCCCTTCAACGAGCGAATCCGGACGCTGTTGCGCCTCGAAGATCTGTTCGAGCGCTTCACGTTCTTTCTGACTCAGGAAGATGCGAGAGAACATCACGTCGCGCTGACAACGCTGTTCGAAATCTCTGAAGTCGCGGGTCGCGCGGATCTAAAGTCGGATCTGATGAAGGAACTGGAGCGGCAGCGTCAAACACTGGCACCGTTCCGCGGCAACCCGGGCATCGAACAGAACGCGCTGGAAGCCGTGCTGGGCGAGATCGAGCAAACCCTCTCGGGGCTCTCGCAGATGCAAGGCAAGACGGGTCAGCATCTTGCAGACAACGAGTGGCTGGCAAGTATCCGCAGCCGCGCCATCATCCCGGGGGGCACCTGCAAGTTCGACCTGCCGTCTTACTACGCATGGCAGCAGACGCATCCGGACCAGCGCCGCCAGGACATCGCCAAGTGGGTGACCCCGCTGCTGCCGTTGCGCGACGCCGCCACCATCGTTCTGCGTCTTGCGCGCGAATCGGGTCAGGCTTCGAAGGTCATGGCCATGCAGGGCAGCTACCAGCAGATGCTGTCGGGGCGTTCGTATCAATTGATGCAGGTACGGGTGGCACCCGAATTGCGCGTCATACCCGAGGCGAGTGCCAACAAGTACATGCTGTGGGTGCGCTTTACCGTGCAGGACGGCGACTTGCGGCCGCGCGCGGTGGATGTGGACGTGCCGTTCCAGCTCACGCTGTGCAGTCTGTAGCGTGAGCTGCGCGCTCTGCTGAAGCGGTGACCCCTTTGCAGTCTCGAAAATGCCCTTATATTAGAGACTTGTCCTGTTTGCGATTAACTGTCTGACCGAATGATCACTGTCGTTAAATGCCCAACGTGCGGCAAGGATGTCCGCTGGACACCTGAAAACCGCTTCCGCCCATTCTGTTCCGAGCGTTGCAAGCAGATCGACCTCGGTGCGTGGGCCGCTGAGAAGTACAAAATCGGCGGCACCGACGAAGAAGCGCCTTCAGACGATACGCCAGGCGGCGACTACAACCCGCACTGAGCGCGCAACCAACCGCGCAGAACCCTGGCTGGCTGGCGGTGGATCGCCGGTTGCAAGGCACCGGTTTCTATCCTGGCATACGCTGACAAGGTCGGCCCTACGCAACACGTGGCCGGGTCAGGCCGCGCGTCGCTCGTACCAACAGCCGGGCTGCACCCCTATTCCGCGGCTAGCCACTCCAGCACCGGTATCGTCGCCGGCAGCAATGGCGACACCTCAGCGGGAAGCGATTGCCACACGAACGCCTGCCCCTCGCGGCCATGCGGCTCGCCGCTCCACTGGGTCACCTTGCAGAAATACAGCCGCACATAGGCATGCGGGTAGTCGTGTTCGAGCGTATGCCAGCGGTGGCTCGCCTTGACGTCAATCCCCAGTTCCTCGTGCAATTCGCGGGCGAGCGCCGCTTCGACCGTTTCACCCGGCTCCAGCTTGCCGCCCGGAAACTCCCAATAGCCCTCGTACGGCTTGCCCGCCGGCCGTTGCGCCAGCAGATAGCGCCCATCCGGCTGCACCAGCACACCCACGGCGACTTCTGTAACCGGCCGTCCGGCGGAGTTGGCCGTACCGCCAGCCTGGCTTGAGTCCGTCATGCCTGAGACTTCCGGCCGGACCGGTCGCGCGCGAACTGCCATGCAACACGCCCTGAGCGCGAACCGCGTTCCAATGCCCACACGAGCGCATCACCGCGCGCCGCTTCAATTTCGGCGGCGTCGCAGCCGAAATGCTGCAGCCAGTGACCGACGATCGTCAGGTAATCATCCTGCTTGAACGGATAGAAGCTGACCCACAGGCCGAAACGCTCCGACAACGAAATCTTCTCTTCAACCACTTCGCCCGGATGAATCTCGCCATCGGACGTGTGCTTGTACGACTCGTTGTCGCTCATGTATTCGGGCAACAGGTGGCGCCGGTTCGATGTTGCGTAGATCAGCACATTGTCGGACTGAGCGGCCACCGAACCGTCGAGCGCCACCTTCAGCGCCTTGTAGCCCGACTCGCCATCTTCGAACGACAGATCGTCGCAGAACACGACGAAGCGCTCCGGACGCTGCGAGATCAGATCGACGATGTCGCCCAGATCGTGCAGGTCGTCCTTGTCCACTTCGATCAGCCGCAGCCCGTCTTTCGAATAGGCGTTCAGGCACGCCTTGATCAGCGAAGACTTACCCGTGCCGCGAGCGCCCGTCAGCAACACGTTGTTGGCCGGCTGCTTGCGCACGAACTGGCGCGTGTTCTGCTCGATCAGGCCCTTCTGGCGGTCGATATTCTGCAGATCGTCGAGCGTGATGTCGGAGATGGCCGGCACCGGCTGCAAATAGCCGCGCCCCTGGCGCTTGCGCCAGCGAAAAGCGACTGCAGCGGACCAGTCGACGTCCGGCGTAGCTGGCGGAAGCACGGCTTCCAGGCGGCCGAGCAAGGCTTCGGCGCGGGTCAGAAACTGTTCGAGTTTGTCCATGGCAGAAAAATGTGCACTTAGCGAATTCGGGGCGAAAGCCGGCCAGATGCCCGGTTACGAGCGATAGTCGGCGTTGATGCTCACGTAGTCATGCGACAGGTCGCAGGTCCAGATCGTCGCCTGCGCGTCGCCGCGCCCCAGCACCACGCGGATCGTGATTTCGCTCTGCTTCATCACGCGCTGACCGTCTTCTTCGCGATACTCGGGATTGCGGCCACCCGCCTTCGCCACCAGCACGTCGTCCAGATACAGGTCGATCTTGCCCACGTCGAGGTCGCTCACGCCGGCATAGCCGATTGCCGCGAGAATCCGGCCCAGATTCGGGTCCGATGCATAGAACGCCGTCTTGACCAGCGGCGAGTGCCCGATCGCATAGGCAATCTGACGGCATTCCGCCACGTTCTTGCCGCCCTCCACCTCGACCGTCATGAACTTGGTGGCGCCCTCGCCATCACGCACGATGAGTTGCGCGAGCGTTTGCGCTACCTCGGTCACCGCGTCGCGCAAGGCCACATAGGCCGGCGAATCGGTGGACGTGACGGGCGGCAGGCTCGACTTGCCCGACGCGATCAGGATGAAGGAGTCATTGGTCGACGTATCGCCGTCGATCGTGATGCAGTTGAAAGAGCGGTCCGCGACATGCTTGACCAGCGCATCGAGCACCGGCTGCGAAACGGCCGCGTCGAACGCGAGGAAACCGAGCATGGTCGCCATGTTCGGCTTGATCATGCCCGCGCCCTTGCTGATGCCGCTCAGCGTGACCGTGTGACCGTCGATGCTCACCTGGCGCGAAGCCGCCTTGGGCAGCGTATCCGTCGTCATGATGGCCTGCGCGGCGTCGTGCCAGTGCGCAGCCTGACGATTTGCCAGCGCGGCGGGCAGCCCCGCCTTCAGACGGTCGATGGGCAGCGGTTCGAGAATCACGCCGGTGGAAAACGGCAGCACCTGTTCCGGCACGATGCCCGCCAGCTTCGCCAGTTCCACACAGGTTTCGCGCGCGTGCGCGAGACCCGGCTCGCCGGTGCCCGCATTCGCATTTCCCGTATTGATCACCAGCGCACGAATCGCCTTACCACCGGCGCGCACGTGGTCTAGATGCTCGCGGCAGACCGTGACGGGCGCCGCGCAAAAACGGTTCAACGTGAATACCCCGCCCACCGTTGCGCCTTCTTCAACGGAAATGACCAGCACGTCCTTGCGGTTCGGCTTGCGGATGTTCGCCTCCGCCCAGCCGAGCGTGACGCCGGCGACGGGATGGAGTTGAGCGGGATCGATCGAGGGGAAATTGACAGCCATGGTTGCGACCTGTCGAAGTTGAAAATGCCGGCGCGAAGCCGGCATCGGGAATCAGAACAGATGATGACGGCGAGTGCCGCACCACCGCGAAATCAATCAGCAAGACGACTGCTCAAAACGACGCGGCGCGCTTTACGCGCGCCGCAATCAATCTCAGGCAATCTTGCCGTGGCACTGCTTGTACTTCTTGCCGCTGCCGCACGGGCACGGGTCGTTACGGCCAACCTTCGGCACGTTGTCGCCGAGCGGCTCGGCCGGCGCATGCGCGCCATGGCTCATGGCGTCGCCGATCATCGCAGCCGTGGCGGCTTCTGCAGCCACCACCGGAGCCGCGGCTTCGGCGAACTCGGCGTGCCGGAACTCGACGTGGTCCAACTGGCTGCTGCCCTGCTCTTCCAGGTCTTCGGCAACCTGTTCCAGCTGCTCGGTCGACTCCACTTGCACGTTCATCACCACGCGCGTCACGTCGAGCTTCACCGCGTCGAGCATGGCGGCAAACAGCTCAAATGCCTCGCGCTTGTATTCCTGCTTCGGATTCTTCTGCGCATAACCGCGCAGATGGATACCCTGGCGCAAGTGGTCGAGCGCGGCCAGATGCTCGCGCCACGCGCGATCCAGCGTCTGCAGCATGATCGAACGTTCGAAGCCGCTGAAGTTCTCGCGGCCGACCAGTTCGACCTTCGTTTCATACGCCTCGTCGGCGGCGGCAATCACCGCTTCGAGGATCTCGTCCACGGTGATCGACGACGACTCGTTGATCATTTCCTGAATGGCGAGATCGAGCTGCCATTCGTTGCGCAGCACCTCTTCGAGTTCGGGAACGGACCACTGCTCTTCAATGCTGCCCGCCGGCACGAACTGATGGACGATATCGGCGATCACGCCATGACGCATGGCGCCGATGGTTTCCGTGATGTCATGCGCTTCGAGCAATTCATTGCGCTGCTGGTAGATCACCTTGCGCTGATCGTTCGACACATCGTCGTATTCAAGCAATTGCTTGCGAATATCGAAGTTGCGCGCTTCAACTTTGCGCTGCGCCGATTCGATCGAACGTGTGACGATGCCCGCTTCGATCGCCTCGCCTTCCGGCATCTTCAGGCGGTCCATGATGGCGCGCACGCGGTCGCCCGCAAAAATGCGCAGCAGCGGATCTTCCAGCGACAAATAGAAGCGCGACGAACCCGGGTCGCCCTGACGGCCGGCACGGCCGCGCAACTGGTTGTCGATCCGGCGCGATTCGTGACGCTCGGTGCCGATGATGTGCAGACCGCCCGCGGCCTTCACCAGATCGTGCAGTTCCTGCCATTCGTCGTGCAGCTTCTGGATGCGGCGTTGCTTTTCGTCTTCAGGAATCGACGGGTCGGCTTCGATGAACGCTGCCTGCTTCTCCGCGTTGCCGCCGAGCACGATGTCGGTACCGCGACCGGCCATGTTGGTGGCGATCGTGACGCGCTTCGGACGGCCGGCTTCGGCCACGATCTCCGCTTCGCGGGCGTGCTGTTTGGCGTTCAGCACTTCGTGCGGCAAACCTGCCTGCTTCAGCAGATGCGAGAGCAGCTCGGAGTTTTCGATCGAGGTGGTCCCGACCAGCACCGGCTGGCCGCGCTCGTGACAGTCGCGGATGTCGCGAATCACGGCGTCGTAGCGTTCCTTCGCGGTCTTGTAGATCTGGTCCTGCTTGTCGATCCGCTTCGGCGGCCGGTTCGTCGGGATCACGACCGTTTCGAGGCCGTAGATCTCGTTGAATTCGTATGCTTCGGTGTCGGCCGTGCCGGTCATGCCGGACAGCTTCGCGTACATGCGGAAATAGTTCTGGAACGTGATCGACGCGAGCGTCTGGTTCTCGCTCTGGATCTTGACGTGTTCCTTCGCCTCGACCGCCTGGTGCAGGCCGTCGGACCAACGGCGGCCCGACATCAGGCGGCCGGTAAACTCGTCGACGATCACCACTTCGCCGTTCTGCACGACGTAGTGCTGATCTTTGTAGAACAGCGTATGCGCGCGCAAGGCGGCATACACGTGGTGCATCAGCGTGATGTTCTGCGGCGCGTAGAGGCTCTCGCCTTCGCCGATCAGGCCCCACTCGGCGAGCAGGCGCTCAGCCTTTTCGTGGCCCGACTCCGTCAGAAACACCTGACGGCCCTTTTCGTCCAGCGTGTAGTCGCCCGGCTTTTCGACGCCGGTACCGTCTGCTTTTTCCTCGCCAATCTGGCGTTCCAGGAGCGGCGGCAGCGCATTCATGCGCACGTACAGGTCCGTGTGGTCTTCGGCCTGGCCCGAGATGATCAGCGGCGTACGCGCTTCGTCGATCAGGATCGAGTCCACCTCGTCGACCACCGCGAAATTCAGCGAACGCTGCACGCGAGCAGTGGTCTCGTAGACCATGTTGTCGCGCAGGTAGTCGAAGCCGAACTCGTTGTTGGTACCGTACGTGATGTCTGCGGCGTACGCTTCCTGCTTGGCGGCGTGATCCATCTGCGACAGGTTGATACCCACCGACAGGCCGAGGAAGTTGTACAGGCGCGCCATCCATTCGGCGTCGCGCTGGGCGAGGTAGTCGTTCACCGTGACGACATGCACGCCGCGGCCCGACAACGCGTTCAGGTAGACCGGCAGCGTGGCGACCAGCGTCTTGCCTTCGCCGGTGCGCATTTCCGCGATCTTGCCGTAGTGCAGCACCATCCCGCCGATCAGCTGGACGTCGAAATGGCGCATTTTCAGGACGCGCTTGCTGGCCTCGCGGCACACCGCGAAGGCTTCGGGCAGCAGTTTGTCGAGCGACTCGCCGCTCGCGACCCGCTGGCGGAATTCACCCGTTTTGGCGCGCAGTTCGTCATCCGTCAATTGCTCGATCTGCGGTTCGAGCGCATTGATCGCCGTGACGGTCTTTTGATATTGCTTGACTAGCCGCTGATTGCGACTGCCAAAAATCTTTTGTAGAAAACCGGTGGTCATCGGATCGGTGTCTGCGTCGCGGCTTCGGCTGGTTCACGGCATGCGGTTTGTCCACATACTGGTCCGGGGTCGGGAGTGCCTCGGCGGCTTAGTCCAAGAGTGAATTCGAATCGGGCATTTTAGCACGCGCCCCAGCGCGCGCCTGTGTCACAGGCGCGACGCAGGGCGGCCGTGCATGGCCCCTGCCAGACCTTATCCGGCCGGCCCGGGGAGCATCCCGCGCGGTACAATCCAGGCGTGAATGCGCACTGGGCGCGCTCACTCCGTCACTATCCTACATGAGCCGCTCCCCTTCGTTTTCAAGGCCGCCGTCCAAGCAGTTCAACGCGCGCCGTCCGCAGCCGGTCGCCGAGGTGCTCAATCGCACCGACGCGTTCGCCGCCTTGCGCGCCGGCGTCGAACAGATCGCCTCGCTGGAACGCGATCTGCGTCAGTTGCTGCCGGATTATCTGGCCTCGAGCGTCGAGCCCGGCTTTATCAAGGACGGTGTACTGGCACTATTTGCTGCGCACAATGCGCTCGCTGCCCGTCTGCGGCATCTGGAGCCGCGTCTTCTGGCGGACCTGCAGCAGCGCGGCTGGGCAGTCAATTCGCTGAGAATCCGCGTGCGCCCACAGGCGGTGAAGGAACCGCCTCCCATCAAGCAGGCCCGCATGACACCGGTCGGCGCCGACGCACTTCATGCCCTGAGCGAATCGCTCGCGCCGTCGCCGCTGCAGGCCGCGCTCGCGAAGATGGCCGCCCGGCACCTGAAAAAGCGCTAACGCAAAAAAAACGGCCCGTCTGGGCCGCTTCTTTTTTCTGCGTTCGACGCGCGCCTTCGCGCGCTTGCAGACTCAGGCAAAGGCCGTCTGCGTATCGAAAGCGAAACCACGCGGAGCCTTCTGCGGGTCGTTGAAGGTGACGATTTCGTACGCGTCTTCATGCGCCAGCAACTCGCGCAGCAGGGCGTTGTTCAGGCCGTGACCCGACTTGTACGCCGTGTACGAAGCCAGCAACGGATGGCCGACCACATACAGGTCGCCGATCGCGTCGAGCATCTTGTGCTTCACGAACTCGTCGTCGTAGCGCAGACCGTCATTGTTGAGAATGCGGTACTCGTCGAGCGCAATTGCATTGTCGAGGCTCGCGCCGCGGGCCAAGCCCAGTTCGCGCAGCATTTCCACTTCGTGCGCATAGCCGAAAGTCCGCGCCCGCGCGATGTCGCGAACGTAGGAGGTGTGCGCAAAGTCCACTTCCAATGCCTGACCGGTCTTGTCTACGGCCGGATGGCGGAAGTCGATCGTGAACTTCAATTTGAAGCCGAAAAACGGGTCCAGACGCGCAAACTTGTCGCCGTCCACGATTTCCACCGGCTTCTTGACCTTGATAAATTTCTTCGGTGCGTTCTGCTCTTCGACACCCACCGACTGAATCAGAAACACGAACGTCGAGGCACTGCCGTCCATGATCGGAATTTCTTCGGCGGTGACGTCGACATACATGTTGTCGATACCGAGACCGGCGCAAGCTGACATCAAATGCTCGATGGTCGAGACGCGTACGCCGTCCTTCTGCAACACGGAGGCAAGCCGCGTATCGCCGATCGACATGGTGTTCGCAGGAATCTCTACCGGCGTGGCCA
>NZ_DASXHA010000149.1:0-10930 GCF_036488795.1 Paraburkholderia sp.
ACCTCGTTGTGCGCGTTCAAGAGGATGATGCCGACGTTCGGGCGAAAGCCTTCACGATCCAGCATACAACCACCTTCGAATCCTTTAAAATTGCTTTGATTATAAACAGATAACGGACCCGACGCACCGATTCGCACCAGAATGGAACGATTCGCCGCAAAGGGGCGCGTTTGCGGTAGCCTGTCGGCCATCCGGCGCGGCAGCAGGTACGGCGGCTCAAGGGTTTTCGCCGGTTTACCGGGCTTTGGGCGCGGCGCCGGGCCGTCCTGGGCGCGTGATTGGCCGGTCGTCTGCCGTCGAAGTGCCGCGCACTTGCTGCGCAGCTACCGAATTCCCCACCGTTTTCACCTTTCGGGCGGTCCCTCCGGAGCCGCCGCTTTTGGAAAATCTGAATGAAAGCTTCCCGTTTCTTTATCGGCACGCTGAAAGAAGCGCCCGCCGACGCCGAGATCGTCAGTCACAAGCTCATGGTGCGCGCCGGCATGATCCGGCGCGTGGCCGGCGGTATCTACAACTACCTGCCAGTCGGCCTGCGTTCGATCCGCAAGGTGGAAGCCATCGTGCGCGAAGAAATGAACCGGGCAGGTGCGATCGAACTGTTGATGCCGTCGGTACAGCCGGCCGAGTTGTGGCAGGAATCGGGCCGCTGGGAGAAGTACGGCCCGGAGCTGCTGCGCTTCAAGGACCGCAAGCAGTCCGATTTCGTGCTCGGACCGACGCACGAAGAAGTGGTCACGGACATCGCGCGTAATCAGATCAAGAGCTACCGTCAGTTGCCGGTGAATTTCTACCAGGTTCAGACGAAGTTCCGCGACGAGATCCGTCCGCGTTTCGGTGTGATGCGCGGCCGCGAATTCATCATGAAAGACGCGTACTCGTTCGACAAGGACGTGGAAGGTCTGCGCGAGTCGTATCGCAAGATGTACGACGCTTACGTGCGCATTTTTACGCGCCTCGGTCTGGACTTCCGCGCGGTCGCGGCGGACAACGGTTCGATCGGCGGCAGCGGCTCGCACGAATTCCACGTGATCGCCGACACCGGTGAAGACGCCATCGCGTACTGCCCGACTTCGGAATTCGCCGCGAACGTCGAAGCGGCTGAAGCCTTGCCGTTGAGCGCACAGCGCGCCGCGCCCGTCGAACCGATGAAGAAAACGTCCACTCCGGGCAAGGCGAAGTGC
Organism: Paraburkholderia sp.; assembly: GCF_036488795.1. Classification (GTDB taxonomy): domain Bacteria; phylum Pseudomonadota; class Gammaproteobacteria; order Burkholderiales; family Burkholderiaceae; genus Paraburkholderia. The sequence continues at coordinate 1,182 of NZ_DASXHA010000149.1, forward strand.
GAAGCGGTGGCCGAGCTGTTGAACATCCCGCTTGAGCGCACCATCAAGTCGATCGTTCTGGCGACCGAAAACGAAGGCGCCGAGCCGACCATCTGGTTGCTGATGCTGCGTGGCGACCACGATCTGAACGAGATCAAGGTGAGCAAGCTGGCGGGCCTGGCCGAATTCCGCATGGCAACTGAAGCCGAGATCGTCGCGACCTTTGGCACGCCGCCGGGTTACCTCGGCCCCATCAACACGAAGAAGCCGGTCAAGGTGATCGCGGACCGCACGGTCGCGAACATGAGCGACTTCGTGGTCGGTGCGAACGAGGTGGATTACCACATCACCGGCGTGAACTGGGGCCGCGACCTGCCGGAGCCGGAAGTAGCGGACATCCGCAACGTCAGGAAGGGCGATCCGTCGCCGGACGGCAAGGGCGTGCTGGACATTTGCCGCGGCATCGAAGTGGGCCACGTGTTCCAGCTCGGCACGAAATATTCGGAAGCCATGAACGCGACCTGCCTCGACGAAACCGGCAAGCCGCGCCACATGGAAATGGGCTGCTACGGCATCGGCGTCACGCGTATCCTGGGTGCGGCGATCGAACAGAACTTCGACGAGCGGGGCATCATCTGGCCGGAATCGATCGCGCCGTTCGAAATCGTGCTGTGCCCGATGGGCTATGACCGCAGCGAAGCCGTGCGCGAGCAGGCCGACAAGCTCTACGCGGAGCTGGTCGCGGCCGGCGTGGACGTGATCCTCGACGATCGCGGCGAGCGTCCCGGCGTGATGTTCGCTGACTGGGAGCTGATCGGCGTGCCGCATCGTCTGGTAATCGGCGACCGTGGCCTGAAGGACGGCAAGCTCGAGTATCAGGGCCGGCGCGACGCCGAAGCGACGCTGCTGCCCGTCGAAGGCGCGGCGCAAGTGGTAACGGAGAAGATTCGCGCGGCGCTGGCGCGCTAGGCGGAGCGGACGGTGGAGTACACCTTCCTGTCTGCGACCATCCTGCTGGTTCTGATCACCGACCCGCTCGGCAACATTCCGTTGTTCATCAGTTGCCTGCGCGGGGTCGCGCCGAACCGGCGCACGGTGGTCATTCTCCGCGAGGTGGCCATTGCGTTCGCTATCCTGCTGGTCTTCATGGTGGTCGGCCAGGGCTTCCTGCGGATGATGAACCTGACCGACCAGTCGTTGCGGATCGGCGGCGGGATCGTGCTGTTTCTGATCGCACTCAGAATGGTCTTTCCGCATCCCGACGGGCCGCTCGGCGGCGACACGCGCGGCGGCGAACCGCTCATCGTGCCGCTTGCCATCCCGGCTCTGGCGGGCCCGTCGGCGCTTGCTACCGTCATGCTGCTGACGTCGCAGGCTCCCGGCAAGATGCTCGAATGGATCGGCGCGCTGACGGTCACGATGATCGTCTGCGCAATCGTGCTGATGCTGGCGGAGCGGATTCAGGCGTGGCTCGGCGAACGCGCCATGATGGCGTTCGAAAGATTGATGGGCCTGGTGCTGGTGGCCATTTCAGTGGAGATGATGCTGGGCGGTATCCGGTCTTTCGTTCATCAGTTGTGAGATCGTCAATGACGCCGGGCGCGCCCCGAGCTTCGCGCCAAACAAAAAGCGGCCCATGGGCCGCTTTTTTACTACCGGTTCATCACGCGATGGCGAAGGCTCAAGCCCCGTCAGTCAACGCCCGAATGGTGGGCAGGTTGCGCCAGTAACCTTTCGCGTCCATTCCGCAACCGAACACATAACGGTCCGGTACTTCGAAGCCGCAAAAGTCCGGGCGCAGCGGCTTGGCCTTCGGAATAATCTTTTCGCACAACACCGCGCTCAGGAAGCGCTTCGCGCCCATTGCGAGGATGCGGTCGCGGATCGCGGCCATCGTCTCGCCTTCGTCGAGGATGTCGTCGAGCACCAGAACGACCCGATCCTTTACCGACTCAGCCGGCGCGACACGCCACTGCATGTCGTTGCCGCCCTTGGTGGTGTTGCGATAGCGGGTCAGGTGGATGTAGTCGAATTCGAGCGGGAAATCGAGGTGCGGCAACAGCATGCCGGTGAACACCGCCGCGCCGCCCATCACCGACAGCACGAGCGGGAAATCCCCGTTCATTTCGGCAGCGATGGCCGAGGCCATTCCGCTGATCGACGCATTGACGGCGTCGGCCGAAACGATTTCTTCGGAGTGACGGAAAATGTGGAGAGCTTCTTCGCGATTCATGACGTCTGGCGGGTGGTGACTGTATACATAGTGTGAAAAAGAACGACGATGCGCGCTACAGCATATACCCGGGCGGCGCGTAACGCGCATGTCGCACACGCGCACGTTCCAGACCGGGCACTTGCGGCATCTATACCCGGCAGATGCCCGGACCAAGCGGCGGACCCATGCGCCCGCCCGGCGCTTGCCTAGCGCATGCCCGGCAACATGCCCTTCATGCCGCGCATCATCTTCTGCAGGTTGCCGCCCTTGAGCTTCTTCATCATCGTGCGCATCTGCTCGTACTGGTTCAGCATGCGGTTGACTTCCTGCACCTGCACGCCGGCGCCCGCAGCGATGCGGCGCTTGCGGGTGGCCTTGATCAGTTCCGGCTTGGCACGCTCGGCCGGCGTCATGGAGTTGATGATGCCTTCCATGCGGCGCATCTGCGACTCGGCCATGCCCATGTTGGCGCCGGCTGCGGCTTGCTGGAACTGCGCGGGCAGCTTGTCCATCAGCGACGACAGACCGCCCATGCTTTTCATCTGCGTCAGTTGCGCGCGGAAATCGTTGAGGTCGAAGTCGCCGCCTTTCTTGACCTTGTTGGCGAGCTTCTGCGCGGCTTCGACGTCGACGCCGCGCTGCGCTTCTTCGACGAGGGCGAGAATGTCGCCCATGCCGAGAATCCGGTTGGCCATGCGGTCCGGATAGAAAATTTCCAGGCCGTCGAGCTTTTCGGCGACACCGACGAACTTGATCGGCTTGCCTGTGACGTGACGCACGGAGAGCGCTGCACCACCGCGCGAGTCGCCGTCGAGCTTGGTGAGCACGACACCGGTGAGCGGCAGTGCGTCGCTGAAAGCCTTCGCGGTGTTGACCGCGTCCTGGCCCAGCATCGCGTCGACGACGAACAGCGTTTCCGCCGGTTTCAGCTCGCTGTGCAACGCAGCGATTTCCTGCATCATCGCTTCGTCGATACCGAGACGGCCGGCCGTGTCGACCAGCAGCACGTCGTGATAGTGGCGCTTGGCCCAGTCCACCGCGGCGCGCGCGATATCCACCGGCTTCTGATCCGGTTCCGACGGGAAGAAATCCGCGCCGACCTGTTCGGTCACCGTCTTCAACTGCGCAATAGCGGCGGGGCGGTAGACGTCGCAAGAAACGGTGAGCACCTTCTTCTTGTACTTTTCGCGCAAGAGTTTGGCGAGCTTGCCGACCGTGGTGGTCTTGCCGGCGCCTTGCAGACCCGCCATCAGGATGACGGCCGGCGGCGTGACGGCGAGATTCAGTTCGACCGCTTTGCCTTCGTAGTCGCCGCCGATGATAGCGGTCAGTTCGCGCTGCACCACGCCGACCAGCGCCTGACCCGGCGACAGGCTGCTGATGACTTCCTCGCCGAGCGCCTTTTCCTTCACCTTGGCGATGAATTCGCGCACGACGGGCAGTGCCACGTCAGCTTCGAGGAGCGCGAGGCGCACTTCGCGCAGCATCTCCTGGGTGTTCGCCTCGGTGAGCCGGGCTTCGCCGCGCAGCGTCTTGACGACGCGCGCCATCCGTTGAGTCAGATTGTCGAGCATGGGGAGCGATGAACAGTGCGGCCGGAGCGGGGCGCGAAGCGGAAGACGTCGCGGAGCAGGGGCCTAGTGTAAACTTCGAATATGGATATTGTACTGTATGCCCTCACTGCACTCCTGTACGGCGGTCTCGCCGTTGCAGGCTGGCGTTCGCACCGGCACACCGCGTTGCGCCCGGTGTTGGAGAGCGTGCCGCCCGTGCCGTTTTCCACGTCTTCGTCGAATAATCCGGCCGTCGCCGGGTTCACCACGCCCGCGCGGGTGCTGCTGTTTGTCGCACTGCTGGCCCACGGCTTGCTGCTGCACACCACCATCTTCCCGCAGAACTCCATGGTGTTCGGCTTCGCGTTCGCGCTGTCGGCCATGTTCTGGCTGGGTGCCGGCATCTACTGGATCGAGAGCTTTTTCTTCCCGCTCGACGGTCTGCGCTTGCTGGTGCTGCCGCTCGCATGCGTCGCCTCGCTGCTGCCGCTCGCGTTTGGCGGAGTGCGCGTGCTGTCGTATTCGGCAGATCCGATGTTCAAGCTGCACTTCCTGATTGCCAACATCGCCTATGGACTGTTTGCGATCGCGGCGTTGCACGCCGTCTTGATGCTGCTGGTCGAACGCCGTCTGCATGCGATGCGCGGCGGCGTGCTGCAGCGCCAGGGTGCGGCGGCCGGCAACGGCTGGCTGTCGAGCTGGCTCGATTCACTGCCGCCGCTCCTCACGCTGGAAAAGCTGCTGTTCCGTCTGATCAGCGCGGGCTTCGTACTGCTCACGCTGACGCTGCTTTCGGGGATCCTGTTCAGCGAACAACTGATCGACCGGGCGCTGCGGCTCGATCACAAGACCGTGTTCGCGATCCTCTCGTGGGTGATGTTCGGCGCGCTACTCACCGCCCGCAAGGTGTCGGGCTGGCGCGGCCGCGCGGCGTTGCGCTGGGTGCTGGCGTCGTTTCTGGCGCTGCTGCTCGCCTACGTCGGCAGCCGTTTCGTTTTCGAGGTGCTGTTGCACCGTCCTGTGGTGTGATCGGTCCATGAGACAAATCTTTCTGTTGATTCTTCTGTTCATCGTCGGGCAGTGGCTCGTGAAAGCGCTGCGCCGTGCCGATGCATCCCACTCGCAGCGCACCGGTGCGGCCGGCGGCACGGCGGGCGCTCAAGGCGCGGGTGCTCAAGGTGCCGGCGCGAAGGGCGCGCAAGGGCGCGCGGCCAAAGCGCCGCAACTGGCTGAGCCGATGATCCGCTGCGTCGAGTGCGGCGTGCACGCGCCCGCAAGCGACTCGGTCGTGGTCGCCGGTCAGCCGTTCTGCTGTACCGCGCATGCGCAGCGCCATGCAACCCCACCGTCGGGACGCGACGCCCGATGAGCGTCGGTTTCACCCTCGACGCAGAGGGTTGGGTGACGGCCGCGCACAAGCTGCCGTCGCCGAATTTCGAAGCACGTCCAGAAGGCGCGGTGCCGACCTTGATCGTCGTGCACAACATCAGCCTGCCGCCTGGTGAATTCGGCGGCAGTGCGATTGCCGAGCTGTTCCTGAACCGTCTGGATTGCGATGCGCACCCGTACTACGACACGCATCTGCGCGGCGTGCGGGTGTCTGCGCATTTCGTGATCCATCGCGATGGTGCGCTCGACCAATTCGTCTCGTGTGACGCGCGCGCGTGGCATGCCGGTGTGTCGAATTTCTTCGGCCGTGAGCGTTGCAACGATTTCTCGATCGGCATCGAACTGGAAGGCAGCGACGCAAGCGCGTTCGAAGCGGCGCAATACCGCACGCTCGCCGGGCTGGTGAAGGCACTCGCGGCCCGCTATCCGGTCGAAGCGCTCGCGGGTCATTCAGACATTGCGCCGGGTCGCAAGACCGACCCCGGGCCACATTTCGAGTGGTCTCGTCTGCAGCGCGACACCGCGCTCGCCGCTCGGTATTTCCCCTATCTCAAGTTTTCCAAAACGCTGTAACGACCCTCCGCCAGAATTCTCAAATTGCGAGGAAAGCAAGGCGCAGCCTTGTTCTCCGCGAAGCGCCTTCGCGTGGCGCGATGCCAAAAGTCAAGACGGCAAGGCCAAATAAATCGATTTGATCTGTCTTGAAACTCCACTATACTTGGTGCCAGAAAACGAGTTTCGCACTATATCTTGTGTGTCAAGCGGCGCCCTGCTCTCCGAGCATGGCGCCGCAAACACGCCGGACGGCGAAAAAAATATTCCTGCGGCGCGCCCGGTCAAGAGCACCGGTCGCATCCAGAAGCATTCAGGAAAGGGGCCTGGCAAGTGATCGCGACACGCACGATGAAGACCATTAACGATTCGAACCTGGCTTCATCGCACTCGCATCCCGCCACCCGGCTCAGCCGGCTTTTTTCCTGCACCTCATCGCTTGCGCTCGCGGCGGCGCAGCGTTCGTATTAATCCGCGGTTTCTCCGCACATTCCAAGACCAGGAGCTTTGCACATGCAAACCACCGATAACGCGACGACCCGGTACGAGGGCGCGTCCACTGGCCAAACCTTCGGTGCCCCGGCACAGGGTGCACAGTCGCTCGCGCCGCAAGCGACGTACGCCGACTACAAGGTGATCCGTCGTAACGGCAGCGTGGTGTCGTTCGAGCCGTCGAAGATCGCCATTGCGGTCACGAAGGCATTCCTGGCCGTCAACGGTGGTCAAGGCGCGGCGTCGGCACGCGTGCGCGAACTGGTCGAGCAACTAACGCAAAGCGTCGTCCGCGCGCTGCTGCGCAGCCGTCCGAATGGCGGCACCTTCCATATTGAAGACATCCAGGACCAGGTCGAGCTCGCGCTGATGCGCGGCGGCGAGCACAACGTCGCGCGTGCGTACGTGCTGTATCGCGAGAAGCGCAGCCAGGAGCGCAGCCATGACGCGGTTGAAGCGCCGAACGGCTCGCTCGGCCTGACCGTCACCGACGGCGGCGTGACGCGTCCGCTGGACATGGTGGCGCTGCGCGGCATCATCGAGTCGGCTTGTGCCAACCTGGGCGACGCGGTGAGCGCCGAGCCGATCGTTGCGGAAACGGTGAAGAACCTGTACGACGGCGTGCCGATGAGCCAGGTCTACGACTCGGCCATCCTCGCTGCGCGCACGATGATCGAAAAGGACCCGGCATACAGCCAGGTCACCGCACGCATCCTGCTGCACACCATCCGCCGCGAGATCCTCGAAGAGGAAGTCACGCAGGGTGAAATGGGCCAGCGTTACGCCGAGTACTTCCCGAGCTTCATCAAGCGCGGCGTGCAAGCCGAGCTGCTCGACGAGAAGCTGCAACAGTACGACCTGAAGCGTCTCGGCGCGGCGCTCGACGCCGACCGCGACCTGCAGTTCGGCTACCTCGGCCTGCAAACGCTGTATGACCGCTACTTCCTGCATAGCGACGGCGTGCGCATCGAAATGCCCCAGGCATTCTTTATGCGTGTGGCAATGGGCCTGGCACTGAACGAGATCGACCGTGAAGCGCGCGCCATCGAGTTTTACAACGTGCTGTCGAGCTTCGACTTCATGTCGTCCACGCCGACCTTGTTCAACTCGGGCACGCGCCGCTCGCAACTGTCGTCGTGCTATCTGACGACGGTGGACGACGACCTCGACGGCATCTACGAAGCACTGAAGGAAAACGCGCTGCTGTCGAAGTTCGCCGGCGGTCTGGGCAACGACTGGACGCGTGTGCGTGCTCTGGGCTCGCACATCAAGGGTACCAATGGCAAGTCGCAAGGCGTCGTGCCGTTCCTGAAGGTCGTCAACGACACGGCCGTGGCCGTGAACCAGGGCGGCAAGCGCAAGGGCGCCGTGTGCGCGTACCTGGAGTCGTGGCACCTGGATATTGAAGAATTCCTCGAGCTGCGCAAGAACACCGGCGACGACCGCCGCCGTACGCACGACATGAACACGGCGAACTGGATTCCCGACCTGTTCATGAAGCGCGTGCACGAGGGCGGTGACTGGACGCTGTTCTCGCCGTCCACCTGCCCGGATCTGCACGACAAGTTCGGCGCAGAGTTCGAAGCGGCTTACACAGCTTACGAAGACAAGGTGGCGCGCGGCGAGATCAAGCTGTTCAAGAAGATCCCGGCAGCGCAACTGTGGCGCAAGATGCTTGGCATGCTGTTCGAAACCGGCCATCCGTGGATCACGTTCAAGGATCCGTGCAACATCCGTTCGCCGCAGCAGCACGTGGGCGTCGTCCACTCGTCGAACCTCTGCACGGAAATCACGCTGAACACGAGCGACAGCGAAATCGCCGTGTGCAACCTGGGTTCGGTGAACCTGGTCGCGCACCTGAAGGAACAGGCAGACGGCACGCTGGTGCTCGACCACGACAAGCTCAAGCGCACCATCAGCGTGGCGATGCGCATGCTCGACAACGTGATCGACATCAACTACTACGCGGTCGCCAAGGCACGTAACTCGAACCTGAAGCACCGCCCGGTCGGCATGGGCATCATGGGCTTCCAGGACTGCCTGCACCTGCTGCGCACGCCGTATGCGTCGGAAGAAGCGGTCAAGTTTGCTGATACGTCGATGGAAGCGGTCTGCTATTACGCGTACTACGCGTCGACCGAGCTGGCTGCCGAGCGCGGCCGTTACTCGAGCTACCGCGGCTCGCTGTGGGACCGCGGCATCCTCCCGCAAGACACGCTGAAGCTGCTGGCCGAAGCGCGCGGCGGCTACGTGGAAGTGGATTCGAGCGAGTCGATGGACTGGACCGAGCTGCGTTCCCGCATTGCAACGTACGGCATGCGCAACTCGAACTGCGTGGCGATTGCACCGACGGCGACGATCTCCAACATCATCGGCGTGTCGGCTTGCATCGAACCGACCTTCCAGAACCTGTATGTGAAATCGAATCTGTCGGGTGAATTCACGGTCGTGAACGACTACCTGGTGCGCGACCTGAAGGCACGTGGCCTGTGGGACGAGGTGATGGTTGCCGACCTGAAGTACTTCGACGGCACGCTGTCGCGCATCGACCGCATCCCGGCCGACCTGCGCGCCATCTACGCCACCGCGTTCGAAGTCGATCCGAAGTGGCTGGTCGAAGCGGCCTCGCGTCGTCAGAAGTGGATCGACCAGGCGCAGTCGCTGAACATCTATATGGGCGGCGCGTCGGGCAAGAAGCTGGACGAGGTCTACAAGCTCGCATGGCTGCGCGGTCTGAAGACGACGTACTACCTCCGCACCATGGCGGCGACTCACGTGGAGAAGTCGACGGTGGCGCACGGCGCGCTGAACGCGGTGAGCTCGGGCGGCGGTGAAGGCTCGGGCGGTGCGGCTGGCGGCGCAGCAGGTGGCTTCGGCGTGAGCGGCGGTGCTGCGTCGGGCGGCCTGCAAGCAGCAGCGGCTCCCGCAGCTGCAGTGGAAGCTGCGCCGGAAGCGGATGGTCCGGTGTGCATGATGCGTCCGGGCGACCCTGGCTTTGAAGAGTGCGAGGCTTGCCAGTAACACTGGCTTGCAATTGAGTTGCAGCGGGGCAGCACTTACCCGCGAGAAGTGAAACAGAAGTGATGCTGATGAGCGGCGCGGCAACCAGGTTGCGAGCCGCGCTGCTCATCGAAGCGCAGCCGCCACGCTCACGCTCCGTTCGAAGCGCTCGTCACGAAGCGCTCAGCAAGCAGGGCGATCTACACCAGGCCACGCATTGAACTTCGCGTCACTCGCGCTGACGAAACAGCAACGACGGACGCGACGGATGCAACACAACGCGCCGCGCAATACAGATTGAAAGAGCATCGAAGAGGCTTCGTCACGATGCTCTCTCGACATCGCGAAGCACTTCATCGACACACGTTTTGATCGCTTCACATGAGTCTTCATAGACAGTCTGTTGACCAAAGTGTTGTATGAAGGTCGCAACGCGAATCGAAAACAGGATTTTTCATCAGCGAACTCTTTTATCGCTCGTGAAAAGATGGTACAAACCGTTCTAAATTGATGGTGACATTTATGCTCAACTGGGATGACGAGATCACTGCCGTAACTCCCTCGAGCGC
>NZ_DASXHA010000136.1:0-35533 GCF_036488795.1 Paraburkholderia sp.
ACCCGAGGTTGGCGAACTCGAATTCGCGCGTTTCCGGAATCAGTACTTCGGTGGGAATCTTGGGCTGGTAGCCCGTGCCTAGGTCATACAGGTGTACCGGCAGGTCCTCGACCTTGCCACCCGCTTGCGGACCGCGAATCTGCACACACCACCCGTTGCTGGTGAAACTGCGCACCATGTTCGCGGCGAACGCAAACGAAGCGTTGACCCACAGATAGCGGTTGTGGTCCGGGCCCTTGACCGCCTCTTCATAGTTGAACGCGCGCACGGGTGTCGTGTCCTTACCATACGGCAAACGGCCCAACACACGCGGCATCGTCAGGCCCACATAACGGGCATCGTCCGTATCGCGAAAGCTCTTCCACTTGATGTACTCGGCACGATCGAAGTAGTTGCCAATGTCCTGGATCGCGGCCACTTCCTCCATTGACTGCTTGCCGAAGAACGCCGGCCCGACGGAGCCGATGAACGGCATGTGCGCCGCCGCCGCCACCTTTGAGATATTGCGTAGCAGACCGATATCCTGCGGAGAATTCGCGAACTCGAAGTCGCTGACCAGCGCGCCGATGGGCTGGCCGCCCGGCGTGTCGTATTCCTCGATATACGTAAGGCGATACAGGCCGCTCTGGATGAGTTCGGGCGTGTCCTCGAAATCAAGGACCAACGCCTCCTTTGATACGTCGAGCACTTCGATACGCGCGTTCTTGCGGAAATCCGTGCGGCTTACGAGCATCTTGAGGCCGCGCCAGCGGCCCTCCAGCGCCTGGAATTCCGGCGTGTGCATCACGGCGTCTAGTTGCCGGCCGATTTTCCGGTCGAGCTGGCCGATGTGGAAATCGAGCAGCGACCTGTCGAGGCGATCGACCGGCTTGCTGGCTTCACCCACCAGTTGCAGGAACGCGCTCATTCCCCGCGCCAACCGCTCGCCGGCCGACGACTCGGAGAGCAGGTCATTGTCCCGGAACGCTTCGAGCGGACGCACCGCACTCACGGGCTTCAGGTTGATCTTGTTGCACAGCGACTCATAGACGCTGTCGCCATCCAGCACAACCGTCTGGGTCGTGCCGCCTTGCTGGGATTCGTTACGTGACATGCTGGATCCTCTCTGTACCGTCCCACCGGGACTCGCGTTGCTCGTTGTCCGGAATGCTGTGAAGGCCTTGGAGCCTTACGTATGACCTTCCGGTTGCGTGGCCGCCGTTGCAATCTGTGCAAGTTCGCCCCGCAGTTGCTGCGAGAGCGCTCTATCCTTCAGGATCTTCTCGAACTCGCGACGAAATGTGCCGTTGTCCAGCAGGTTCGACTTCAGATCGCGCAGCAGATTGCGCATGGCCAGCAACGCCTGAAGTTCGGGAATCTGGCGTGCGACCTGTTCCGGCTCGAAGTCCTTCATCGACCTGAAACTGAGCGCCACCGGAAGCTCGGAGCCGTCTTCCGCGAGCGTGTTCTCGGCCGCTAACGTCAACTCAGGCGCAAGGTCGGAAAGGACCGCGTCGAAGTTGTTCTTGTCGATATTGGTCTTCTTGCGCTCCGCGAGAGGGGCCTGTTCCTTGCCCGCGCTGAAGTCTCCGGCCACGAGCAGTTTGAGGGGCAACTCAACTTTCTTCTGAGCGCCGCCCGTGTGCAGATCCAATGTGATTGAGACGCGAGATTTTGGAATTTCGCGCTGGAAGCTGTCCATTTGTTGTCCTTCCTGAAGGGATGTCACGTGGCATCGCAAAAAACGCGTTCCATGCAATGTGGCATCCCCATCGTCGCTCACCGGCGGCAACCGCGTTCCGCTTTTGAATGACGTTTTCAGGTACCGCATCGCACAGTTCTTAGTTATGCGAATGTTTTTATCTTTGCAGGTATTAAACACGTCTATCGACCATGAAGTCAAAGGGTGATTTATTTAGAGATGGCTTTGAATTGTTAAAAATTATTGAATTATGATTCTTTAAAATTTGTCGAACAATAAGGTTGGACGATTTTTCGCTATGAACCGATACGTATCTATTTAAATGGTCTGTCTGAACCTATTTGTGCAATCGGATAAATCCGATTTTTAAAAAAGTCGAATGATTATTCGATTTGCAATATTTCCATGATTAATTAAAATAAAATGCGAAATCGGCATGACTTCCACATCATTCAACGGTTGAGGGCAGTCGACGGGTTTAACCGCGCGTCGAGTCCCGCTATCCAAACCAAAGAAAATCAGCGAGACCACACTCATGCGGATCGACAAACCGCTTTGGCACGAAGGCCTGATCCTTAACCAGCAGCAATTCCAGCAGCAGGACCGGTGGACCAATTTCGTGCACGGGCAGTTCGCTTCGGCGGCAATCGCCGAGCCGTGGGGCACGCTCGGCGTAGAGATCGATGAGGAAGCACTACCTCAAGGGCGCCTCAAACTCACTCGCCTGAAAGTTCGTTTTCCTGACGGTACACCGTTCGACACATCGGTGAGTGACGCGCTGCCTGCGGCACGCGATCTGACGCAGGGCCTCTCGCCAGAAGTGCAAAGCGTCCTGGTGCTGGCGGCGCTGCCCCTGACGAATGCCACGGGCAGCAACTGCCGCTTCGACGAGACGACGCTCGCGCGGCCACGCCGCTCATATCGGGAATTCGTGAAAGTCACCGATCTGAACGGCACGGGCGAAGCGGAGATCGCCGCCGAACGTCACGCGGTGCGATTGCTTTTTGACTTCGAGCAGCATGCGGACGACACGGTCTGTGCGATCGCGCGTCTTACGCGTGGCACGGGCGGTCATTTTCAGGTCGACCCCCATTACGTACCGCCCTGCCTGACGCTCGCAGGCCACCCCCGGCACCTCGAGCGGGTCAAACGTCTTGCCGACATCCTGCAGGCCAAAAGCGCCGCGCTGGGCGCGCGCAAGAGCGAACGGATCGAGGCCGTTGCTGAATACGGCGTCGCCGACGTGTCGCTGTTCTGGCTACTGCACTGTATTCACACGTACTGGCCGCAGCTCCGCTTCTTCGCCACCCATCCGAGCCAGCCGCCCGAGCGGCTCTATTCAACGCTAGCCCAACTGACGAGTGTGCTGATGACGTTTTCGACGGGTGCTCAACTCAGCGAGATCCCGGCGTACGACCACGCGCAGGCCGAGGAGATTTTCGCGAAACTCGAAAAGCTGATCCGCGAGCTGCTCGACTCGAGCATTCCGTCGCGCGTGATTTCTATCAACCTCACGCGCAGGAGTCCCACCACCTGGACGGGCCAGTTTCTGGACGAACGGCTCGTCACCGGCGCGGACTTCTACCTGTCAGTCAACGCGGCGGTCGCGCCCTTCGAACTGGTCGAGCAGTTTCCGAAGCTGTGCAAGGTCGGTGCACCGGACGACGTCGAGCACATTGTCAATTCCGCGTTGGCGGGTATTCCGCTCAAGGCGGTCCAGCGCGTGCCGGCCGCGATTCCTGTGCGTCTCGACAATCTTTATTTCGCGCTCGATCCAGCCGATCCGGCGCACGCCCGCATGCTGGCTGCCCGCGCTTGCCAGATCTATCTGCCAACCACGGTAGCGGATTCATCGCTTGAACTCTACGCGATACTACGCTCATGATGACCATCACCCGTAACCTGCAAGAGAGCCCCTTGCTGGGTGCCCAGCCGGCCTTCGACCGGATAGCCGGTGCCGGTATTCGTGATCTGCTGCGCGACACGGCTCTCCTCGTCAGTATGCTGAGGCAGGGCGGCACGTCCGAATCTGTGGAGCAGTTGCGCAAGCGTTGCGTGCAGTTGATGGCGGCGTTTTCCACCGCGCTCGAACAACGCGGCTTCGCCGCCGACGTTCGGGAAGACGCTCAATACGCCCAATGCGGGCTGCTCGACGAGGCGGTGCTGCGTTGTCCGTCGATTAAAGACAGGTCCAGTTGGGAATCTCACCCGTTGCAGGTCGAGCAGTTCGGCAAGCTCGATGCCGGCGATCACGTTTTTGACCGGCTCGCAGAACGCTTGCGTGAGGTATCGCCGAACGTCGATCTACTCGAGTGCTATGCCGCCATCCTTGGGCTCGGCTTCATGGGGCGCTACGCCCGTGAAGGTGAAGCGAAACGCGCAGCGTTGATGGCCACGCTCAATGCCCGGCTGGAGAAACTGCGGCCTGGCGTCACGCGAAGCTTCATTGCCGATCGCACCGGTCGACGTATGGCGGACCGGTTATATCGACTCTCGCCGTGGGCGCTTGCCGGAATCGGCTGTCTCGCTGCCGCGCTCGTCTACCTGAGCTGGAGCCACACGCTCGATGCGCAACTGGCCCGTCTGGTTTCGTCGGCGCCCACCGCGAAGCCGTGATGTCCGAGCTGCGTCTGGGGTATCCGTTTCGCGCGATGGTCATGTTTGCGGCCATGCTCGCGCTTACCGTGCTATTTCTGGTTGTTCCGCTCAGTCGTGGACTGGTTTGGACAGTCGCGGTAGGCGTCGCTCTGGTGGCGCTTGCCGCGATTGTTTTCTGCACGTTGCAGCGCCATCGGGCTCGCGAGCAAAGCGCCCATGTGCTGGCCGCGCTCGGCGCGACGACGCGTGATCTGCCCGTGAGCCTGCGCACGCGCATGCCACTGGTGCTGGTCACGGGAGATTCGCTGCCCCAGTTGTTCGATCGGGGAGGGCACGAGGAGCGGCTCGCCCATATCGGAGACGGTGCGATCTGGCTGCGGATCGATAACCCGCGCGATCTGCCGCGCGTCGGCCTCGCTGTGAAACAGTGGCGCGACGGTCGCGCTCCCGATGGTGTCGTGCTGTCCATCGCGCCTGCCGCGCATGCCAGCGAAGACGCGCTCACGCAGACGCTGCGCGTGGCGCGCCAGGCGACCAGCGACGCCGCACAGATGCTCGGCATCAGGTTGCCCGCCTACATTGCGATCTATCAGCGGCTTACCGCAGCGCCCGAAACGGCGGCGAGCCCGCCATGGCACGGCGTGTCGTCGGCCAGCAGGCTGACCGGCGCACAGCGGTTCGAAGCGGTGCTGCGCGCTGCCGAAGCACAAGTGCAGCAGGTTGGGGAGGAGGGTGCTTCCGCTGCACGCTCGGCAGCTCTCGCGTCGATCATCAACTGGACGCAGCGTGTCGTGATCGGCACGCTCACCGACTCGTTGCAACCGGCGAGGCCATGGACGCTCTTCGGGATGGGCTGGATCAATTGCGGCCCGGCGAGCGATCCACGTTCCCCGTGGGCGCGGGATGTCAACGCGCAATCGGGAATCATGCCGCCGCCGATGGCCGCGTCATCCGCCCCATGGCCGCTGCCGCAGCCGCTGATCGAGGCCATGCCGCGGCGGCTATCGGTCTCACCGCGTCTAGCTGCCGCCGCTCACGCGATCCTCCTGCTCGCCTGCGCGGCTGCACTGGCCATCTGGGGTTCGGCAAGGAACAACCAGGCATTGCTCGCGCACATCGGGTCCGATCTTGGCCGGTTTTCGATGATTCCGCCTGAACATGACGATGCAAGGCGCGACGCGTTGCAGGCACTCGTCGCCGACCGCGACCAGATCGATCAATACGCACGTCTTGGCATACCGCTGCGCCTGTCGTTCGGCATGTATCACGGCGCGGCTGTCATGCCCGTGCTCAACGCTGCGATTGCCTCGTACCAGGCGCCGCCTGCGGTGGTGACGCTCGACAGCATGTCGCTGTTCGATAGTGGCAAGGCACGGCTCAAGCCGGGCTCGACCCGCGCAATGATCGACGCAGTCGAGATGATCCGGGCGGCTCCGGACAAGCGGATCGTGGTGGCCGGATACACCGACAACGTCGGCAACGCCGACAGCAATCTGAAGCTGTCCATTGCGCGTGCCGGGGCGGTGCGCGACTGGTTAGTCGAGGCGTCGGGCATTTCGGTGACGCAGTTCGCGATCCAGGGTTACGGCGACACGCGCCCGATCGCCGACAACGAAACGGACGCCGGACGTGCAAAGAACCGGCGCGTTGAAATCACGCTAGTGCCGGACGCCCCCAAGCTAGTTCTCCGGGGGGATTCGCCTGGCGCCTGAGCAGCACACAGACACGCCGCCCGAAACAGTTCAGACCTGGAGCATGGCTTTGGGGCATTCGCGGTCCGGGATCGACTCCGGACGATTTTTGCAGTCAAAACGAAGGAGCAAATAATGGCAATTCCGGCATACATGTGGATCAAGGACGATGGGGGCGCCGACATCAAGGGCTCCGTCACGGTCCAGGGCCGCGAAGGCAGCGTCGAGGTGGTCGCGCTCGAGCATGGCGTGCACATTCCGACCGACAACAACACCGGCAAGCTGACCGGTACGCGTGTGCACGCGCCGATCACGTTCACGAAGGAAACCGACGCGTCAACGCCATACCTGTACAAGGCGGTGACGAGCGGCCAGACGCTGAAGTCGATCGAGATCAGGTGGTACAAGATCGACGACGCAGGCAAGGAGAAGGAATACTTCAACACGAAGCTCGACAACGTGAAGGTTGTCGCAGTCAAACCAAAGATGCATGACATCAAGGATCCGGCGTTCGAGAAGCACAACCACCTCGAAGAGATCGAACTGCGCTACGAAAAAATCACGTGGTCGTATAAGGACGGCAACATCATTCACACCGACACCTGGAACGAACGCTCGTAAGGCGCTCCGGGAGGCTGGCGCAGCCCTCCTGATTCTCCGCATCAGGCGCACGCCAGCCTTCTTTTGCAGGCGCCACCGTCACGCTGACGCTTTTTATCCGTACCCCGGAGCCGTTCAATCCCCGGCTCTTTTTTCCGTGACGATCATGATGCTGCGCGACATCTGGTTGCGACCGCTTTGTAAAGGAGTGCGCGATGTCCATTGGCCCCTCGCTGTACGACAAGCTGCTTGGTCAGATCGGTGGTGAGCCGCTTGACGCCTACGACGACAAGACACTGGAAATTTTGAGTGTGCAGCAGAACATCCGCCGCATCCTCAATTCACGGGCGGGTGCACTCAAGCATCTGCCCGATTATGGACTTCCGGATCTCACGAACATCTACAAGGCGCTCCCCGCTTCGGCAAACCTGCTCAAGCAGCAGATGGAGGCGACACTGCTGGCGTATGAGCCGCGAATCCGGTCAATCGATGTGGCGTACCTCGACAATCCCGACCCTGGCGTCCTGGTGAGCTACGAAATGACGTGCCATCTGAAGACAGCCGGTCTGGTGCGCTTCGGGACTTACTTCGAGCCGCCTGGGCGCATGCGCGTGCAGCGGATCCAGGGGGCGCCTTGAGACGGAGGGTGCGGGACAAACAAGGTGGAGCATCCGCAGTCGAAACAGTCAAGGCGCAAAACTCTCCGACGCCCTGACCGAATGCAAGCCGACCACCCCTCGAGGAAAATCCACCAGCACATCGATATTCTGCATAGCCATCAACCCAATCACAATCCGGTTTGCTCCAGGCGCAGCCTTGGCAACCGTGACCTGCGCGGTCTCGAACCGGTGCGCCCACGGGCCAACTCCCAGCGCGACATCATAGTTTCCTTGCGCGAGCACATCATTCACGCCGCCGTCGTCGGTCCAGTTAGGCGCCTTGTCGGTTTCGATCCGAACCATCTCCGTACTCCCCGTCGCAAACACCACCGGCGCGCAATACTTCATCTTGTTGCCCACCTGAACACAGCCGACCGGCCAGCCACTCGCGGCACCTTGTGACGCAGTCATCGGCACCATGGTGAAATTCCGTGTCAGCGCGTCCGACGGCGTCAAAACCACAAACGGCCTGGCGAAATTCGCATGCACCAGATACCGCTGCCCGATATTGCCTGGCAAAGCCCGCAATGGCTGCGTGCAGCAGTCGTCATTCACTTGCGCAGCGCCCACTCCGAATACGCCCGAAAACGCAAAACCAAACTCACCGGTATAGCCGTCCATGGCGAGGCAGCGCCGCTGGTTACGCTGACAGCGCACGTCATTGACGCTTTGCGCAGTCACCTCAACCGGCCGCGTGCCAACCACGCTGATGGGCAACTTGACCGCCGGTCCTGAAACCTGCGCGCCGTTGGCGAACGTCAGCGTCGAAACCGCCCCGGCTATCGGATAGTTCGCGCCAGGCAGCACTTTCGACAATACCCGCACGCCCTGCGTGCCGGTATCGAACGCCATATACACGGCCTTGCCGTCGAGTTGCACCGGTACGCCAAGCCGCGCGTGGCCTTCATCGGCGCGTTCGACGTGCAAGGGAATCATGACGCCATCGTTGCCGCCGTTGATCAAGGTGGCAGCCGGGGCGGGCGGCGTCGGGACCGGAAAGCTCACGCTGCAGCCAGACAGAGAAACCGCGCCGACAAGCGCGGCGGCGGTGAGAGCGGTCAGGCGGCCGCGCACGGAGCGCAGGCTAATTTGGGACAGCAGGGTCATGGGATCACACTTTGCAAAAGAGCGTGTCCCTGACGGAGGCGATGCATCGTGAACTGTAAGGCGGGCCGCTGTGGCGCCAGTCGCGAGGGCCCGCTGCCGGTTCGGCGATTGGGTGCTTGCGAGGCCTGCGGAAGGGAACGCGGGATAACAGAGCGGCAGACTCTACCTGCCCCGTCATACCAAATTGCAATAATGTGTGAAGGTTTGATCTACAGCAGGAAACGACTAAAGCCCATGCGGGCGGCGGATCATGGCTGCTACCGCGCGGCCCAGCACGGCGCGGTCGAGCGCGCCGGCCAGCGCGCCGATCACTTCATCGAGCGTGCGCGAGATCACCTCGACGCGAAACGTGATGCGCTCATTGCGTTTGTCGATGGTGAGCACATAAAGGCGCAGATCCTTGCCGAGCGCCGCATGTAGCGCGCGCCTGCCGCCGGCTGACGAGGTGCCGGGAATCGTGACGTCGAGGGTCACGTGGGGCACGTAGACGTGTGCGGGCGGAACAGCGCGCGAACCGCGCGGGACGGCCCGGGTGGCCGGGGCAGGGGTGGACTGGAGCATCGTGGATGCGCCGGCGCGGACCGGGCCGGCTTGCGTTGTGAAGACGAGTCCACTGTATCGTCGCGAGTCTCAAGCGAGTGCAAAAGCTCGCGACGCCGGGGTTAAATTTGTGTTAATGCCTTGTATGTCCGCCACACGCCACACGCCACATGTCGCAAACCTCAAGCCTCAAGCCGCAAGCCACACGCCGCAAGCCACACACCGCAAGCCACACACCCCAAGCCACACACCCCAAGCCACACGCCGCGATGCCGACGGGCGCGCCGCCACGCCCGTGGCTCAGGCCTTCGGCGCCGGCGTGGCTGTCGAAACGGGCGCTGGCGCAGCCGCCATTGCTTCACGCACCGTTTGCGCGACGCGTTCGACGAAGTCCAGATCGATGCTCGAAAGTGCTTCGCGCTCGCCGCTGCTGGTCTGAACAATCAGGCGGTGCATGATGTCCTGGGTGATCCACGTGAGCCAGCCCACCACGACCAGCATCACGCCGCAGACGATCCCGGCCGGCGACCAGAAGACGCCGCCGAGAATCGCAGCAATCAGCCCGACCACCGAGATCCCGACACACAGGGCCTTGTTCTTCTGCACGGTGACGACGCGCACACTCTGGATCTCGCGCAGCGGGAAAACCTGTCCGGCAGACGAAAGCGCATTGCGCGTGACTGAGACACCACGGTCGTTGAAAGGGGTTTCCATCGGTTAAATGCAAGCGGTCATAAAGGCCGCAGCGTACCAGACTTCAAATCACTAAAGTGACGGGATTTTTAAGCGCCCGTGAGGTCCGCTGCGTGAAGCATCCGTAGTCGGCTGACTCACATCCGCAGTTGCGCGATTTTATGCCGAAATGATGCCCGGTGCTTTATGCCGCCTGCTTCCCGTTACTGCTCCTGCGAACCGTGGCGCGCGAGCCGGCCAAAGAAAGGATGCTTGGGATCGTTGAATCCGGGTGTCGAAGGATGGCCGGTCGTGACGAGCGTATCGACGAAGGCTTCGTCTTCCGCGTTCAGACGGTACCCCAAGGCAGGCTGGTATTCATCCCATTGTGCTTCGGTACGCGGCCCGGCGATGGTCGAGCTGATATACCGGCTGTTCAGCACCCATGCGAGCGCGAATTGTCCCGCGCTCAAGCCGCGCGTCTGCGCATGTTCGCGAACGCGTCGCGCCAGCTCCAGAGATTCCGGCCGCCATTCGGCCTGCTGCAAGCGGCGGTCACCGCGTCCCGCGCGCGTATCGGATGCGGGCGTTACACCCAGTTCGTACTTGCCGGTCAGCACGCCGCGCGCGAGCGGGCTGTACGAAATCACGCCGAGTCCATAGCGGTATGCGGCGGTGAGCTGTTCGGCCTCGGCCTGACGGTTGGCGATGTTATACAGCGGCTGGCTGGCCACCGGAGCATCCAGTCCGAGTGCCTGTGCGGTGTGGGCAAATTCAGCAATCTTCCAGCCACGATGATTCGACAGGCCGTAATACCGTATCTTGCCGGCGCGGATCAGATCGTTCAGTGCCCGCACGGTCTCATCGACCGGGGTGTGATGATCTTCCGCGTGAAGATAGAGCAGGTCGATATAGTCCGTGTTCAATCGCTTCAGACTGGCCTCGACGGCCCCGATCATATGTTTGCGCGATGCGCCGCGCGCATTGACGTCGCCCTCGACTAGCGGACTGACGACCTTGCTCGCCAGCACCCAGCGATCGCGCCGGGCAGCAATGCAACGCCCGACGACACGTTCGGAATCGCCGCCCGAGTAGACGTCCGCGGTATCGATCGAGTTGACGCCCTGTTCGTGTGCCTTGTCGACGATGCGCTGCGCCGTCGCTTCATCGGTCGGACTGCCGAACGTCATGGTGCCGAGCGTCAGCGTCGAAACCTTGAGGCCACTGCGGCCGAGTTGCCGATACTCCATATGAAACTTGCTCCGTAAATTTGAAAAGATCGTGGACCGTTCCAGGCAACCTCCCGGCTACGCGTGGAAATTGTCTGGACGTCTAGATGAGTTAGATCAAAAAAAATGCTCGATCCGCGTAAGCCAATACGTTAGCCACCGTATTTCTGGGCGAACTCGATTGCCGTGAGCGAGCGGAAATCGGTCAGAGCCGCATCGATCTGCTCGGGGTTCCAGTCCCACCACGCGATCTGTTGCAGCCGTTCGGCAACCTGCGGCTCGACGCGAAAGCGCAGCACGCGCGCCGGCACGCCGACCACGATAGCGAAGGGCGGCACATCTTTGGTCACGACGGCGCCCGAACCGATGGCTGCGCCCGTGCCGATCTTGACGCCCGGCATGACGATGGCGTTATGGCCGAGCCACACGTCGTGGCCGATTTCGACCCGGTCCTGCGCGCGCCATTGGAAAATCGCGGCGTCGTCGTCGAGCGACAGCCCGTACGAGCGCGAGCGATACGTAAAGTGATGATGAGTCGCGCGCCACGTTGGATGGTTGGGCGGATTGATGCGCGCGCCGGTGGCGATGTTGACGAACTTGCCGATCACCGCATGGGCGATCTGATTGTCGCCCATCGCATAGCCGTAGTCGCCGATGGCCGTTTCGGCCACGAAGCTGCGCGGGCCAAGATAGGTATAGCGGCCAAAGTCGCTGGCTCGAACGACCGCGCTCGGGTGGATCTCCGGATGTTCCGACATGACGCGGCCTTGCGTCCACGGGTCCGCCGTGACGCCATGATTAATCAACATAAAAGCTCGAAGTTCAATGATGAGGTGAGAGAGAAAGCACTTGCCGCACAGTTACATGACGAGACTGCGCAGCCAGGCGGAAACGCGCTCGGCGCAAGCGACCAGCACGAAGGTCGCGATCAGCAGAAACGACACTGTCTGGTACTGGAACAGGTTCATTGCAGTGAGCAACTGGAAGCCGATTCCCCCCGCGCCGACGAAGCCGAGCACGAGCGAGGAGCGCAGGTTTTCATCGAAGCGGAACAGACCAATGCCGAGCAGCGACGGCAACACGCCCGGCACCACCGCGTGGCTCAGCACCTGCAGGCGGCCCGCGCCGGTCAGCGTCAGTGCTTCGACGGGGCCCATGTCCATGTCTTCGATCACTTCCGCAAACAGCCGCCCCAGCATGCCGACCGAATGGACTGCGAGCGCCAGTGCGCCCGGAAACGGCCCGAGCCCGACAGCGGTGACGAACAGGAGCGCCCACACCAGATCGGGGACCGCGCGGGTGACGCCGATGATGGCGCGCGAGATGACATACAAGGGCCTCGCCGGCGTGACGTTCGCGGCGGCGAGAATCGCCAGCGGGAAAGCCAGAATGATGCCGAACACGGTGCCGAAAATGGCCAGGTCGATGGTTTCGAGCACCGGCCAGAGATTCGGTACGAACTGGTCGAAGGCCGGCGGCATGGCGCGCGAAATGATGTCGGCCATACCATGCGCGCCCGTCACCAGGTCTTGCGGACGCGCCTGAACCACGATCCACGCTTGCACGAACAGCGCGAGCGCGACGACGATGGCGCACACCGTCCAGAACGGCCGTGCGCCCGGCGAGCCGGCCGGTGCGCGCATCTCAAGAGCCTTGTTCATGAAGCCTCGTCGACGTAGAGCTGCGCGATCTGCTGGCTGGAGACTTGCGAGGCCGGCCGGTCGAATTCCATCCGTCCACGACGCAGGCCCACCAGTCTGTCGGCATAACGCGCTGCGAGTTCCGGCTGGTGCAGCACGCATACCACGGCAAGACCGTCTTCGGTGGCGAGGCGGCGCAACAGGCGCATGACTTCGTCGGCGGCTTCGGGGTCGAGGCTCGCGACCGGTTCGTCGGCGAGCAACACGTGCGGACGTTGCGCCAGGGCGCGCGCCACCGCGACGCGCTGCGCCTGTCCGCCCGACAACGTGCCGGCGCGCTGGCCGGCCAGATGCAGCAGGCCGACTTCGTCCAGATAAGCACGTGCCGGTTCGACTTCCTCGCGCGGTACGCGTCCCAGAGCGGTCGACAAGGTCCGGTGACGCCCCAGCGTGCCGCAGCACACGTTAGCCAGCACACTGCGTCGCCTGACGAGATTGGCATTCTGCGAAATCAGCGCAAGCGGCAGACGCGCCCGGCGCAGGGCCTTGCCCGAGAGCGCGGCCAGATCGCGTCCGGCAACCTCGACCGAGCCGCTTGTCGGCCGGTTCAGCCCGACCACGCACTTCATGAAGGTCGACTTGCCGCTGCCATTGCTACCCAGCACCACGACCATCTCGCCGGCATTGACCGACACGTTGAAGTCGTGCAACGCCGTATGACCGTTGGGGTAACGCATCGTCAGATCGTGCACGGCCAACTTGATACCGGGCGTGAGCATGGTGCGCGGCGCTGGCGCACGCGTACTGGACCCTGCTGCCGCAAATGCGGCAGCAGGGTCCAGCGGGAGATCGCCGGATACGCTGAACGGGGTATTCACAGTTTTGCCAGATCGATGTGGAGCGTAGAAACCAGATCGCGAATCTGGTTGTAAGCCGCATCCGATTGCGGCACCGTCCTCAGCTCCGGGTTTTCGTTCGACGCGAGGAATTTCTGATCGGCCTCAGGCAATTGATGCAGGTCGAGCGAACTCAGCACGCTAGCCAGACGAGCCTTGAAATCAGCGGGCAGATCGCCGCGCACAGCGAGGGGATCGAGCGGAATGGGTTGCGACTGCCACAGCGTCACGTAAGCGGCCGGGTCATACTCGTTGTGCAGCTTGGCGCTGGCGATTTCCTCGCTGTTCAGCTCACCCGCGTCGACCTTGTGGTTACGCAGCGCTTCGAACGACGCCGTGTGGCTGCCCGCGTAGATTGCCTTGATGCCCTTGTCCGGGTCCACGCCGTTCTTGCTCAGACCGTAAGCCGGAAACAGATGCCCCGAGGTGGAGGCCGGATCGGCATAAGCAAACGAGCGGCCGTTGGTGTCGGCGAGCGTCTTGATGCCGGAGCCCGGCCACGTGACGATGGAGGCGTAGTAGGAGGCGGGCTTGCCTTGTTCGCCGGCGAACGTTGCAACCGCTTCCGCATGCGCGACCTGGTGAGCCAGCACGTAGCCGAGCGGGCCGAACTGGCCGAATTCGAGCTTGTTGTTGCGCATGGCCTCGATTTCAGCGTTGTAGCTGGTTGCCACGTAGAGCTGTACCGTGCAGCCGAGCTTGTCGCCGATCATCTTGGCGAGGTCCGTATAGACCGGCAGCATGCGCTGCGCCGATTCGTACGGTTCGACGCCGAACCGGACCACGCCGTTGTTCGGACAGGTGCCGTCCGCATGTGCCGCACCGGAGGCGAGCCCCGCCGCAAACGCCACGGCTGCTAAAACTTTGGATACCTTCATATTTTCCTCAAGTCATATTAAAAGCGTAGCGTGCATTTCAACGACGATTTCCTGCTCGCGCGTCCGCCTTGCGACGATCGGCGCGGCCCTGCTATCCAACCTGGCGCATTCTAGAAATGGCATGTGACACATCCATGTACACATGGAGACGTCCAGATGAACGGATGGTCGACGTGTTGCCATACCTATGTGTCCGATTGCGGCGCGATCCGCATCACACGATGCGCTCGCCGGCCCGCCATGTTTCGCGCGGAATGGGCAGCGCATCATGCATCCGCACTCGTACGAAATCGGCGCGTAAGCCGGGGGCAATCGCACCGCGATCGTGCAGTCCCACCGAGCGAGCCGGTGCAGCCGATACGGTTGCCATGGCTCGCGGCAGTGTCCAGCCCGCCTTGTCGACGAGTTCGAACGCGGCGGTCAACAGACTCGAAGGCACGTAATCGGATGACAGGATGTCGAGCAGTCCGGCCTGCGCGAGTTCGAGCGCGGAGACGTTGCCCGAGTGCGAGCCGCCCCTCACGATGTTGGGTGCGCCCATGATGGTCGAGATGCCGTGTTCGCGTGCGGCTTGTGCGGCGACACGGGTGGTCGGGAATTCGGCCAGCACGATGCCTTCTTCGGCTGCCTGTTCGACGTGTTCGATAACCGTATCGTCATGGCTCGCCACCGGCACGCCGAGTTCCACGCAACGCGCCACGATTTCACGACGGTGGCGCTCGGCGTAGCGCTCCTGTCCATCCGCGAGCTCGGCCACCACGGCGGCAAAGTGTTCGTCGGTCAGCTTGCCGTGACGCTCCTGCCAGCGCCGCCACTGATTGCGGTCGTGCCATTGGCGCTGTCCCGGCGTGTGATCCATCACGGAAGCGAGCCGCAGCAGCGGATGCGCGTAAAGCGAATTGAACACGTCGACCACATCCGGTGCGGCGATTTCGCAGCGCAGATGCAGGAAATGTTCGGCGCGTAGCAAGTTGCTTTGCGACAGGCGCGCGAGTGCCTCTGTGCACTGCGTCTGCAGGTCGCGGTTGTGCATGTCCACGTCGGAGCGGGCGCCGATTCTGAGCGAATCGAACACGGTGGTGATGCCGGCGGCCGCTACCTGGGCATCGTGAATCACGAATGCCGCGTCGATATTCCAGCGCACGCCGGGGCGCGGCGCGAGATGCTTCTCAAGATTGTCCGTGTGCAGTTCGATCAGGCCCGGCAGCAGATAGTCGCCGTCCCAGTCGACGGCTTCGCGGGCGGACGTGCTGCCGCGTTCGACGTCGCGAATGACGCCGTCCTCAATGCGCAAGGTCCCGGTGAACTCTTCGTCTCGCGTAACGACGCGAGCGTTCCTGATCAACATCGACATACTCCGTATGCGCATCAGCCCACCGTAGTGTTGCTGTAACACGCAGTAATGGTGGTTGTAATTCGCGGTGGTGCAGCGCTCCCGAGTATTTCCGGTCGATCCGGGCCACCCTTGTGCCGACTCGAATATCATCTAAACGTCTAGATGTATAAGGGTGCACTCGTGGCGCCGGCCAAGCGAGCGACGCACTTCACATTTCCGTCATGGCTCGCGCACGAAAGTGCGCGGCAACACGGCTATTTGAGCGGGTGGGAATGACAACACCGTGACATCGATCCAGAAAGCGCGATGTCACACGCTGGGTTCGAGTGCGGGACTTCTGCTGGCGGTGCGTTGCGCTCGCGCAGCATTACGTCTTGTTGAGGAGCCTCAGGAGACGGGATAGCGTTTTTGCTGTCAGCGCGAGTAGCGCGCTGGACGGACTGTAATCGACGCTGCACATCAGACTGGTCAGACAAAACATCAATAGCGCGATGGAGGGATGGTAGATCGCGCGGCTTAAGAGGCTTTTCATCGGCTTCACACCCTATCTTGGTTGCGCGAACGGGCAAGTCACAGTGGGTGAGCCGATCTGCACAAATTTGACGGCACAGCGTGGCGGCGAAATCCATCCGCGAAAAGCCTTGCTGCGAAGGGCGGGCAACATTGATCCGTTCCGTCCTGTGGCGAACTTTGCCTCTCGCGGCGCGTTGCCGTCCTGCTCTTGCGTCGATGTTTCATGCCCGATCGTCCGTGTCGTCTCCCGAACTTGCTGCGCTCATGGCCGGGCGTCCAGAACGCTTGCCGGATCGTCCTGGAGATCGCCGCGGGGATCTGGACCCAGTTGCACGACGAGCAGACGCCTACCACGACATCGCGTGACGAAGCGTGACGTAATGTCGGTAAGGGATGTAAGGGATTTGTCGGCGTTAGCGGCGGGTATAGGATGGACGCCTTGACGATGTCTGGCATTCCGGCTTCTTTGCGCGAGACGTCGCCCATCACGCGAGCTCTTCATGGATGCGGTTTCTGACGTGTTGCGCATCGTGCGCTTAAGCGGCGCGGTGTATCTCAACGGGACCTTTACGGCGCCGTGGTGCCTGATAGGCCGCACGGATGCGGCGCTTTGTGCGGCCTATCTGCCGCGCTCCGAGCGGGTGGTCTCATATCATCTGATCACGGAGGGCAGCTGCTGGGCGCAACTGGCGGGCAACCCCGCTTCCGCCATACACCTCAATGCCGGTGAACTGCTCGTGGTGCCGCAAGGTGAAACGCACTTGATGGGCAGCAGTCTGGATCTCTCGCCCATGCCGGTCGAAATGTTGTTGTCCCGCCAGATGGAGGCCATGCCAGGTGAGGTGATGACGCTGTCCTATGGCGCGGGTGGCATGCCGACTCGCATCGTCTGCGGCTTTTTGGCTTGCGATGACACCCTGAGCAATCCATTGCTCTCATCCCTGCCGCGCATCTTCAAGATTGATATGCGTAACGATCCGCGTGCGGCGTGGCTCGAGTCCTCACTCAGGTTTGCTGCCGCCGAGGCGGCTGATTCGCGTGCGGGCAGTACGGTGGTCCTCGCCAGACTGTCCGAACTGCTGTTTGTCGAAGCGATCCGTTGTTGTATTGAAGCATTGCCTGCAGACCAGACCGGATGGCTGGCCGGCGTGCGCGATCGCTTCGTGGGGCGCGCACTCTCGTTGCTTCACGCTCAGCCGGTTCACGCCTGGACGGTCGATGAACTCGCGCGCAAGGTGGGATTGTCCCGCTCGGCGTTGGCGCAGCGGTTTACGGATCTGCTCGGACAACCGCCCATGCAGTACCTGGCGCGGTGGCGCATGCAAATCGCGGCGCAGGAACTTCTGATCAGCAATAAGACACTCGCTGCAATTGCGGAGCAGATTGGCTACGAGTCGGAGGCCGCGTTCAGTCGGGCCTTCAGACGCGAATTTGGCATGCCCCCGGCAGGCTGGCGCAAGAATCAGGGGAAAGCAGATGGTGTGGCCGAATCCGCACGCGCCGCCCTCAGCGCGGGTGGGACCATTCTGGCTCGCCAGACTTGACCGTTATTTGGGGGATGCGCGCTGCGCCCCTGTGCCGAAAGCGCGCACCTCGACGCGCTTTCGTTGCACGTTTCTTCCATCACTTTCCAAACCGACGTGGACCCTGTCCGGCAACTCCGCTGGCCATAGCGCACAGTTATTGCTTGATAGGAACGCTCATCGGGACAGGCACACGCGGCAACCCGCGTCACGTGGCCGAAATCGCCCGGCCGGGCAGGGGAGAAGGGGTGATGCGAGGAACAAATGACACGGTGCGCGCTGTAGTTTTTGCCATGGCCATCGCACTGCTTTCAGCATGCGGCGGCCATAGCGGCAGTTCGAATAACGGCAGCACCTCCCCACCGGCAGGCGGCATCAATCTGCAAATTGTCTCGTTCGGCGACAGCCTTTCGGACGTGGGGACGTACGCGCCGCTGGCAAGCGCGGTGGGCGGCGGGCGCTTCACGACCAATCCCGGCCAGGTATGGAGCCAGAATGTCGCGCAATACTACGGCGACACGCTCAGCGCCGCATTCACGATCGACCTCACGCATGAGCTCAAGGCGCAGAGCGGCCTCGGGTATGCGGAAGGCGGCGCCACGGTAGCGACGCCGGCCAACCAGAACAATTTCCTCACCAACGTCATTGGCAACGTCGAAATGCCGGTCAATCAGCAGGTTTCGAGCTATCTGAGCGCGCACGGGAGCTTCAACTCGAATCAGATGGTGCTCGTATGGGCGGGCGCAAATGACGTGCTGCGCGCCGGGACGCCGCCGGCCGCGACTGCGACGGTGCAAACAGCGGCGACCACGCTCGCCCAGCTGGTCGGGCAGATCGTCCAGAACGGCGCCACGCATGTGGTGGTGGTCAATCTTCCGAACGTCGGCCTGTCGCCCGACGGCCTCTCCCAGGCCGATGGCGGTGCGAACCTGACGCAGTTGTCCCAGCTTTTCAATGACACGCTCAACAGCGCCCTGCAGACAGATGGCTTGCAAAGCAAGGTGATCCAGATTGATGCCTACACGTGGTTGAATGGGATCATCGCCAACTTTCAGGCCAACGGGTTCGCCGTGTCGAACACGGCTCAGGCCTGTGATCCTTCGAAGACGCCGGATGACACTTCCTTGCTATGCTCACCGGCGACCTACGTGAGCGCCAACGCGGACCAGACCTACATGTTCGCGGACGATCTTCATCCGACGACGCGTCTGCATGCGCTGTTCGCGCAGTTCGTGGAGCGGCAGATCGCCAGCACCGGGCTGGGTCACTGAGTCGCTGAGTCGCGGGGGAGCGTGCACGAAGAAGCGTCAACCTGAACCGGCCCGGCTCTCTGTGCGTGCCGGGCTCACCGGCCTACTCCATGTCTAAGCCAAAGCCAAAGTCATGATCGCCAAACCCGTTCCGTTCTCGCTTCACGTCCCTGAAGAAGACATCGTCGACCTGCGTTCGCGTCTCGCGCGCACCCGGTTTCCCGATCAGGCGCCCGGCGACGCATGGCGTTTCGGGACCGACGTGGACTACCTCCGATCGTTGATCGACTATTGGGTGTCCGGCTTCGACTGGCGCGCCGAGGAAGCGGCGCTCAATGCGTTTCCACAATTCAAGGTCGAGTTGCACGGAATCGATCTGCACTATCTTCACGTACCAGGCGTGGGGCCCGCTCCGACACCGCTGGTGTTGCTGCACGGCTGGCCAGGCTCGGTGTTCGAGTTTCTGGAGATCATTGCGCGCCTGACCGATCCGGTGCGTTTCGGCGGCGCTGCAAGCGACGCCTTTACGGTTGTCGTGCCGTCCCTTCCCGGTTACGGTCTTTCGTTTCGCTCGGGTCAGCCGCGTTTCGATGTGCCGCAGATGGCCGAGTGCATTTTCGGCCTCATGCATGACGTGCTGGGTTACGAACGCTTCGGCGCCCAGGGGGGCGACTGGGGTGCGGCTGTGACCAGCCGGCTCGGATATGCGCACCCGGAAGCGATGATCGGGATCCACCTCAACCTGCTGTCGCCGGTCGGCCGCGTGCCCTCTTTACTGCCGAACCCAAACGACGAGGAACGCCGCTACCTGGAGGACGTCGCGCGGTGGACCCAGGAAGAAGCCGGCTACGCCGCCATCCAGGGAACGCGACCGCAGTCGCTGGCGTTCGCTCTGACCGATTCGCCCGCTGGCCTCGCCGCGTGGATCGTGGAGAAATTCCGCGCGTGGTCGGACTGCGACGGCGATATCGAGCGTGCCATCAGCCGCGATCGCATCCTGGCCGACATCTCGCTGTACTGGTTCACGGGTTCGATCAACGCGTCGTTCTGGCCGTATTACGGCCGCATGCACGGCGCGGTCATTCTTCCGCCAGGTTCGACCATTTCGGTCCCGACGGGTTACGCCGAATTTCCGCGAGAAATGATCAAACCTCCACGCTCCGCGGCAGAGCGCGTCTTTTCCGATCTACGCCGCTGGAGCGTCATGCCACGCGGGGGGCACTTCGCGGCACTCGAACAGCCGGCGTTGCTTGCTCAGGAAATCCAGGCATTTTTTGGCTCGCTGCGAGATCGCCCGGAATAACGCCTGGATTGCCGCGCATCACCGGCACAGACCGTCGTTGCCCCGCAGCGGCGCGGCCGTAACGCCCATCGAAAAACAAATTACACTTCAGTCCATCAGATAAGGCTGCGACAGAAGCGGCCACGGAGACACAGCATGGACCTGTTCATGTCGATGGAGGCTTTCGTGCGCGCCGCCGAGGCGCAGAGTTTTGCCAACGCCGCGCGCCAGCTGGGCGTGGCGAAGTCGGTCGTGACCTCGCGCGTCAAGCAGCTGGAGGATCATTTCGGCGTGCCGCTGTTTCACCGTTCGACCCGCGCGGTCCGCTTGTCCGAACTCGGCGAAACCTATTACCGCGAGTGCGCCGAGCTGGTCAACCGGGCCCACGAGTTGTCCGGGCGCTCGCGCGGCGAGCCCCATTCGCTGTCCGGCACGCTCAACATCCATGTGCTGCCCGGGTTCGCACTCGGGCATTTCTCGCAGGCCTTGATCGACTTCCGCGAAGCGTATCCGCGTGTCGAATTCGTCGTGACCGTCAACGACCGGGTGATCGACCCGGTTCAGGAGGGCTTTGATCTCGCGCTGCAGATCTATCCGCCCGCTTCGAACCTGCTGGTGGAGCGGCGGCTTTTTCCGGTGCGCGGCGTGTTGTGCGGTGCGCCAGGATATCTCAAGGAAGAGCCGGTCATCGACACGCCGCTCGACCTGTTGAGGCATGACTTCGCCTGTTACTCGTACTATCCGTGGGGCGACAAGTGGCCTCTGGTGAAAGGTAGCGACACTTTCGAAATTGCGCTGAATCCGGTGCTGAAAAGCAATAGTGTGCATCTGCTGCTCGAGTTCGCGCGGGCCGGCGCGGGCGTCGTCTATCTGCCCACCATGGTCGCCGCCGCGGACCTGCTCGAACGGCGTCTGGAACGCGTGCTGCCGGAGTATGCGGCGCCGCCGCTGTGGCTCTCGGCGGTCTATCCGGCATCGCACCGCTCGACCACCAAGGTCAAAGCCTTCGTCGATTTCCTGCGCGCCCGCTATCTGCAAGAGCCGCCGTGGGACCGGGCGCTTGGCATCGCGCCGCCCGACGACGACACCAAGAGCGTCGGCGAGGAACTGGCCGAAGAATGAGCGCGGCCCATCCCGGGTTGTCCTCCAGGTAGTTTCCCTAGCAGGTTTTTGCCGCACTCATGGTTCGTGATTCCCGAACCTCAGATCATTGCCGTTGCGCCGGTCGCCACTTAATCTTGAATGCAAGCAGGGCATTCACAGACACATGGAGGCAGACATGCAACAGACCTGGTTCGGCAGCCTGGACAATTTCCGCAAAGGCTCCATCGAAATCATCAAGGGCAAGCCCGAGCACTACGCGATGTCGAACGTGTTCGAAGTGGCGAGCCGCGCGGCGCCGTTTGAGAAAGTCGTGGTCGGTAAAAATCTCAAGTACGTGATCGAGACGTTGCGCGCGGAAGGAATGTCGCCGTGGTTCGCGGCCTCGCACGACGAATTCGCCGTGGTGCTCGACGGCGAGATCGACGTGCACTTCATCAAGCCCTCGGATGGACCGCTGGTCGATCTGCAGACCGAAGGCAGCGTGCGCCTCGAAGGCCAGCCGTCTGGCCAGTCGATGGGCTATGTACGCTTGCGGCGTGGCCATCAGGCGCTGCTGCCCGCGGGCGCCGCCTACCGTTTCGAAGCGGTGACGAAGGGCGTGCTGCTGGTGCAGACGATTCTCGGACGCTACTCGGTCGAGAAGTGGGCCGACATCTGCATTCAATGACCCTTCCTTCGATCGATCATCACCTGGAGTCAATCATGGACAAAGTAACCGGGCTGCAAAACGTCACCGCGAGCGAACCCGATCCGGCCACCGGCTACCGCGTGTTCCGCCTCGGCGATTTCGAATTCAGCCGCGATGCGTATTTCGCCAGCATCAAGTGGCCCGCCAAAGGGCAGACGCGCTCGCATCAGATGCATGCGGACGATTTCCTGCGCGCAATGATGCGCGACGTGGCATGGGGATTCTTCTACGGCTGGGTCAACTTCGACGAAGTGATCGGCACGCGCAATCACTACGGCAAGGTCGACATGTACGCGGGCGCCTATAACGCCAACTTCAAGGAAGCAGGCGTGGACCACATGCAGCAGTTCGACACGCCGATCATCATGGCCACCTTCAAGGCCATCCTGAAGGACTGGGTCAACGAAGGCTTCGATCCGTTTGCCGCTCCCGAAGAAACGGGTTCGGCGTTCGGCACCAAACACGGCGACAACATCGCGGCGATCGAACGCACGCGCATTGCAACGAAGCGCATGCCGGGCCTCGAAGGCGATTCGCCGTTGCGCGATGACTTTCCGGTGAACCGCCAGTTCGCGGATGTGGTGCAGGACGAACCGGAAATCCACGCACAACCTGGCTTCGAGGGCGCGCTGCATGCGTTCAGCCTGTTCAAATACCTGTCGCGTTCGGATGTGACGTGGAATCCGTCGGTGACCTCGGTGTGCCAGCAGAGCCTGTTTTGCCCGACTACCGAAGAATTCGTTTTGCCGGTGTTTCACGGCAACGACCGGGTGGAGTGGTTTCTGCAGCTCTCCGACCAGATCATCTGGGATGTCGCGGACAAGGATAGCGGCGAGCCGCGCGCCCGCATCACGATGAACGCGGGCGATATCGCCGCGATGCCGGCCGATATCCGCCACAAGGGCTACTCGCAGAAGCGTTCGATGCTGCTCGTCTGGGAAAACGCCACACCCGATTTGCCCAAACGCTACGAAAGCGGCGAGCTGCCGCCGTATCCGATCCAGATCTAGCCTTACCACCGGCATCTCCCCTTGTTGCAACGAACGGCGCCAGACCGCTGGCGCCGCGGGAGATGTCACGTCCAGGTTTTACTTGCGCGGGACTGACATGCAAACGCAACTCTTTATCGGCGGCCGCTTCGTGCCGGCGGCCAACGGCGAGACGCTCGCCACGCTCAATCCGCACGACAACTCGGTGCTTGCCGAAGTCGCGATGGCCGGCCCCGCCGACGTCGACCGTGCGGTCGTCGCCGCCAAAGCGGCCTTTCCGAAATGGAGCAATCTGGCGGCAGCGGAACGCGGGCGTCTGCTGCTGAAACTTGCCGACGCGATCGAGGCGAATGCCGATGCGCTGGCCCGGCTGGAATCGCTCGACACCGGCCATCCGATCCGCGATACGCGCAATCTGGATGTGCCGCGCACGGCCGCCACCTTTCGCTACTTCGGCGGCATGGCCGACAAGTTCGAGGGCTCGGTGATCCCCGTCGAGCAGGGCTTTCTCAACTATCTGGCGCGTGAGCCGGTGGGCATCGTCGGGCAGGTGGTGCCGTGGAATTTTCCGCTGATGTTCACCAGCTGGAAGATGGCGCCGGCGCTCGCCGCAGGCAACTGCGTGATCATGAAGCCGGCGGAACTGACGCCCTTGTCGAGTCTCGCGATTGCCGAGCTGATGGCGCAAGTAGGCTTTCCCGACGGCGTCGTCAACATCCTGCCGGGCCTCGGTCACGTGGCGGGCCAGTACATTGCCGAACATCCGCAGATCAGCAAGGTCGCCTTCACCGGTTCGACCGCGGTGGGTCGCAAGATCGTGCAGGCCTCGAGCGGCAACCTGAAGAAGGTGCAGCTCGAACTCGGCGGCAAGGGCGCGAACATCGTGTTCGGCGACGCCAATCTCGAAGCGGTCGTACAAGGCTCCGCGTTCGGCATCTTCCACAATCAGGGGCAGGCGTGTATCGCGGCCTCGCGGTTGATCGTGCATGAATCGGTTGCTGATGAAGTGCTCGAAAAGATCGTCGCGCTAAGCCGCACGATCCGCATCGGCGATCCGCTCGATCCGCTCACCGAAATGGGCCCGCTCACCTCGCGCCAGCATCGCGACCGGGTGCTGTCCTATGTCGACATCGCCCGCGAGCAGGGCGGCCGGGTGCTGGCGGGCGGCAAGGCGCCGGACGCAGCGGCGCTCGCGAACGGCTGCTATGTCGAACCGACGATCGTCGAGGCGAAGCCGGAACATCGCGTCTCGCAGGAAGAGGTGTTTGGTCCGTTTATGAGCGTCACGACCTTCCGTACCGACGAGGAAGCGCTCGCGCTTGCCAACGGCACCGAATACGGTCTCGGCGCAGGTCTGTGGACCCGCGATCTGCAACGCGCCCACCTCGTAGCGCGCGAAATTCGCGCGGGCATGGTGTGGATCAACTGCTATAAGCGCGTGAGCCCTGGCTCGCCGTTTGGCGGAGTCGGCGCGAGCGGCTATGGGCGTGAGATGGGCTTCGAAGCGATGCGCGAGTACACCCAGCCGAAATCGGTGTGGGTCAACGTCGACGCGCAGATTCCCCCTTACTACCCGCGCTGAACCGCCATGGACCCGTTCGTCTACAACGGCTTGCCGGCGCGCGTGATTTTCGGCCCGGGCAGTCTCGAACATCTGGCGCGCGAGATCGAGTTGCTCGGGGCGACGCGTGCAATCGTGCTCTGCACGCCCCAGCAGCGGGGCGACGCGGAGGCGCTAGCCACGCGGCTGGGCAACCGCGCAGCCGGTGTGTTTGCCGAAGCCGTCATGCATGTACCCGTCGAAACGGCGCGCCAGGCCCGCGATTTCGCTGCGCAAGCCGGTGCCGATTGCGCCATCGCGATCGGCGGCGGCTCGACGACGGGCCTCGGCAAGGCCATTGCACTTGAAACCGGGCTGCCGATTCTCGCGATCCCGACCACCTATGCCGGCTCCGAGATGACGCCGATCTACGGCCTCACCGAAGGCGGCTTGAAGAAGACCGGGCGCGATCTGCGCGTGTTGCCGAAGACGGTGATCTACGATCCGCTGCTGACCACTTCGTTGCCGCCTGCGCTTTCGCTGACGAGCGGCATCAATGCAATCGCGCACGCGGCCGAAGGGCTCTATGCACAGGACGCAAACCCGGTGGTGAGTCTGATGGCGGAGGAGGGCATTCGCGCGCTTGGCGAGGGCCTGCCGCGCGTCATGAATGAACCTGGCAATCTCGAGGCCCGCTCGGACTGCCTGTACGGCGCGTGGCTGTGCGGTGCGGTACTCGGCAGCGTGGGTATGGCCTTGCATCACAAGCTGTGCCACACGCTTGGCGGCAGCTTCAATCTGCCCCACGCGGAAACGCACACCATCGTGCTGCCGCACGTACTCGCCTACAACCGCGACGCCGCTCCGCTGGCGATGCGGCGGATGGCCCGCGCGCTACGCGCCGACGATGCCGCGCAGGCCGTGTTCGATCTGGCCCGCGAGCACGGCGCGCCAACCGCGCTGAAACAGCTTGGGGTCACCGCCGAAAACCTGCAGGTCGCGCTCGAGCTGGCCCTCAAGAACCCGTACTGGAATCCGCGCCCTGTGGAGCGTGCGCCGTTACGCGCGCTGCTCGAAGCCGCGTTCGAAGGGCGACGGCCGGCGTAGCGGCAAGCAGGCCTCGAAGCACAGCAGGACATTGACATAAAGAGAGGAGACAACCATGGACGAGTCTAACTTCGACGCCGGACGCCGCCGCTTCGTCAGCCTCGCGGCGGGCGGCGCGCTGGCGGCGGCGACGCCGCTGCTGTCATCGCGGGCTTTCGCGGCGAGTCCGCGCACGCTGAAGATCGGCTACGTATCGCCGCAAACCGGACCGCTTGCGCCGTTCGGCGAAGCGGATCGCTTCACGATCCAGCAGATGCAGACGGTGCTGAAGAACGGCATCGTGATCGGCGGCAAGCCGTACCCGGTTGCGATCCTCGTCAAGGACAGCCAGTCGAACCCGAATCGCGCCGGCGAGGTCGCCAACGACCTGATCCTCAAGGACAAGGTGGACATCATTCTGGTGTCCGGCACCCCGGAAACCGCGAACCCGGTCAGCGACGTATGCGAACTCAACGAAATGCCGTGCGTGTCGACGGTGGTGCCGTGGCAGCCGTGGTTTTTCGGCCGCAAGGGCGATCCGAAGAAGGGCTTCCGGTTCACGTATCACTTCTTCTGGGGCCTCGAAGATGTGATTGCCGTCTACACCGGCATGTGGCAATCGGTGCAGACCAATCACAGCGTAGGCGGCCTGTTTCCGAACGACGGCGACGGCAACGCGTGGGGCGATACGAAGCTCGGCTTTCCCCCCGTGCTTGCACAAAAGGGCTTCACGCTCAAGGACCCGGGGCGCTTTCAGAGCATGACGCAGGATTTCTCCGCGCAGATCTCGACCTTCAAGCAGGCGAATGCGCAAATCGTCACGGGCGTGGTGATTCCGCCTGATGCCAAGAATTTCCTCGTGCAGGCACGTCAGCAAGGTTTGAAGCCGAAAGTCATCTCGATCGGCAAGGCGCTGCTATTTCCCACCTCCATCGAGGCGCTCGGCGATCTCGGCGACGGGCTGTCCACGGAAGTCTGGTGGTCACCCGCGCATCCGTTCAGGTCGTCGCTGACGGGACAAAGCGCCGCGCAGGTCGCCGGCGACTACGAGCGGGTCACCTCGAAGCAGTGGACCCAGCCGATCGGCTTCGCGCATGCGCTGTTCGAAATCGCGGTGGATTCGCTAAAACGTGCCAAGGATGTCGATTCGAACGAGGCGGTCCGCGACGCGGTGGCGTCGACGAAGCTGGATACGCTGGTCGGCCATGTCGCGTGGGGCAGCGGGCCTGTGAAGAACGTCGCCAAAACGCCGCTGGTGGGCGGCCAATGGGTGAAGGGACAGAAGCATCGCTTCGACCTGGCGATCGTCAACAACCAGCTCGCGCCGGCCGTGCCGGTGTCGGGTCCGTTGAAGCTGATCGCGTGACCTGTCTGCGGAGAGCGGCCATGAACTGTGTTCTGAAATTGACCGGCGTATCAAAGCGCTATGGCGCGCTGCAGGTGACCGACGACATGAGCTTTGCGGTCGAGCGCGGCGAGACCTACGGCATCCTCGGCCCGAACGGCGCGGGCAAGACCACGCTGTTCAATCTGGTGAGCGGCGACGTGCGGCCCGATCAGGGCAGCGTCGAATTCGACGGCGCCGACATCGGCCATCTGCCGCCGTATCGCCGCTGCGTGGCGGGAATCGGCCGCTCCTACCAGGTGCCAAGGCCGTTCGGCGGCATGACGGTGTTCGAGAATCTGCTGGTCGGCGCGACCTTCGGCGGCGGTCTCGCGGAACATGCGGCCTACGACATTTGCGTCGACGTGCTCGAACGCACCGGTCTCAAGGCACGCGCCAACCAGCTGGCCGGCACGCTTGCGCTGCTCGACCGCAAACGTCTCGAACTGGCGCGGGCGCTCGCCACCCAACCGCAACTGCTGCTGCTCGACGAGATCGCCGGCGGTCTGACCGAACCGGAGACGCATCAACTCGTCGATGAGATTCGCCAGGTGAAGGAGCGCGGCGTGACGATCGTGTGGATCGAACACGTCGTGCATGCGCTGCTCGCCGTGGCGGACCGCCTGCTCGTCATCAACTTCGGCAAGAAGCTCGCCGAAGGACAGCCGGCTGCGGTGATGGACGACCCCGAAGTGCGGCGGGTGTATCTCGGACTGGAGGCGTGATCATGGCGGCTCTGCTGGAGACACGCGGTTTGACCGCGTTTTATGGTGACTTTCAGGCCCTGTTCGGGATCGACGTCACGGTTGCGCAAGGCGACGTGATTGCGCTGATCGGCTCGAACGGCGCGGGCAAGTCGACCTTTCTGAAGTCGGTGGCCGGGTTGCTGCGTACCCGTCCCGAGCAGATCGTGTACCGCGGCGAAGCGCTCGGCGGGGCGGCTGCGGCGAGTATTGTCGGCAAGGGCATTGCGCTCGTGCCGGAGGGGCGGCGGCTGTTCGCGAGCCTGAGCGTCGAAGAAAATCTGCTGCTCGGTGCGTATTCGAAGCGCCCCGGGCGCTGGAATCTGCAAAGCGTCTATGCGCTCTTTCCCATCTTGAAGGAGCGCCGCCAGCACGCGGCCACTGCATTGTCAGGCGGCCAGCAGCAGATGGTGGCGATCGGCCGCGCATTGATGAGCAATCCTGATCTGCTGATGTGCGACGAGCTGTCCTTAGGGCTCGCACCGGTGATCGTGCGCGAAATCTATGCGGCACTTCCCGCGATCGTCGCGGACGGCATGAGCGCGATCGTGGTGGAGCAGGACGTGCAACTCGCGCGCCGGGTCTCGTCGCGCTTCTATTGCTTGCAGGAAGGACGCGTGTCGCTAAGCGGGCAGTCCGCGCAAGTCTCGGACGAAGCGATCACGCGCGCTTACTTCGGAGCACTCGCATGAATA
This sequence comes from Paraburkholderia sp., assembly GCF_036488795.1. GTDB lineage: Bacteria > Pseudomonadota > Gammaproteobacteria > Burkholderiales > Burkholderiaceae > Paraburkholderia. The sequence goes on from NZ_DASXHA010000136.1 coordinate 28,325, forward strand.
CCCTGATCAACATCATCGTGCAAGGCGTGCTGCTGGGCGCGTTGTACGGCCTCTTCGCGATGGGGCAGTCGCTCGTGTTCGGCGTGATGCGGCTCACCAATACGGCGCATGGCGATTTCATCGTGCTGCTGGTGTTCGTGCTGTTCGCGTTGACGGGCTACGCGCATCTGCCGCTCGCCGTCGCGCTGATCCTGCTGCTGGTGGTGGCGTTCGGCGCCGGCTATGCGGTGCAGTACGCGATCCTCAACCGCGTCAGCAGCCGCGACCCGCTGCCCTCGCTGATCGTCACCTTCGGGCTGTCGATCGTGATCCAGAACGTGCTGCAGCAGGTGTTTTCCGCCGACCCACGCTCGGTGGCGACGGGTAGCTTCGAGGCGCAAAGCATCACGCTCGCGCCCGGCATCACACTCGGTTATCTGCCGCTCGTCACGCTGGCCGCGACGGTCGTGCTGGCGTTCGCAACGCAATGGTTGTTCGGCCGCACGCCGCTGGGCCGTGCGTTTCGTGCGACCTCGGACGACCGCGAGATCGTGCAGTTGATGGGCGTCGCCTACCGGCGCACCTATGCGCTGGCGATGGGCATCGCGTTCGTGCTGATCGCCGTGGCCGCGGCGCTCTATGCGATGCGCACCGCAGTCTCGCCGACCGACGGACCCGCTTTGCTGCTGTACGCGTTCGAGGCGGTGATCATCGGCGGCATGGGTTCGTTCTGGGGCACGTTTCTCGGCGGCATGGCGTTGGGCATCGCGCAGCAGGCGGGCTTTTACTTCGATCCCGGCTGGGGAATCTGGCTGGGCCACGTGGTGTTCCTGGGGGTGCTGGTGGTCCGGCCGCAGGGCCTGTTGCCTAAAACCGCATAGAGGCTGATATGAACACACCATTGAACCGTGACGCAGCGGCAGGCTTCGAAGTGCGGCGTGCGACGCGAGCGAGCCGAGTCACCGTCCTGATCTTGCTGATCGTGGCGGTCGCTGTGGCGAGTGCGCCCTGGTGGGCCGGGCGCGATGCGTTGCATGACTTCGTACAACTCGCGTCGTATCTCGTCTTCGCCATGATGTGGAATCTGCTGGCTGGATATGGCGGCATGGTGTCGATCGGGCAGCAGGCGTTTTTCGGCATCGGCGGCTATGGGATGCTGATTCTCGCCAACTACTGCGGCGTCTCGCCGTTCATTGCGGTGCCGCTTGCCGCAATCATTGCGACGGCCGTGGCGATTCCCGTGTCGCTCGTGGCGTTTCGTCTCGAGGGCGGCTACTTTGCCATCGGCACATGGGTAATCGCGGAAGTGTTCCGGCTGACGTTCGCCAACGTCGCCGTGCTGGGCGGCGGCTCGGGCACCAGTCTGACCGCGTTGCAGGACGTGCCGCGGGCGCTGCGCGAGTCGCTCACGCTGTGGCTCGCGCTGGCCATCGTCGCCGCCGCCATCGGCTTGCTCTACGTGTTCCTGCGCTCCAGGGCGGGTCTTGCGTTGACCGCCATGCGCGATAACGCCGTGGCGGCCAGCAGCCAGGGTGTGGCTGTGAAGCGGGCGCGGCTGATCGTCTATCTGGTGTCCGCGTGCGGCGCGGCGTTGGCCGGTGGACTCTATTTCCTCGGCAATCTGCGCATCTCGCCCGACGCTGCGTTCTCCGTGAACTGGACCGCGTTCGGCATTTTCATTGTGTTGATCGGCGGTCTTGGGACGCTCGAAGGGCCTATCGTCGGCGCGTTGATTTTCTTCGTGCTGAATAAATTCCTGTCCGATTACGGCACCTGGTATCTGATCGGACTCGGTGCGCTGGCGATCGTCGTGACGATGTTCTTTCCGCAGGGACTGTGGGGCTTCGTGTCACGCCGCTTCGGTCTGCAACTGTTTCCGGTGGGGCGGCGCGTCGTGTTTCTGGACAGTGGGACTGCCGCGCGGCCTTCGACTGACGACGTGACGGACGCCTTGAGCGCGTCGTCAGCCGCGCATCGCGCCTGAGGGAGCCATGATGAAGGCTGCGAACCCCGCCGCGTTGCCTGGCTACCTGTGCGCACTCGACGACGTCCCCGATGGCGGCGGCTTCGAAATACCGCCTGAGTGTGCCGGTACGCCGGGCATCGTCGTGCTGCGCCGTAGCGACGAAACCTGGGCCTATCGCAACCTCTGTCCGCACTTTTCGATTCCGCTGAACTACGAGCCGAATACGTTCTGGGCATACGACGCCGAGTTGCTGATGTGCGCACACCATAGCGCGATGTTTCGCTTCGAAGATGGCGTGTGCATCGATGGTCCGTGCCAGGGTGCCTCGCTCACTCCGGTTGCGATTCGCATCGAGGCAGGGCACGTATTCATCGACGCGGCCCACGACCCGTTCAACACCTGCGCCGCTCAGGCTCAGGTCCAGATCCAGGCAAAACAAGGAGACATCTCATGAGTGACATTCCGCGCAAATCCGCGACGCCGGTCAAGGCCGGGCGATTCGATGGCGTTTTCGACATGGTGATAGTGGGAGCGGGCGCCGCCGGCCTTGCTTGCGCGCTGTTCGCCGCCTGGCAGGACAACAAGGTGCTGTTGCTAGAAAAAGCTGCGGAACCGGGCGGTACGGCGAAGAAGGCCGCGTTCTGGTACTGGGTGCCCAACAACCGGCCAATGCGCGAACTCGGTATCGAAGACAACCGCGAAGACTGCATACGCTATATGGCGCGACTGTCGCGGCCGGAAGTCTATAGCCCGCATCTGCCGCGCTTCGGCATGACACAGTGGGAATACGATATGTGCGCGGCGATTTACGACAATGCGTCGCCCGCCGCCGAACTGCTCGCCGGGAAGGGCGCGCTCGAATACCGTCATTGTCCCGAGGTGTGCGATTACTGGGCCGAACTGCCTGAGGACAAGGCGCCTAAAGGACGCGTGCTGTTGCCCAAGGGGGCTTGCGATTCGATGTCCGACGGCGGCGCGGTAGCGGTCCGTTCGATGTCCGAAGCGGCGCTGCGGGCCGGCGTGGAGATCCGCACGAATTGCCGCGTTCAGCGGCTTCTCATCGACGACAGCGGTGCCGTGACAGGTGTCGAAGCCGATGTCGCTGAGCAGGGCACGCTCACGTTCAAGGCGCGCAAAGCGGTGATCTTCGGCACGGGCGGCTTCACCCACAACAAGACGATGCGCAAGAACTTCCTGAGCGCGCCGGTTTTCGGCGGCTGCGCGGCGCGCAGCAACGAAGGGGATTTCGTCTCGATCGGCACCGCGATGGGCGCGGAGCTGCGCAACATGAACTATGCGTGGATGTGTCCGATTGTTCTCGAAAAGGCATTGAATGACGATGCCAGTCTGGTCGGCACGTTTTCGCCGTCGGGGGATTCGATGATCTACGTGAATCGTCACGGCAGACGGGTCACCAACGAAAAGCTCGCGTACAACGAGTCGGCGCAGGCTTTCTTCGAGTGGGATCCGGCTACCTCGCAGTACCCGAACCTCGTTCTTGCCGCAGTCTGGGACGCGCGCAGTCAGCAGTACTCCTCAAGCACGGAGTACGGCCGCTTCATCGTCCCCGAAGGTGTCAACGATGCTCATGTGATCAAAGCCGACACGCTAGCCGGACTGGCGCACAAGATTCGTGAGCGGGTGGCTCAACTCTCGCCGCAGATCGGCAATCTGAAGTTCGACGACGACTTCGCGGCCAATCTGCCTGCAACCGTCGAACGCTTCAACGAATTTGCGCGAAACGGCAAGGACCTCGATTTCCAGCGTGGCGAGCGACCCGTCGAAGTGCTGTTCAACGGCCCGACCGCCCCCGAACCATCGGCGCCGAATCCGACCATGTATCCGCTTGCCGACCGCGGCCCGTACTATGCCGCGCTGCTGACCGGCGGTAATCTCGACACGAAGGGCGGCCCGGTCACGAATCCCGACGGACAGGTGCTCGACGACATGGGCAACGCAATTGCGGGCCTGTATGGCGTCGGCAACTGCGTCGCGTCGGCGTCGGCGCGTGCCTACTGGGCAGGCGGGGCCACACTCGGCCCGATTCTGGCATTCGCGTATCTCGCGGCTAACCGCGCGCACCAGGAAGTGCCACGCTAAAAAGCCGTGTTGACTTCCCGCTGGCGGAGCGCGCCGCCGGCGGCCCTTATCAGCCCACCATTCACCAGGAGGAGACGATCATGGCGCTTACTACCCAGACAATGACCGACGAGCAGAGGAAGTCGGTCGCCATCGAATATCTGAAAGCGTTCGACAACGGCGGTGTGACGTCGACGGGCGGCAGTATTCTCGAACTCTTCGCCGACGACGCCCAGGTGTTCTTCCCGAAGTGGGGTGTTGCCAACGGCAAGGATCAGATCGGCAAGCTGTTCGGCGATGTCGGCGGAACGTTGAAATCGATCGTTCACCACTACGCGCACTTCAACTGGATTTTCTCCGGCAGCGACGTGGTGGTGTGCGAAGGCACCAGTCATGGCGAACACCGCGACGGTCCCTGGCGCGCCGGCGTGCCGGCGTGGGGCGCCGGTAACTGGTGCGACGTGTTCGAGATTCGCGACTGGAAGATTCAGCGTGTCTATATCTACCTCGATCCGGACTACGCCGGGCGCGATACGAGCCGCTATGCGTGGCTTGGCAAAGAGTGAGGGAGACGAGCATGATCGATCTGGAAAGCCTCGGCGGCATCGTCGACGATGCGGATTCGGTGACCGCGGTCGTGACCGCCGCGATGAGTCGAACCGAAGACCCGCGCCTGAAACAGATTGTCGACGCGCTCGTCAAGCACGCGCATGCCTTCTTCAAGGAGGTTCGGCTGACGGACCAGGAATTCGAGCAAGGCATCGAGTTCGTCAAATCGATCGGCGAGGCTTGTCGCGACGACCACAACGAAGCCGTCCTGTGCGCTGATGTGCTGGGGTTCTCCACCCTCGTCACGCTGCTGAACAACAGCGGGTCGAATGGCCGCACGCCAGGCGCATTGCTCGGGCCGTTCTATCGCGGCGCTTCGCCCGCGCATGCAAACGGCGAGAACATTGCCTGCGAAGGATCGCCGGGCACGCCGTTATTCGTCAGGGGACGTGTGCTCGATACGTCTCGGCAACCGGTGGTCAACGCGATGGTGGACGTCTGGCAGGCGTCACCCGTCGGCATGTACGAGAACCAGGATCCGGACCAGCCGGACATGAATCTGCGCGGGCGCTTTCATACCGACGCGCAAGGGCATTTCGCCTTCCGCACGGTCAGGCCGGCGGGCTATCCGGTCCCGACCGATGGCCCGGTGGGCGTACTGCTCGCGAAGCAGCAGCGCCATCCGTATCGTCCGGCGCACCTGCACTTCGTCGTCATCGCCGAGGGACACGAAACGCTCGTATCGCAAGTCTTCGCTGACGACTCCGAGTATCTGGGCTCGGATGTGGTGTTCGGTGTGAATCGATCGCTGATCGGCAGCTTCGAGCGTCACGAGGACGGCGCGGCGCCTGACGCAACCGTGCAAGGGCCGTATTACACGCTCGATTACGACTTTGTGATTGCGAAAGGCACGCCGACGTATCCGACGCCACCCATCAAATAACGCGCGCAGGTTTGCGTCCGCAGCGTCTGCACATGCAAAAACGCCCGAACGAAGTGCCTGTTAAGGGCGTCTCCATCCGGGCGTTGTGCTACACAAGCGTGGCGCACCGGGAAACGCGAAGCTTCCCGGCGGCGCGTTTTGCGCTTAGAACTTGTGACGGATGCCCACACGCACAGCCAGCTGCGTGGATGCACCGGCAACCGGCAGGTAGCTGCTGGTGCTCACGCCGATCTGCGATTGCAGGTCGGCATTCTTCGCGTTCTTGCCCGAAGCGTCCTGATAGATGCCCAGCAGGTAGACGTCCGTGCGCTTGCTCAGCGCGTAGTCGACGCTGGCGTCAACCTGGTTCCAGTGACCGTTGGTCAGATCCGAAGCCTGCATGTACGTGTAGCCCAGCGCGCCCGTCAGTGCCGGCGTGAAGGCGTACTTGCCGCCTGCTTCATACGAGTTGAACGTCGTCATGTGACCGACGATCTGGTCGATGTTCGTGTGCGTCCACAGAGCCCACATCGTTGCTGCGCCGAGCGAGTACTTCGCGCCAACGCCAGTCGTTGCCAGGTCTTTCGCAGTGCCGGTAATCGACGCATTGGCGAGCGAGGTCGAGAAGGACGGCGATGCGGAAGCCGGGAAGCGGATGTCCGTATACGCTGCGCCGATCGCGAACGGGCCGTTCACATAGTTCAGGCCGAAGCTGTATGCCGACGACGAACCGCCCGTGCCCGGTGCGCCTGCAAATGCACCTGCCTGGTTCGAGAAGCCGTACATCGCGCCGAAGGTCAGGCCGTAGAAGTTCGCGCTGCTGAACTTGACCGAGTTGTTGATACGGCTCGACGTGAGCTGGTCGATATCGTTGATGTGGTAAGCGTAGTTGCCGCCGACGGTCTGGCCGCCGTTGGCGTACGAGCCACCCAGATAGTCGGTCGAGAACGTGTACTGACGACCGAACGTCAACGAGCCGATGCCGTCCTTCGAGAGGCCGACCCAAGCCTGGCGGCCGAACAGGTCACCACCTTGACCGAGCGTACCGTTACCCGAGTTGAAGCCGTTTTCCAACGTGAAGATCGCCTTCAGGCCGCCACCGAGGTCTTCGGAACCCTTGAGGCCCCAACGGCTTCCTTGAGCGACGCCGTCGCCGTATTGAACGAGATCCTTGGCTTGCGCGTTAGCGTGATTCACATACGTGATACCCGCGTCGATGATGCCGTACAGCGTTACGCTGCTTTGTGCGTGAGCTGCGCCGGCAAAGCTGAAGCCTGCGAGGACAGCAGAAGCGGTGGTCAAAACTTTCTTATTCAAGAGATTCTCCGATGATATATAGGCAATCGCACGCATGGCTCTAATGGCAGGTCGAGCGATGGGCGCAAATGTAAGGGACGTAAAGGTAGGGAATATGACAGTCAGGTTATTTTGAGGATGTGTCGCGTGAATGCGACATCTGTGCTGCCACGCCTGACGGAGATTGATTGGCTAAGGCGCTGCGCGTTGCTTGCGACGACACGCTCTATGAATCAGTTGCCTTAAGGGAAACGCATGCCACGGGACTGAGAATCGCAATGTGCTTGCTATTGCAACTATTTTTCTTGACGGAAACTTTTGCGTATGCAATGACAAAGTGCTTAAGGTCGGCGCGGTGAAAGCTACCTTGCAACGGAGAGACACGCTATTCCTGTGGCCGAGGAGAGGCGTAATCTGA
>NZ_DASXHA010000170.1:0-53072 GCF_036488795.1 Paraburkholderia sp.
CCACGAGCTGGAAGTGGTCCATGAAAACGGTATTGACCATGGCGCCCAGCACCGCGCCGATCGCCGGAATCGACTTGGCGGCGATCTGCTCGCTCACCTGCACGGAAAAGCGCGAGGCAATGATGTTGAGCAGGCGCAGCAGCGCGGCCGAGCCGTGCGCGGTAAAACCTTTGGTCGCGATTTCGGACGACGCCTTCGACACCGCCTGCGCGAGCGCGCCGCGCATGATGAAGTAGCCGAAGTCGGCGTCGTCGTCAGCTTTCGACGTGCCGCCCATGCCCAATACGGTCAGACACTGCAACTGCGTGTCGATGGACGACAGGTCCTCGCCCTCGCTGCGCGCGATATCGCAGATCGAGCGGAACATCAGCGTGGTCGTAACCGGCAACTCCACCGGCAGCGCGAACAGACCGAAAGCGCCGCCTGCGGCGCCCGTCGTTGCCACTGCAAACTTGTGCAGCAGATTGCTCGGCTTGTCCGGCGCGGCCAGTGGCGCGGCGGCGTCCGGCCGGCCCAAGGTGCGCAAGGCAATTTGCAGGCACTTGCGTAACGCGATCTGCGTCGCGTCGGCGACTTTTTCGTTGGCGATGGCCGGCATCCGCGACAGCAGTTTTTCGAGCGGCGCGCCGACGATACTTGCAAGTTTCATCGCCAGTGCGGGACTTTCCAGCTCGTGTTTCGCGCGGCGCAGTGCGGCGAGGTCCTCGGCGGACAAGCTCTGTTCGGCGAGCGTATTGGACTCCATGTGCCTCCCTGGGTAGGCCGATTGTTTGGTCAGACGATTAGCGGCACCCTGGAGCCGGCGCCGCCACAAGCAGTTTAGACCCGCGCGCATGGTATGATTCCCGTATTGTTTGACGAGTCAACTGTTGCGCTGACAAAAAATGGCCGTCCATACCGCGGCTCACCATTCGAGTGGGCAAGTTTTGCCGTTCCGGGAATCGCTGATGGCGATGCTCGGCGTTTCTTTCGTGACCATGCTCGTCGCGCTCGACCAGACCGTGGTCGGCACCGCGCTGCCTACGATCGTCGCCGAACTCAAAGGCTTCGAGCTTTACGCATGGGTCGCCACCTCATACCTGCTGACTTCGGTGATCACCGTGCCGATCTTCGGGCGCCTCGGCGATTACTACGGGCGCAAGCCCTTTGTGATTGCATCGATCGTCGTGTTTACGGGCGCGTCGGTCTTGTGCGGCATGGCCAACAGCATGCTGTTTCTGGTGCTGGCGCGGGGGCTGCAGGGCATCGGCGGTGGCATGCTGGTGGGTACCGCATTCGCCTGTATTCCTGATCTCTTTCCCGATTCGGTCGTGCGTCTGCGCTGGCAGGTGTTGATGAGTTCGGCGTTCGGCATCGCGAACGCCGTGGGGCCGTCGCTTGGCGGCTTTCTCACGCAGTACTACGGCTGGCGTTCGGTGTTTTATGTGAATCTGCCGGTCGGCTTGCTGTCGCTGTTCTTCGTGTGGCGCTTTTTGCCGCATCTGCGGCACGTCGAACATAAAGACAAGATGCGGCTCGACTGGCCCGGCGCGTTGCTGATCGCGCTGTCGCTCGGCTTACTGCAGCTCTTCGTCGAAATGTTGCCCAAGCATGGCCTGGGACTGACCGCCGTAGCGTTACTGGCCATCAGCGTGGCTTGCGCCTACGGCCTGTGGCAATGGGAAAAGCGCTGCCCGACCGCAATCTTGCCGATCGACATGTTCCGTAACCCCAGCCTCGCCGCGCTATTTACGCTGGCGGTGCTCGGCGGCTTCACGATGTTCTCGCTGCTGTTCTACGCGCCGCTGCTATTTCAGGGCGGCTTCGGCATGTCGCCGAAACAAGCCGGGCTCGTGATCACGCCGCTGGTGGTGTTCATCACCATTGGCAGTATTGCGAACGGCCGTATCGTGTCGCGCGTGCGCAATCCGAACCTGATGTTGTATGTCGGCTTTACGCTGCTCGCGCTGTCGTGTCTGGGCGCGGTGATCGCCACGCGCGCCATGCCGCAATGGATCCTGATGTCGTTCATGGTGCTGGGCGGTCTCGGTCTGGGTTTCGTCATGCCCAACCTGACCATCTTTGCGCAGCAAACAGCGGGCCGTGAGCATCTCGGCATTGCAACTGCGCTGCTGCAATCGTTGCGTATGATCGGCGGGATGATCGGCACCGCGCTGACCGGCACGCTCGTCACCCATATGTATGCGGGCGGCGTGCGCAGCGCGCTTGAGCGTGATCAGGCGTCGCACTGGTTCGCGGATCTGGGCGACCCGCAAATCCTGATCAACCACGAGGCCCAGGCCACGCTGATGAGCCAGTTGACGCAGGCCGGCCACAATGGTGCGATGCTGCTCGAAGCGGCCCGCGAAGCGCTTGTCGCGGCGATTCATCTCGGCCTCGCGGTCGCGGCGGTGATTGCCGTGGTGTCGATCTGGCAGAGCCGCCGCGTGCCGCCTGTCAAGCTGCGCCGTCAGGTCGAGCCGACCATTCTCGCCGATTGATTATCGAATTCCCGCCTCGTCCGGTACATCATGGAACAACAGGATCGCGTCGCCATCGTTCAGCAATTCGGCCGCACCTATCGGGCGTTCATGTCGGCGTTCGAGGCGCATGTCGGGCATCCGCTGCCGCGCTGGCGCGTGATGCTCGCCTTGCACGATCAGGGCGGAGAGTCGTCGCAAAAGCGGCTCGTCGAGCGGCTGCGGGTCGATCCGGGCGCGCTCACGCGGCAGTTGAAGGCGCTGGAAGCGCTCGGCTGGATTTCGCGCAGCATGGACGCGCGCGATAACCGCGTCACCAATGTGCGTCTGACTGAAACCGGGATGGCCGCCACCGAAGCGAGCATGCCGCGCCGCAATGCATTTCTGCATGACACGCTGGCCGCGCTGCCGGACGAAGCGTTGTCCGCGTTGTCCGGTGCGTTGAGGATGCTCGAAGCGCGGATTGGAGAGGTGGGGGCGGCCGGCCCGGAGCCCATGGACGACATTCCGTGAGCCGCGCGCTTACCCGGGCGCGTGCCGCTAGCGGACGTGGAGCGCGCAGCGGCACGCGCGCAGACGCCGCCGCGCGCTGCGCGGTCAGACCTTAAAAGAACGTTTCGATTACTTCCGTCACCTGATACGCCGGATCGACCACCAGCAACTGACGCCATTTGTCGAAGGTCAGGCACGGATGCGAGATGTCGAACGCGATCATGTCACCCACTTTCAGATCGGCGCCGGCGGGAATCCGCAGATACGCGTGCTGATCCATCATGCCGAAGATTTCCCAGCCTTCGCTGGCCGCAATATCGCGCGGCGCCGGGGTGCCCGGACGATAGTGGCGCGCGGGTTCCGGCATGCCGGCGTCGAAGGCGGAGTCGCGCTTGCCGAGCCCGATGATGGCGCGATCCGGCTCGGGAATGGACTGCACATAGGCCCACAGTTGCAGCGCGGGCAACAGGCCTTCGCCCATCTTTCTGGCAACCGGATTGCGCGCGAAGATGTCCGTCTGCGCTTTGCGGTACACGCCCACGTCATGGGTCAGGTAGCAGCCCGGACGCAGCACGACTTCGACACGGCCTGCTTCGCTTGCCTTGGCGAACTCTTCCGCCACCACGTCGTACCATGCCGAGCCGGCGCCCGAGAGGATCGCCGGGGTGCGCGCAAAACGCCCTTCATCTGCGAGTGTGCGCGTGATGGCCACCGCATCTTGCAGAAACGCGCGCACTTCAGGCTCTTCCTTCAGCACGCCTTCATACAACTCGACACCGGCGAGCTTCAGGGCATCCGGATAGCGGGCAATCGCCTCGAGCACCGCATTGCGCTGCGCCGCGTCGCGCACGCCCGTGCGGCCGCCCGGCACGCCGAGTTCGAGCAGCACGTTCAGCGACTTGTGCACGGAGCCAAAGAATTCGCCGAGTTGCTCGACACCTTCCACCGAATCCACCAGGCAGAAAAATTCGAACTCCGGATCGCTCAGCATCTCGGCAATCAGCAGCATATTGCGGCGCCCGACCAGTTGATTGGCCATCAGGACGCGCGACACGCCGCCGTGATACGCGGCCCGCACCTGGTGTGCGGTGGCGAGCGTGATGCCCCACGCGCCGGTTTCGAGCTGGCGGCGAAACAGTTGCGGCGCCATGGTGGTCTTGCCGTGCGGTGCGAGCTTGACGCCGTACTCTGCAACGAACGCCTGCATCCATTTCAGGTTGTGTTCGATGCGATCCGCGTACAGGACCGCCGCCGGCAGGCTGACGTCCTCGTTCAACAGATTCCACTCAAGACGGCCGACGTCCATGAGCTGGATGCTGGCGCCCGGAACCATGCCCAAGCCCTTGCTATAAGGATCAATCGTCGCACCTTGATAGTTTGTAACTTTCATGTAAACCTGCTCCATCGTCCAGTTAAATAGAATCGATTTGACTTTCGTATGTTACCGAAAGTACGATGTTTGCTGAAATGTTATTTAGTACCACGACTGCGCCGCCGGCTGGTACAAGGTGCCGCGCGCGGCTGCGCGCGGGGGGCTTCCCATGCAAAATCCTGTCGTCTGGCAGAGTCTCCACGGTCTTCATGAACTCCACCGCTGAGCCGCTTACTTTCGATATTGTCGCTCGCATCGCCGAATGCGCGCCGGAGCTGCGTTCGGCGGAGCGCAAGGTGGCCGCCTTGATTCTCGACGATCTGACCGGCGCGTCGCGGGCGAGCATTGGCGCGCTGGCGCAGCAGGCCGGCGTCAGCGTCGCGACCGTCACGCGTTTTGCCAAAGCGGTGGGGTGCCGCGACGTGCGCGAACTCAAGCTGCGGCTTGCGCAGGCTGCGGCGGTGGGGCAACGCTTCCTGCAAAGCGGCGCGCCGGCCGATGCACCCGAGCCGCTCGCAACCCGCGTGTTCGACGAAGTGCAGACCGCGCTGACCCACAACCACCAGTTGCTGTGCCAGGCGCCTGTCGCGCAAGCCGCTGCCGCCTTGCGCGAGGCGCGCATGATCTACGTGTTCGGCATGGGCGGCGGTTCGACCGCGCTCGCTGACGAAATGCGCTTCCGGCTCGTGCGCCTTGGCCGGCCTGTTGCCACTTATCAGGACGCTTTACTGCAACGGATGGTAGCCAGTACGGTATCGCGCGAATGTGTCGTGATTGCATTGTCGACGACGGGGCGGGTGCCGGAAATGGTGGAGAACTGCCGCATCGCGCGCGGCTACGGCGCGACGCTGATTACGGTGACGGCGCCCGCGTCGCCGTTGGCCAGGTTAGCCGACTGGGTGATTCCGATCGTCGCTTTCGAAACCGACTTCATTTACAAGCCGTCGTCATCCCGTTACGCGATGATGATGGCGCTGGACGTGCTCGTCACCGAACTCGCCGTCAGCCAGGGCGACGAGAGCCGCGAGTTGCTGCGCCGCATGAAGCATGCGCTTGACGCGCACCGCGGCGGCGGCGACCGACAACCGATAGGAGACTGACTCATGCATTCGCATCCCGAAGCCGCCGACACGCTGATCATCGACGCGCAACTGTACGACGGGACGGGCGCGCCGCCGGTCGAACGCGACGTGGCGGTGCGCGACGGCAAGATTGTCGCGATCGGCAATCTGTCGAACTGGCTGGCCGAAGAGATTATCGAAGCGAACGGGCGGGCGCTCGCGCCGGGCTTCATCGACGTCCACACGCACGACGACACGCACGTGATCCGCGCGCCGCAGATGCTGCCGAAGATCAGCCAGGGCGTGACGACGGTGATCGTCGGCAATTGTGGAATCAGTGCGTCGCCGGTGGCGCTCAAGGGCGATCCGCCGGATCCGATGAACCTGCTTGGCGAGCGCGATGCGTTTGCGTATCCGACCTTCGCCGCCTATGTGGAAGCGGTGAACGCGGCGCGACCGGCGGTGAATGTCGGCGCGCTGATTGGCCATACGGCGTTGCGCAACAACCAGATGGACCGGCTCGACCGTGCGGCGACCGCGCAGGAAATCGAAGGCATGCGAGCGCAGCTCGAAGAGGCCCTGAAAAACGGCGCGCTCGGCCTGAGCACGGGGCTCGCCTATGGCTCCGCGTTTGCCGCGCCGACTGCCGAAGTGATGGCGCTGGCCGAGCCGCTCGCCGCAGCCGGCGCGCTCTACACGACCCATATGCGCACCGAGTTCGACGCGATTCTCGACGCGATGGACGAAGCGTACCGCGTGGGACGTCACGCGCGCGTGCCGGTGGTGATTTCGCATCTGAAGTGCGCGGGGCCGTCGAACTGGGGGCGCAGTGCCGAGGTGCTCGAATCGTTGGAGGGCGCGCGGCGCATGCAGCCGATTGGCTGCGACTGTTATCCGTACAACCGCAGTTCATCGACCCTTGATCTGAAGCAGGTGACGGGGGATATCGACATTACGATTACGTGGTCCGAGCCGCATCCTGAGATGGCGGGCAAGCTGGTGAAGGAGATTGCGGCCGGGTGGGGCGTGACGCAGCAAGAGGCGGGCAAGCGCCTGCAGCCGGCTGGGGCGGTGTATCACAACATGTCGGAGGACGACGTGCGGCGTATCTTGTCGCATCCGGCGACGATGGTGGGCTCGGACGGATTGCCGAACGATCCGTTGCCGCATCCGCGGCTGTGGGGTGCGTTTCCGCGTGTGCTGGGGCATTACGTGCGCGATGCCGGATTGTTGCCGCTGGAGGAGGCGGTGCGCAAGATGACGGGTTTGTCGGCGCGGCGCTTCGGTTTGACGCAGCGGGGCGAGGTGCATATTGGGTATCACGCGGATCTGGTGCTGTTCGATCCGGCGCGGGTGCGGGATGCCGCGACGTTCGCTCAACCGCAGCAGGCGGCGGATGGAATTGACGCCGTGTGGGTGAATGGTGTGCTGTCGTATCGCGATGGTCAGCCGACCGGCGAACGGGCGGGGCATTTTGTGGCGCGTGGCGCGGCATCGCGGGTGGATGCCCAGGGCGCTTTTTGAGTTTGGTTTTTTCGCGGTGCGTTCTGGCCTTGCCTGGGCGTGCCGGACCTTATAAGGAGTGGAGTGATGAAGCGTTATGGCGTGGAAGGCGGCAAGGGGACGGGCGGACAACATATGCCGTTCGCGCGTGCGGTTGAAGCGGATGGCTGGCTGTACGTGTCTGGTCAGACGCCGATGGAAAATGGCGAAGTGATCAACGGCGGGATTGTGGAGCAATCGCACAAGGCGATTCAGAATGTTTTTGCCATTCTCGCCGAAGCGGGTTATGGGGCTGAGCACGTGGTGCGATGTGGGGTTTGGCTTGATGATCCGCGCGATTTTGCTTCTTTTAATAAGGTTTTTCGCGAGTACTTCGGGGAGAACCCGCCGGCGCGGGCATGTGTTGTTTCGAGCATGGTGATTGATTGTAAGGTCGAGGTTGATTGTGTTGCTTATAAGGGCCCTGCGGGCAAGGGTTAACGGTTTGCTTTTTGTTTTTGCCGTTGCGGCGCTTTGGTTGTTTGGCCAACGCCGCAGGCAAACAGTCAAAGGGCGAAGCTAAATAGACCAATAGTCCAAAAGCAAAACAAGCAAAGGCCAACGCCGCAGGCAAACCACCAAATCACTGCCGCGCTGTGCGCAAATTATCCGGCATGGGCAAATTAAAATTCGTCCGGAACGGATTAATATCAAGCCCACCGCGCCGCGTGTAGCGCGCATAAACCGCCAACTTCAACGGCCGACAAACCTTGAGAATATCCATAAAAATCCGTTCGACACACTGCTCATGAAACCCGGTGTGATTGCGATAAGAAACGATATACCGCAACAACCCCGCAGGATCGATCTGCGGCCCAACGTAATGAATCTGCACGCTGCCCCAATCAGGCTGCCCGGTCACCGGGCAATTGGACTTGAGCAGATTGGAGAACACCGTCTCCTCGACAGGCGACTCGTCCAAAGCCGCCTTGAGCAACGACGGATCAGGGTGATAGACATCCGTATCCAGATCCAGCCGGTCAAGCGACAATCCCTCAAATTCCTCGAGCGCCAGCTTGCCAAAATCCATCGGGCCAGTCAGTTGCACTGAAACACTCGCGCCGCAGGCAGCCGAAACATCCCGCTTGATCGTGTCCCGCACCGCCTCGAACGACTCAAAGGCACTCTGCGCAAACGACCCGAGATATAGCTTGAAAGACTTCGATTCGACGATATTCGGCGAATCCGCCGGCACATAGAAAGTCGCCACGGCAATCTGCGGCTTGCCACGCGTATTCAGCCACGACAATTCATAAGCATTCCAGATGTCCGTGCCGAAGAACGGCAACTGCGCCCCAATGCCGATCGCCTCGCGCGCGGCCTGACGCGCGATCGGAAAGAGCAGCGTCGCGTCGTACTGTTCGGTATAAGCGGCAGGTTTGCCAAGCGGTGATTGTTCGGGTGTCATGATGCATTCACGATGCCACTCAGCACGTGCCCCGTCGCCGTCACGACGCGGGCCGATTCGCAGTGGCGAATTTGATCGTCGAAGAAAAAGTCCGGCTCGAACTCGCGCAAAAATGCGCTCTTGTCGAGACCGCCAAGGAACATCGCTTCGTCGATTTCGATGTTCCACGCCATCAGCGTGCGGATCGCCCGCTCATGCGCCGGAGCCGACCGCGCCGTCACCAGCGCAGTGCGAATGTGCATGGGCGCGGCCTGCGTCGGCGCGGCTTCGTCCGCCAGTTTCTGCAAGCGGTGCAGCGCCTCCAGCAACGGCTTGAGCGGTCCGTCCGCTAACGGCAAGTTCTTGTTGTGAATCTCGTGACCCACAAACGCGCGCAATCCATCCTTCTGAAACACCCGCTCGGCCTCGTCGGAAAACAGCACGGCGTCGCCGTCGAAGGCAATGCGGATCTCATCCGGATACTTGCTCGCCATTTTCGCCGATTCCGGCAACACGCGTGCAGCCGGGAATCCGGCGGCCAGCGCGTCGCGCACATCGTCCTGATTCGCGGACAGAAACAGCGACGCATTCAACGGCTTCAGATACGCAAACGGCGCACGTCCACGCGTAAACACGCCACGCTCGATGGCCAGCCCGTGCTCACGGCACGAATGAAATGCCCGCAGCCCGCTGATCGGATCGCTGCGCGACAAAATCACCACTTCGACCCGATGCGCCCCCGCATTCAACGCCAGCAGTTTGCGAATCAGCGGAAACGCCACGCCAGGTTTTGCCGGCACACTCAGGCGCTCGCGTTGCAGCTTTTCATAAGCGTGCAGGTCGCCTTTCTCGTACACGCGGTTCTCTTCCTCGAAGTCGAACAGCGCGCGTGACGAGATTGCCACGACCAGTTTGTCCTGAAGCGAGATTGCCATCTCAGCGGTCCGGCGCTTACGCGAGGAACAACCGGTACACCGGATTACGCGTCTCTTCCCAGTTCGGATAACCGAGCGTGGCAAGGAAACGTTCGAATTCGCTGTTCTCCGAAGCGGGCACCTGAATACCCACGAGGATCGAGCTGTAATCCGCGCCCTGATTCCGGTAATGGAACAGGCTGATATTCCAGTTCGGCGCCATCGACGACAGGAACTTCATCAGCGCGCCCGGCCGTTCCGGAAACTCGAAGCGGAACAACCGCTCGTCATGCGCGAGCGGCGAACGGCCGCCCACCATGTAGCGGATGTGCTGTTTCGACAGCTCGTCGCCGGTCAGATCCACGGTGGCAAAGCCGTGCGCCTCGAAGGCGCCGGCAATCTGCGCGGACTCGCTGCGGTTGCGGATCTGCACGCCGACGAAAATATGCGCGGAATTCGCATCCGCAATCCGGTAGTTGAACTCGGTCACGCTGCGGGTGCCCACCAGCTCGCAAAAGCGCTTGAAACTGCCGCGCTCCTCGGGGATGGTCACCGCGAACACCGCCTCGCGCGCCTCGCCGACCTCCGCGCGTTCGGCGACGAAACGCATGCGGTCGAAGTTCATGTTGGCGCCCGACGTGATAGCGATCAACGTCTGGTTCTCGACGCCCTCGCGCTCCGCGTATTGCTTGGCACCCGCTACCGCCAGCGAACCGGCCGGTTCGAGCACGCTGCGGGTGTCCTGGAAGACGTCCTTGATGGCGGCGCACAGCGCGTCGGTGTTCACGATCAGCACGTCGTCGAGATATTCGCGGCACAGCCGGAAGGTTTCCTCGCCGACCAGTTTCACCGCCGTGCCATCGGAAAAGAGACCGACTTCGTTCAGCGTGACGCGCTCGCCCGCTTTCAGCGACTGCGCCATGGCACAGGAATCGTCGGTCTGTACGCCGATCACCTTGATCTCCGGACGCACCGCCTTGACGTAAGCGGCAACTCCGGCCGCCAGCCCACCGCCGCCGATCGGCACGAAGATCGCGTGAATCGGCCCCTGGTGCTGGCTGAGTATTTCCATGGCCACCGTGCCCTGGCCGGCAATCACGTAAGGATCGTCGAACGGATGCACGAAGGTCAGGCCGCGCTCTTCCTGCAGCTTGACCGCGTGCGCGTAAGCGTCGCTATACGATTCGCCGGCCTGCACGACTTCCACGGTCGGGCCGCCATGCGCGCGCACCGCGTCGACCTTGACCTGCGGCGTCGTGACCGGCACCACGATGATCGCCTTCACGCCCA
This sequence comes from Paraburkholderia sp., assembly GCF_036488795.1. Lineage (GTDB taxonomy): Bacteria > Pseudomonadota > Gammaproteobacteria > Burkholderiales > Burkholderiaceae > Paraburkholderia. The sequence goes on from NZ_DASXHA010000170.1 coordinate 10,518, forward strand.
TACGCGCCGCCGACAGCGCCACGCCTTGCGCGTGATTGCCTGCGGACGCCGTAATGACGCCGCGCTCCAGCGCCTGCGCCGGAATATGCGCCATCTTGTTGTACGCGCCGCGCACCTTGAACGAGAACACCGGCTGGTTGTCTTCGCGCTTCAGATAAATCGGATTGCGCAGCCGTGCCGACAGATTCGGCGCATGTTCGAGCTCGGTCTCGCGGGCGACGTCGTAGACGCGCGCAGTCAGGGTTTTCTTCAGATAGTCGTGGGAAGCCATGCGGGTGGCGCGGTGCGCTGTGTGAGACGGGAAAGGTCAATGATAGCGCCAACGGCCCGCGCTCTGGCCGTAACCGTGTCGTCCGCGCATGAGCGAAATGAGCGAAGCCCGGCAAGGCGCGTCAGCGGCTCGCCAGTCCAACCGTCCGGTCGACTAATTTCTGGACTCACCAGTTGGAACATATTTCAACGCGATCTGGCAGAAATCCGTTGTACAGGGGCGATTCGGGCGTCAACGCAGGCGGGGATGATGCGGTAGAATCCGATTTTGGAACAAGGATCGGAAGATGCACTGGCAGCCTCGGATCGCCCATTTGATGCCCGACCCGCGTGAGGCCCGTCCCGCGGCGCAAAGGCACATCTGTTGCGCACGATCGTGTAGTTGCATCTAAGCGCCGCGAAGCGGCCGGCGTGTGTAGCCCGCCGGCAGGTGCTTCGCCCAACTAGAAGATTTCCAGAATTGCGCCCCACGCGCATCGTCAGCCGTCGCCTCGTCAATGGTTCCTCAACGGTTCATTAACGAGCGCGTCCATCTGACCTACCGAGTCGTCCAAACATGAACGCACCTCAAGTATTCGATCCGCACGGAGCCGCCGCTGCGGTGGTCGCCGACCCCGAAGCGCGCCTGCGCGAAATTCCATACAACTACACGTCGTTCTCGGACCGCGAAATCGTCATCCGCCTGCTGGGTAACGACGCGTGGAACGCGCTCGCCGAATTGCGCGCGGAACGCCGCACCGGCCGCTCGGCACGCATGCTGTATGAGGTGCTGGGCGACATCTGGGTGGTGCGCCGCAATCCGTACCTGCAAGACGATCTGCTCGACAATCCGAAACGCCGCGCGCTGTTGATCGAAGCGCTGCATCACCGGCTGACGGAAATCGACAAGCGCCGCCGCGCCGATCTGACCGAGCATGGCGACGAGGCCGGCGTGGACCGCGCGGCGCGTGTCGAAACGCTGGTGGTGGCCGCGCGCCGCGCCGTCGATGACTTTGCCAGCGAATTCGACAAGACCGCTGAACTGCGCCGACGCGCCACCAGGGTGCTGGGCCGCGTCACGGAAAAGGACAACATCAAGTTCGACGGTTTGTCGCGCGTCTCCCACGTGACCGATGCGACCGACTGGCGCGTCGAATATCCGTTCGTGGTGCTGACACCGGATACCGAAGCCGAGATCGCCGGCATGATCAAGGCCTGCTTCGAACTCGGCCTGACGGTGATTCCGCGTGGCGGCGGCACGGGCTACACGGGCGGCGCAGTGCCGCTCACGCCGTTTTCGGCCGTCATCAATACGGAAAAACTGGAACAGCTCGGCGCGGTCGAATTGACCGACTTGCCGGGCGTGCCGCGCAAAGTCGCCACGATCTTCTCGGGCGCGGGCGTCGTGACGCGCCGCGTGACGGAGGCCGCGGAGCAGGCGGGCTATGTGTTCGCGGTCGACCCGACCTCGCTCGACGCTTCGTGCATAGGCGGCAACGTCGCCATGAATGCGGGCGGCAAGAAGGCCGTGTTGTGGGGCACCGCGCTCGACAACCTCGCCTGGTGGCGGATGGTCGACCCGGAAGGCAACTGGCTCGAAGTCACGCGTCTTGACCACAACATGGGCAAGATTCACGACATCGAAACGGCGCGCTTCGAACTGAAGTGGTTCGACGGCAACCACGCGCCGGGCGAAAAGCTGCTGCGCACCGAGTGGCTCGACATCAAGGGGCGCGTGTTCCGCAAGGAAGGCCTCGGCAAGGACGTGACGGATAAATTCCTCGCCGGGCTGCCGGGCATCCAGAAGGAAGGCTGCGACGGGCTGATCACGTCGGCGCGCTGGGTGCTGCACAAGATGCCCGCGCATACGCGCACCGTCTGCCTCGAATTCTTCGGCCAGGCGCGCGATGCGATTCCGAGCATCGTTGAAATCAAGGACTATCTGTTCGAAACGTCGAAGCAGGGCGGCGCGATTCTCGCCGGCCTCGAACATCTCGACGAACGCTATCTGCGCGCGGTCGGTTATGCGACCAAGAGCAAGCGCAACGCATTTCCGAAGATGGTGCTGATCGGCGATATCGTCGGCGACGACGCCGATGCCGTGGCCCAAGCCACCTCGGAAGTCGTGCGCATGGCCAATGGCAAGAGCGGCGAAGGTTTCGTCGCCGTGGCCGCCGAGGCGCGCAAGCGCTTCTGGCTGGACCGCAGCCGCACGGCCGCGATCGCGAAGCACACCAACGCGTTCAAGATCAACGAAGACGTGGTGATTCCGCTGAACCGCATGGGTGAGTACACCGACGGGATCGAGCGCATCAACATCGAACTGTCGATCAAGAACAAGCTGCAGCTGATCGATGCGCTCGAAGCGTTCTTCAGGGGCGGCAAGCTGCCGCTCGGCAAGAGCGACGACGCCAACGAAATCCCCAGCGCCGAATTGCTGGAAGACCGCGTGCAACACGCGCTCGACCTGCTCAAGCACGTCCGCACGCGCTGGGAATTCCTGCGCGACAAGCTGGATCTGTCGCTGCGCGAGGCGCAGCATTATCTGGTGGGCCTCGGCTACGAAGCGCTCGCGGAGAAGTTTGCCGATCGCGCGGACGCGCAGCCGGACGCCACCGTCTTCCACGTCACGCAAGACCGCACGATCCGCGTGTCGTGGAAGCAGGAGATCCGCGCTGAACTGCGCCAGATCTTCAACGGCGGGGAATTCAAGCCGATTCTCGAAGAAGCACAGGCCATCCATAAGCAGGTGCTGCGCGGCCGTGTGTTCGTCGCGCTGCACATGCACGCGGGCGACGGCAATGTTCATACGAACATTCCGGTCAACTCCGATAACTACGAAATGCTGCAGGACGCCCATACGGCGGTGGCCCGCATCATGAAGCTCGCGCGCTCGCTCGACGGCGTGATCTCCGGTGAGCACGGCATCGGCATTACGAAGCTGGAGTTCCTCACCGAAGAAGAGATTGGCGAATTCCGCAAGTACAAGCAGCGTGTCGATCCGCATGGCCGCTTCAACGCGGGCAAGCTGCTCGAAGGCGCGGATCTGCGCAATGCCTATACGCCAAGCTTCGGGCTGATGGGCTATGAATCGCTGATCATGCAGCAGTCGGATATCGGCGCGATTTCCGAGTCGATCAAGGACTGCCTGCGCTGCGGCAAGTGCAAGCCGGTGTGTGCGACGCACGTGCCGCGCGCGAACCTGTTGTACAGCCCGCGCAACAAGATTCTCGCGACCTCGTTGCTGGTCGAGGCGTTCCTGTACGAAGAGCAGACTCGCCGCGGCGTGTCGATCAAGCACTGGGACGAGTTCAACGACGTCGCCGATCATTGCACCGTCTGCCACAAATGCGTGACGCCGTGTCCGGTGAAGATCGACTTCGGCGACGTGACGATGAACATGCGCAATCTGTTGCGCAAGATGGGCAAGAAGAAGTTCAACGCGGGCAACGCGGCCGGCATGTTCTTCCTCAATGCCACCAATCCGCAGACCATTAACCTCGCGCGTACGGCGATGATGGGGGTCGGCTACAAGGCGCAGCGTCTGGGCAACGACGTGCTGAAGAAGTTCACGAAGAAGCAGACGGCGCATCCGCCGGCCACCGTCGGCAAGCCGAAGGTGGTCGAGCAGGTGATCCACTTCATGAACAAGAAGATGCCGGGCAATCTGCCGAAGAAGACGGCGCGCGCGCTGCTGGACATCGAGGACAACAAGATCGTGCCGATCATCCGCAATCCGAAGACCACCACGGCGGATACGGAAGCGGTGTTCTACTTCCCGGGCTGCGGCTCCGAGCGCCTGTTCTCGCAGGTGGGTCTGGCGACCCAGGCCATGCTGTGGGAGGCCGGCGTGCAAACCGTGCTGCCGCCGGGCTACCTGTGCTGCGGTTATCCGCAGCGCGGCTCGGGCCAGTTCGACAAGGCCGAGAAGATCGTCACGGATAACCGTGTGCTGTTCCACCGCGTCGCCAACACGCTGAACTACCTCGACATCAAGACCGTGGTGGTGTCGTGCGGCACGTGTTACGACCAGCTCGCCGGTTACGAATTCGAGAAGATTTTCCCGGGCTGCCGGATCATCGACATTCACGAATTCCTGCTCGAGAAGGGCATGAAGCTCGACGGCGTCAACGGCATGCGCTACATGTACCACGACCCGTGCCACACGCCGATCAAGACGATGGATCCCGTCAAGCTCGTCAATCAGCTGATGGGCTCTGAGAAAGACGGCTACAAGATCGAGAAGAACGATCGTTGCTGCGGCGAATCCGGCACACTCGCGGTAACGCGTCCGGACGTTTCGACGCAGGTCCGCTTCCGCAAGGAAGAAGAGATCCGCAAGGGCGCGGCGAAGCTGCGTGGGATTCCGCTGGTGGCCGAAGCAGGCGCCAATGGCATCAACCCCGCCAATGCTTCTGCGGGTTCCGCCGGCGCGCCGGACGGTTCGGTGCTCAAGGCCGGTGACGGCCCCCAGCCGAACGGCGCTACCGACATCAAGATCCTGACGAGCTGCCCGTCGTGCCTGCAAGGGCTGTCGCGCTACAACGAAGACGCGAACATCGAGGCGGACTACATCGTCGTCGAAATGGCCCGTCACGTGCTGGGTGAAGACTGGATGGCGGACTACGTTCAGCGTGCGAACAATGGCGGAATCGAGCGCGTGCTGGTTTAATGGCACGACTGACTGTTTTCGCTCGAGGACGACGATGGACTGTGTATTTTGCCGTGAAGATGGCGGCGATGTGCTGTGGCAAGACGATTCGCTGCGTGTCGTTCTTGCCGACGAACATGATTACCCGGGGTTCTGCCGGGTGATATGGAACAGGCACGTCGCCGAATTCTCGGACCTGGCCGACGCGGATCGCGACCGCGTGATGCGTGCCGTGAATGCAGTCGAGCGCGCGATCCGGCGCATCCTGCAACCGGTCAAGGTGAACCTGGCGAGCCTCGGCAACCAGGTGCCACATGTGCACTGGCACGTCATTCCGCGTTATTCGAACGACGCGCATTTCCCGCTGCCCGTGTGGGCGCCGCGTCAGCGTACGGTGTCGGAGGCGCTGCTGTCGTCGCGCCGCGCGCAGGCTACGTTGTTGCGCGAGGCGGTGCGGCACGAAATCGAACAGGCGCTTGGCTGAGCGCCCCTGAACCTGCCGCTGCGCGCCAGGGCGCCAGGAAGCTGGGCCGGCCCGGCGTTTTTCTTACGAGGTCATCATGAGTGGACTGACTCCCGACACACCGGTGCCGACCGGGGTGGTCGTGCATGCCAAATCGCATGTACTCGAACTGCAATACGCAAACGGCGAATCGTTCCGTGTGCCGTTCGAACTGCTGCGCGTGTATTCGCCTTCGGCGGAAGTGCGTGGCCACGGCCCGGGGCAGGAGACGCTGCAAACCGGCAAGCGTGAGGTGACGATCACCTCGCTCGAGGGCGTCGGCAACTATGCGCTGCAGCCGACCTTCTCGGACGGCCACTCCACCGGTCTCTATTCCTGGGATCTGCTGTACGACATCGCGACCCGCCAGGATGAACTCTGGCGCGAGTATCTCGACAAACTTTCAGCGGCGGGTGTGGACCGGGACGCCCCGATGGCTGCAAGTGGTGCAGCACACGGTCATTGTCACTGATACGATTCGGCCTGACCGCCGCGGTGATGCGGCGCAACATTTGAGAATACGCGAAAGGACGAACGCGATGAGCAAAACCCACTTCGGCTTTCAGACGGTCGACGAACAGGAAAAAGCGCAGAAGGTGGCGGGCGTGTTCCACTCCGTCGCCGCCAACTACGACCTGATGAACGACCTGATGTCGGGCGGGTTGCACCGGGCCTGGAAAATCTTCACGATCGCCCAGGCGAACGTGCGGCCGGGCTTCAAGGTGCTGGATATCGCGGGCGGTACGGGCGATCTGTCCAGGGAGTTCGCAAAGAAGGCAGGCCCGAGCGGCGAGGTCTGGCACACCGACATCAACGAATCGATGCTGCGCGTGGGCCGCGACCGCCTGCTGGACAAGGGCATCATCACGCCGGCGCTGCTGTGCGACGCGGAGAAGATCCCCTTTCCGGACAACTACTTCGACGTGGTGACGGTGGCTTTCGGGCTGCGCAACATGACTCACAAGGATATCGCTCTGGCCGAAATGCGCCGCGTGCTGAAACCCGCCGGCCGCCTGCTGGTGCTCGAGTTCTCGAAAGTGTGGGATCCGCTTAAGAAGGTATACGACGTATATTCGTTCAAGGTGCTGCCGTGGCTGGGCGACCGCTTTGCGAAAGACGCGGAGAGCTATCGTTATCTGGCCGAATCCATCCGGATGCATCCGGACCAGGAAACTTTAAAAACAATGATGGAACAAGCAGGCCTCGACGCCGTCAAATATTACAATCTGTCAGCTGGCGTGGTAGCTTTACATGTGGGGACCAAATACTAGGGTCCCTAACCCATCGTTTTTTAAAGGAAAGTGCAAAATGTCCGATTCGCGTTTGTTATCTACCCGTAAGAATTCGGGGTCGTTGGCGAGGAGAATCGGACTGGCTGCGATGGTCGGTCTGATTGCATTGACCACCATCGCCTCGCTCGACGCCGAAGCGCGCCGCATGGGCGGAGGCCGCAGCATCGGCCGCCAGCAGTCCACCACCATGCAGCGTCAAACCACGCCGCCTGCGCAACCCGCGCAACCCACCCAGCAAGCCGCTCAGCCGCAGCGTGCGCAACCTGCGCCTGTGCCGGCCGCCGCGCCCGCGCGCTCGCGCTGGCTCGGACCGATCGCGGGTCTCGCCGCCGGTCTCGGTATTGCCGCGCTGCTGTCGCACTTCGGGATGGGCGAGGCGTTCGCCGGTGCCATGGCCAATATGCTGGTGATCGCCGCCATCGCGTTCCTGGCAATCTGGCTGATCCGCCGCTTCATGGGCCGCAAGCGTGACGCTGCGGCGCCAGCGTATGCGGGCGGTGTGAGCGGCAGTTCGGCTGGCCTGAACTCGGCCCGCACGGACTATTCGCAGGAGCCGAGCTTCACGGCGCCGCCGTCCGGTTCGACCCTCGATTCGCAAGGCAGCCCGTTGAGCACGCCGGCCATCAACACGACCCCAGCGGTCCCGGCCAATTTCGATTCGGCAGCCTTCCTGCGCAACGCGAAAGTGTATTTCGTGCGCCTGCAGGCTGCGTGGGATGTCGGCAACATGGAAGACATCCGCGAATTCACCACGCCGGAAATGTTTGCTGAGGTGAAGGTGGATCTGGATTCACGCGGCGGCGAGTCGAACCTGACCGACGTGGTGCAATTGAACGCCGAGCTCCTCGGCGTCGAGGACCGCGGCAGCGAATATCTGGCGAGCGTGCGCTTCTCCGGCCTGATCCGCGAATCGTCGGGCGCGCCGGCCGAGCCTTTCGCGGAAATCTGGAATCTGTCGAAGGCCACCCGTCCGGGCGAGGGCTGGTTGCTTGCGGGGATCCAGCAGGTCGACAGCGCCCACCCTGCGCACTGAAGTTCGTCTTGCGCAATGGCTGTCTGGCTGAGTCAGCCGCGCAGCGAACGGACGTTACAATAGGAACCCGCGCAGGCACATCGCCTGCGCGGGTTTTTTCTTGCCACCATCAATGACCCTTGCCGCCAAGCCCTTCGCTGCTGCCGTCAATCATCTGCTTGCCCGCGAATCGTGGGCACGCGAGCGCCTCGCCCCGTATGCCGGCAAGACTGCCCGGCTAGCCTGTCCACCCGTGGTTCTGTCGTTGCTGGTGCAGCCCGACGGCTATCTGACCGCGGTTGACGAAGCCGCCGCGCATGCCTTCGACGTGACCGTCGCGGTGCCGTCGGACGCGCTGCCGGCCTTCGTGCAGGGCGGTCAGGCCGCGGTGATGAAGCATGTGAAGATCGAGGGCGACGCGGAGTTTGCCACGGTGATCGCCAAACTCGCCGAGCATCTGCGCTGGGAGCCGGAGGAGGACCTGTCGCGGCTGATCGGCGACGGCCCGGCGTGGCGAGTTGCCACACTCGCCCGCTCAGTGGGCGAGCATGCGAGGCGAACCGGACGTAATCTGCTCGACTCGGTGGCCGAATACCTGCTGGATGAAAATCCGCAACTGGTGCGTCGCGTCGCGCTTGACGAATTCAATGCCGAACTCGCCCGTACACGTGACACGCTCGCGCGGGTCGAAAAGCGCCTCGAGCGCCTTGAACAGAAGGTCGAAGCCCGCGGCGCACATGCGCCGGGCGGCGCCGCCACGTCGCGCGGCACGCGCTAGTCATCGGGCCCAACCATGCGTTTTCTGCGTTTCCTCAAAATCTTCTTTACGGTTATCCGCTTCGGTCTCGACGAGATGATGCTGGGTCGCATCAATGACCGGCGCGTGCGTTTGCTGTTGCGTATCACCACCATTGGCCGCAAGTTCGACCAGCCGCCGGGCGTGCGGCTGCGCCTCGCGCTCGAAAGCCTCGGCCCGATCTTCGTCAAGTTCGGTCAGGTTCTGTCCACCCGGCGCGACCTGCTGCCTGTGGATATCGCCAACGAACTCGCCAAGCTGCAGGACCAGGTGCCCCCGTTCGATTCGGCGGTGGCGATCGGACTCGTCGAAAAATCGCTGGGCGCCCCCGTCGATGTGCTGTTCGACGAGTTCGAGCGAATCCCGGTGGCCAGTGCCTCGATTGCCCAGGTGCACTTCGCCAAGGTGAAGGCGGGGCAGCACGCGGGCAAGGCGGTCGCCGTGAAGGTGCTGCGGCCGAACATGCTGCCGGTCATCGACTCCGACCTCGCACTTCTGCGCGATATCGCCGTCTGGGCCGAGCGTCTGTGGGCCGACGGCAAGCGCCTGAAGCCGCGCGAGGTGGTCGCGGAATTCGACAAATATCTGCACGACGAACTGGACCTGATGCGCGAAGCCGCCAACGGCAGCCAGTTGCGGCGCAATTTTGTCGGGCTCGATCTGTTGCTCGTGCCGGAAATGTATTGGGAGTTTTGCACGCCCACGGTGCTCGTGATGGAGCGCATGGTCGGCGTGCCGATCAGCCAGGTGGAGACGCTGCGCGCCGCGGGCGTGGACATTCCGAAGCTGGCGCGCGAAGGCGTCGAGATCTTCTTTACGCAGGTGTTCCGCGACGGCTTTTTCCACGCCGACATGCATCCCGGCAACATCCAGGTGAGTCTGGATCCGGCGCACTTCGGACGCTATATCGCGCTGGATTTCGGCATCATCGGCGCGTTGTCGGACTTCGACAAAAACTATCTCGCGCAGAACTTCCTCGCCTTCTTCAAGCGCGACTATCATCGGGTCGCGACGCTTCACCTCGAATCGGGCTGGGTGCCGCCCACCACGCGCGTCGAGGAACTGGAGAGCGCGATTCGCGCCGTCTGTGAGCCGTACTTCGACCGCGCGCTGAAAGACATTTCACTGGGCCAGGTGCTCATGCGCCTGTTCTCCACGTCGCGCCGCTTCAACGTGGAGATTCAGCCGCAACTCGTGCTGCTGCAAAAGACCATGCTGAACGTCGAAGGACTGGGCCGTTCGCTGGATCCGGAACTGGATCTGTGGAAGACCGCCAAGCCGTACCTCGAGCGCTGGATGAACGAGCAAATCGGCCTGCGTGGCTGGTTCGAGCGGCTAAAGATCGAGGCGCCGCAGTGGAGCAAGACGCTGCCGCAATTACCGCGGCTGATCCACCACGCGCTTGCTCATCACCACGATACCCAGCGCGGTCCGAATGACGACATGATTCGCCAGATCCTGCTGGAACAGAAGCGCACCAACCGGCTGCTGCAGGGCTTGTTGCTGTTCGGCGTGGCGGTCGGCGTAGGGGCCGTGCTGGCGCGCGCCTGGCTGGTGTTTGCCTACGGCGGATAAGCGGAGGTGATTCATGAGCGACCCGACTCAACCGGCGGACCCGGCTAACCCGCCCGGCGCAGATTTCGCCAACCGCGATCCCGATTCGCCCGGTTTCTGGGACGAACGCTTCGAGCGTGGCTTCACACCCTGGGATCAGGCCGGCGTGCCGGCGGCGTTTCTGGCGTTCGCCGCGCGGCACGCGGATGCGGCGGTGCTGATCCCCGGCTGCGGCAGCGCGTGGGAGGCCCTGTGGCTTGCGCGTGAGGAACGCCGGGTGCAGGCCATCGATTTCTCGCCGGCAGCCGTTGCGACCGCACGCACGCAACTGGGCGAGTACGCGGCGGTGGTGCAACAGGCCGATTTCTTCGCCTGGCAGCCGCCTTTCCTGGCCGGATGGATTTACGAGCGCGCATTTCTCTGCGCACTGCCTGTCGCGCGGCGGGGCGATTACGCGCAGCGCATGGCCGAGCTGGCGGCGCCGGGCGCGTTGCTGGCCGGGTTCTTTTTCATCGGCACGACGCCGAAGGGGCCGCCGTTCGGGATCGAGCGCGCCGAGCTCGACGCCTTGCTCAGTCCGTACTTCGAGCTTGTCGAAGACGAGCCGGTCAGCGATTCGATTGCGGTGTTCGCCGGGCGCGAGCGCTGGCTCACATGGCGTCGCCGGACCTAGCGCAGGGCGGGCCGGCACACAGGTGAACTTGTTTCCGCGCGCGTCGCCCCGATCTCGACGCAGGCGGCCGCGCCGGCCGTTCGCCCCCGAAAACCGGGGGTGGGGGATTGTTTGCGGCTATAATTCAAGGCTTTGCAAGCGTTTATCAGATTACTGTAGGGAAAAGATCATGCCGATCTACGCTTATCGCTGCGAGTCATGCGGCTTCGGGAAGGACGTGCTTCAGAAGATGAGCGACGCCCCGTTGACGAACTGTCCTGAGTGCGGAAAAGACGCTTTTCGCAAACAGGTGACCGCAGCCGGGTTTCAGTTGAAAGGTTCGGGCTGGTACGTGACGGATTTCCGTGGCGGCAACACGGCGAAGTCCGCGCCGGCTCCGGCCGGTGGCAATGCAGATGCGCCGGCGCAGACCGACGGCGCTGCTGCCGCGGGTTCGTCGGACAGCGCGGCCAGCAGCGCCCCGAGCACGGCCGCTGCTCCGGCCGCTCCTGCCGCGGCGTCCACCACGACCAGCAGCTCCGGTAGCGCATAGCGAGGCGTACGCCTTCGCGGCGGCACACTCGCCGCATCCGGCTTGGCCGGGTCGGCTTTCTGGCGATACACATGACGACGAAAAAAGCGACGCTCAAATCGGTGTTTCTGACTGGCCTGCTGGTGCTGGTGCCGTTGGCCATCACGCTGTGGGTGCTCGGTCTGATCATCGGCACGATGGATCAGACGCTGCTGTTGCTGCCCGAATCGTGGCAGCCGGAGCGGGCGCTCGGTTTCCGCCTGCCGGGACTCGGCGCGGTGCTGACGCTGGCGTTCATCTTTATCGTCGGGTTGCTCACGCAGAACTTCGTCGGGCAAAAGCTCGTGAAGTGGTGGGAGCTCCTCGTCGGCCATATCCCGGTGGTGGGGCCGATCTACACCAGCGTCAAGCAGGTCTCGGACACCTTGCTCTCCAGTAGCGGCAATGCGTTTCGCAAAGCCCTGCTGATCGAGTATCCGCGCCGGGGTTCCTATACGATTGCGTTTTTGACCGGGATTCCGGGCGGCGACGTGGTCAATCACCTGAAGGAAGATCACGTCAGCGTGTACGTGCCGACCACGCCGAACCCGACGTCCGGCTTCTTCCTGATGGTGCCGAGGAGCGAAGTGGTCGAACTCGATATGACAGTCGACGCCGCGCTCAAGTACATTGTCTCGATGGGCGTGGTGGCGCCGTCCGCGCCGCCGGCGCCGGTGCGGCGCTCCACCATCGAGCCGCCAATGTAATGCCGGCGCGCATTGTTTCAGTTTCATGAGCACGCGCGCCGTTCAACTAATGCATAACGAAAGACAAACATCATGTCGATGCGATCTGAATACTGCGGTCTGGTGACCGAAGCGTTGTTGGGCCAAACCGTGTCGCTGTGCGGCTGGGTGAGCCGCCGCCGTGACCACGGCGGCGTTATCTTCGTCGACCTGCGCGATCGCGAAGGCCTCGTTCAGGTCGTGTGCGACCCGGATCGGGCGGAGATGTTCAAGACCGCCGAAGGCGTGCGCAACGAGTTCTGCGTGCAAATCAAGGGTGTCGTGCGCAACCGTCCGGAAGGCACGACCAACGCCGGCCTGAAGAGCGGCAAGATCGAAGTGCTGTGCCATGAACTGAACGTGCTGAACGCGTCGGTCACGCCGCCGTTCCAGCTCGACGACGACAACCTGTCGGAAACCACGCGGCTTACGCACCGCGTGCTCGACCTGCGCCGTCCGCAGATGCAGCACAACCTGCGGCTGCGTTACCGTGTCGCAATCGAAGTGCGCAAGTACCTGGACGCGCAAGGCTTTATCGACATCGAAACGCCGATGCTCACGAAGAGCACGCCGGAAGGCGCACGCGACTATCTCGTGCCGTCGCGTACCAACCCGGGCCAGTTCTTCGCGCTGCCGCAATCGCCGCAGCTGTTCAAGCAACTGCTGATGGTGGCGAACTTCGACCGCTACTACCAGATCGTGAAGTGCTTCCGTGACGAAGACCTGCGCGCCGACCGCCAGCCGGAGTTCACGCAGATCGACTGTGAAACCTCGTTCCTCTCCGAGCAGGAAATTCGCGACCTGTTCGAAGCCATGATCCGTCACGTCTTCAAGGTGACGATCGGAGTCGAACTGGACGAGAAGTTCACGGTGATGGAGTACGCGGAAGCCATGCGCCGTTTCGGTTCGGACAAGCCGGACCTGCGCGTGAAGCTCGAATTCACCGACCTGACGGATGCGGTCAAGGACGTCGACTTCAAGGTGTTCAGCACGCCGGCAAATACCAAGGACGGCCGCGTTGCCGCTCTGCGCGTGCCGAAGGGCAGCGAACTGTCGCGTGGCGATATCGACAGCTATACGGAATTCGTGCGCATCTACGGCGCGAAGGGCCTCGCCTGGATCAAGGTCAACGAAGTCGCGAAGGGTCGTGACGGTCTGCAAAGCCCGATCGTCAAGAACCTGCATGACGAAGCCGTAAAGGCCATCATCGAGCGCACCGGCGCGCAAGATGGAGACATCATTTTCTTCGCGGCAGATCGCGCGAAGGTGGTGAACGACAGTCTCGGCGCGCTGCGTCTGAAAATCGGTCATTCGGAATTCGGCAAGGCCAACGGCCTCGTCGAAAACGGCTGGAAGCCGCTGTGGGTGGTGGACTTCCCGATGTTCGAATATGACGAGGAAGAAAACCGCTACGTCGCGGCGCACCATCCGTTCACGAGCCCGAAGGACGAGCACCTCGAGTATCTGGAAACGGATCCGGCGCGCTGCCTCGCCAAGGCATACGACATGGTGCTGAACGGCTGGGAAATCGGCGGCGGCTCGGTGCGTATCCATCGCGAAGAAGTGCAGAGCAAGGTGTTCCGCGCATTGAAGATCAACGCCGAGGAAGCCCGTGCGAAGTTCGGCTTCCTGCTCGACGCGCTGCAATACGGCGCGCCGCCGCACGGCGGTATCGCGTTTGGTCTGGACCGCATCATCACGATGATGGCCGGCGCCGACTCGATCCGCGACGTAATCGCATTCCCGAAGACGCAGCGCGCACAGGACCTGCTCACGCAGGCACCGAGCGAAGTGGACGAGCGCCAGTTGCGCGAGTTGCACATCCGTCTGCGTCAGCCGGAACCGAAGGCGTAACGCTGATGGCAGCCTGAGCTGCAGCGGCTGCAGCAGGTGTAGCAAACGAAAAAGGCGCTCATGCGCCTTTTTCGTTTTTTGCGTTACAGTCGAAGCAATCCGGACGCAATTGCAGAACCCGTCGACCGACATGTACCGCGCGAAGCCCGCGCCTCGTCTTATCACCATGCCGAAACCGCCGAAGATTCCCGAATCCGTTCTTGTCGTCATCCACACGCCGGGGCTCGATGTGCTGCTCATCGAGCGCGCTGACCGGGCGGGCTTCTGGCAGTCGGTGACCGGCTCCAAAGACACGCCTGACGAGCCGCTCGCCGTCACCGCCGCGCGCGAAGTGGCCGAAGAAACCGGCATCGTGATCGGCAGCGAAGCGGTGCCGCGCGCGGCATTGTTCGACTGGCAATACCAGATCGAATACGAGATCTACCCGGTCTGGCGGCATCGCTATGCCGAGGGCGTCACCCAAAATACCGAGCACTGGTTCAGCCTCGAAGTGCCGGCGCGTTGCGAGGTGACGCTCGCCCCGCTCGAACACACCGCCCATCTCTGGTTGCCCTACGAAGAAGCCGCCGAACGCTGCTTCTCGTCGTCGAACGCGGATGCCATCCTGCAACTGCCGGCGCGTCTGAAGGGGCGCGCCCGGTGAGCACCGGCCACGCGCAACGCTTCGCGCGCATCCGGCACACGCTGTTCGGCCGCCGCTACTGGCAGAAGTACCGCTTCACGACCGGCAATCAGGTGAAGCTGTTCTGCTCCGGCGAGGAGTACTTTGCCTCGCTGATTGCGCGCATCGACGCGGCTCAGAACGACGTGGTCCTCGAAACCTACATCTTCTGCAACGACAGCGCGGGCCAGGCGGTCAGCGCCGCATTGCTGCGCGCGGCCGCCCGCGGCGTGCGCGTGCGCGTGATCACCGACGGCATCGGCACCGCGCGCCTGCCCCTCTTCAACGACTGGCCCACGCGCGGCGTCGAGCATCGCATCTACAACCCGCACCTGTTCGGCCGCTTCGGCTTTTCGCGCACCCATCGCAAGCTGGCGGTGGTCGACGACAGCTTTGCGTGGTGCGGCGGCATCAATATCGTCGACGACTACGAGAACGACGGCGTGCGCCTGCCGTATCGCCGCTGGGACTTTACGGTGGAGTTGCAAGGGCCGGTGGTCGCCGACGTGCGTGAAGCGTTCGAAACGCAGTGGCACCGGGTCCGCTTCGGGCACCGCCCGGTCGCCACGCTGCAGCCCGACCTGTCGTTCAATGAGGATGCGAGCCCCGACGCGCTCAGACAGCGCCGCAGCCGAAACGCCGATCCCCGCCATGCCGGGGAGGCCGCGGTGGCCTTCGTCGCGCGCGACAACCTGATCAACCGGCGCGCCATCGAGAAGGCTTATCTCACCGCGATAGGCCAGGCGCACTCGGAGGTCCTGCTAGCCAATCCGTACTTCATGCCGGGGCGCAAGCTGCGGCGTGCGCTGGCGTTCGCGGCGCGCCGCGGCGTCGATGTGAGACTGATCATAGGCCGCAAGGAGTTCGCGGCGCTCGACTACGCCGTGCCGTTTTTGTACCGGTCATTGCTGAAGGCCGGGGTGAAGATCGCCGAGTATGAGAAGACCATGCTGCACGGCAAGGTCGCAGTCGTCGATTCGAACTGGGGCACCGTAGGCTCGTCGAACCTAGACGCGCTGAGCCTGATGCTGAACAACGAGGCGAACGTCGTGCTGGTGCAGGACCGCCAGATCGATACGCTGCGCGAGGCGATCCTCGTGGCGTTCAATGAATCGCGCGGCATCGACGAGGCGCACTACGAAGCGCGCCCCGCTGGCGAGCGGCTGCTGAACTGGTTCGCCTATACCACCTACCGCGCCGTGATGAAGCTGCTGACGGTAGGCGGCTACGACTAGCCTGCCCGAGCGCCCAGGGCAAACCCCCGGCTTGCGCCATGCCTTGACGCAACCCTGAGTGGCAAGCCGCACGGGAAGGCAAACGCTTCTAAAAAATCTCCCTCGTCCGATTGACGGATGCCGCAAAATTACTGCTCCGGTTAGAAACCGGTTTCTAATAAAGTCCTTGTTTCGCGGACGGCAGCACTCAATAATAGTACGGCCGTTCGCTTTTCTTTCGGTCACACAAGAACGGTAAAACAGCTATGCGAAAAGGCGAACAGACGCGAGCCGCAATTCTCGAAGCAGCACTTGATCTCGCAAGCCGCGACGGACTCGAAGGTCTGACGATTGGACTGCTGGCCGAGCGCATGCAGATGAGCAAGAGCGGGGTGTTTGCGCACTTCGGGTCGCGCGAAGACTTGCAGGTGGAAGTGGTGCGCGAATATCACCGTCGTTTTGAAGACGAGGTGTTCTTCCCGAGTCTGCGCGAACCGCGCGGGTTGCCGCGGCTGCGCGCAATGATCTCGCGCTGGATCGAGAAGCGCATCCAGGAAGTGACGACGGGGTGCATCTACATCAGCGGTGCGGTCGAGTACGACGACCGCGCGGACAGCCAGGTGCGCGAGCAGCTGGTGTCCAGCGTGACGATGTGGCGTGCCGCGCTTACCCGGGCCATTTCGCAGGCGGTGGAAGAAGGGCATCTGCGTGCGGATACGGATCCGGCGCTGATGCTGTTCGAACTGTATAGCTTCACGCTCGGTCTGCATCACGATGCACGCTTCCTGCACTTGCCGGATGCAGTACGCCTCACGTGGGCCGCGCTGGAAAAACTGATTATTTCGTATCAAAGCGAAAGCCGTTAGCAGGGCCGCGATCCAAAGAGATTCTGCGGCGCTGAAAGAGCCCGTTCACGGACTCGACTGACAGCCTGGCTTCCAGTCAAACTTTGGAGAGAGTCATGGGACAGTACGCCGCGCCGTTGCGCGACATGCAATTCGTGTTGCACGAACTGCTTAACGTCGAAGCCGAAATCAGGCAGATGCCGAAGCACGCGGATCTCGATGCCGACACGATCAACGCGGTGCTCGAAGAAGCCGGCAAGTTCTGCTCCGAAGTGCTGTTCCCGCTCAATCACAGCGGCGACCAGGAAGGCTGCACGTACGTCGGCGACGGCGTCGTGACCACGCCGAAGGGCTTCAAGGAAGCCTACGCACAATACGTCGAAGCCGGTTGGCCCGCCCTGGGTTGCGATCCGGAGTACGGCGGCCAGGGCCTGCCTGCGTTCGTCAACAACGCGCTGTATGAAATGCTGAACTCGGCGAATCAGGCGTGGACCATGTACCCGGGTCTCTCGCATGGCGCCTATGAGTGCCTGCATGCGCACGGCACGCCGGAACTGCAACAGACGTATCTGCCGAAGCTGGTGTCCGGCACCTGGACCGGCACGATGTGTCTGACCGAGCCGCATTGCGGCACGGACCTGGGCATTCTGCGCACCAAGGCCGAACCGGCCAGCGACGGCTCGTACGCCATCAGCGGCACGAAGATTTTCATCTCCAGCGGCGAACACGACCTCGCGGAGAACATCGTTCATCTGGTGCTCGCGCGCCTGCCGGATGCGCCGAAAGGCACCAAGGGCATTTCGCTGTTCATCGTGCCGAAATTCGTGCCGAACGCGTCGGGCGAGCCGGGCGAGCGCAATGGCGTGAAGTGCGGCTCGATCGAACACAAGATGGGCATTCACGGCAACGCCACCTGCGTGATCAACCTGGACAACGCCAGGGGCTGGCTGGTCGGTGAGCCGAACAAAGGCCTGAACGCCATGTTCGTGATGATGAATGCGGCGCGTCTGGGCGTCGGCATGCAGAGCCTGGGTCTGACGGAAGTGGCGTATCAGAACTCGCTCACGTACGCGAAAGAGCGTCTGCAGATGCGTTCGCTGACGGGTCCGAAGGCGCCGGAAAAAGCGGCTGATCCGATCATCGTGCATCCGGACGTGCGCCGTATGCTTCTGACGCAGAAGGCCTATGCGGAAGGCGCCCGCGCTTTCTCGTACTGGTCCGCGCTGCATATCGACAAGGAACTGTCGCACGCTGACGAAGCGGTGCGCAAGGAAGCCGCCGATCTGGTCGCGCTGCTCACGCCGATCCTCAAGGCGTTCCTCTCGGACAACGCGTTCGAAGGTACCAATCACGCCATGCAGATCTACGGCGGCCACGGCTTCATCGCCGAGTGGGGCATGGAGCAATACGTGCGCGACGCGCGTATCAACATGATCTACGAAGGGACCAACGCCATTCAGGCGCTCGACCTGCTGGGCCGCAAGATTCTCGGCGACATGGGCGCGAAGATGAAGAAGTTCGGCCAGCTGGTCACGGAATTCGTCGAAGCCGAAGGCATCAAGCCGGAAATGCAGGAATTTGTGAACCCGCTCGCCGACATTGGTGACAAGGTGCAGAAGTTGACCATGGAAATCGGCATGAAGGCGATGCAGAACCCGGACGAAGTCGGCGCCGCGGCTGTGCCGTATCTGCGCACCGTCGGTCATCTGGTGTTCTCGTATTTCTGGGCGCGTATGGCACGCATCGCACTGGACAAGGAAGCGTCCGGCGATCCGTTCTACAAGGCCAAGCTCGCCACCGCGCGGTTTTATTTCGCCAGGCTGCTGCCCGAAACCGCCATGACGATTCGCCAGGCCCGCGCCGGTTCGAAGTCGCTGATGGAAGTCGACGAAGCGCTGTTCTAAGCCATTCCGGCAAGCGCCATGGGGGTGCGTTCGTGCAAGCTGCGCGTCGCCCACATGGCGCTCCTCCCAGCCAATCATTCGCGAATTCGCGACACCGCATAACTCCCCCGGAGGAACGACGTGAGCAATCTGATCATTCGCAAGGTAGCCGTGCTCGGCGCCGGCGTGATGGGCGCGCAGATCGCTGCGCACCTGATCAACGCCAAGGTGCCCGTGCTGCTGTTCGACCTGCCCGCCAAGGAAGGCCCCAAGAACGCGATCGCACTCAAGGCGATCGAGAATCTGAAGAAGCTGTCGCCGGCGCCGTTCGGCGTGAAGGACGACGCGCAGTACATCCAGCCCGCCAATTACGACGATGACATCGGGAAGCTCGCCGGGTGCGATCTCGTGATCGAAGCCATCGCCGAACGGATGGACTGGAAGCACGACCTGTACAAGAAGGTTTCGCCGCACATCGCGCCGAACGCGATCTTCGCGACCAACACGTCGGGGCTGTCCATTACCGATCTGTCGCAAGGTTTCCCGGATGAGCTGAAGGCGCGCTTTTGCGGCGTGCACTTCTTCAATCCGCCGCGCTACATGCATCTGGTCGAACTGATTCCGACCGCTTCGACGCGTCCGGAAATTCTCGATCAACTCGAATCCTTCCTGACGAGCGTGGTCGGCAAGGGCGTCGTGCGTGCCAAAGACACGCCGAACTTCATCGCCAACCGCGTCGGTATTTTCTCGATCCTCGCGGTCATTACCGAAGCTGCCAAATTCGGTCTGCGTTTCGACGAAGTGGACGACCTGACGGGTGCGCGCCTGGGGCGTGCAAAGTCGGCAACCTTCCGCACCGCTGACGTGGTCGGTCTCGACACCATGGCGCACGTCATCAAGACAATGCAGGACACGCTGAAGGACGATCCGTTCTTCCCGGTCTACGAAACGCCCGCGGTGCTGGCCGAACTCGTGAAGCAGGGCGCGCTCGGTCAGAAGACCGGCGCCGGCTTCTACAGGAAGGAAGGCAAGGCGATCAAGGTGCTCGATCCGAAGACGGGCACGTATGTCGACGGCGGCGCGAAGGCCGACGAACTGGTGGGCCGCATCCTGAAGCGTCCGCCGGCAGAGCGTCTGAAACTGCTGCGCGAATCGGAGCATCCGCAGGCGCAGTTCCTGTGGTCGATCTTCCGCGACGTGTTCCATTACATCGGCGTGCATCTGGAGTCGATTGCGGACAACGCGCGTGATGTCGATCTCGCGATCCGCTGGGGCTTCGGCTGGAACGAAGGCCCGTTCGAGGGCTGGCAGACGGCCGGCTGGAAGCAGGTCGCCGAATGGGTGCAGGAAGACATCGCCGCAGGCAAGGCACTGTCGAACGCGCCGCTGCCGTCGTGGGTGCTGGAAGGCGTGGTTGCGGAGAAGGGCGGCGTGCACAGCAACGAAGGTTCGTGGTCGCCCGCATTGAAGACTTTCGTGCCGCGCTCGTCCTTGAGCGTCTACGAGAAGCAGGTGTTCCGCGCGCCGCTCGTCGGCGAGACCGGTGCCGATCCGAAAACCTACGGCAAGACGCTGTTCGAAACGGACGCAGTGCGCGCCTGGGTCGACGACCGTGCCGGCGAGAACGACGTCCTGATCGTGTCGTTCAAGAGCAAGATGAACACGATTGGACCGTCGGTGATCGACGGTCTCACGCAGGCCATCGAACTGGCCGAGAAGGAATACAAGGGTCTCGTGGTGTGGCAGCCCACGTCGCTCAAGCTCGGCACGCCGGGCGGTCCGTTCTCGGCGGGCGCGAACCTCGAAGAAGCATTGCCCGCGTTCATGACGGGCGGCGCGAAGGGCATCGAGCCATTCGTGAAGAAATTCCAGCAGGGCATGCTGCGCGTGAAGTATGCGAACGTGCCGGTCATTGCCGCCGTGTCGGGCATCGCGCTCGGCGGCGGCTGCGAGCTGGCGCTGCATAGCGCGAAGCGTGTGGCGCACATCGAAAGCTATCTGGGTCTGGTTGAAGTGGGTGTGGGTCTGGTGCCCGCCGGCGGTGGCCTGAAGGAAGCGGCGCTGCGCGGGGCGGAAGCGGCGATGCAAGTGGGCGCGACCAGCGACCTGCTGAAGTTCGTGCAGAAATCGTTCGAAAACGCGGCAATGGCGAAGGTTTCGGCCTCGGCACTCGACGCCCGCGCCATGGGTTATCTGAAACCGTCCGACACGATCGTCTTCAACGTGTTCGAACTGCTCGACGTCGCGAAGAAGGAAGCGCGTGCGCTGGCCGCCGCGGGCTACCGCCCGCCGCTGCGCGCGACGCAGGTGCCGGTGGCAGGGCGTTCGGCGATTGCGACGATCAAGGCGTCGCTCGTCAACATGCGCGACGGCCGTTTCATCAGCGAGCATGACTTCCTGATCGCCGGCCGGATCGCGGAAGCGGTGTGCGGCGGCGACGTCGAAGCGGGCAGCCTCGTGGACGAAGAATGGCTGCTGCAACTCGAGCGTCGCGCGTTCGTCGATCTGCTCGGCACGCAAAAGACGCAGGAACGGATCATGGGCATGCTGCAAACCGGTAAGCCGGTGCGTAACTGACGCGCGGCGCAACCGCGATGAACCGCATGGGGCCGGAGCAGGCGCTAAAGCGCGAACGCCGGCCGACCGTGACAAAGGAGCATTAAATGACAAAGCAATTGCAAGACGCCTACATCGTCGCCGCGAGTCGCACGCCCATCGGCAAGGCGCCGCGCGGCATGTTCAAGAACACGCGCCCGGACGAACTGCTGGTCCACGCAATCAGGTCCGCTGTGGCGCAAGTGCCGGGCCTCGATACCAAGGTGATCGAAGACGCTATCGTCGGCTGTGCCATTCCGGAAGCGGAACAAGGTCTGAACGTCGCACGCATGGGCGCGCTGCTGGCCGGTCTGCCGAACACGGTGGGCGGCGTCACGGTGAACCGCTTCTGTGCATCCGGCCTGACCGCGCTGGCGATGGCCGCTGACCGCATCCGCGTCGGCGAATCCGACGCGATGATCGCAGGCGGCTGCGAATCAATGAGCATGGTGCCGATGATGGGCAACAAGCCGTCAATGTCGCCGCACATCTTCGATCGCAATGAGGACATCGGCATTGCCTACGGCATGGGCCTGACGGCGGAGAAGGTCGCCGAGCGCTGGAAGATCAGCCGCGAAGCGCAAGACGCGTTCTCGGTCGAATCGCATCGTCGCGCAATCGCCGCTCAACAGGCCGGCGAGTTCAACGACGAAATCGCCGCCTACACGATCACCGAGCGTTTCCCCGATCTCGCCAGCGGCGAAGTGAAGGTCAAGACCCGCGAAGTGAAGCTCGACGAAGGCCCGCGCGCGGATACGTCGATGGAAGGCCTGGCGAAACTGCGCACCGTGTTCGCCAATAAGGGTTCGGTGACGGCCGGCAACAGCTCGCAAACCTCGGATGGCGCAGGCGCGCTGATCGTCGTGTCGGAAAAGATGCTGAAGGAATTCAACCTGACGCCGCTCGCCCGTTTCGTCAGCTTTGCAGTGCGCGGCGTGCCGCCGGAAATCATGGGCATCGGTCCGAAGGAAGCCATTCCGGCTGCGCTGAAGGCCGCGGGTCTGAAGATCGAGGACATGGACTGGATCGAACTCAACGAGGCGTTTGCTGCGCAGTCGCTGGCGGTGATTCAGGACCTGGGTCTGGATCCGTCGAAGATCAATCCGCTGGGCGGCGCGATCGCCCTGGGCCACCCGCTGGGCGCGACGGGCGCGATTCGTGCGTCGACGGTGGTGCACGGCCTGCGCCGCCGCAACTACAAATACGGCATGGTCACCATGTGCGTCGGCACGGGGATGGGCGCGGCAGGCATCATCGAGCGTCTGTAAGCCAGCCCTGATGGTCCCGTCAAGACCACTGAACGGTTCGCAGGCCGCCGCGGCATGCGAACCGTTTTCCATTCAGCAGCAGGAAGTATTGAGCAGCACCGGGCAGCACTAACAGGAGATGACGATGGACATTCTGGTCGAGCGCGCAGACGGCGTGCTGACGATTGCCTTCAACCGGCCGGACAAGAAGAACGCGATTACGGCCGCGATGTACCAGACGATGGCCGACGCGCTGGTCGAGGCGCAGACCGATGCCGCCGTGCGCGCGATCGTGCTGCGCGGCAGCCCCGGCATTTTCAGCGCCGGCAACGATCTGGAAGACTTCATGAAGTCGCCGCCGATGGGCGAACAGTCGCCCGTGTTCCAGTTCCTGCGTGCCATCAGCTCGGCGGAGAAGCCGCTGGTGGCGTCGGTGGCGGGCGCGGCGGTGGGCGTCGGCACGACGCTGCTGCTGCACTGCGATCTGGTCTATGCCGCCGACACGGCGACCTTCTCGCTACCGTTCTCGCAGCTAGGACTGTGTCCGGAAGCGGCCTCGAGTCTGCTGTTGCAGCGCGTCGCCGGTTATCAGGCGGCGGCTGAGAAGCTTCTGCTCGGCGAGGCGTTCGATGCGCGGGAAGCGCATCGTATGGGCTTCGTGAACCGCCTGCTGCCGGCCGCCGAAGTCGACGCATTCGGGTTGGCGCAAGCAGCGAGGCTGGCGGCGCTGCCCGCCTCGTCGTTGCGCGTCACGAAGCAGCTGATGAAGCGCGCGGCCCACCGCGAGCTGCAAACGCAGATGACCGAGGAGGCGGTGCACTTCGGCAAGATGCTGCTCGCGCCGGAGGCACGTGAGGCGTTCAAGGCGTTCTTCGAGAAGCGCAAGCCGGATTTCCGGCAGTTCGACTGAGGCTTGCGGCGCTTACGTCGGCTGCAGCGTGTCGTAGTCGACGTAGCTGGTTTCGCGGCAGAAGCTGACGAGCCGCACGCCGGCTTGCCTCGCAATCGAAATCGCCAGCGAGGACGGCGCCGAGATGGTCGCAAGCATCGGCACGTCGACGCGCGCGGCCTTGCGGACCAGTTCGTAGCTCGCACGGCTCGACAGGAAGACGAAACCGTCCTGCGTGTCCGCGCGGTCCAGCACCAGCTGGCCAATCAGCTTGTCCAGCGCGTTGTGCCGGCCCACGTCTTCGAAGGCCATGCGGATCGCGCCTTGCGCATCGCACCATGCGGCGGCATGCAAGCCGCCCGTCAGACGGGTCAGCGCCTGATGCTCCGGCAACTCGCGCGCGGCGCGCGCAATCGCATCGGGCGCGAGCCGTTGCAGAAAACCGGTGTCGGGCACGCGCTCCGGTTTCAGATCCAGCAAATCAATGCTTTCGATCCCGCACACGCCGCAGCCGGTGCGTCCGGCCAGCGCGCGGCGCTTCTCCTTCAGCGCGACGAAGGCCTGTTGCACCACTTGCAATTGCACTTCGGCATGCGGCAATTCGCCACTGAACAGTTCGACCTCGATGTCCTGAATGTCGCTGCCGCGCTCGACGATCCCTTCTGAAATCGCAAAACCGACGGCGAACGCTTCCAGGTCGCGCGGCGTGCACATCATCACCGCGTGCGAAATGCCGTTGAAAACCAGCGCGACGGGCCATTCCTGGCCGACCTGATCGGTGACCGTCTCAACCGTGTCGCCGCGGTGCCGGCGCACCTGACGTGCCACGGCGCCTGGTTGATCGGCAGTTTCCAGTTCGTTCAAGCTTCGACTCCTTCTCATCCGGCGCTACGGCCCGTTGCCGCGCCGTCCGGCGCGACCGCGAGCGGCGCAAGCCGCGCCGCCGCAGCGCAAATAAGGTTCTAAAATACCTCAAGCTGGCCTTGCGTGTTGCCTGCCATCAAAGAGGACATTGCCATGGGACTCAACGAAGCGCCCCTGTTGTTCAACTTCGAAGTCGAGTCTTCGGAGGATCTCACCTACATTCCAATGGCCGTGCGTTTCAATCTGGACCGTTTCGGACTGCGTGTTTCGCTGGCTCAGTGGCAGATGCTGCCGTATGAGGACCGCAAGCTGCTGGCGCGCTTTCCGGTAGAAGACGACACCGCGATCGAGCCGAATTTCGACCACGCACTGTTCGAAATGCTGCGCACGCACGCGAACGTCGAGCCGGAGTGGTTCACACCGGAAGAAACCCCGGCATGGCGGCGGGTGGACGCGGTGCCGGACGGTGTCGTCCATCAGGCCGATCTTGCCAGTCTGCACGCGCCGAGCGCCGACCAGTGGGCGCGCCTCGACCCGTTCAAGCGCTATGTGTTGGCCAAACTGTCGCGCAAGCTGGAGAGCAACCACGACTTCGTTCCGGCCATGAAGGAATTTGGTCTGGCCGGGTAGGTCTGGCCGGGTAGGTCTCGCCAGGCAGGCGGCCGCGGTGTGCCGCCTGCGCCGCGCGCGAATATTTTTCACTTTCCCCCTCAAGCCGGGCCGAACGTTGCCGTTATCCATGGGTTAGCGCGTAACGGACCCGCAGTTCCAGAAGAGGCCGGTGTTGTACGGCACATCGAGAGCGGGCGCCTGGCGCGCTCCCGCCCGCAGAACGAACGACGTTCGGAACCCATGACTCCTTTTTTATCGAGGCGGCTGCTGATCAATCTGGCAGTCGTCGCCGCAGCGGTCGGCGCGAACGCGTTCGTCGCCTACACGCAAATTTGCGGGCAGCGCGAGGCGGATCTGCGCACCCAGCGTTCGACCCGCATCCGGCAGAATCTGGATGCCTACCGCGCCGCGCTGGATGACGGCCTCGCGGCGCTAGGGCGTTTCGAGACTTCCGGGCAGCCGGGGCCGGCTGATGCGGCGCTCGCCATGGCGGGGTCGCTGACGGGACTGGATCGGGCGCTGGCGGGCGAACTGGCCGACAATCCGCCGATGGCCCATGCGCTCGGCAAGGTCAGCGCCGACAGCCGCGCGCTGCAGACCGAGATCGGCGCGGCACTCGAGCGTAGCCGTGCCAGCGAGGCTGGCGCTCCACGCGACTGGGCGGCCTCGGCGTATACCCGTCTGGCGATGGATCTGGGCCACGTGGACGCGGGCCTCGCGGCGTTGCGGCAGCAGGACGACCACGCGCTGGAGGCGTCGCTTGCGGCGTCGACCCGTGACAGCCAGCACGCGATGCTGCTCCTCGTCCTCACCATGCTGACAGGCAGCGCGCTTCTGATCTACACATTCGGCGCGCGCGAGAGTGCGGCGCGCGCCCGGCTGCACGATGCCCGGACGTTACGCCGCGACGACGAGCGCTTTCGCGGCCTGTTCGACACCCATCCCGTGCCGATGTACATCTTCGATCGCGACACGCTGCGCTTTCTCGCGGTCAACGCGGCGGCCGTCCAGCAGTACGGCTACACGGAAAGCGAATTTCTCGCGATGACGATTCGCTCGATCCGCCCACATGCCGAGGTCGGCCGGCTCGAATCGCACCTGCAGCGAAGCGACGCGGCGCCACAACGCGGCCGCACGATGGCCGGTGTCTGGCATCACCGGCGCAAGGACAACACGACGATCAACGCGGATATCTCGTACCACTCGCTGACCTACATGGGCCGCCCGGCGATCTTCGTGCTGGCCGACGACGTCACCGAGCAGATCAATGCCGAAGCCGAGGCGCAGCGCTCGAACCAGATGCTCGAGACAGTGATCGACAATATCCCGCAGCGGGTCTTCTGGAAGGATCAGGAGTCACGCTACCTGGGCTGCAATATGGCGTTCGCGCGCGATGCCGGACTGGCCTATCCCGAGCAGGTGGTGGGCAAGACCGATCACGATCTGCCGTGGCGCTCGCTGGCCGACACCGTTCGCAAACTGGACCACGAGGTGATCAGCACCGGCGTGCCGAAGATGAGCTTCGAGCTCGATCTGCTGATCGATGGCGTGCATCGCACCACCATTACGAGCAAGCTGCCGTTTACCGATAGCGACGGCCGCGTGATCGGCGTGCTCGGCTCGTACACCGACATCACCGAACGCAAACGCGCCGACCTCGCGCTGCGGCTGCAAAGCCGCGCGCTCGACGCGAGCGTGAACGCCATTCTGATCACCGCGCCGACGCCGGAAGGCAATCTGATCGAATACGTGAATCCGGCGTTCAAGCGCATCACCGGTTACGACCCGTCCGAAGTGATCGGCCACGATTGCCGCCTGCTGCAACGCGACGACCGCGATCAGGAGGGCATTGCGCTGATCCGCCAGTCGCTCGGGCTCAATCGCGAGGTCAGCGCGGTGCTGCGCAACTATCGCAAGGATGGGGCGCTGTTCTGGAACCAGCTGTTCATTGCGCCGGTACCGAACGCGGACGGCCAGACCACCCATCACATCGGCGTGATCAACGACGTCACCGATCTGATCCGCTATCAGGAGCAGCTCGAGTATCAGGCGAACTACGACAGCCTGACGCGCCTGCCGAACCGCAACCTGCTGCGCGACCGTCTGGAGCACGCGCTGATCATTGCGCGGCGTCACAACAAGGGCGTCGCGGTGGTGTTCATCGACCTCGACGGCTTCAAGAACGTCAACGACAGTCTCGGCCACAGTGTCGGCGACCGGCTGCTCGGCGTGGTCGCGGAACGCCTCGCGCGCTGTGCGCGGGCCAGCGACACCGTGGCGCGGCATGGCGGCGACGAGTTCGTGATCGTCATGACCGATACGGTCGACGAGCAATCGCTGATCGCATGGATGGAGCGCGTGAAAGCGGCGATCTCGGAACCGGTGTGGCTCGACGGCACCGAGTTGTACGTGGGCTGCAGCATGGGCGCGAGCCTGTTCCCGCAGGATGGCGACGACACCGAAACGCTGATGAAGAAGGCCGACCTCGCGATGTACCGCGCGAAGGACATGGGCCGCAATACCTTCCAGTTCTATCAGCCGGAGATGAATGCGGCGGCGGGCGCGCGGCTGAATCTCGAACGCCGTTTGCGGCGCGCGCTGCGCGACAACGAATTCCTGCTGCACTACCAGCCGCAGGTGGATCTCGTGACGGGGCAGATCGTCGGCATGGAAGCGCTGGTGCGCTGGCGCGACCCCGAAGCGGGACTGATCCCGCCCTCGGCGTTCATTCCGGTCGCGGAAGAGTGCGGGCTGATCGGCCCGCTGTCCGAATGGGTGCTGCGCGAGGCGTGCCGGCAAAACAAGGCCTGGCAGGACGAAGGCCTGCCGCCGACGCGCGTGTCGGTGAACCTGTCGGCGCGCCAGTTCCATCAGCACGATATTGCGAAGCTGGTCACCCAGGTGCTCGAAGAAACCGGGCTCGAGCCGCAGTATCTGGAACTGGAACTGACCGAAAGCACGATCATGCGCAACGCCGAGGAAGCCGTGTTGATGCTGAACTCGCTGCACGCGCTCGGCATTGGGCTGGCAATCGACGACTTCGGCACCGGCTATTCGAGCCTGAGTTATCTGAAGCGCTTTCCGGTCGACCGGTTGAAGATCGACCGCTCGTTCGTGTCGGATATCGGCATGTCCGGCGACGATGAGACAATCACCTCGGCGATCATCGCGCTCGCCCATTCGCTGAAATTGCAGGTGATCGCGGAAGGCGTGGAGACCTCCGAGCAACTGGACTTCCTCAAGGAACGCGCCTGCGATGAGATGCAGGGCTTCTTCTTCTCGAGACCCATGCCCCGTGATGCGATTCCAGGCTTGTTGCAGGGCGGGGCGGCGGTGATGGTCTGACGATGACGGCGAGCGAAGCGCGGTGGTGGTCGCGGACAGGCGACTGCCTCGCGATGCGGCTCGACTGCCCGATGGCGAGTTTTGCTCGACGACGTTCTATTACAAGCACCTTTGAATCGCCTCGCGCCAGGAGTTCAACCGATGAAGCACGCTGGGCCTAAGGCAATCGACGCGCTCGCCGATCTGATCGGCTCGATCCGCGCGTTGAACAGACTCAAGGAGCCTCGGCCTGGCGTTTTTTATCGGCAAGGCAAAGCGTTTTTGCATTTCCACGAGGATGCTGCCGGACTGTTCGCGGACCTTCGGGTCGCCACCGAGTGGGAGCGTTTTCGCGTATCCGGGACCGCCGAGCGGGCGGCCTTTCTCGCGCTGGTCGAGAAGAGCCTGTAACGCGCGAGCACGCTCCAATCCTGCGAGAGACTCCCGAATTGAATACCTCGGACTTCCCTGCTGAAGGCATCTTCACGGAGCGCGTTCATCTGCGCATGCCGCGCCCTGAAGACGCAGCGGCACTACTGGCATTCCAGAGCGAAAATCGCGCGCATCTCCAGCCGTGGGAGCCGTTCCGCGGCGACGGATTCTACACGTTGCCGGCCACCCGGCAGCGGCTCGCCACCATGCAGCAGCAGATGGCGAACGGCTCCGCATTGCATCTGCAACTGCGCGAGCGCCACAACGCTGAATTGCTCGGCGAGTGCAACTTCACGAATATCGTCCGCGGACCATTTCAGGCCTGCTTTCTGGGGTTTTCGATCGGCAGCCGCCACGAAGGCAAAGGCTTGATGAGCGAAGCGTTGAGCGCGGCGATCGAGCATGTTTTCGAGCACTACCGGTTGCATCGGATCATGGCCAATCACCGTCCCGAGAACGCGCGTAGCGGCGCGCTGCTGGCGAAGCTCGGCTTCGAGCGCGAGGGCCTGGCGCGCGCGTATCTGAAGATCAACGGGGTATGGGCCGACCATGTGCTGACTTCGCGTGTCAATCCCGACGAGTAGTGCACCCGTCGGGCCGCGCGCCTGCAGGCGCCATGTAGAATTGCCGCTCGCATGACCGAACCCGCCAGGTGCTCAATGAGCGACTTTCCCACGCTCGAAACCGATCGACTGCTGCTGCGTGAACTCGTTGCTACCGATGCGCCCGCGTTATTCGCCATTCACGGCGACGCGCAAGCCATGCGCTGGTACGGCGCCGATCCGATGATCGACGTGCGTCAAGCGCAACGGCTGATCGCGATTTTCGCCAGCTGGCGCGAGATGCCCAATCCGGGTGTGCGCTGGGGCATTCAAAGCAAATCCGACGCTCGCCTGATCGGCTCGTGCGGGTTGTTCAAATGGAATCGCGGCTGGCAGACCTGCAGCGTCGGCTATGAGCTGGCGAGCTCGGCGCGCGGCACGGGTCTGATGACCGAAGCGCTCGCCGCGGCGCTCGACTGGGGTTTCGGGACCATGGCGCTGCACCGCATCGAAGCGCAGATTCATCCGGACAATCTGGCTTCGTTAAAGCTCGCGCGCGGGCTGGGTTTCGTGCACGAGGGCCGGGCGCGCGAAGCCGGTTTCTGGCAGGGCGAGCATCACGATCTGCTGCAGTTCGGCCTGTTGCGCACGGATTGGGCGCGAGCCTAGTCCAGCGCAGGCAGCGCGCGCGGGCGGCGGTCGCTGTCGGTGGCGACATAGGTGAGGGTCGCTTCCGTCACTTTCACGACCTCTTCCGCGAGGCTCATGCGTTGGGCGTACACCTCCACTTCGATCGTGACCGAGGTGTTGCCCGTCTTGACG
The DNA here is from genome assembly GCF_036488795.1 of Paraburkholderia sp. Classification (GTDB taxonomy): domain Bacteria; phylum Pseudomonadota; class Gammaproteobacteria; order Burkholderiales; family Burkholderiaceae; genus Paraburkholderia. The sequence continues at coordinate 40,306 of NZ_DASXHA010000170.1, forward strand.
ATATCCGCATAGAAGCTCAGCAGATCGCCGACGAACACCGGCTGCTTGAAGACGAACGAGTTGACCGCGATGGTCGCCACACGACCGTTGGCGCGGCGGCTCGCCGGAATCGAACCGGCAATGTCGACTTGCGCCATGATCCAGCCGCCGAACACGTCCCCGTGCACATTGGCGTCCGACGGCTGCGGCACGACGCGCAGTGCACACGATTTTTGCGGGAGTTGCAGTTGATCGGTCATTGAGGCACCCATGAGAAACGGTTGAGTCGGATCTGGCTCGGCCCGTAGGCGCATTTTCACGACGGCATGTCGACCGGCGACCGGCCAGCCCATGAAAAGCGGCGCCAGCCGGCTTCTGCGACAATATAGAGATCAGGAATTGTACGGGAAAGCGCCCAGCCGGGTCGCGCACCAAAATGCCTGCCCGACGCCGCGCGGTTTGCTAGACGCTCACCGGTTGCCGGTTGCGGCGCAGTTTGCCGGTTCTCGCGCCCACGCTGCTGCCTCCGTCTGTTCCACCCCCACCCAGCCGATCCCCCATGCGCCGCTCCCCAGCCTCTTCCGAACCCGCTCCAATCTCGACCCAGCCGCGCAACGACTGGCAGACGATCCTGTCGTTGCTGCCCTACCTCGCTACCTACAAAGGACGGGTCACGCTCGCGCTCACCTGCCTGATCGGCGCGAAGGTCGCCAATCTGGGCGTGCCGATCGTGATGAAGCGGATCGTCGACAATCTTGCTTCGGTGCAGCATCTGACCGCGCTCGGCCGCGCGGAGCATGCGCCGGGCATCGTCCTGCTGGGCGGCGTCGGCTTGCTGGTGGTGGCGTATGCGGTCGTGCGGCTATCCACCTCGCTCTTCACCGAGCTGCGCGAAATCCTCTTCTCGAAGGTCACTGAAAGCGCGGTGCGTCAGCTTGCGCTGAAAGTATTCCGTCATCTGCATGCCCTGTCGTTGCGGTTTCACCTCGAACGTCAGACGGGCGGCATGTCGCGCGACATCGAACGCGGCACGCGCGGCATTACGCAACTGATTTCGTATTCGCTCTACAGCATCTTGCCGACGCTGGTAGAAGTGGGGCTCGTGCTGGGCTTCTTCGTCGTGAAATACGAGGCGTATTACGCCGTCGTCACGTTCGCCGCGCTTGCGGTGTATGTGACCTTCACCGTGAAGATGACCGAGTGGCGCACGCATTTTCGCCGCACGATGAACGACCTCGATTCGCGGGCCAATTCGCGCGCGATCGATTCGTTGCTCAACTACGAAACCGTCAAGTACTTCGGCAACGAAGAATGGGAAGCGCACCGCTACGACGAAAACCTGAAGCGCTATCGGGCCGCGGCGATCAAGTCGCAGAACTCGCTTTCGGTGCTGAACTTTGGGCAACAGGCGATCATCGGCACCGGCCTCGTGTTCATTCTGTGGCGGGCCACTCAGGGTGTGATGGCGGGGCGGCTCACGCTCGGCGATCTGGTGCTGATCAACACTTTCATGTTGCAGCTTTATATTCCGCTGAATTTTCTGGGCGTGGTGTATCGCGAACTGAAGCAGAGTCTCACCGACATGGATCGCATGTTCACGCTGCTCGGCGCGACCCAGGAAGTGCCGGACTTGCCCGATGCGCCCGCGCTCGCGGTCAAGGGCGCGCAGGTCCGCTTCGAGCACGTGAACTTTTCGTATGAACCTGCGCGGCAGATTCTGCATGACGTGAGCTTCACGATTCCGGCGGGCACCACGACGGCGGTGGTCGGCCATAGCGGCTCGGGCAAGTCGACGCTCGCCCGCCTGATGTTCCGCTTCTACGATCTGGACCGGACCACGGGCGGTGCCATCACCGTCGACGGTCAGGACATTCGCGATGTGACGCAGGATTCGCTGCGGGCCTCGATCGGCATCGTGCCGCAGGATACCGTGCTGTTCAACGACTCGATCTACTACAACATCGCCTACGGCCGCCCCAGCGCGACGCGCGACGAGGTGATTGCGGCGGCGCGCGCGGCGCATATCCACGACTTCATCGAAGGCTTACCGAAGGGCTATGACACGCCGGTCGGCGAGCGCGGACTGAAGTTGTCCGGCGGCGAAAAGCAACGCGTGGCGATTGCGCGCACGATCCTGAAGAACCCGCCGATCCTGCTGTTCGACGAAGCCACCTCGGCCCTCGATTCACGCTCCGAACGGGCGATCCAGTACGAACTCGATCAGATTGCGCGGGAGCGGACGACGCTGATCATTGCGCACCGCTTGTCGACGGTGGTGCATGCGCAGCAGATCATCGTGATGGACAAGGGGCGTATCGTCGAACGCGGCACCCACGCCGAGCTGGTTCGCGCAGGCGGCCTGTTTGCGCAGATGTGGGCGCTGCAGCAGCAACGTGCCGCAGCGAGCGAGGATGCACCGGAAGCGGCCGCGGACAGCGTTCGCTGAGCGGGAGAGGGCGTTATCCCGCAGCCTTGAGCCGCAGCCGTTCGTCCAGTGCCTGCAACTGCGCCGGCGTGCCGACGTTGTCCCACGGTCCGGCATACAGTTCACCGCGAGCCAGTCCGCGGGCCGCCGTGTCCTGATAGTAAGGGCTGAGCGCGCGCCGGGTGCCGCGCGGCAGATCCTGAAACATGCGGGTGTCGTACAGGCCGATGCTGCCGAAGGTGAAGCGCGGCTGCGAGTCAGACGACACCACGCCGTCGACGAGGCCAAAATCGCCCTTCGGATGAAACGGCGGATTCGGCACCATCACCAGATACATGCCGGGCTGCGGCAGCGCGGCGAGCCGCGCGGCCTGCGCATGCAAGGACGCGTAGTCGAAATCGGTATACACGTCGCCGGCGATGCCGAGAAAAATCTCGCTCGCGCCGCCGTCTTCGAGGAGCGGCAGCGCCTGCGCGATGCCGCCGGCCGTCTCCAGCGCTTCCTGTTCCGCCGAGTAACGCAGTTGCACGCCCCAGCGCGAACCGTCGCCGAGCGCGCTTTCAATGCGTTCGCCGAGCCACGCGTGATTGATCACGACAGTCCGGATGCCCGCTTGCGCCAACCGCTCGATTTGCCAGACGATCAACGGTTTGCCGCCCGCTTCGAGCAGCGGCTTCGGGGTGCGATCCGTCAACGGACGCATGCGTTCACCGCGCCCGGCGGCGAAGATCATCGCTTTGGTGAGGGTCGTCGTCATGGGCCGGCGCGCTCAGAAGGTGTAGCCGACTTCGTTGGCGCGGCCTTCGAGTTCGTCGAGCAGCTTCGCGAACGGCGCAAGCGGCCGGTAACGCGCAGCCACCTTGCGCGCATAGCCGATGAAGCGTGGCAGGTCATTCATGTAGTGCGGCTTGCTGTCACGATAGTTGATGCGGCAGAACAGGCCCAGCACCTTGATATGCCGCTGCAGGCCCATCCATTCGAGCTGGCGGTAGAACTCGCCGAAGTCGGGGTCGACCGGCAAGCCGGCCTTCCTCGCGCGTTCCCAGTAGTACACAAAGCAGTCGAGTTCGAATTCCTCGTCCCAGCTCAGAAACGCGTCGCGCAGTAACGACACCACGTCATAGCTGATCGGACCGTATACCGCGTCCTGGAAATCCAGTACGCCCGGATTGGCCGGGTTCGGCGCGGCATCCACCAGCAGGTTGCGCGGCATGAAATCGCGCAGCATGAAGACTTGCGGCTGCGCCAGGGCGCTGGCGATCAGCAGCGCAAAGGTGCGATCGAGCAGCCCGCGGGTCTTCTCATCAACCTCGCGGCCCAGATGGCGGCCAATGAACCACTCGGGCATCAGCTCCATTTCCCGGCGCAGGAAGGCTTCGTCGAAGGGCGGCAACACCTCAGGCTGCGACGCGAGCTGCCAGCGGATCAGCGCATCCAGCGCGTCGCGCATCAGCGAACGGGCGCTTTCAGGGTTGCCCTCGGTCAGCGCATTCAGGTATGACGCGGTGCCCAGATCCGTGACGAGCATGAAGCCCGCCTCGAAATCCACCTCCAGCACGCGCGGCACATGCACGCCCGCCGCGCCCAGCAGCTGCGCGACCTGCACAAATTCGCGGCACTTTTCCGGCGGCGGGGCGTCGACGGCGATCAGTGTGCCCGGTGCGGCGTCTTCCGCATTCTTATCGGCAATCCGGAAATAGCGCCGGAAACTGGCGTCGCTGGAGGCGGGCGCGAGGGTTGCGAGGTCGAGTGCATAACGGTTCGCGTGGCCGTGCAGCCAGCTGGCCAGCAAATTCAGGCGGGTGTCGGGGGAGTGCGGAGGGAGGGGCAGCGTCATGAAAACCGTAAGGCAAATTCAGGGGGACAACGTCTTGCCATATAATACCCCACGACTTTTTTGACGCGACTCACGCCGGCTTTCGCGCATTCCGTTTCACCGCCCGCCTCATTGTTCGACAGATTTGAGACTGGATGGGCAGCAGACTCTGACAGTCGGCTGTCCAGGCGGCGGATCGTGACTGCAAAAAGCGGGCGGTTGGGCCGATTCGCCAAACGATACATGCCGCCTAGACAGCTTTCCCAAACGACCCCCTCTCGTGGCGGCGTGCCGCGCAAAAGGCGGCTTGTCGCGGCGTTGATCGCCGTGCCGGGCCTGATGCCCGCGCTCGTGCACGCCCAGTTGTCGGGCGACGCCGCGCAGGCACAGCCTATCTACGCGCCGTGGGGCATGCGGCTCGCCCCGCAGCTCGAAGAACATCCGCTGCATCCCGCCCAGAAGCCGGCAACCTTCGTGCTCGGCGATTCGACCAACGGCACCACCGACCAGGATCTCGCCGCGAAAGGCTCTGCCGAAGTGCGCCGTCCGACCTTCACGATCAAGGCCGACGCGCTGCACTACGATCAGGACACCGACATGGCCGACGCGTACGGCAACGTGCACGTGGACAACAACGGGGCGTCGTTCGTGGGACCTGAGGCGCACATGCAGGTCGATTCGAGCGAAGGCTACATGACCGCGCCGAAGTATCGCTTCAACATGACGGGCGGTTCGGGCAGCGCGACGCGGGTCGACTTGCTGGACAACGAGCGCTCGGTGTTCTCGCAAGGCACCTACACCGCGTGTCAGTGCGAGAGCAATCCGGCGTGGTACATCCGGGGCAGTGAGTTCGATTTCGACACCGGCGCCGACGAAGGCGTGGCCCACAATGGCGTGCTGTTTTTCGAGGGCGTGCCGGTGTTCGGCTCGCCCTGGCTGTCGTTTCCGCTGTCGGGCGACCGGCGCAGCGGCTTCCTGCCGCCCACCTTCTCGCTCGGCTCGACCAACGGCTTCGAGCTGGACCTGCCGTATTACTTCAACATCGCACCGAATCGCGACCTGCTGCTGACACCGAAGATCATCTCGAAGCGCGGTGTCGAGACGGACGCGACGTTCCGCTACCTGTCGCCGACTTACTCGGGTTCGATCACCGGCATCTTCCTGCCGGACGATGCGATCACGAAGACCAACCGTTACGCGCTGTTCATCCAGCATAACCAGAACTTCGGTAACGGCTTCGGCGGCTACATTTACTACAACAAGGTTTCGGACAACACGTTTCCGGAAGACCTTGGTTCGGCCTCCAGCCAGATTCTCAACGGTACGCAGCTGCTGTACCAGCAGGAAGCCGGCCTGACGTACAACAACGGCCCGTGGTCGGTGCTGGCGCGCGAGCAGCACTGGCAGACGCTGACGCCGTCGGTGGCGCCGTACGGGCGTGAGCCGCAGTTGAACGTCAAGTATTCGAAGTACAACGTCGACGGCTTCGATTACGGCGCGATGGCCGACTTCTCGCGCTTTAGCATCACTACGCCGGACGCGACCCAGGGCGATCGTGTCGTCTTCGATCCGTACGTGTCGTATTCGCTGGTGGGGCCGGGTTACTTCGTCACGCCGAAGGTGCAATGGCACTTCGCGTCGTACGACCTGAGCAACATCGGCACAGGGTCGCCCGCGGGCCAGCCGAAGAACTTCACCGAGTCGATTCCGACCTTCTCGTTCGACACCGGCCTGATCTTCGAGCGCTCGGTGCGGCTGTTCGGCCAGGACTACATTCAGACCCTCGAGCCGCGGCTGTACTACGTCTACACGCCGTATCACAACCAGAACTTTGCGCCGTTGTTCGACACGGCGGACGCGGACTTCGGTCTCGCCGAAATCTTCACGCCGAACACCTTCGTCGGCGATGACCGGATTGCGGATGCGAACCGTCTGACGGCGGCCATCACCACCCGCTTCATCAACCCGGCAACCGGCGATGAACGTGCGCGCTTCGTGCTCGCGCAGCAGTACTACTTCCAGGATCAGCGCGTCACGCTGCTGCCGACGCAGACCCCCGCGCAGGCCACGCACTCGGACCTGATTGCCGGCGCGTCGCTGAAGCTCGGGGCGGGTTTCGCGTCGGAAACCGCGGTCCAATATAATGCAGACAATAACCGCTTGACCCAGAGCAGTATCGGCTTCGGTTTCAGTCCGGAGTCGGGCAAGGTGATCAACATGGCCTATCGATACACGCGTGCCGATACGACGCTCGACAACACGCCTGTCAATCAGATCACCGTGTCCGCGCAGTGGCCGCTGACGCACCACGTGTATAGTGTGGCGCGCATTAACTACGATCTGCAGGGGCACGCGATCGTCGACAGCCTGCTCGGTTTGCAATACGACGCGGACTGCTGGGTGCTCGGTATCGGCATTCAGCGTTATGCGGATGGAGTCAACAACCTGGGATTGCCGACCCAGGGGACGCGGGTGCTCGCGCAGATCACGTTCAAGGGCTTGTCGAGCGTGGATAACGGCTTGATTCAGGCATTCCGCTCAGGCGTGCCGGGATACACGCCGCTGCCGCCGAATCCGGCGCCGGAGGCACGTTTCACCAATTACGAATGACGGCCATCCGATCACCTATAAAATGCGCAAAGACGGGCGGGGCGCGCCCGACATCATTGGAGTATCTGTGGGAATCATGAAAAAGTTTCGCTTGGCAATGCTGACGGCCGGTCTCGTCGCCGCTGCCTCTTTTCTGTCGGTCGCGCCCGTTGAGGCGCAAGATCTTCCCAACGCAGGCGCGCAGCAGGTTCAGGCCGCCGCCGGCAACGGTCAGACCATCGATACGATCGCCGCAGTCGTGAACGACGGCGTCATCACGCAGCGCGAGCTCGACGAGCGCACCGGGCTGATCGCGCACCGCCTGCAGCAGCAGAACGCGCCGGTGCCGCCGGTCGACCAGATGCGCCAGCAGGTGCTCAACCAGATGGTGCTGGAACGCATCCAGTTGCAGAAGGCCAAGGAAGACGGCATCACCGTCGACGACGCGGCTGTGCAGAAAACCCTGGAACGGCTTGCCGCGGCAAACAACCTGCCGCTCGACGTGTACCGCTCGCGGATCGAGTCGCAAGGTGTGCCCTGGTCCACCTTCCAGCGCGACGCCCGCACGGAATTGATCCTGTCGCGTCTGCGTGAAAAAGAGGTGGACAGCAAGGTGACGGTGTCGGACGCGGAAGTCGCCAACTACATCGCCAGCCAGCGTGGGCCGAACGTCGGTTTGACGAGCGACCTGCATCTCGAACACATTCTCATCAAGGTGCCGGCCAACGCGGTGGAGTCGGATATCGTCGCGGCCGAGCAGAAGGCGCAGGCCATCCTGCAACAGGCCACCAGCGGCGACACGAAGTTCGAGAAGCTCGCCAAGTCGGATTCGCAAGCGGCTGATGCCGCCAAGGGCGGCGACATGGGCTTTCAGTCCACCACGCAGCTTGCGCCCGAGTTCGTGAAAGCAGCCGCGTCGCTGCGTCCGGGCCAGGTGAATCCGGACCTGATTCGCACCAACGACGGTTTCGAGATCATGCGCCTGGTCGAGCGCCGCGCCGGCCAGGGCACGGCCAGCGCCGATTCGACCAAGCTCGTGCAGACGCACGTGCGCCACATCCTGCTGCGCGTCGGCGACGGCATGTCGGAGCCGCAAGCGCGTCAGAAGTTGCAGGAAATCAAGCGTGAAATCGCCGAAGGCGGCGACTTCGCCAAATTCGCACGGACGTATTCGCAAGACGGTTCCGCGTCGCAAGGCGGCGACCTCGGCTGGATCAGCCCGGGCGAAACCGTGCCGGAATTCGAGCGTGCCATGAACAGCCTGCAAGACGGCCAGATCAGCGAACCGGTCCGCAGCGAATACGGCTACCACCTGATCCAGGTGCTGGGCCGTCGCGACGCCGAAGGTTCGGTTGCGCAGCAAATGGATCTGGCGCGCCAGGCCATCGGTCAGCGCAAGGCGGAGCAGGCTTACGCCGACTGGCTGCGCGAATTGCGCGATACCGCGTACGTCGACGTCAAGGTCAACCAGCCGAACCTGCAGTAATCACCATGACAAGCGCTGCCCAACCGTCCGACGCCCAGCTGCAGATCGCGATCACGACCGGCGAACCCGCCGGCGTCGGTCCCGAACTGACCGCGCAGGCGCTGGCGGGTGCGGCGGCCCACTGGCCCGGCGCGCAGTTCATCGTGCTGGGCGACGCCGGCCTGCTCGCTGAGCGGGCTCGCGCGGTCGGCGTGGATTGGGCGGTGCTCACGGGCGCGGCCCATGAACGCGGCGGCCATGGCGGCCAGGTGCGGGTGCAGCACGAGCCGCTCGGCGTGCCGTCGCAGGCGGGCAAGCTCGACGCGGCCAACGGCCGGTATGTGCTGAACCTGCTGGACAGCGCCATTGATGGCGCAGTGGCGGGCCGGTTCGATGCGATCGTCACGGCGCCGCTGCAAAAAAGCACCATCAACGACGCCGGTGTTCCTTTCACCGGCCACACCGAATATCTGGCTGAACGAACCCATACGCCGCGCGTCGTGATGATGCTGGCCGGCACCGGCCAACGCCCGCTGCGCGTCGCGCTGGCGACGACCCATCTGCCGTTGAAGGATGTGTCGGCGGCGCTGACTATCGAGGGCCTGGTCGGCACGCTGCGCATCATCCAGCACGACTTGCGCCACCATTTCGGTTTGCCGGCGCCCCGCATCCTCGTGACCGGCCTGAACCCGCATGCGGGTGAAAACGGCTATCTAGGGCACGAGGAGATCGACGTGATCGCGCCCGCATTGAAGCTCGCGAACGACGAGGGCATCGACGCCCGCGGCCCGTATCCGGCCGACACGATGTTCCAGCCGCGTTACCTGAACGAAGCGGATTGCGTGCTGGCCATGTTTCATGACCAGGGCCTGCCGGTCCTGAAGTACGCAACCTTCGGCGAAGGCATCAATGTCACGCTCGGGTTGCCCATCATTCGCACTTCCGTTGATCACGGCACGGCGCTCGACCTCGCGGGCACCGGCCGCGCGGACGCAGGCAGCCTGATCGCAGCAATCGACACCGCCGTTTCGATGGCGCGCCACCGTCGCGCAGCCTGATTTTTTCGTTCCTCTTTTTAGCGTCTTTCGATGTCCACCAGCAGACAGCACCAGGGTCACTTCGCGCGCAAGCGTTTCGGACAGAATTTTCTGGTCGACATGGGCGTGATCGATTCGATCGTCGACGTGATTCGCCCGCAACGCGGCGAACGCATGGTCGAGATCGGGCCGGGCCTCGGCGCGCTCACCGAACCGCTGATCGAGCGTCTCGCAACGCCCGAGGCGCCGCTGCATGCGGTCGAGCTGGATCGCGACCTGATCGTGCGTCTGAAGAACAGGTTCGGCGATCTGCTGCAATTGCATTCGGGCGATGCGCTCGACTTCGACTTCGGCTCACTGGCGCAACCGGACGAAGCGGGCGCGTCACCGAACAAGCCGACGCTGCGCATTGTCGGCAATCTGCCGTACAACATTTCGAGCCCGCTGCTGTTTCATCTGACGTCGTTCGCGCACTGTGTGATCGATCAGCACTTCATGCTGCAAAACGAAGTGGTCGAACGCATGATTGCGGAGCCGGGCAGCAAGGCGTTCAGCCGGTTGTCGGTGATGCTGCAGTACCGCTACGTGATCGACAAACAGCTCGACGTGCCGCCTGAGGCTTTCCAGCCGCCACCCAAGGTCGATTCAGCCATTGTGCGGATGATTCCCTACGAACTGCACGAACTGCCTGACGTCAACGAGCGCGTGCTCGGCGAAGTCGTGACGGCAGCGTTTTCGCAGCGCCGCAAGATGCTGCGCAACACGCTGGCCGCGTTTCGCGACACGGTGGATTTCGAGTCGATCCACTTCGATTTGCAACGCCGCGCCGAAGACGTGCCCGTCGACGAATACGTGCGCGTCGCGCAGATCGTGCAGGCGTCGCGAGCGGGCGCAGCGGCACCGGGGCATGCGCCGGGCTGAGTGTTCTCTACAGGGTTGCGGTGTCGTGCGTGGTTTCGTCCGCGCGATCAGTCGCGCACCGGACCCGTTTCAGCTCGTTCAGGCAGCCACGCGCCGCACCGGCGCATTGACCAGCGCGATCCCCGTCAGCACCAGCAGCGCGGCCAGCAAGAACCGCACACTGAACGACTCGCCCAGCAGCAGCACGCCGAAGGTGACGCCAAAGAGCGGCGTCAGAAACGAGAACACGGACAGGCGTGACGCGATATAGCGGGTCAGCAGCCAGAACCAGGTCAAATAGCTGACGAATGCGACAACGATCGCCTGATAGCCGAGGCTGATTACCGCGAGCGGCGTGACCGTCTCCACTCGCATCTGACCCAGACCTGCCGCCAGCGCGAGCAACACCACCGCGGATACCGCCAGCTGATAGAACAGCGTCTTGCTGGCGCTCGAATGCGCGAGCCGTGTGGCGCGCACGACCACGGTCGTCGCGGCCCACGCAATACCGCCCAGCACGCCGAGGGCATCGCCCGTCACACCTGCGAGCGTCGCAGCGTGGCTCGCGCCGCTATGAGTGCGCGTGAAGCCGTCCGCAAACGCAAGCGTCATGCCGGCGAAGGCCACGACGATGCCCGCCCACTGGATACGCCGCATCCGCTCGCCCTCGACGAACCAGTGCAGCCCCAAAGCCGTAAAACACGGCGCGGTGTACAGAAACACCGCCATGCGCGAGGCACTGGTGAGCGTGAGTCCCAGAAAAATGCAGACGAATTCGCTGGCGAACAGGATGCCCGCGAGCAGTCCCGCGCCCAGCGTGCCGTCGTCGCGAAATAGCGGCGTGCCGCGGGCGCGCGCCCAGCCCCATACCAGCACGGTGGCCATCGCCGAGCGCAGTCCAGCCTGAAAGACCGGTGGGAGCGCCGTGTTGGTGCTTTTGATGGCGACTTGCTGCAGGCCCCAGATGGCGCAAAGCACAATCATCGTCAGGACGGCAAAGCTGTCGGGCGCGCGGCGTGCGGGAAGGGCGGCGGTGCTCATGGAATCGTTGTAGCGTGAAACAGGGGCGGAGATATCGGGTGAGGCGGGCGTCTCGTCGTTGTATTGGGCGCGGCCCGTGCGACGCAAAGTAACACGTCTCACCAGCACGCCGTTGACTGACTTCAGGTGCGGCGGGAGATCCCGTCCTGCGCCGAGCGGCCAACCTTCACACGATAACAAAAACGGGCGGCACTCAGAAGCGCGGTCCAGTGTGCTCACGCGCGGCGGTTCTGTCGTGGGGCGCGGGTTTAGCTACGGGAATCCGGGCGACGCGCCTCTACAGCGCGCCAGCGGCCGTTCCGTCGCGTAGAAGCGCGCGCAGTTAGGCACGATGTCGCGCATCGGGCATCGGGCATCGGGCATCGGGCATCGGGCATCCGGCATCAGTTTTGAAATCACCACGACCAGCGCACGCCGACGTTGCCTTCGACGACGCTGCGGTGGGCTCCATTGATATTGGTCGTATAGTCCGCCGTTGCGTACACGCTGCCGCGGGTGCTGACGCGTGCCGCGAGCCCGACGCCGAACTGCGCGGCCGTCGCAGGAACACTGGTGGGAATGGACGTGGTATTGGCGAACGTCACCGTATCCGTGCCGTTGAAGTAGCGCCATAGATTCGCGCGCAAGTACGGCTCCCAGGTGGCACCGCCACCCTCGAACCTGCTTTCGAGGCGCAAGCCGAGGCGGCCGATCACGCCGTCCGCCGAATGAAACGACACGCTCGAGATGCCGTCGTCGAGCGAGTCGATCGACGTATGCTGCCAGATCAATTGCGCCTGGGGCTCGAGCCGCAGATTGGCCGGCAACGGAATCGGCAAGCCGGCTTCGAACGACGCCGTCTCTTCGTGGCCGTGCGTGGTTGCGCCGACGTTCTCGAACGACATGGGGCTGATCGTCAGCGTACTGCCCATCGCGACCGCGTCCGTGTACCAGCCACCGGGTCCGACGTGTGTCCAGTAGCCGCCCGCGGTGTACGCGTTGACAGACAGGTGGCCCGCTGCGAAGTTGGGAAAGCCGAGTGCGAAGCCGCTCACGTCGCCCTGGGCGCGCGCAAAGCCGAGGATGAAGCCATAGTGATTGCGATGCCCGCCAGACGTCACATCTGAGTAGACATCCTGACCGATTTGCAGGCCGCCGAACGTGCCGCTGAATTCAGGATCGACTGCGCCGCCGTTGCTTTGCGTCGCGTGACCGCCCCACACCCTTGACCATGACGCCGGCAGCACGCCTGTCTCGCTGAGCAGCGCCTGGGAGCCCTGGCGGTCGTGGAAGGTGCCGATCTGCTCGACGCCCAGCATGCGCACCAGTTCCGGCACTTCCGCATAGACGGGCACCTCCATCCGGTACAGCGGGACGGGTTGGGCGCCGGCAGGGGGCGCGGCGGGTAATGGCGGCGTGCCGGCGGCCGCCTGGGGAGGCGCGAGGCTGGGGGTGGGGGGCGGTGTTGGTGTTGGTGCAGGGGTTGGAGTTGGAGTTGGAGTTGGGGTTGGGGTTGGGGTTGGTGCAGGGGTTGGA
>NZ_DASXHA010000082.1:0-18418 GCF_036488795.1 Paraburkholderia sp.
CATCGGAATATGGGTGTTATCTCTACCCGACGGGCCGAAATTATGGCCGTGCGCAGTTCCATGGCTCTCATGGTATTGCGCACAAAGATTTCCTGCGCCGTCAAAATAGTCGACGTCCAGCCCGTTAGGGTTCAGTCTAAATCCGCCCGGTTCATTGCCCGTTAGAGGTACGCCGCGTGCTAACCCTTCTGGATCGGTGTAGGAAATTGGATTGCCCTCAACATAAGCATACGCATTCGTCTGCCCACTCGCGTAGCCTATCGGATCTTCACTGATGAACCGCCCGGTCTGCGGACTGTAATACCGATTCCGATAGCAATACAGCCCCGTCCCATCATTCTCCCGCCCCGTGTACTGCTGAGGGTTCGCATCCGGCGCCCCCGCCTGCGTAGTCACCCCGTACGGCTGATAGCTGTACCTTGTCTGGCTCTGCTGGTCCGCATCGGTCAGCGCGATCACATTGTTGTTCGCGTCACGCAGGACGAAGCGGTCGCCGCTCGCGTCATCGCCGATACGCCGGTATGTCAGTTCATCGAGCCCGCTCTCCGGGTACATCGAAAACTGACGGACACGATGTGCCCAGTCGTTGTCCTGAAACGTAAAACTCAGCTCGTCGCCAATCCAGAACGACTGCGTCCGGTGGCTGCCCAGCCGGATAGGTGTTGCGCACCACCCGCCCGTTCGCGTCGAATTCCAGGCGGCGGATGCTGCCGCGCCGGTCCGTCACTTCGGTCTGGGTGACCTTGCCGCCTGTGACCGTGTAGGACATGGCGAACGTGCTGCCGTCGGCAAGCGTCTGGCCCACCACGCGGTCGCGGTCGTCATAGGCGTTAGTCACCTGCACGCTGCCTTCCGGGTCCGTCACGTTCACCAGACGGCTCTTCGTGTCCCACCCGTACTTCCACACGCCGCCACCGGCATCGGTCACCTGGACGAGGCGGTCCTGACTGTCGTACTGATACGTGACCTGCCGGTTCAGCGGATCGGTGATGCGGCTTATCAGCGGAGTACCACGGCTGCCTGTGATGGTCGAGAACTTCAGCACGCGGCCGCCCGGGCTCGTGATGCCGGTCACCGCACCCGTCGTGCCGTCGCGGGCGATCACCACCGCATTCCCGTTGCGGTCCTGCAAACGGCTCAGGCGGTAGATGCCGCCGATCGTAGTGAACTGTTGCACGCGACCATCGCGCAGGGTGAGGGTCATGCCGGAAGTGCCGCTCGCGTCGATGCGCGCGCGGTAGTACTCGCCAGGACTGGTGAGGTCGTCCCAGCCCTTGCCGTTGGTGCCCGCGCGCGGAGTAAACGGCACCCGGATGCCGGTGGACTGGCGCAGCTCCAGGCGCTTTCTGTCCGTGCTCATGGCGAGGATCGTGTCGTAAGCAAAGCTTGAGCCGATGCCGAACGCACCACTGAGCGGCCGTCCCACGGCGTCATAAGCTCCGCTTCGATACACCCGCGCAAGATCCAGCGGGATGATGTCGGCGACCGCCAGATCATGGGCGAAGCGGTAGAACTGGCCGGTGTAGAGATTGACCGGATCTGCACCGGACGTGCCGGCGCCGCAACCCGCCGTGGCATCGGACGCACAGTTTTGGCCGTCATCGGGCATGCTGCCCTCAGCCGACGCGGGCTCGTTCGTATCGGTGGCGGCGGGACCACCGCAGTAGGTCGCAATTTCGCCAATATCGCCGCAGACGTACCCGCCCATCCCGCCAAAATCGGCCGCTGCGGCCTTCAGCGGACAGAGTGGATCGGCCGGGTAGGCACCCGCGGCACTGTACTTCGACGCACAATCCGCCTGCGCGCGCGGTGCCATGAAGCAGGACAGGACAACAAACAGCAGCAGCAAAAACGGACGCTGCAGGGCAGGCCGGCGCACGCCGGCACAATGGGTCATTCGCATGGAAGCATCACGGACAGAAGAGGGGGAAAGCAACGGACGGCTCACTCCGCTGACATCTGAGCAGAGGTAGCGTGCGACGCTTCGTCCGCGCGCGTAGCGGTGACACTGCCCTGCCGGCGGATCGCGGTGATGTTGCCGGCGGCGTCGTAGTCGTAATACGCGGTATTGCCCGCAACGGTCACCGCGGTCAACCTGCCTACCGCGTCATAGCTGTAGCCGATGTCATCCGCGAGGGATAGACAGGGCAGCAGCGTCACGCAAACAGCGGCACTCCCAGCAGCAAGACGTTGGAGCCCACCGGCGCGCGTTCGCGAGTTGACCAGCAAGCAACCAGAATCAGTCCGCACGCGCAAGCCCAGGTCAATCATCGGAAGCCCCTCAATAAACATTGATCAATAAGTCATGCTGAATGTTTATGGAAGATATCAAGCGGCTATCGGGATAGGCTATCGGCGCTCGCTGAGATTGCGTAGGAAAACGCAGACGTTAAGCGCGGACTTGATCCGCCGCAGAGAAAGACATGCCTACGAGCGCCGCTGACCAAAGCGTGTGCAAACCACACCTGCGTGAAACGGCCAGAACACCACCCGACGCCGCCCTCCGGCCCCGGCCCCCAAAAACCCGCACCGCCCGCCCTTTCCGTTAAAATCGATGGTTTAGCACTTTGCTCCACGGCCGTCTCGCGCGCCCCGGCGCCTGCGGCACGGCCTTCATGCCCGAAAGGCACTTCATGCTCACGTTTCAGCAAATCATCCTGACGCTGCAGTCCTACTGGGACAAGCAGGGTTGCGCGCTGCTCCAGCCGATCGACATGGAAGTCGGCGCGGGCACCTCCCACGTTCACACGTTCCTGCGCGCAATCGGTCCCGAGCCGTGGCGGGCGGCCTACGTGCAGCCGTCGCGCCGCCCCAAGGACGGTCGTTACGGCGAGAACCCGAACCGCCTGCAGCACTACTACCAGTACCAGGTGGTGCTGAAGCCCGCGCCGGAAAACATCCTCGACCTGTACCTCGGTTCGCTCGAAGCGCTCGGCTTCGATCTGAAGCAGAACGACGTGCGCTTCGTGGAAGACGACTGGGAAAACCCCACGCTCGGCGCATGGGGCCTCGGCTGGGAAGTGTGGCTGAACGGCATGGAAGTGACCCAGTTCACCTACTTCCAGCAAGTGGGCGGTCTGGATTGCAAGCCGGTGCTGGGCGAGATCACCTACGGGCTCGAACGTCTCGCCATGTACCTGCAGAAGGTCGAGAACGTGTACGACCTCGTCTGGACCGAGTGGGAAGAGCAAGGTCCGAACGGTCCCGAACTGCGCCGCCTGACCTACGGCGACGTCTATCACCAGAACGAAGTCGAACAGTCGACCTACAACTTCGAGTACGCGAACACCGACCTGCTGTTCACGTTCTTCAACAGCTACGAAGCCGAGGCGAAGCGCATGATGGAAGTGCCGCTCGCGCTGCCCGCCTACGAACTTGTCTTGAAAGCCGGCCACACGTTCAACCTGCTCGACGCACGCGGCGCGATCTCCGTGACCGAGCGCGCGGCGTACATTGGCCGCATTCGGAACCTGTCGCGCCAGGTGGCGCAGGCTTACTACGATTCGCGCGAAAAGCTCGGCTTCCCGATGCTCGGCAATCCGGTGCACGGCGTGCCCGGCCTCACGACCGACGAACAGGACGCCGCGATGCCCGCCTGGGCGCCGCCGCTCAAAGTCGAACGCAAGATCGACCCGGACTGACGAGAACACGAAGAAATGACTCATCCCCAACACGCCACCCTCCTCGTCGAACTGCTGACCGAGGAACTGCCTCCCAAAGCGCTCGCGCGACTCGGCGACGCATTCGCCGAAGGTATCGCCCAGCGCCTCGCGGCGCGCGACCTGATCGAAGGCGAGCTGTCGTTCGAGCGTTTCGCCACACCGCGCCGCCTGGCGGTCACGATTAAAAACGTGCGCAGCGTCGCGCCCGAAAAGCACGTGCGCGAAAAGGTGCTGCCGGTTTCGGTCGCGCTGGACAAAGACGGTCAGCCCACCGCGCCGCTCGCGAAGAAACTCGCCGCCCTCGGCTTCCCGGATTACTCGGTGAACGACCTGGAACGCGCGTCGGACGGCAAGGCAGAAGCCTTCTTCCTGCGCTACGCCGCGCCGGGCGCCACGCTCGCCGAAGGCCTGCAAGGCGCGCTCGACGAAACGCTGACGGTGTCGAAGCTGCCCATTCCAAAGGTCATGACGTACCAGCGCCCGGACGGCACCAATATCCAGTTCGTGCGCCCCGCGCAGCGCCTGACCGCACTGCACGGCGAACAGGTCGTAGCGGTGAGCGCGCTCGGCATCGATGCGGACGACACCACGCTCGGCCATCGTTTTCTGTCCGAAGGCTTCGTGCAGATCCAGCACGCCGATACTTACGCGCAAACGCTGCATGACAAGGGGCGCGTGGTCGCCAGCTTCACTGAACGCAAGGACACCATCCGCAAGAACCTGCTCGCGCAGGCCGAGGGCGATCAGGTGGTGATGCCTGAGTCGCTGCTCGACGAAGTGACCTCGCTGGTCGAGTGGCCCGTGGTGTACACCTGCCGTTTCGAGGACGAATTCCTGCAAGTCCCGCAGGAATGCCTGATCCTCACCATGCAGACCAACCAGAAATACTTCGCGCTGACCGACGCGGCCGGCAAGCTGCGTTCACGCTTCCTGATCGTCTCGAACATCGAAACTCAAACGCCGGGCGACATCGTCGAAGGTAACGAACGCGTCGTGCGTCCACGTCTGGCCGACGCGAAATTCTTCTTCGAACAGGACAAGAAGAAGACGCTCACCGAGCGCGTGCCGTTGCTCGCCAACGTCGTGTATCACAACAAGCTGGGTTCGACGCTGCAACGCGTCGAACGCGTCGAAGCACTCGCAGGCGCGATTGCGGCCATGACGGGCGCCGACGTCGCGCTCGCCAGACGCGGCGCGCGTCTGGCGAAGGCCGATCTGATCACCGACATGGTCGGCGAATTCCCCGAACTGCAGGGCACCATGGGCACGTACTACGCGCGCCATGACGGCGAGCCGGAAGAAGTCGCGCTCGCCTGCACGGAGCACTATCAGCCGCGCTTCTCCGGCGATGCGTTGCCCTCCACCACCACCGGCACCGTGGTCGCGCTGGCCGACAAGCTCGAAACGCTAGTTGGCATCTGGGGCATCGGCCTGCAGCCAACCGGCGAGAAAGATCCGTTCGCGCTGCGCCGTCACGCGCTGGGCGTGCTGCGTATCCTCGTTGAAAAGCAATTGCCGCTCGACCTCGTCGAACTGCTGCGCGCAGCCTACGCGCAATTCGCCGCGGTGCCTAACGTCGCCAATTCGACGCAGGCCATCTACGAATTCTTTATGGACCGTCTGCGCGGCCTGCTGCGCGAGCGCGGTTATTCAGCCGGCGAAATCGACGCAGTGCTGGCGCTGAATCCGACGCGTCTGAACGACATCGTCGCGCGGCTCGACGCCGTGCGCGAGTTCTCGGCGCTGAGCGAAGCGGCGTCGCTGGCTGCCGCGAACAAGCGTATTTCGAACATCCTGAAAAAGTCGGATGGCGCACCGGTAGGCGGCGTGCAGCCCGCGCTGCTGACCGAAGCCGCAGAAAAGGCGCTGTACGCGCAGCTCGAACAGGTTGCGCCGCGCGTGCAGACGCAACTGGCCGCGCGCGACTACACGGGCGCGCTGACTGCGCTCGCCGCGCTGCGCGAACCCGTGGACACGTTCTTCAACGACGTGATGGTGAACGCGGAAGATCCGGCCCTGCGGGCTAACCGTCTGGCACTGCTCGGCGCACTGCATCAGCAGATGAACTGTGTGGCCGACATTTCCAGGCTCGCCGCCTGAGCTACAGCACCGAGCTAAAAAAACGAGCCGCCGAACCATGCCGACCAGCCCCAAGAAAGTCGTTGTCCTCGACCGCGACGGCGTGATCAACGTCGATTCCGACGCGTTCATCAAGTCGCCTGACGAATGGGTTGCACTCCCCGGCAGTCTCGAAGCAATTGCCCGGCTGAATCAGGCCGGCTATCGCGTCGCCATCGCCACGAATCAGTCGGGCATCGGCCGCGGGTTGTTCGACATGAACGCGCTCAATGCAATGCATCTGAAGATGCACCGCATGGCCGCCGCGGTCGGTGGCCGCATCGACGCTGTGTTCTTCTGCCCGCATACGGCGGAAGACCACTGCGAGTGCCGCAAGCCGAAGCCTGGCATGCTGAAGATGATCGCCGAACGGTTCGAGGCCGATCCCGAGATCACGCCGGTCGTCGGCGATTCGCTGCGCGATCTGCAAGCGGGTGCCGCACTTGGCTTCTCGACGCATCTGGTCCTGACCGGCAAAGGCCGCAAGACACTCGAAAAGGGCGGCCTGCCGGAAGGCACGAAGGTGCACGACGATCTGCGTGCCTTCTCGCTCGACTTTCTCTCCAAACAACACGACTGACGCGCCCACGAGCGTCCTTACCGCTGACCGACACCGCCGATGCGCTTCCTCCGTTCGCTGTTGCTGCTGATCTACTTCGTGGTCTACACGATCCCGTACGCTACGGCCTGCTTCATCGCCTTCCCGTTCATGAAAGCCGACCACCGCTACTGGATGGCCGCGGGCTGGTGCCGCTCGACGCTCGCCGTGGTGCGCTGGCTGAACGGCATCCAGTATCGGATCGAAGGCTTCGAGAATCTGCCCGACGGACCGGCCGTGCTGTTGTCGAAGCATCAGTCCGCGTGGGAAACGCTGGCCTTTCCGGCGCTCATGCCGCGACCGCTTTGCTACGTATTCAAGCGCGAACTGCTCTATGTACCGTTCTTCGGTTGGGCGCTCGGTCTGTTGAAGATGGTCCATATCGACCGTAAGGACGGCAAGTACGCGTTCGAATCCGTGATCAAGCAAGGCAAGACGCGCATGAGCGAAGGCGCGTGGGTCATCATGTTTCCGGAAGGCACACGCACCAGAACCGGCTCGCAGGGTAAGTACAAAACCGGCGGCGCGCGCTTCGCAATCGCCACCGGGGCGCCGGTCGTGCCGATTGCGCACAACGCCGGCCGTGTGTGGCCGCGCAACTCGTTTCTCAAATATGCGGGTATAGTCACAGTGTCGATCGGCAAGCCGATCGACACGACGGGGCTCACGCCCGAAGAAGTGAACACGCGCGTCGAAACGTGGATCGAAGCGGAGATGCGTCGCATCGATCCTGCCGCGTACCGCGATGCGAATAGCACGCACGCCGCCGCTCAAATCTGACGCGCTCACGCCATCGTTGGCGCATTAGCGATGGCGCATTAGCGCGAAGCCGAAACCGATGCAGAAGTCTTCCATGCCGCACCCCGCTGCGGCGCTCGATAGCCGGCAACTCGATCTGCCGCTCTTCGCCGAGCCGGCTATCCTGCCGTCGCCGTCCTCAACGAACTCACCGTCCTTACCGCCCTCGCCCTCGTCGCCGCAGAAACCGGTTGCGCCCCGCGCGCCGGATGGCTCGAAACTGCGCAGCCTGAGCATCGGCGCGCAGGTGCTTCATTACCAGCTCAAGCGTTCGTCGCGCCGCTCGATCGGGTTTGCGATCGACAGCAGCGGCCTGATGATCACCGCACCACGTTGGGTCACGCTGGCCGACATCGAAACGGCGATCACCGAGAAGCAGCGCTGGATCTTCACGAAGCTGATCGAATGGCAGACACGTGTCGAGCAACGCGCGCTGCCGCGCGTCGACTGGAAAGACGGCGCCGAGGTGCCATATCTCGGCCAGCCGGTGCGGGTCACGCTCGGCTCACCGCAGGGCACCCTCGCCTTCGATGCGCAGCAGGCCGCGCTCGCTCTGCCGCTGCCGCTGCAAGCCGATCCACAGCAGATCAAGGACCGCGTGCAGGGTTGGCTGCAAGGCGAGGCCAAACGGCTCTTCGGTGAGCGCCTTGCCATTTACGCGGAGAAGTTGGGCGTGAGCTATCGCGCCTATGCGTTGTCGTCGGCGGCGACGCGTTGGGGAAGCTGTTCGAGCGACGGCAAGATTCGTCTCAACTGGCGGCTGATTCATTTTCCGCTGTCGATCATCGATTACGTCGTCGCGCACGAACTCGCGCATCTGCGCGAGATGAACCATAGTCCGCGGTTCTGGCAGACGGTCGAGTCGATCTTTCCGGAATTCCGCGAGGCACGGCAGACGCTCAAGCACCATCCGCCTGAGTTGTTGCCCACGCTATAAAGCGCAACGCGCCAGCCCCTCTGCATTGAGGCGCTGGCGCGTTTTACATGAAGGTGCAGGGCGGCGCCTCGTCCGCGTAGAAAGTTTCCTGCAAGTGACGGCACAGCACGTTGCCGTGCGCGTCGCGTTCGAACACCGCCGTCGAACGCCGCAGATTCAATGTGACGTCGCCATCGGACTGCCGCTCGCAATACGTCACCACCGCGCCGCACGGATAGTCCGCCACGACCACCTGACTCGTGATCTCAATCGCAAAGCCCGGACGATGGCCGCCATGCTGCGCGAAAATGTCGCGCAACGTGGCGAAGTCGAGCGTGCCGCCGGTTGGCAGCACCATGGAAAATTGGGGCGAAAAACGCGCCATCAGACGATCAAGTGCGTTTGCCTCGGCCACGCCGGTGTACCACGCCTGAACTTCGAGGTTGATGGCTTTCAGCGCGTCGAAATACGGATTCGCGTCACTCATCGTAGGTGTCCTGATTGCAGCCATACTTTTAGCCGCAATTGCGCATTCAGATTCAGAAGCCAAAGCGCTGAATTCAAGCACTCAAAGCGATGCGTTGAACGGCGGCGCCCGCAAGGCGTTCAACGCATCCGCAGTACAAGCCTTATTTCTTCTTCTGAATGAACTCGATCTTGTAGCCGTCCGGGTCGGTCACGAAGGCAATCACGGTGGTGCCGTGCTTCATGGGACCGGCTTCGCGCACGACCGTGCCGCCCTGAGCCTTGATCTTGTCGCAAGCGGCATAGGCATCTTCCACTTCGACCGCCAGGTGGCCAAAACCGGCACCCAGGTCGTAGGATTCGGTGTCCCAGTTGTGCGTCAGTTCGATGACTGTGCCGTCACGCTCGTCGGTATAGCCGACGAACGCCAGCGTGAATTTGCCATCCGGATAATCTTCGCGGCGCAGCAATTTCATGCCGAGCAATTCGGTGTAAAACTTGATCGAGCGGTCCAGGTTGCCCACCCGGAGCATGGTATGAAGCAGGCGCATCGTGTACTCCTAGTTGCGTGATGTCGAGGACGTAAATGTACCCGGAATCGCGCGGCGCTGCTGAGCGCGGAGCGCCTTCGGCAGCAACCTGGAGAGCAAGGCGCCTGAGATTGTTCAGGTTGCTTGCGCACCGCCTCGTGCCTCGTCACGCAGCGCGCGCCGCAAGATCTTGCCCACGTTGGTCTTCGGCAACCCGGTGCGAAACTCGATACTTTTCGGCCGCTTGTAGCCGGTCAATTCTGTTTTGCAGAAAGCAAAGATGTCCGCTTCGCTGAGCGTCGGATCGCGCTTCACGACGTACAGCTTCACCGCCTCGCCCGCCTGTTCGTCCGGCACACCGACCGCGACCACTTCGAAGACGCCCGGATGACGGGCCACCACGTCCTCGATCTCGTTCGGGTACACGTTAAAGCCCGACACCAGGATCATGTCCTTCTTGCGATCCACGATTCTGACGAAACCCGCGCTGTCCATCACGCCGATGTCGCCGGTCCGAAAGAAACCGTCGGCCTGCATCACCTTCGCGGTTTCGTCGGGACGCTTCCAGTAGCCTGCCATCACCTGCGGCCCGCGAATGCAGATTTCGCCGGGCTCGCCGGGCGGCACATCGTTGCCGGCGTCGTCGCGAATCGCCACCTCGGTGGACGGCAACGGCAGGCCGACCGTGCCGCTAAAACAGGTTGCGCCAGGCAGATTGGTGGTCGCGCACGGCGAGGTTTCCGACAAGCCGTAGCCTTCGAGAATCGGCACCCCGGTCGCCGCGTGCCAACGCTGCGCGACGGCCTGCTGCACAGCCATGCCGCCACCCGTGGCCTGCACCAGCTGAGAAAAGTCGAGCGTCGTAAAGGCCGGATCGTCGAGCAACGCGTTGTACATCGTATTGACGCCAGGAAACGAGTGGATCGCGTAGCCCTGTAGCGCCTTGATCATGCCGGCGATATCGCGCGGATTCGGAATCAGGATGCCCATCCCGCCACAGCGCAGCGTCAGCAAACAGCACACCGTCAAACCAAAGATGTGATACAGCGGCAACGCAACGGCGGTGATGTACTGGCCGATCTCGCTGCGCCCACGGTATGCAGGCTCACGCCACGCCTCGGATTGCAGGACGTTCGCAATCAGGTTGCGATGCAGCAGCGTGGCGCCCTTCGATACGCCTGTCGTGCCCCCGGTGTATTGCAACACGGCGATTTCGTCAGCGGAGATCTGAACCGGCTTGAAACCGATGCTGGCGCCCACGGCTAGCGCTTCGTCCAGCGTCACCCGCTGCAAGCACAGCGTGTCGCCACCCGCCGTCGCCAACGGCAGCGGCAACGGTGCGCCCATCATTTCGCCGACCGACGTCATCACCACATGGCGCACCGCCGTGCGAGCCTGTACCGCCTGCAAGGTCGCGGCGAACGCATCGAGGATCACGATGGCTTGCGCACCGCTGTCGTTCAGCTGATGCTCGAGCTCGCGCGGCGTGTAAAGCGGATTGACGTTCACGACGACGTAGCCCGCGCGCAGGATCGCGGCCATCGCGACCGGATACTGCAGCAGGTTCGGCAACATCACCGCAATGCGCGCGCCGCGCGTGAGCCCCTGCGCCTGGAACCACGCGGCGAGTTGTTGCGACTTCGTATCCAGCTCGGCGTAGGTCATCGCGCGCTCCATGCAGACGAAGGCACGCGCCTGAGCATGCTCGCGAAAGCTGCGTTCCAGCAGGTCCGTGACCGAACTGTATTGCGTCGCGTCGATCTCCGCCGGCATGCCAGGCGGGTACGACTTCAACCAGATCTTCTCCATGTCTCCTGTCCTCCTTGCTCGTGCGTCTGGTGCTTTCTAGCGTGCGGCGAGCGCGGGCATACGCCGCGCCGGCCGGTCGAAACTGTCGAAAAATGCGCGCAATTGCTCACGCGTGCCACGCTCCAGCGCGACCGTGCCGTCTTCAAGAAAGAGCGGCAGCTGCGTGGCGATATCGCGCAACAGCGCGTACAACGTCGCCATGTCGAGCGCGAGTTGCAGATCCACCGCGGCGGGCACATGCTCATGAATCTGCAATACGCCACGGCGCAATTCGAGCGCGTAGGTCTCGGCGCGATCGGTGATGCGCAATGCCAGGGTGGCGTGCAGGTGCGCGCAGCGCGCCGGGTCGACGCTCACACAGAACCGTTGCAACACATTGCGTAAGGGCTGCGCGCGCAACACGTCCGTCGACGCGAGGCTCGCGCCGCCGGCAAACGGCAATTCTTCATACGCGCGCTCCAGTTCGCGCGCCGCGCTCAGATACCAGTTGCGCCAGTTGGTGTTCTCGGTGCGATAGCCGAGTTCGCGCAGCGCGGCTGCCTTGATCTGGCGGGCGTCGGCATCGCCTGCATCGAGCCGCACCAGCAGCGTGGCCAGTTCGGCGGCCCAGCGCCAGTCGCTGTCGCCTAGCGCGATGCGCGCAGCGGCGCGCACCGCCTGCACACCACCCATCATCTCGACCATGCGGCGCGTGCGCTCAGCCCGCGGCAACGGGTCAAGCGAGGCCGGGTCGCCGTCGAACCAGCCCAGTTGGCCCGTGTAGACCTGCCGCACCGAGTGCTTGACCGTCCCGTAGTATTCGCCGAGCCACGCGTGCTGCGCGAGATGTGGCGGCAATGCGGGAATCGCCTCCGCGAGTTCGTCCGGCGTCATGCCGAAGTTCATGTGGCGAATGGTCTGATCGTGGGTGAACTGGATTGCGTCGCGATAGACGGTCAGCACCTCGGCCACGGCATGCGCACCCGACACCGGCCGGCCGTGCGCCGGCACCATGTGCGCGGCGCCGAAGCCGCGCATCATGTCAATGGTCTGATACCAGCGCACCGGATCGCGATAGCGCGTGCCGCGCAGCGTGTGCACGTTCGCGAAGCACTCGCCCTGAATCACTTCGGCCGACAGCAGCACACCAAGGTCCGGCAGCCACATCACGATTTCGTCGTCGGCTTCGGACGGCGCATAGCGGAACTCGAAGCGCACGCCTGCCAGCTCGATGTCGAGTTTGTCGTCGAAGACGCGCGTGGGCGCGAAAAAGCTCGCCGGTTCGGCAACCAGCACCGGTCCGATCCCCGCGTTTACCTTGCCGGTCGCTCCGGCCGGCAACAAGGTGCCGAAGCTGTAGGCCGAGCGCGTGGCGAGAATCGGCGCGACCAGGTTCGCGTTGTTGATCACCGTATCCATCAAGGTCCGATGCGCGATGATCTCGACCCGGCCCGCTTCGAGCGCGGCTTCGTCGACGAACGCGCGCACGCCGCCCGTATGGTCCGTATGGTTGTGCGTGTAGACCACCGCCTTCACCGGCAGCCCGGCGTGCCGCGGGTCGATGGAACAAAAATCTTCGTAGATGCGTTTCGCCGCCGATACCGCCTCAGTGGTGTCGACCACTACGACGCCGTCGTCACCCACGACAAAGATGATGTTCGCAATGGCGTAACCGACCGCGCAATACACGCGCTCAGCCACCCGATAGATCCGTTGTGCCATGCGGCGCGAGTGCTCGGTGAGCCGCGGCGGCACGGTCGGCGCAGCGACCGCATAGGCGAGATTGACGCCTGCATCGAAAGCGACGTCGAGCGGATCGCCGACATGCGGTGCATCGTAGGCAGGATTGCGAATCATCTCTGGGCAACAGCGGGTCATGCGACGTCTCCTGGGAAAGTCCGGCTGCGCACGTGAGATGCGCAATCCACATAACGGAAACGGAATTCTTGTTCCGTTTTTTGCGAAAATTTTATGCGTCGGGCAACAGCAGCGAGCGGCGAAACTGCGTCTGCAGCCATGGGCGCAAGCGGCGGCTGGTGAGCGAGAGCGGCCCCGGATCGTTCAGCACGATATTGACCAGCATGCCCGTGGCCATCTGCAACGATGCGCGGACCTCGAACTCGCACGCTGCGACGTCGGCAGACTTCGTGCCGCGCGTTTCGATGAGCGCGGTGGAGAGGCGCGGCACGAACAGCGCCAGCACCTGGCGGTTGGTTTCCTTGACCGCGTCCCAACTCGCCTTGCGCTGCGACGCACGCAGCAGCGACGCGTGATAAAGCCCGCGATTGCGCCGAAACACCAGCACATAGAACGCGAGTATCGCGTCGGCGATCGCGCTGGCGTCGCTGGAACGCCAGACCGGATCGCGCTCGAGCATCTCGCGCACATAGTCGAGCCCCTCGCTCATCACGCGATCCTGCACGACTTCGAAGAACGCATCCTTGTTGTCGAAGCGCCGGTAGAACGCGCCGATCGACGTGCCCGCGCGCTCGACGATATCGTTGATGGACAGATCGTCGAGATTGCCGCTCGCTTCGATCAGCTCGCGGCCGGCCTGCAGCATGCTGGCAAGCCCGACCTGACTGCGGGTCTGACGCGGTTCAGGTACGGACGGCGGAGAACCTGCTGCGCGGCTGCGCGGGGGCGTGGTTGGCATGCAATCTTCGAGAACGTGAATGACGTGAAATGGCGTGAGGCAATGGGTGCCCGAACCACTCAACGTGCGCAGGCAATAAACGGAGCAAAACAACCGAAGTGAAATAAACGGAATCCGTTAAAACCGGAATTTGGATTCCGAATCGTGGGCGATCGACCGGGCTTTGTCAACCGGACTCAGGGAAAGTCCCGGGTCTGCAGATCCGCCTGCAAGAGTCCCTGCGCGGAGTGATTGGCATCCGTCATCACCTGCTCGGCAAGCGCCAGGGCCGAACTGGCGGCGGGCGACGGCGTGCGTTCCGCCAGATAGACCAGCGCGAACTCGAGACCGAGACGCGGCGGATTGGTCAACGGAATCCGCGCAAGCCGGCGCGCCTCCAGATCGCGCCGCAGCGCCGACGCCGTGCCGAAGATCACCGCATCTGTCTGCGCCACCACGTCCTTGAGCACCGCCAGATCGTTGCATTCCACCTGCACGGGAATCTGCTCGTGCGCGCGATACTTGAACAGCCGGTGCAGGACGTCCTTCATGAACGGCGGGAGGCTCACGGACACCAGCGGAAACTCCCGCAACGCGGCGAGCGGCACCGGGCCGCGCATCATCAGCGGATGCCCGGGGCGCGCAAACCACGCGCCTTCGTGACGCGGCAAACGGCGCATCGCGACGTCCGGTGTAACGGGCGGCACACGCCGGTCCGTGACGACGAAGTCGATCTGCTCGGCGCGCAGCTTGTCCATCAGCGCGTCGCCTTCGCCCAGTTCGATCGAAATCTTGATCTTCGGAAAACGCCGCGAGAACTCGATCAGCAGATCGGGCAGCAATACCACGGCCGCATAGGGACCGAGGCCGATGCGCACCTCCCCGAGCTCATGCGCCTTCAGCAGTTCGACGTCGCGAAACAGGCAGCGGGTCTCGAAGAGCACGCGCCGCGCCCGCTCCACCAGCAGGCGCCCGGCCGCCGTCATCGCGACACCGCGTGCGGCGCGGTCGAACAGCTTCATGCCGAGCTCGTCTTCGAGCGCCTGAATGCTGCGGCTCAACGCGGGCTGGCTCAAATGCACGCGCCCCGCAGCGCGCGCGAAGCTGCCCTCCTCGGCGAGTGCAATCAGATGGGTAAGCCGGCGCGAATTGATCTCATGCATGATTTGCAAGATTCCGATGAGGAGATTGCACTTGAATAACCGTCTTATACCACCTGAAATGGGCGAAAATCCGGCGACATGACGCGACCCGGCCACGCGCAACGCGCAGCGCGTCGGAGTCACACAGAAAACATTCAGGAGACGCGATTTTGCTCAAGGCAGAAGGTTCCACACTCGCCGCGCATCCTGCGGCATCCGCCGGTCCAATTGAGCGCACCCGGGCGCATCGCTGGGTGATCGTCGCCTCACTGTTCCTGTTCATGCTGATCAACTTTGCGGACAAGGCCGTGCTTGGTCTCGTCGCGATCCCGTTGATGCACGACATGCAGCTGTCGCACGCGCAGTTCGGTCTCGTCGGCAGTGCGTTCTTCGTGCTGTTCTCGCTCTCCGGCATCGCCATTGGCCTGATTGCCGATCGCCTCAGCATGAAATGGCTGCTGGCCGTGCTCGCGCTGACGTGGGCTGGCGCGCAACTGCCGCTCGCATGGCCCACCAGTTTTTCCATCCTGCTGCTGTGTCGCATCCTGCTGGGCGCGGGCGAAGGTCCGGCATCGCCGCTCGCGCTGCATGTGGTCTACACCTGGTTCGACGATCACGAACGCAATCTGCCCACCGCGATCGTTCAACAAGGTGCAACAGCGGGGGTGGTCATTGCCGGACCGTTGCTCACCTATATCGCTCAACGTTGGCACTGGCATGCCACCTTCCTGACGCTCGGCGTCGTAGGCGGCGTCTGGACTTTGCTGTGGCTGTGCGTCGGTAAGACCGGCAGTCGTCAACGCAGCGCGGCGCTACGTCGGGCGAGCGCGCCAGGGGCGCCGCGCGTGCGCTACCGGGTATTGCTGTCGGACCGCACGGTGATCGGCGTTATGCTGCAATGCTTTGTCGGTTATGCCGTGATTGCGATCGGCTTCACGTGGGTGCCGGCGTACTTCAGGCTTGGCCTCGACTTTCCCGCAACCCAGGCGGGCTGGCTGTTCGCGGCGCAAGTGGCAACGCAGATTCCGGTTGGCATCGCACTCGCCGTGTTCTCGCATCGCCTGATCAAACGCGGCGTGCCGACGCGGCGCGCGCGCGGCGCAATGATCAGCAGTGCTTGCGTAGTCAGCGGTCTCGCGTATTGCGTGCTGTTTCTCGGCATGCCGCCGTTCGTCAAGGTCGCGTTGATGGGACTGGCCAGCGCGCTTGCCGTCCAGACATTCACGTTCGGTCCGATGCTGGTGGCCGAAGTGGCACCGCCCGGACAGCGCGGCGCGCTGCTCGCCATCACCAATTCGATCATCACGACGGCCGGTCTGATCGGCCCGTTTGCGATGGGCAAGCTGCTCGGCACTGCGAGCGGCGCGCATGGTTATGAAACCGGCTTCGCCCTGACCGGCTTATTGTTGCTGATAGTGGGCACAACCGGCTTTCTGTTGCTCGATCCGCAACGCTCACGGCGCAGACTGGGGGCGAGTGCCTAAAGTGCGGTCGCACTAGAGAACGTGCCAGGAGACACGCTAAGGGCCACGCCCACGGCAGCGTGATCACCCTGGCGTCGCATCAACAGATTTTGACATTGCGCACGCGCTGCGCGTTGCGTATTCTGGATCACACCACCCGCGACATCCTCAATCCATGACGCCCGCACGAGGCGACGCTGGAAACAAGCGAACCCTTCACGGGTATCGACGTTGTGTGCCCTTTCCGGGAGGTGCGTATGAGGCGCACGTATTCGCCATGCGTACCGAATCGTCTTTTTGAAGCAGTCTCTTCCGCGCTGGGCGTGCTGGTCCTGCTACGCCTTTCACCGGCCATGGCCGCGTGCGACAACCCGGCACCCACCACCGGACAAACCGTTACCTGTAGCACCAGCGCACCCAATCCCTCGACCACCTCGGTTTCCGCACTCACCGGCAGTACTAACGTTACGGTAAACGTTCAGTCAGACGCGGAAATTGACGTGAATGGCAACAATGCAATTCTGGTCTACGACCGCAGCACGGTCACGAATCTCGGCACACTGCGTGTGAGCGGCGACACGTTCGACGCAATCTCCGCACAAGGAACCGGCGCTGGACAAAACGTGCTGACCAACCGTGGCCTGATCGTGACGACGGGCAGCGAATCCGAAGGCATGTTCAACAGTGCCGCCGGCGTGACGATGCTCAACGACAAAACCGGCGTGATCCAGACCAGTGGCGCGTCTTCCGTCGGCATGCATGACTTCGCCAGCCCCGGCGGCGGCACGCTCACCAACGACGGCCAGATCTCGACCAGCGGCGACGGTTCGCATGGCATGGCCGCGCTCACCAATAACGACACGCTGATCAACAACGGCACGATCACGACGAGCGGCGCGGACGCGAACGGTATGGTCGCGAACGGTAACGCGGTGAGCGGCCCAGGCAACAACGTCATCACGAACAACGGTACGATCATCGCGTCCGGTTCGGGTTCGCATGGCATCGACTCAAACGATCCCGCACCTGGGCTGGTGACCAATAACGGTTCGATCACCGCGAACAGCGTCGGCGCATTTTTCTCCGGCAGGGTGACGCTCAACAATGCTGCGGGCGCAAGCATCGTCAGCCAGCAGTCCAGCGCCATGCAGATGAACGGCGGCGGCACCGTGAACAATGCCGGAACGATTTCCGGCGACACCCTCGGCATCTCGATCTTCAACGGCGCGGCAACCATCAACAACAGCGGCACCATCGAAGCCACCAACAGCCAGGCCATCAGCACGAACGGCACCTTCGACATCACCATCAACAATACCGGCACCATTGCGGGCGGCAATGGCCGGGGGATTTTTGACGACACCGGTAATGACACGCTCAACTGGAGCGCCGGCACCATCACCGGCTTCATCCGCCTGGGCGCGGGCCACGACACCGCAACCCTTACCGGCCTCACCGATACCAACCTCGCGGGTGTGCCGCTGCTGGCGGGCGGCAATGTCTCCAGCGTGCTCAACTTCGACAACTCGCAAGCCAGCGCTTCGAGTCGCTTTACGAACTGGTCCACCATCAACCTCACGAACGCCAGTCAACTCACGCTCGATGCCAACGGTCTCACGCTCGGCAACAGCGGCGCGCTGACGGGCACGCTCAATATCGATTCGAGCAGTACGCTGTTCGCGGGCGGCCTCGGTGATCCATCCATTACGCCTGCGGTTGCCGGGAACCTCGTCACGGTGAGCAACGCGGGCACCATCGACCTGACCAACGGCGGCCCCCGTACGAACGATGCGCTGGTGGTGAACGGCAATTACGTGGGACTCAACGGCAAGCTGTTGCTGCAAAGCGTGCTGAACGGCGATGGTTCGCCCAGCGACAAGCTGGTGATCGTGCAAGGCGTCGGCTCGGGCAACACGACGATTGGCGTGACAAACGTGGGCGGTACGGGGGCTGCGACGGTCTCGAACGGCATCCTGGTCGTGCAGGCGAGCAACGGCGCGACGACCGGCGCGACCGCCTTCACGATGCAAACTCCGCTCACGGCCGGAGCCTTTGTCTACTATCTGTTTAGAGGCGGCGTGACGACCGGGACGGCCGACAACTGGTATTTGCGCTCGAGCGTGGCGGCGGTCCCTGCGCCTGCGCCTGCGCCTGCGCCTGCGCCTGCGCCTGCGCCTGCGCCTGCGCCAACTCCAACTCCAACGCCAACGCCAACGGCAACTCCAACCCCAACCCCAACTCCAACTCCAACTCCAACTCCAACCCCAACCCCAACCCCAACCCCAACCCCAACGCCAACTCCA
>NZ_DASXHA010000093.1:0-3982 GCF_036488795.1 Paraburkholderia sp.
TGTCGCTAGCGGCGTTGTGTTGAACATAGTGATCCCGTCAGAGGTGGTTCGTGTCAAACCGCGCGCTTGCCTCGGCGGCGCTGGCATGACAGTCGGTGCGGCGGCTGGCTGGCCGCTTCTCTGACTACGGGAAGAAAACGGTGGGCTGGCGTTGAAGTTAAATGCGAATAGCTATCATTTCACGTGTGACAAAATATTTCAAGACCCGGGAACTTCTTTGATACGACGAATATTTCGCCAGATTACTAAATGAAACCACTATGTAATGTTTGGCGCGGAAACTGAAAGCATCCGGAAAGCGAGACGCGCCTACGCGGCCTGCAGTGAGTGCGTGCGCGCCAGGTGGGGAGATGAACTACAGGGAGAAAGACAGCGAGGAGGAGCGCCGATCCGGTCGGCGCTCCCTTCAAACGTACCGCTTTAGAACGGCAGCTTGGCGTCCGGCTTCTCAGCCAGGATCACGCGGCGGAAGTCTTCCTGAATGCGCGCGAGAGCGGCGTCGTTATCCGCTTCGAAGCGCATCACGACCACCGGTGTCGTGTTCGACGAACGCGCCAGACCGAAACCGTCCGGATACTCGACCCGCAGACCGTCGATCTTCACGACGTCGTCCGCACCCGTAAACTGGGCGCTCTTCTGCAGACGCGCGATCAGTTCGAAGTTTTCGCCCTCTTCGAGCTTCAGTTGCAGCTCCGGCGTGGAATGCGAGTTCGGCAGCGAATTGAGCAGCGCGCTCGGATCCGCCACGCGCGCGAGAATCTCCAGCAGACGCGCACCCGTGTACAAGCCGTCGTCGAAGCCATACCAGCGGTCCTTGAAAAACACGTGGCCGCTCATTTCGCCCGCCAGCGGTGCGCCGGTTTCGCGCAGCTTGGCCTTCACCAGCGAGTGGCCGGTCTTCCACATCAGCGGCTCGCCGCCTTTGTCTTTGACCCACTTCGCCAGATTACGGGTGCACTTCACGTCGTAGATGATCTGCGCGCCCTTGTTGCGCGACAGCACTTCTTCGGCGAACAGCATCAGTTGACGGTCCGGATAGATGATCTGGCCGTCTTTCGTGACGACGCCCAGGCGGTCACCGTCGCCGTCGAACGCGAAGCCGATTTCGGCGTCGGTTTCTTTCAGCGCCTTGATCACGTCCTGGAGGTTTTCCGGGTGAGCCGGGTCCGGGTGGTGATTCGGAAAATTACCGTCGATTTCAGTGAACAGCTCGACCAGTTCGCAGCCGAGCTTCCTGAACAGCTTCGGCGCAAGCCCACCGGCGACGCCATTGCCGGTATCCACGACGATCTTCAGCGGACGCGCCAGCTTGATGTCGCTGACGATCCGCTCGAGGTACGCATCCGCAATGTCGTACTCCGTGTAGCTGCCGCTGCCGCTCGAGAAATTGTCGTCGACGATGCGTTGATGCAATCCAAGGATCTGCTCGCCGTAGATGGCCGCGCCGCGCAGCACCATCTTGAAGCCGTTGTAGTCGGGCGGATTGTGGCTGCCGGTCACGACGATGCACGAGTCGACCCGGCGCTCGCCACCGGCCAGCTTGAGCGGCACACTGGCAGCGAAGTAGCCGACCGGCGTCGGCACCATGCCGACATTGACCACGTCGACGCCAGCCGCGCGCAGGCCGTCCGACAACGCCGCAATCAGATCCGGGCCCGACAGGCGCCCGTCACGTGCCACGACAACAGCGTCGCCCCCTTGAGCACGCACTTCACTACCGAATGCGCGGCCAATCAGGCGGGCGGTATCGGCATCCAGCGTCTTGCCGATCACACCGCGAATGTCATATGCCTTGAAAATGGATTTGGAGATCATGGTTGGCTCACTTGCGTGCAATGGAAAATTTTTGACCGGCACCTTCTGGTGATCGGCGGCCTTCGTTGGTCAACGCGCTACCCCCTTGCCGGAAGCGATCCGGTTCCAACTTATAATTGCGCTTTTCTGACACGCCTTGCAGACGACTATTCTAATGCTTAGACGCCCTCCGCTCGTAAAGTTGCCGCTTCATAGGGCCAGGTGGGCAAGCGCACAGACAGCCGCGTCGCAACCGGCCACGCAGACCAGGCGGGCAGAAGCTGGATGCTGACGCTCAAACGCCTGACTGGCCGCTTTGCCAACCCCGACGTCACGCGGGCACTGACGAATATCGTCTGGCTCGGACTCGAGCGTGTCACGCAGATCGGCGTGGCGATCCTGATCAGCGGCGTGCTGGCGCGCTACTTCGGGCCGGACGTCTTCGGCAAATGGCAGTACGCCAATACCCTGCTGCTGGTACTCTCGCCCATCACCTGGGTATGCGGCGCCGAAATCCTCGTGCCCACTATCGTCAACCGGCCGCCCGGGCAACTGGGCACCGTGCTCGGCAGTGCCTTTGCGTTGCGCCTGTCGGTGTCGGCGGCTGCGCTGCTGTTGAGCTGGGCCGGCATTGCCGCCGGACTCACCGACCCGCTGGTCGGCGCGATGCTGGCCGGCCTCGCCGTGACCATGCTGTTTCGCGAGCCGTTCGTCGGCGTGATCAATTCGTGGCTGCAAAGCATGACCTACAGCAAGCCGCAGTTGCTCACCAGCATGAGCACGGCGCTGGCGAAGGCGGCACTCGTCTATCTGCTGGTGCGGGCCGCGGCCACCCCGGCGCGCTTCGGCTGGCTGTGGGCGCTGGAGTCGGCGGCGATCGGCGGTGTGCTGCTCGTCTATTACATCCGGCGTCATGGCGGCAAGCTCGGCTGGCATCTGGACCGTGCGCTGTTCCGGCATTTCGCCACCGCAGGCACGGTGTTCTGGCTCGGCCTGATCTGTATGTACCTGTTCCTGAAACTCGACCGGCTGATGCT
This sequence comes from Paraburkholderia sp., assembly GCF_036488795.1. Lineage (GTDB taxonomy): Bacteria > Pseudomonadota > Gammaproteobacteria > Burkholderiales > Burkholderiaceae > Paraburkholderia. The sequence continues at coordinate 2,832 of NZ_DASXHA010000093.1, forward strand.
GGAGCGGACCATCTCGTTCGCCGACCTCGGACGCTATTCGGCCGCGCAGCAACTGAACGAAAACTGGATCGCGCTGGCGCTGATGCTCGCGCAGACCATTGCGCCGGCCTTCGTCTATCGGGTGCAGGCAAGCTCGCATCTGCGTCGTAACATGTGGCGCCTGACGGCCATGGCCGCCGCGCTGATGGTGGCCGGCGCCGTCGTGCTCGATCTGCTGGCCGGCATCATCATTCGCCGCGTGTTCGGTCCGGCTTACGAAGGCGCCATCGAGATTTTCCGCTGGGCCGTGTGGTTGTCCGTGCCGGCGGGCATCGAGGCAATCGGCAATCTGATCGTGCTGAAATACCAGGCGAAATTCGTGTTGTTGTCGAAATGGCTGCTGGCACTGGCCGTGGCATTCGTCGTCAATCTGCTGGCGATTCCTCGCATGGGCGCCTACGGCGCGCTGGTGGGACTCGCGTGCGGGTATCTGGCTGCGGTGTCGGTCAACCTCTATTACATCCGCTTCAAATTGCGCCCATGACGCATTCACCCGCATCCGCGCAACGCCCCTCCGGCTCGTTGAGTTCGCCGCCACTCACATCGGCGACGACGCTTGACGACGTCGCGGTATTGATCCCGGCGTACAACGGCCAGGCCGATGTCGAACGCACACTCGCGTCGTTTAGCGAAGACGCGTTGATTCACGTGCTGATCGTCGACGATGGCAGCACGCCCGCCATCGTCGCGCCTGCCCTGCCGAACCTGTCCATCGAAGTCTTGCGCATGCCGCACAACAGCGGCATCGAAAAGGCGCTGCAGACCGGCATCGACGCGCTTGCCGAGCGCGGCTTCCGCTACGCCGCGCGAATCGACGCGGGCGACCTGACGGTGCCGCACCGGCTCGCGAAGCAGCGCGCTTATCTGGAGGCGCATCCGCAGGTTGAGGGCCTCGGCATGTGGACCCAGGTGGTCACGCGCGACGGCCGGCCGCTCTTCATGCTGACGCCACCCTCCGAGCCGGCCGCGATCCGCCGCCTGCGCTTTTATCGCAGTTGCCTCGCGCACCCTTCCATGATGTTGCGTATCGACGCGGTACGCGCCGTCGGCAACTACCGCGCCGCTTACCGTTCCGCCGAAGATCTGGACCTGTTCCTGCGGCTGATGGAACG
>NZ_DASXHA010000100.1:0-4114 GCF_036488795.1 Paraburkholderia sp.
GCAAAGAAAGTAGGTGCCGCCCCGCACAGGGGCGAAGCTAATAGACCACTAAGAATAGAAGGAGAGGCCAACGCCGTAGGCAAACAACCAAACCCAGCCATCAGCCAGACAAACAAAACCACCTACTACGCCGCCGCTCCAAGCAACTCCCCACGCGAACTCTTCTGCCCATCCCGCGCGGCAAAAGCCTCTCCAATCATCAGAAGACTAGGCTGCGAAGCATCAAGCCACTGTTGCGCCTCGCCGCAGGCGAGATCAGAAAGCGTGAGTGTGAGCATCCTCTCCCGAGCCGTGCTGCAAGCTTCAACAATAGCCACAGGCGTCTGCCCATCACGCCCGGCGTCAATCAGCTCCTGAGCAATCTCAGGCCCACTATCCCGCCCCATGTAAAACACCAGCGAATCCGCATTAACCTGCTCGCGAATCGCCTCCGTGTCAGCCGCCCGGCTATGGGTGGCCAACGCCACACTCCGGGAAACGCCCCGCAGGGTAAGAGACCGCTTCAGAGAAGCCGCACTCGCCAACGCGGCAGTAATACCCGGTACAACCTCATACTCGATCCCGGCCGCCTCGAGCGCGCGCATCTCCTCATCGGCACGCCCAAACAACATCGGGTCACCGCCCTTCAGCCGCACCACCACTTCGTGCTCGAGCGCCGCATCGACAATCTGCTTGTTGATGAACTGCTGTGCCGTCGAGCGCTGCCCGCAGCGCTTGCCCACCGCAATCTTGCGCGCCTTCGGCGCATAGTCGAGCATCTCGGTCTCGACCAGCGCATCGTGCAGCACCACCTCCGCCAGCCCCAGCAGCCGCGCGCCGCGCACCGTAATGAGATCCGCCGCGCCTGGCCCCGCTCCGATCAGATACACCTTACCCATGTGCCTCAACCCCATTCATCCGGTTCGTTGCGAACGCGAACCCAACGTGGCGCGTCCTCGCGTCATCAGGCAGAAAACGCCCGGATCATACCGGCCGCCACCGTGTGATGCGTCGCCTCGTCAATCAGCACGAATGCGCCCGTGCCCTGATGCGAGTCGTACACGTCGCACACCAGCGGCTTTTGCAGCGTCAACGCTACGCGGCCAATGTCGTTCATCGTCAAATCGTGACGGTCCGTCGCGTGCGACAACGTATGCACATCCAGCACCTGCCGGATCGCGCCAATCCGCGCGAACACCGTGTTCGTAGTCTGCTTCAACAGATACTTGCGCTGCGTCGACAACGGCGTGTCGTCGAACCAGCACAGGTCGGCTTCGAGCTTCTTCGCCGGTTCCGGCGCCTGTTCGCGCAGCACGAACGTATCGCCGCGTGACACGTCCACGTCCTCCGCCAGCCGGATCGTCACCGTCTGACCGGCAAACGCGCGGTCCACCTGCGCCGTGCCGCCCGGCACCGGCGCGATGATTTCCGCCACCGTCGCTTCGCGGTTCGCCGGCAACACGACAATCGTGTCGCCCACCTTCACTTCGCCCGCTTCGACCCGTCCCATGTAGCCGCGGAAATCGTCCGCCTGGCTGCCGTCCTGGCGTGCCACCCACTGCACCGGGAATCGCAGCGCCTGACCCGTCGGAATCTCGACCGGCAACGCTTCGAGCAAGTCCAGCAGTGGCTCGCCCGCGTACCACGGCATGCTTTCGCTAGCCGTCACGATATTGTCGCCCTTCAACGCCGACACCGGCACGAAGCGCACATCCTTCAGGCCCAGTTGACGCGCCAGCTCGACATACGCATCGCGGATTTGGTTGAAACGCGTCTCGCTATAGTCGACCAGATCCATCTTGTTGATCGCGACAATCGCGTGCTGCAGACCCAGCAGCTTCACAAGCGCGCTATGGCGCTTCGTCTGCGGCAGCAGTTGTGCCACGCCATCCACGAACGTCACGCGCGTGGCGTCCACCAGAATGATGGCCGCGTGCGCCGTCGACGCGCCCGTCACCATGTTGCGCGTGTACTGCTCGTGACCCGGCGTATCCGCGATGATGAACTTGCGCTTGGCGGTCGCAAAGTAACGGTATGCGACGTCGATCGTGATGCCCTGCTCGCGCTCAGCTTCAAGGCCGTCCGTCAGCAGCGACAGATCGATTTCATCGCCGACGGTACGCTTGTTCTTCGCGCGCGACAGCGCCGAAAGCTGGTCGGACAGGACCGCCTTGCTGTCGTACAGCAGACGCCCGATCAGCGTGCTCTTGCCATCGTCGACGCTACCGGCAGTAATGAAGCGCAGCACCCCGAGGTCTTGCGGTTGATGAATGCTCATGATTTCCTCGTGTGCTTAGAAATAACCTTGCTTCTTACGCTGTTCCATCGCGGCTTCGGAGACCTGGTCGTCCATCCGGGTCGCACCGCGCTCCGTGATTTCGGTCACGGCCGTTTCGGCGATGATCTTCTCGAGATCGTCGGCGTCGCTTTCCACCGGGCACGTGCAGCTGATGTCGCCCACCGTGCGAAAGCGCACCTGCGCCAGTTCGCTGGTCTCGCCTTCACGCATCGGCGTGAGCGGCGTCACCGGCACCAACAGCCCGTTACGGCGCACGATTTCGCGTTGATGCGCGTAATAGATCGACGGCAGTTCGAGCTGTTCGCGCGCGATGTATTGCCACACGTCCAGTTCAGTCCAGTTCGAAATCGGGAACACGCGCAGGTGTTCGCCGTTGTGCAGACGCGCGTTGTACAGGCTCCACAGTTCCGGTCGCTGAGCCTTCGGATCCCATTGGCCGAACTCGTCGCGGAACGAAAAGATCCGCTCTTTCGCGCGGGCCTTTTCTTCGTCGCGGCGCGCACCGCCGATCAACGCCGTGTAGCCGTACTGTTCAATCGTTTCAAGCAGCGTCACCGCTTGCGCAGCGTTACGCGAATCCGTCTCGCGGCGCAGACGCACGGTGCCGCGCCTGATCGAATCTTCGACGTGACCCACCACCAGCTCCGCACCGATTTCCGTCGCACGACGATCGCGGAAGTCGATCACTTCCTGATAGTTGTGGCCGGTGTCGATGTGCACCAGCGGAAACGGCAATACCGTCTTGCGGTTGGCGCCAATGCCGAAAGCCTTCAGCGCCAGATGCAGCACGACGACCGAATCCTTGCCGCCCGAGAACAGCAGCGCGGGCTTGCTGCATTCGGCGACCAGCTCGCGCAGGATGTGAATCGATTCGGCTTCGAGCCAGTCGAGGTGATCCATCCGGTTCGCCGTATTGGTGATCGGTGCGTTGACAGTGGAATCGAGCGTGGTGCTCATGTTTGGGTCCTTCGTTGATTCGCGCCGCGAGCGGTTGCTCGCGTCACGTAAAGATTCTATCGAGATCTGCTGCGGGCGTCAGGCCGAGGCGTTTTCCGTGCTGACGGCGATCGGGATCGTGGTGATGTGCAGGCCGCATTCCTTCGTATCGCGCGATTCCCACCACCAGCGCCCTGCCCGGCTGTCTTCACCGGGACGGATCGCACGGGTGCACGGTTCGCAGCCGATGCTCGGATAACCACGCGCGTGCAGCGGATTGACCGGCACGTCGAACGCTTTCAGGTAATCCCACACGTCCGTTTCGGTCCAGTCTGCCAGCGGATTGAACTTGGCGATATTGCGCGCGGCGTCGTGCTCTTCCTCGTGCAATTCAGCGCGCGTGACCGACTGCTCGCGGCGCTGACCGGTCACCCAGGCGCTGACGTCGGACAGCGCGCGGTTCAGCGGCTCGACCTTGCGGATTTCGCAGCAGCGCTTGCGCAGGTCGATGCTTTCGTAAAACGCGTTCAGGCCGTTCGAAGCAACGTACTCTTCGACCGCTGCCGCTTGCGGATGAAACTGTTCGATGTCGTAGCCGTAGCGCTCGTGCACACGGTCGAGCATGCCGAGCGTTTCAGCGTGCAGGCGACCCGTGTTCAGCGAAAAAATGCCGATCTTCACGCCACGCGACAGAATCGCGTGGGTCAGCAGCATGTCTTCAGCGGCAAGGCTGCTGGCCAGTTTCACTTTCTCGTGACGGGCCGCGATCGAATCGAGCAGCGCGTTCAGGCGCTCCAGCTTCGCGGCCAGTTCCGGCCTGATGGACGCAGCGGAAGTCATACCGTCGCCTTCTGCGCAGCAGACGCAACCGCCGGCTCGGCGCGGCGGCGAAACAGCGGC
>NZ_DASXHA010000139.1:0-61022 GCF_036488795.1 Paraburkholderia sp.
AAGCAATTCCCGCCCAAGCCGGCCACTGTCGCGAAAAGCCATGCTCCATTACTGAGCGGTAAGCTTCGTCGTGACTGAAAAGCCCTTTATCCTGGTTATGTTTGTCCGCAGAGCCGCGCCGGTCCTTGCCGTCCAGCCACGGGGCCGGGTCGCGCATCCGCTAAAATGCTGGGTTTCCCGACATTCGGCGCGCAAGATGCGTGCATTACCGGAGGCCCACGCCAATGTCCCTGTTTCGCAAGAAAAGCGTCGAGCATATGCTCGCGGCCAGTGCTCGCGGCGCTGGCCTGAAGAAGGCCCTCGGCGCGCTCGACCTCACGTTCCTCGGGGTCGGCGCCATCATCGGCACCGGCATTTTCGTCCTGACCGGCACCGGCGCGGTTCAGGCCGGCCCGGCGCTGATGCTCTCGTTCCTCATTGCGGCTGTCGCCTGCGGTTTTGCGGCGCTGGCCTACGCCGAGTTCGCGTCGACCATTCCGGTCGCCGGCTCGATCTACACCTATTCGTATGCGACGCTCGGCGAACTGGCCGCGTGGATCATCGGCTGGGACCTGATGCTCGAATACGGGCTTGCCACGTCCGCGGTGTCAGTCGGCTGGTCGGGCTATCTGCAATCGTTGCTGTCGGGCTTCGGCATCGCATTGCCGGTGGCGCTGTCGGCTGCGCCGGGCGCGCTGCCCGGCCATGAGACTTTCTTCAACCTGCCCGCCTTCCTCGTGATGATGGCGATCACGGCGCTGCTGTCGGTCGGCATCCGCGAGTCCGCGCGCATCAACAACATCATGGTCGCGATCAAGGTGATCGTCGTGTTGCTGGTGATCGGCGTAGGCGTCTTTCATGTGACGCCGGCCAACTGGCATCCGTTCATGCCGAACGGCTGGAGCGGCGTGTTCGGCGCGGCGGCAGTGATGTTCTTCGCGTTTATCGGTTTCGATTCGGTTTCGTCGGCGGCGGAAGAGGTGAAAAATCCGAAGCGCGATCTGCCGATCGGCATCATCGCGTCGCTCGGCGTGTGCGCGGTGCTGTATGTGGCGGTCGCGGCCGTCGTGACGGGCATCGTGCCGTCGGCGCAATTCGCCAGCATCTCGCACCCGGTGTCGTACGCGCTGCAAGTGGCGGGCGAGAAATGGGTCGCCGGCTTCATCGATCTGGGCGCGGTGCTCGGCATGCTCACCGTGATTCTGGTGATGGCCTACGGCCAGACGCGGGTGATCTTCGCCATGTCGCGCGACGGGCTGCTGCCCGCCAGGCTGTCACGCGTACATCCGCGTTTTGCGACGCCGTTCCTCACCACCTGGCTGGTCGGCATTTTCTTCGGGCTGATCGGCGCGCTGGTGCCGCTCAACGTGCTCGCCGAACTGATCAATATCGGCACGCTGGCGGCTTTTTCGATGGTCTCGATTGCCGTGCTGGTCCTGCGCAAAACGCATCCGGAGTTGCCGCGCGCCTTCCGCTGCCCGGGCGTGCCGGTCGTGCCGGTGCTCGCGGTGGCTTCGTGCCTGTTCCTGATGGTCAACCTGCAACTGATCACGTGGGTCGCGTTCGTGATCTGGCTGCTGATCGGCATGGTGATCTACTTTGGCTACTCGCGGCGACATTCGAAGCTCGCGCATGGCGGGCAGTGAGAAAAGCGACTGAGGGTTGCTGAGCGGCGCCAGGCGTCAAGCTGAACGCCGGGCACTGGCCTTCCGTACGCTTTCCTCCAAAAAAGGCACGCTGCTCACGCAGCGTGCCCCCCCACGCCCATCCCTCGGCCAATTTCCCCGAATAGCAGCCGTCCCCGATTTGTGCTTTACTTTTCGCTGGAACCATAAAAAGCACAAACCGAAGCGAGCCCCCAGCAGGCAGGCAGAAGGTAGTGAAATTGGGCCCGCGCCGGTCTTGATCCCCCTAGCAACCAAGTTGCATGCGACCAGAGTAAGCGCTAAAGCGCCAACTCCGGTCGACAAAGGAGACAGTTCATGGCGATCAGCATCAGTCTGACGGTGAACGGCGCGCCCGTTACCGCCGCAATCGAACCGCACACCCTGCTTGTCCAGTTCCTCCGCGAGCAACTTCGACTCACCGGCACGCACATTGGCTGCGACACCGCGCAGTGCGGAGCGTGCACGGTCCATCTGAACGGACGCGCGATCAAATCGTGCAATATCCTCGCCGTGCAAGCGGAAGGTGCTCAGATCATGACCATCGAGGGTCTCGCCAAAGACGGCGAGCTGCATCCCATGCAAGCCGCGTTTCGCGCCTGCCACGGACTGCAGTGCGGGTTCTGCACACCCGGGATGGTGATGAGCGCGACCTCGCTCGTCCAGCGCCAGCCTGATCTCACCGAAGCAGACGTTCGTGCCCAGCTCGACGGCAATCTGTGTCGCTGTACGGGGTATCACAACATCGTCAAAGCCGTGCTCGAAGGCGCTGCCGGCATGAAAGCCGACTCCGGCGCCGCTACCCTGGCAACTGCCGGCGCGACCGCCTGAGGAGACGACGATGAACGCACCCGACCCGCATCCGCTGATTGGCGCTTCCGTCCAGCGCAAGGAAGACTACCGTTTCCTGACCGGCAATGGTCAGTACACCGACGATGTCGTGCTCCCGCAGCAAACCTACGCCGTGTTCCTGCGCTCGCCGTACGCGCATGCACGGATCAAAAGCGTCGATACGGCCGCGGCAAAGCAGTCGCCCGGCGTAGTGGCAGTTTTCACCGGCGCGGATATGGCCGCCGACCACGTGGGCGGCCTGCCATGCGGCTGGCTGATTCATAGCGTCGACGGCAAGCCGATGAACGAGCCGCCGCATCCGGTCATCGCCCACACCAAGGCCCGCCATGTGGGGGACCAGGTGGCGCTCGTGATCGCCGACTCGGTCAAGGCCGCAAAAGACGCCGCCGAGCTGATCGAAGTGGATTACGACGTGCTGCCCGCCGTCGTGGACACCGCGCACGCCGCCGACGCCGGCCAGCCCGCGGTGCATGACGAGGTGCCCGACAATGTCTGCTACACATGGGGCCACGGCGACAAGGCGGCGACCGACGCCGCTTTCGCCAAAGCCGCACACGTGACGACGCTCGATATCGTCAACAACCGCCTGATCCCGAACGCCATCGAACCGCGTGCGGTGAATGCAAGCTGGTCGCCGCAGGACGACAGCTACACGGTGTACGTGGCGAACCAGAACCCACACGTCGAGCGGCTGTTGATGGCCGCCTTCGTGCTGTCCTTGCCCGAATCGAAGCTGCGCGTGATTGCGCCGGATGTCGGCGGCGGCTTCGGCTCGAAGATCTTTCTGTATGCCGAGGACGTGGCGCTCACCTGGGCGTCGAAGAAAATCCGCCGGCCGGTGAAATGGACGGCCGAACGTTCGGAGGCGTTCGTCTCGGATGCGCACGGCCGCGATCACGTAACCAAAGCCGAACTGGCCATGGACGCCGACGGCAAGTTCCTCGCCATGCGCGTGCACACCATCGCCAACATGGGTGCGTACCTGTCGACGTTTGCTTCGAGCGTGCCGACCATCCTCTACGCGACGCTGCTGGCTGGTCAGTACGCCACGCCCGCCATCTACGCCGAAGTCAAGGCGGTCTTCACCAACACGGTCCCCGTCGATGCCTATCGCGGCGCCGGTCGGCCCGAAGCCACCTATGTGGTGGAGCGGCTGGTCGAAACGGCGGCGCGCGAGATGAAACTCGATCCCGCGGAGATCCGCCGCCGCAACTTCATTCGCAGCTTCCCGTATGCGACGCCGGTTGGCCTCACGTATGACACCGGCGACTACGAACCCATCCTCGCCCGTGCACTCGAACTCGCCGACGTCAAAGGATTCGCCGCGCGTCGGCAGGAATCCGAAAAGAACGGCAAGCGGCGCGGACTCGGTTATTCCTGCTACATCGAAGCGTGCGGCCTCGCGCCGTCGAACATCGCCGGCGCGCTTGGCGCGCGTGCGGGCCTGTTCGAGGCAGGCGAAGTGCGTGTCCATCCAACCGGCTCCGTGACCGTATTCACCGGCTCGCATAGCCATGGGCAAGGACACGAGACCACCTTCGCGCAGGTGGTCGCGGACCGGCTCGGCATTCCGCTTGCGAATGTCGAGATCGTGCACGGCGACACCGGGCGCATTCCATTCGGCATGGGCACGTATGGCTCCCGCTCGATATCGGTGGGCGGCTCGGCCATCATGAAGGCGCTCGACAAGATCGAAGCCAAAGCGAAGAAGATCGCCGCGCATCTGCTGGAGGCGGCGGCGGAAGACATCGAGTTCAAGGATGGCGTGTTCCGCGTGGCCGGCACGGATCGAACCAGGGCCTTCGCGGATATCTCGCTCGCCGCGTACGTGCCGCACAACTATCCGCTCGACAAGCTCGAACCGGGCCTCGACGAAAGCGCGTTCTACGATCCGACCAACTTCACCTATCCGTCCGGCGCCTACATCTGCGAAGTGGAAGTGGACACCGACACCGGCGAGTGCCGCATCCAGCAGTTCACCGCGGTCGACGATTTCGGCAACGTCATCAATCCGATGATCGTCGAGGGTCAGGTGCATGGCGGCCTGGGGCAAGGGATCGGTCAGGCCATGCTCGAGCGCTGCGTGTACGACAACGACAGCGGCCAGTTGCTGTCCGGCTCGTACATGGACTACGCGATGCCACGCGCTTCGGATCTGCCCAGCTTCACCGTGGAAACCGCCAAGGGCACGCCGTGTACGCACAATCCCCTCGGCGTGAAGGGCTGCGGCGAAGCGGGCGCGATCGGCTCGCCGCCGGCGGTGATCAACGCGATCATCGACGCCCTCGCGCCGCTCGGCGTGACGGATCTGCAGATGCCTGCCACGCCGCATCGCGTGTGGTCCGCAATCCGCGCCGCCCAACAACCTTGAACGGAGCAGCCGACATGTACGCATTCGACTATCAACGTGCGGCCGACCCGAAAGCGGCGGTTGCAGCGCTCGCCGGCGACAGCGACGCCAAATTCCTCGCAGGCGGCCAAAGCCTGCTGCCGACCATGCGTCTGCGTCTCGCGCAGCCTTCCAAGCTGATCGACGTCACGCGCATTGCCGCGCTCAAGGAGATTCGCGTCGACGCGCAAACCGTCAGCATCGGCGCGGCCGTGTGCCACGCGGATGTCGCGGATCACCCGGAGATCCAGCGCGTATTGCCGGGGCTTGCCGGGTTGGCCGCGCATATTGGCGACCGCCAGGTGCGCGCGCTCGGCACGATCGGCGGCTCGCTCGCCAACAACGATCCGGCGGCATGCTATCCAGCCGCGGTGATGGCGTTGGGCGCAACCGTCGTCACGGACCGGCGCCGCATCAAGGCGGACGACTTCTTCGTGGGCATGTACGAAACCGCGCTCGCGCCCGACGAACTGATCACCGCCGTGGAGTTTCCGCTCGCCGAGCGCTCGGCCTACGAAAAATTCCGCAATCCGGCCTCGCACTTCGCGCTCGTCGGCGTGTTCGTCGCAAAACACGCGGATGGCGTGCGCGTCGCGGTGACCGGAGCGGGTTCGTCAGTATTTCGCGCGACGGATCTGGAGACGGCGCTCACGGCAGATTTCTCGCCCGCGGCGGCGCGTGCGGTCAGCATTTCCGCCGATGAGCTGAACACCGATATGCACGCGAGCGCCGAGTATCGCGCGCATCTGATTCCGGTGCTCGCGGCGCGCGCCGTGGCCACGGCCAACGGCTGAGCCCGACGCTCACGCAGCAGCGCGCTGGATGCAACACGTGGCCCGGCGCGTCCGGGCCGCCTGGTTTTAGTGCAGCCGGCCTTGCGTGGCCAGGCCTCGCCTGGCCACAGCAGGCCGCGTCAGAGCCCGTGCGCGAGGAGAATCATGCAGCCCGCTTCAATCGACGACACCCTTGCCGCACTCGCCGCTCAAGGCTATTTCGCGAACCGCGAACTGGCGACCGCGCTGTATCTCGCGTTGCGCATGGAGCGGCCGTTGTTCGTCGAAGGCGAGCCGGGCGTCGGCAAAACCGAACTGGCCAAGGCCGCGGCAGGCATGCTCGGTACTTCGATGCTGCGTCTGCAGTGCTACGAGGGACTCGACACGGCCAGTGCCCTCTACGAGTGGGACTATCCACGTCAGATCATGGCGCTGCGCCTCGCGGAAGCCGCCGGCGAGCGGCCGGGCAACGACACGCTTTATCGCAGCGAATTCCTGCTCAAGCGCCCGTTACTGCAGGCACTGATGCCCGACGAAAAAAATCCCGGCGCCCGGCGCGTGCTGCTGATTGACGAAATAGACCGCGCCGACGAGCCGTTCGAAGCCTTCCTGCTCGAACTTCTGTCGGACTTCCAGGTGTCGATTCCCGAGTACGGCACGGTCCGCGCCGATCAGCCGCCGCTCGTCGTGATGACGTCGAACCGCACGCGCGAAGTCCACGACGCATTGAAACGCCGCTGTCTGTACCAATGGATCGACTATCCGGAGCGGGATCGCGAACTGGCGATCGTGGCCGCGCGGGCCCCGGAAACCAGCGAGGAATTGCAGCGCCGCGCCGTCGATTTCGTGCATCGGTTGCGCGGCATGGATCTGTTCAAGGCTCCGGGGATTGCGGAAACGATCGACTGGTGCCGCGCGCTCGCTGCCTTGAGCGTCACGGAACTCGATCCGCAGTCGGTACAAAACACGCTCGGCGTGCTGCTGAAGTATCAGGACGATCTGGCGCGAGTCGACGCCGCGCAGATCGCACAGTGTCTGACGCTGCCGGAATGATGACGATGCGCGCCATTCCGCCGCAGCCCTCCCCCGAGAGCGCGCCCACACTGGCCCGCAATGTCGTGCATTTCGTGCGGGTGTTGCGCGGCGCGGGTTTGCCGATGACACCTTCGCAAGCGGTGGATGCCATCGCCGCCTTGCACTGGATCGATCTCGACCGACGCGACGATGTGCGCGCCGCACTCGCCACGTTGCTGGTCTCCGCGCCCGACGAACGCGAGCTGTTCGATGCCGCGTTCAACCTGTTCTGGCGCGATCCCGACTGGGAAGGCAAGCTGCGCGCGCTGCTGTTGCCCAAGGTCCGTAACGGCCTGCCGCCGCCCAAACGCAACAACCGGCTCGCCGACGCGCTCGCGGCGCGTCAGCCCGCTTCGCGCGGCGCGCGTGCCACCCCCGAAACCGAGCAGCACGAACTGCGCGCGCACGTCACCTTCAGCGCGGAAGAGCGGCTGCGTCACCGTGATTTCGACACGCTGAGCGCCGACGAATGGCGCACGCTGCGCCACGTGATCCGCGGTCAGCGTCTGCCGCTCGCCACCGAGCCGACGCGGCGGCTCAAGACCGCATCGCACGGCACGCACGCCGATCTGCGCGCGAGCGCGCGCCACGCGGTTCGCTCAGGCGGCGACTGGACCGTCTGGAAGTACCGCGCCGTAACCGAGCGCAAACCGCCGCTGGTGCTGCTGCTCGACATCTCCGGTTCGATGAGCGCTTACTCGCGCGCCGTTCTGTATTTCTGCCACGCATTGTTGCAATCGCGCGAACGCCTGCAGGTATTCCTGTTCGGCACGCGTCTGACCAATGCGACGCGCGCGTTGCGCGAGCGCGACCCCGATGTGGCAATCGCCGCCCTGGCCGATCAGGTGGTGGACTGGTCGGGCGGCACGCGCATCGGGCCGGCGCTGGCTGAATTCAACCGTCGCTGGGCACGGCGCGTCTTGAGCGGCAGGGCCACCGTGCTGCTCGTCACGGACGGCCTCGACCACGAAGCAATTGACCTGCTCGAAACCGAAATGGCGCGGCTGCGCCGCTTCGCCCACCGCATCGTCTGGCTCAATCCGCTGCTGCGGTACAGCGGCTTTTCACCAAAGGCGCGCGGCGTGGCGGCGATCCTGCCCCATATCGATTCGCACCGGCCAGTTCATAATCTCGAATGCCTGGCTGCATTCGGCCGCGATCTGGCGCAACTGACGCGCGCCCCTCGCGCTACCGCATCAGCCGGAACACCAGGAGGAGTCACGCCATGGAATTGAGCGAAACCTACACGCTGCCTGTGTCCCAGCAGCGCACATGGGACGCGTTGAACGATACGGCCGTCCTGCGTGCCTCGATTCCCGGCTGCGACAGCATCGAAGCCGACGGAGAAAATGCGTACGTGGTGTCGCTGAGCGCGTCGGTCGGGCCGGTCAAGGCGCGCTTCAAGGGTCGTATGGAACTGACCGATGTCAACGCACCTCATACCTATACGATCGTGTTCGAAGGTCAGGGCGGCGCGGCCGGTTTCGGCAAAGGCACCACGCGCGTGACCCTCGAACCGGATGGCGACGAGGCAACCCGACTTTCCTACACGGCCAGTGCGCAGGTGGGCGGCAAATTGGCGCAGATCGGCTCACGCCTCGTCGACGGCGCGGCGCGCAAGCTGGCTAGTGAGTTTTTCAAGAATTTCAATGCGCAGGTGACGGGCCCAGGTGAAGCTGAAGCCGGGTTGCCTGTGGAAACAGCATCAACCGAGGCCGCGGATTCTGACGCTGACGGTGAACAGGCAGAGCCAGCAGATCAGACGGATCCAGCGGATCAAACGAAGAGGAAGAAATCATGGACAGCGTGGATCTCGAAGTCCTGAAGTCCAGTGCACGCTGGCTGGAGCAGGGACATCGCGCGCTACTGGTGACGGTGGTGAAAACGTGGGGCTCGTCGCCCCGCCCTGAAGGTGCAATGCTGGCGGTGCGGGACGACGGCCTGGTGGTGGGATCGGTGTCGGGCGGCTGCATCGAAGACGATCTGATTGAGCGCGTGAGGCAGCGCGGTATCGAGCAGACGCTGCCCGAGGCGGTCAAGTACGGCATCACGGCGGAAGAGGCGCATCGCTTTGGCTTGCCGTGCGGCGGCACCATCCAGCTGGTGCTCGAACCGTTGAGCCTCGCAAGCGGCATGGCGCAATTGTGCGAGGCCGTGGAAGACGGCCGCCTGATTGCGCGCCGCGTGGATATGGTGACGGGCGCAGTGCAACTCGACGCTGCCCAGGCCACCGACGGCGTCGACTTCGACGAAACGCGCCTGCTGACCATTCACGGCCCGCGCTACCGGATGCTCGTGATCGGCGCCGGGCAGTTGTCGCGCTACCTGTGCCATATCGCAGTGGGGCTCGATTATCAGGTGACCGTGTGTGATCCGCGCGAAGAGTACACCGACGAATGGGATGTGCCCGGCACGAAGATCGTGCGCACCATGCCCGACGACACCGTTCTGGACATGAAGCTCGACGAGCGCTGCGCGGTGATTGCCCTGACGCACGATCCGAAGCTCGACGACCTCGCGCTGATGGAAGCGTTGAAGACGCCGGCTTTCTACGTCGGCGCGCTGGGTTCGCGACGCAACAACGCCGCGCGGCGCGAGCGGCTCAAGGAATTCGACTTGAACGATACCGAACTCGCGCGGCTGCATGGGCCGGTCGGCATTTACATTGGCAGCCGGACGCCGCCGGAAATCGCAGTGTCGATTCTGGCCGCAGTGACGGCGGCGAAGAACGGCGTGTCGCTGCCGACCCTGCTGCAGGTGGAAGGCGCAAAGGCTGCCCGCGAAATCGCGGCCAGCGGCGGCACGGCTTGTAGCGTGTAGGTCCGGACTGGTCTCTCGCCCCCAACGTCGGCCGTTCGGCTGACTGGTAACACTCCCGCAAATCCCTAGCATGGCCTCATGCCCGGCTGCTTCGCAGCCGGGCAATCTGCTCGCATGGCGGATGCCGTGACGCACGGCGCTGCGTCCGCCTCACACGCAGGCAATCGCAAAATTATTCCTTTGACGGAATATTCTTTGGAGGCTATATTCCATGACATGGGACATCGAATACACCGACCTGTTTGGTACGTGGTGGGACGGCTTGACGGAAGCGGAGCAGAAGTCGGTCGACGCTGCAGTTACGTTGCTCGAGTGTGTCGGACCGGAACTGCCCTATCCATATTGCAGCCAGATCAAGGGCTCGCAATACGGCCGCATGCGCGAATTGAGAGTGCAGCATGCGGGCAGACCGTACCGTGTTCTGTATGCGTTCGATCCACGTCGCGTCGGCATTCTGCTGCTCGGTGGCGACAAGACCGGCAACGAACGCTGGTATGCAATGAATGTCCCGCGCGCCGATGCGCTGTATCGCGAGCATCTCGCGAGGTTGAATCTGGAAGGAGCAAACGATGGTGAAGAAATTCTCGGAATTGCGGGCAAAAATGTCCCCGGAAGCGCGAGCCGAATCGAAGGCGCGAGCAAACCAGATGCTCGTCGAAATGGCGCTCGCCGAAATGCGCCGCGCGCGTGGCCTCTCTCAGGAAGAACTGGCCAATCTGCTGAACGTGAAGCAGCCGAGCATTGCCAAACTCGAGCAGCGAACGGACATGTATATCTCCACGCTGCGTGACCACATTCAAGCGTTGGGCGGCGAACTGATCCTCCTCGCGCGCTTTCCTGAGGGCGATGTAAAAATCAGCCCGTTCGGAGCCGCAAGTGAAGACCGGAACGCGCCTGCTTAGACAACCGGGCCCACGCAGTCAAGCGATTGCCGCGCATTGGGACCGGCACGCACTGTGATGTCATCCGGCGTGCATGCGTCAAATCACATCAGCCCGCACGCCACCGCTGCCGTGATAGACCCAAGCACCAGCACCACGCCCACCGTGCGACGCTTGTTGAGTTCGGTCCACAGCAGCACACCCGTGAGCGACAACAAGATAATGCTGCCTGCGAGGGTATCCACGAGCAGCACCCAGCCCATGCTCAGTCCCACACCCTTATGCAGGTTGTTCAAGGTCGCGAGAAACGAGTTCTGCGTCCGCTTGACCGACACATAACCGTTACCCACCCAATACTCGGCCTGCACATTCTGCGAAGGGCCGGCAATACCAACCTGCCAGAACTCCGGCTGCATCGTGCTGCGGTCCCCCCAGGCCACCGGGTGCGCCGGTTCACGGCGCGGCTTGCCCGGTTTGCCGTCGAGCTTCAATTCATCTTTGAGCCACTTCGCCATTTCCATCGGCGAGGAGAGCTTTTGCTTCGGCAACGGCACCTGCATCTGCTCGACCTGCGGTTCGCCCGTCGGCACTTTGAGCGGGCCGGCGCGGTGATTCAGCATGAAGCCCGTTACGCCGAACAATAGCCCGAGCACCGCGCCCCACAGGCCAACCCAGCCATGCACCTTGCGCAGCCACTTGATGAAGCTGGCGCGCCGCGAACGCTGGCGCCGTGCGGCCTGTTGAGCGTCGTCGAGCAACCCGCCGGATGCTGCCGGCGAGGCGGTGTTGCGCTGGGTGCCGGTGTACCCGGCCGGGTTCAGTTCAATCGATTCGGGCGCGTTCAAATCAAGCTCCAGGCTCAGCGGGCGATCAAAAGTTAAGACCTGCTCAGCGCGCGGCGAAGCGACGCACGTTCGCACTGCGGTCGGACAAAACGGTTTGGGTAAACTTCGATGAATGGCGGGCAATGCTGGAAAGGCGGGCTGGCTGTCGCGGCAAACCGTGGCAAACAGGCCGTGACAGAAGGCTGGCGAAACCTTTCAAAACAGTAATGACTATGATTGCATAGTCGCGTGAAATGCTCAATCGCGGACTGTTACGTCAGATTCACTGCAGTAACCAGGACCACCGCGCCAGGCGTCCATTTCGTCTGTGCACCTGGATGCGCGCCGCCCGCTTGACAAGCGGCTTCTGTAAACCGACGCTGAGTGGCGCGAACCCTTCAACGCACCCGTCAACGATTCGTTCGGATCCCTGAACCCACCATGCGCCTTTTTTTGCTCGTTTGTATTGCGATTGCCGGCTGCCTTGCAAGCGCATGCGCCGTCAACGCGAGCGTCTCCGGCAAGCCGGACGATCCCTACACGAACGAGGGCGAAACCCAGACCTTCACTGTCAACGAAGACGGTTCGTACACCAAGCTCGACAGCATGACCTTGCACGTGAATAACGAGGCCGGCGTCGCCCGCGTAGCGCAGCAATACATCTGGTTCAACCGCAACATGGCGGACGTGCAGATCATCGAGGCTTATACGACCGGTGCAGATGGCGTGCGTCACGACGTGCGGCCCGATGAGATTCGCGACGTCCAGGAAGCCCGCTCGTTCGACGCACCGATGTTTCAGGACATCCAGGAAAAGGTGATCGTGTTTCCGGCGGTCGAGCCGGGCTCGCGTGTGCACCTGACGTATCGGAAGACGCAGAAGGTGCCCATCGTGGCCGGAGAATTCAGCGATTTCACCCCGCCCGATCTCGCCCCCACGCACAACTTCCGCCTGATCTACGACCTGCCCGCCGGCAAGCCGCTCTATTCGGATGCCCGAGGCTTCACTGCAGTGTCGCCGGTGACGCACGACGGCCGCACGCGCTATGAATTCCGCTACGACAAGGCACATTTCAGCCGGCTCGAACGTGGCTCGGTGGCGTACGTGTCGTATGGCGACCGGCTGATGGTGTCGACCTTCGCGGATTACGCCGCATTTGCCGCGACCTATCGCGCGTCCGCGGAGGATCCGAGCGCACATGACCCGGCGCTCGTCCAGCTTGCGCAATCGGTCACTGCACACGAAACGTCGCAGCGTGCGAAGGCCAAGGCACTCTACGACTGGGTACGGCGCAATGTGCGCTATGTGGCGATCAACGTCGGACGCGGCGCGGTCGTGCCGCATCGCGCGAGTGCGATTCTCGCGAACCGCTATGGCGACTGCAAGGATCACGTCGCGCTATATGGCGCTCTGCTCGATGCCGTAGGCATCCGCAATGAACCGGCGTTGATCAGCAGCGGCACGATCTACACGCTGCCGAGCGTGCCGGGTTACGGCGTCATCAATCACATCATTACGTGGCTGCCCGACTTGCAGTTGTATGCGGATTCGACGGCGTCGAACGTGGCCTTCGGCTTCCTGCCCTCGTCCGATATGAACCGGCCCGCACTGCTCGTCAACGAGGGCCGGCTGGCACAGACCCCGCCGACCGCCGAGATGGCGCACCGTACGGATCTGTCCATCACGGTGGCGCCGGACGGCTCCGCGAGCTTCGAATACCGGCTCGACGCGTCCGGCTGGTCAGCCGAGCAGGGGCGCGCGATGCTGCGCATGCAAACGCCGGCGCAGCGCGAGGAATCCATCCAGGCGGAGTTGCGCAGCGCGAATCTGAACGGCACGGCAACCCTGTCCACGAGCGACCTCAGCGCGACCGACGGCCCGCTGACCATCACCATGAAAGGCACCATCGAAAGCCTCGTCGTGCCCGGGACGGCGGCGTCCATTCCTGCGCTGACGAGCCTCGCCGGCGGTTTCAGCGCGGATACGCAGTACTGGTTGGGCGAGCGGCAGCGTACCCAGCCATTCGTGTGCCGCAACCTCGAGCTGCATGAGCGCGCGCGCATCTCGCTGCCGCCGAATTTCCGCGTGCTCGACATGCCCGAGGCAACCCAGGCGCAGGACCGCTACATCGATTTCCGCTCGGAGTACACGTTCGATCCGCTGAGCAACGTCGTCACGATGACGCGCGACGGCAGCACGCATTTCGACAGCGACGTGTGCACGCCCGACGACTTCGCGCACATGCGCCCGGCCATCGAAGCAGTCGAACGCGACGTGCGGGCAGAGGTCATTGTCAAGTCGAAGCTGATCGAGCCGTCGAACGTGGCGGCGTTCACGCAGTAAGGGCGCTGCTGCCGGAGGCGGCCCGTAACCGCCGCGCGCCGCGCATCAAACCGGCCAGAGCGGCCCTTCCTGCATCGCCCCAAGCTGCTCGCGCATCTCCAGGATGCGGTCTTCCCAATAGCGTTGAGTGTTGAACCACGGGAACGCCGCGGGAAATGCGGGATCGTCCCAACGGCGCGCGAGCCACGCCTGATAGTGGATGAGCCGCAACGTACGCAACGCTTCGATCAGATGCAGTTCGCGCGGCTCGAACTCGCAGAAGTCCTCGTATCCCGCCAGCAGGTCGGTCAGCGCGCGCGACGCCTCGCCGCGCTCGCCCGGCAGCAGCAGCCACAGATCCTGCACCGCCGGACCCATGCGGCTATCGTCGAAGTCGACGAAATGCGGACCCGCGTCGGTCCACAACACGTTGCTCGGATGGCAATCGCCGTGCATGCGGATGGCGCGTATGTCACCAGCCCGCTCGAACGCGCGCTCTACGCCGTCTAGCGCCAGATTCACCACGGTTTCCCAGGCGGTGCGCACATCGTCTGGCACGAAGCGGTGCGAAAGCAGAAAGTCGCGCGGCTCAAAACCGAAGGTTTGCAGATCGAGCGTGGGACGCGCCGTGTAGTCCTGCGTCTGCCCGACCGCGTGAATGCGTCCGATGAAACGGCCGAGCCATTCGAGCGTATCGCGCCGGTCGAGATCCGGCGCACGACCGCCGCGCCGCTCGAAGATGGAGAAGCGAAAATCACCGAACGTATGCAGTGAGCGGCCTTCGAAAACGCGCGCCGGGACCGCTGGAATTTCGCGCGCGGCAAGTTCCGCGACGAATGCGTGCTCTTCGAGAATCGCTTCGTCGGTCCAGCGCGCCGGCCGATAGAACTTCGCGACGACGGGCGGACCGTCTTCCACGCCGATCTGATAGACGCGGTTTTCGTAGCTGTTGAGTGGCAGCATGCGCCCGTCGGTGCGCACGCCCACCGTGCTCAGCACGCTGTCGATAGCGTCGAGCACACATTCCGGCGTCAGCCGGGCGAAAGGCACGGTACCGCCGGCACCGTCCTGATGATTCTGGGTTTCGTCGTTCATGCCCGCATTGTGCGCCGCGCCGCCGTCAAAGACGAGCGTGACGGCAATCACGCCGGGCATACACTACGTTCAGTGCACCTGCGCGCTGGACGGCCGCACGAGTTCACCCGTGTCGATCAGGTCTTCGAGGAAAAAGGGTTCCGTATTGAGTTGCGTCGACGTGCCGGGCTCACCGGCATACCAGGCCACCATCGCCATGTCGCCCAGAATGCGCATGACGATCCCGCGTGCGCCTTGAGGCACGGCGATATGCACGGATCGGACAATAGAACCGACTTGCATGATATTTCCCCGTTCTCCCATAGCCGGCTTTATGACAATCGTGCCGGTCGATGTGATGATAAAAAGCGCCGCTTCGCTGAAACGTTGCGCGCGCACCTGATTCCGTTCCGCGTCGCATGGGGCGCTGGTCCAGATCATTGTTGCCGTTTTACGCGTGGGGGGAAAGTAAAAATTAAGGGCACATGACCCCTCACTTCAACGAATTCCCTCTACATGTACCCACTAAACGCAAAACCTGTGGCCCTACTTTAACGCATCAAGATGAAGCCATCATAAACCCTGGCGCGGCGCTGCAATTAAATCATCTGCATCAAACGTTTGCGGTTTTTCGACATGCAGGACATGCAGATTGGGCACAGCATGGACGACGCAGGCAGCGTGCCTGATTTGCCCGGCCCGGAGGCGTCGCGCGCGCATTCGCGGTATCGTGCAGGATTTCGCATCGTGTAAGGAGATTGTTTCGTGACCGCATCGCCGGAATCCCACCGGACTGCTTCATCAGCTGTTCCTCCTTCCTCGGCGTCGGCCTCCGGCGTCCCTTATCTGGAACGCGGCACGCACGCATACTGGCGCGCCAGCGTCGCGCTGCTGTTCGCGGGCTACGCCACCTTTTCGCTGCTCTACTGCGTGCAGCCGCTGCTGCCGGCGTTCTCCGCCGCGTTCGACGTGAGTCCCGCACAAAGCAGTCTGTCGCTCTCGCTGACGACAGCCATGCTCGCCTTCGCGGTGTTCTTCGCCGGCTTCATCTCCGAGGGCTGGAGCCGCCATCGGTTAATGACCCTTTCACTGACCGTTTCGGCGCTGCTGACCGTCGCGGTGTCCGTGGCGCCGCAGTGGCATCAGCTGCTGCTCTTGCGTGCGCTCGAAGGGCTTGCGCTGGGCGGCGTGCCCGCCGTGGCGATGGCCTATCTCGCGGAAGAGGTGCACCCTGACGGACTCGGACTCGCCATGGGGCTGTATGTGGGCGGTACGGCGATCGGCGGCATGGCCGGACGGGTGATCACCGGCATCGTGGCGGATCTGTTTTCGTGGCGTGTCGCCATCGGCACGATTGGCGTGCTCGGCATTCTTTCGATGCTCGCGTTCCGCGCGCTGTTGCCGCCGTCGCGCCACTTCGTACCGCGCCGCGGTCTCGGCTTCACGCATCACTGGGCTGCGCTCGCACGGCAATTCAGGCGTCCAGGCTTGCCCCCGTTGTTCGTGATGGCGTTCGTGCTGATGGGCAGCTTTGTCACGCTCTACAACTACATCGGCTACCGGCTGCTCGCGCCTCCCTACCAGCTGAACCAGACTGCAATCGGCGGCATCTTCGTCGTGTATCTGACGGGCGTGGTCGCGTCGCCGTGGTCGGGCCGCATGGCCGACACGTTCGGCCGCGCACGCGTGCTGAGCGGCGGCATCGTCATCATGCTGATCGGCCTTGGACTCACGATGCTGCATCCAATCGCGGCAATCGCCGCCGGTATCGCGTGTGTGACGTTCGGCTTTTTTGCGGGTCACGCGGTGGCCAGCGGCTGGGTCGGACGGCTCGCGAAAGAAGCCAAAGGCCAGGCCGCCGCGCTGTACCTGCTCTCGTATTACCTCGGCTCGAGCGTCGTCGGTTCGTACGGCGGGCGTTTCTGGACGGCGCACGGGTGGAACGGTGTCGCCGGACTGGTCGGCGTCCTGCTGACACTCGGGTTGGTCGTTTCGCTGTGGTTGCGCGGTCGTGAGCGGATCGGCGCCGCATAACCGGTGACGAGGCGGCATTCACGCCCTCGACGAAAGCATGATGTAAGCGCGCGTCACCGTCATCCACACCTTCGCGGGCCCCTGGACGAGCCCGCAAAGTCCCGCCCGGCGCGCCTTCAGCGGCCTGCGAATAGACAACGCAGCGCAGCAATCCGTACCTACGGGAGCTGTACCGTCGCCTATACTCAGATCAAGCGTGGCAGCCCTATTACCCGTAAAAAAACCGCCGCTGACACCGCGAATACACCATAAGGAGACGAGCATGACGACCTACTTTACTATCGCCGACTTCGTTCTGATCATTCCGATGGCGCTAGCGGGCGCGCTGTTCGTCGGCGCGCTACCCTGCAAGACGGAACTCAGGCATAACATGTTCCGGCTGATCGGGGCGCTAATGGGTGTGGGAGTCGCATTTCTGCTGGTGGAAGGGCTGCCGGCGCTTGTCTAGCTGCGCGGACGGCACGTGCCTCACTGCGTCGTCGCGTCGAGCGGTCCTGGCCACTTGAACTGACGCAATGCGCTACGAAAATAGGCGGATTTGCCTGATTCGCCGGTTATGTCCTGCGCGTCGTGCAGGTCACGCTCAAGCGCGGGGAGCGCCGTCCAGGGCAAGGTGGGATGCTGATGATGCAATCGGTGTAGATGATGATTCATCAGCACACCTTGCCATATTCGCGACACACGAAAGTTACGCGCGCGTCCCGGTTCCTCGAGCGCCACGCCGTAATGCGGCAGATTATCTGCTAGTGAGAGCCACACCCCTCGCAGATACATCGTCACGGCCAGCACCGGCCACCAGACACCGTAAAGATAGAACGCAAGCGCAAACAGCCCGATGCTCAACAACGCGTCGCGCCGGATGCGCGCGCGGCGTCTCGGATCAGCTGCAAAACCGGCAAAGAGCCGCTGCACGTTGGCACCGACCGAGCCTTGCGCGCCGACGCCGCGCGCTACCAGCGCGCTCGCCCGTCGCGCGGGCACACACGCCAGCAGCGGCAAGCCGAGTTCGGCGAAGTAAAGGCCGCCGAGCAGGCGTCCGTAATAGGTCAACCGCGCACGCCAACGCGGCTGCGTCGCATCGAGCACATCAGGACGATCGAACGGCTCACGCGTAAAGCGGTGATGCATCAGGTGTCCGAAACGTACGGCATCGAACGGCAGCGCGAAGGCAATCGCCAGTGCGCGCGCGGCGGCTTCGTTTAGCTGCCGCCTGGCAAACAGTTGTCCGTGAATCGCCTCGTGGATCAGTCCCCAGTGTGTCGGCGTCAGCACCACCAGAGGCGCGATCAGCAGCATCGCGGGCGCGCCCCAGTGATGCAGCAGGTAAGGCAACGCGAACAGCTGCAGCACAGCTGCCAGCGTCACCACGGCCAGCAGGATGAGGTTGGCTCGGGCGTCGATAGCGACGCGTTGCTTCTTGCGTTGTGCCAAACGCGGTGGCGCGCACTCCGCCACCGTCGCACGCGTTGCCACTTCGGCCTGGGCAGCCGCGGGTGAGTCCATCTTTCCTCCGCCGGGACGATATCGCCGCGACGTTAGCAGCGCTGCGTGACAGCGGGAAGAATCGTCCGCCTGGCCAACCGTGCATCGCCCAAAGCTCGCGCCCATCAAGCGGAAAGCCGCCTTACGGCGGCTTTCCTGAGCAACGTGTGAGGCCTACCCGGTGGTCAGACTGCCTGATCCGTAGACGGCTTCTCCCACAGGTTCACGCCGCCTTCAGTCGCGTAGCGGTCGATCTCCGCCAGTTCCTCTTTCGAGAACTCCAGGTTTTTCAACGCACCCGCATTTTCGATAACCTGCTCCGGCTTGCTTGCGCCGATCAGCGCCGAGGTGACGCGTCCACCGCGCAGGGTCCACGCGAGCGCCATTTGCGCGAGACTCTGGCCGCGACGCTGGGCGATGTCGTTGAGCTTGCGCACATGCTCGATGTTCTGCGCGCTCAGATGATCCTGCTTGAGCGAGTCGCCGCCCGGTTTGTTGACACGGGCGTCGCCAGGCACGCCGTTCAGATACTTGCCGGTCAACAACCCCTGCGCCAGTGGCGTGAAGGCGATGCTGCCCGTGCCGAGATCTTCCAGCGTGTCCAGCAGGTCATGCTCGATCCAGCGGTTCAGCATGTTGTACGCCGGCTGATGAATCAGCAGCGGCACCTTGTATTCGGCGAGCAGCTTCGCCATCTCGCGCGTCTTGGCCGCCGAGTAGGACGAGATGCCGACGTAGAGCGCCTTGCCCTGTTGCACCGCGGTGGCCAGAGCGCCGGCGGTTTCTTCGAGCGGCGTATCAGCGTCGAAGCGATGCGAATAAAAAATATCGACGTACTCGAGCCCCATGCGCTGCAGGCTCTGGTCGAGGCTCGCGAGTACGTATTTGCGCGAGCCGCCGCCCTGCCCGTACGGGCCCGGCCACATATCCCAGCCGGCCTTCGACGAGATCAGCAGTTCGTCGCGATACGGTTTGAAATCTTCCTTGAACAGGCGCCCGAAATTGGTTTCGGCGCTGCCGTACGGCGGCCCGTAGTTGTTGGCGAGATCGAAGTGCGTGATGCCCAGATCAAACGCCGTGCGCAGGATTTCACGCTGGGTGGACAGCGGCGTCGTATCGCCGAAGTTGTGCCACAAGCCGAGCGATAGCGCCGGCAGTTTAAGACCCGACTTGCCGCAAACGCGGTACTGCATGTCCGAATAGCGTGCTGAAGCTGCTTCGTAAGCCATTGCTTGAATCCCTGATGAAAACGGAAGGAAAGGTCGCCGGGCGGCCGCAGTGTCGATTTTTATAATGCGGCGGAGCGCGGTTCAGTGCGGGTGAGACGAACCAACTATCTTAGCGAATCGTCGAACGGATTGCAGGCGCCCATTATGCGGGACGCAAATGGACGGCCCGCTGGCGCTCCCCTACACTGCGACGACTTGTCTACAGGAGGAAATTTATGACTAAAGCGATTTCGCTCGCGTTGATTGTTGGCGGCGTGGTGCTGCTGTACTTCGGCGGCCAGGCGTTCCATTCGCTGAGTAGCGACGTGTCGCGCGTTTTCACGGGTTCGCCGAGCAACAAGGCCATTTACCTGATTGCGGGCGGCGTGGTGGCCACGCTGGCGGGGCTGATCGGGCTGGCGACTTCGGGCGGTAAGCGCTAAACGCTCCGCGTACGATGCCCGTGTAGCAGGTGTTCAGCTCGTGCGGCGCAGGTATGCGGTTCAGGCGGGCCAGATGCGAGGCCCGCTTCGTCAACCGGGCATCAACCGGGCATCAACCGGATCAGAATGCCACTTCCGGCTTCGACGCCGAGCGCGAACCCGGTAACGGCACATTGCTCGCTCCGTGGTACGTGTACACGAGTGAAAACTTCACTTCGTCAGAGAGATTCTGGCCGGCCGAATGCAACGTGTTGCAGTGGAAGAACACCACGTCGCCGGGCTTGAGTTCCGGCGACACGGCCTTCTGGATCAACGCCTGGTTTTCCGGCAGATCCGAGCGGAAAAACTTCGCTTCATCAAACCGGTCGGACGTAAACGTCGCGTTGTGCGACTGCGGCACGAACCACAGCGCGCCGTTTTCCACCGTCTCCGGACCGAGGGCCAGCCATACTGAAACCAGATCGTCCCGCTCGAAAGACCAGTAGCGCACGTCGCGATGCCAGCCGGTCAAGCTGCCGTACGCGGGGTGCTTGGTCATCATGCAGTTGTGATGCGCTCGCGACAGGCGCGGCTCTTCACCGAAGTACAGTTCCATCCAGCCGCGGATTTCCGGCGCCGTGGCCCATTGCGCAAACGCAGGATGACGCCCGTAAGCGTCAAGCAGCCGCCGCACGGTGTGACCACCGGGCGCATGCTTGGACTCCGGCGCACCCGGATACTGGAGATCGGCTTCAAATTCGACGAGCGGCGCCGCTTCCTGCAACTGCTGCCGTGCGACCTGCTTCATTTGATCGCAGCGTTCCGGCGACACCAGTCCCGAAACGACGACAAAGCCCTGCTCCCGCAACATCTGGATTTGTTCTTTCTTTGATTGGACTGACATGGGTATTCCTGGGTATTTCCAGTACTTCTGCTGGCTGATCCTGAATTGTAAAACGGGCGTGAACGGCTGCGCCGCTTTTCCTGCGGTGCCGCTCGTGACCGCCAGTTTTCGGCGAAGCCGTCATGCCCGTTTCGGGGGCGGCACTGCACGCCTTTCGATCATAACTGACGGGGCCGGATGCATCGACTCCCCGCGAAAACCCTTATGCGCGAGGGTTAAAACGGACTTTCTGACGTCACGATTCGCGTGTAGCCTGCACCCATGTTGATTGCAATTCCCGCTGTTTCCCCGTGCGCCCGGCCTGAACAGGCCGTTGCCGCCACATCCGGTCAGTTACCAGGCTTGCGTACCACGCCCGCTGGCACATTTGGTGCTCATTTTTTCAGCACCTTCCTCCGCGCGACCCGCCGCCTATTCTCCAAGCCATGCACACTCTCCTGAGCACCCGTCTTTCCCGCGCCGCCCTGAAGGCCGCGCGTCCCGCGCGCCGCCATGTGATGCGCGCATTGCGCCACCATGCCACTCGCACCCGCGCGCTGGCCGGGCAGTGGCGTGAAGCCCGTCCGGTCGACGGCATCCGTACCTGGTTCCAGACTTTCTTTACGGCGCTGCGCTCGCAGGCCGGGTCCCGACGGTTCTCGCTGCGCACACTGTTGCGCAAGCCGACGCCGCTGCGCGCCCTGGCTGCGCCGCGCATTGCCGCACCGCGCAGCACGAGCCGCCGTCCACGCAGGATGGCCGCCAATTGCGAAGGCTGGTTCGGCTTCGCGAGCCGCTGAGCCAGAAGTAGAAGTAGCCTGCGTTCGCGGGAAATACACCGCTGCGGTTCGTCGCGGGTCGATGGCGGTGTTTACGTCAGACAATAGAAAAGCCCCGCACGGTGCGACACCGTGCGGGGCTTTTTTTACGGCAGCAGAGGCGCCGGCTTACAAGCTCGCTTAAGCGAGTGCAACCACCGGTTCCGTACCTGCAGCTTCAGCCAGGGCAAGCGCCTTGTCGGTCGCTTCCCACGTGAATTCCGGCTCTTCGCGGCCGAAGTGGCCGTAAGCGGCGCTCTTCTCGTAGATCGGACGCAGCAGGTCCAGCATCTGGATGATGCCCTTCGGACGCAGATCGAAGTGTTCCTGCACCAGACGCGTGATCGTTGCATCCGACACCCGGCCCGTGCCGAACGTGTTGACCATGACCGAGGTAGGCTGGGCCACGCCAATGGCGTACGACACCTGAATCAGGCAGCGCGAAGCCAGACCCGCGGCGACGATGTTCTTCGCCACGTAACGGCCGGCATAAGCGGCCGAACGGTCGACCTTCGACGGATCCTTGCCCGAGAAAGCGCCGCCGCCGTGCGGAGCAGCACCGCCGTACGTGTCGACGATGATCTTGCGGCCCGTCAGGCCGCAATCGCCTTGCGGGCCGCCAATCACGAAGCGGCCAGTCGGGTTCACCAGGAACTTGATGTCGCCCTTGATCAGCTCGGCCGGCAGGGTCGGCTTGATGACTTCTTCGATCACGGCTTCGCGCAACGTGTTCAGGTCGATGTCCGGCGAATGCTGCGTGGACAGCACGACGGTGTCGATAGCATGCGGCTTGCCGTCGACGTAGCGCACCGTGACCTGCGACTTCGCATCCGGACGCAGCCAGGGCAAGCGGCCGTCGCGGCGCAGGTTGGCCTGACGCTCGACCAGACGGTGCGACAGGTGGATCGGCAGCGGCATCAGTTCCGGGGTTTCTTCACACGCATAGCCGAACATCAGGCCCTGGTCACCCGCGCCCTGATCGAGGTTGTTGTCGTGTGCACGGTCGACGCCCTGCGCGATGTCCGGCGACTGCTTGTCGTACGCGACGAGCACCGCGCAACCGCGGTAGTCGATGCCGTAGTCCGTGTTGTCGTAACCGATACGCTTGATGGTGTTACGCGCAACCTGGATGTAATCCACGTTTGCCGTAGTGGTGATTTCACCGGCCAGCACGACCAGACCCGTGTTGCACAGCGTTTCAGCGGCAACGCGCGAGTATTTGTCCTGCGCGAGGATGGCGTCGAGGATGGCGTCGGAGATTTGGTCCGCGACCTTGTCCGGATGGCCTTCGGAAACGGATTCGGAGGTGAAGAGATAGTCGTTTGCCACGTTGCAGACTCCTGTTATGTGGTTACGGTTGAGTTTCACGTAGCCAGCTTCGGAAGCCTGAAGCGGCGACGCTTTAGCGGATTTCCTGACCGTTCGGCGCAGATCCGTGGATCGCGCCAATCAGCTTCGCCCCGCAAGTTGTCTATTAACTCGGCGAAGCCCTTATTATAGCGACTTCCTACATTTGTCACAGAGTACCCACGCGTGTTGTATCTCGACTCGTTCCTTTTCTTGACTGCAGTGTCGGCCAGCGCACACTGCGGAGCCCCGGCATGCTGAGCCGTCTCGGAGCGAAATTCGCCATCGGGCTGCTGAAACTTTTCGCGCTTTTGCCTTACGGCCTCATCGCCCGCCTCGGCGACGGGCTCGGCTGGCTCCTCTATCAGATCCCCAGCCGGCGCAGGCGCATCGTCCATATCAACCTGAAACTGTGCTTTCCCGAATGGGACGAGGCACGCCGTGAAGAAGTGGCGCAAAAGCATTTCCGGCACGCCATCCGCAGCTATCTGGAGCGCAGCGTTCAGTGGTTCGGTTCGGCAAAAAAGCTCGAAAAGCTGATCCAGCTCGATAGCGCGATCGACCTCACCGACCCGAATCTACCGCCCACGCTGTTTCTCGGCTTTCACTTCGTGGGCATCGAGGCCGGTTCGATCTTCCTGAACTATTCGTTGAAGCGCCAATGCGGCTCGCTGTATCAGCCCATGTCGAACCCCGAGCTCGAAGAAGTCGCCAAGGCGGCGCGCGCCCGCTTCGGCGCGGACATGGCGAGCCGCGCCGACAGTGCGCGCATCGTGCTGCGCTGGCTGCGCGACCGGAAGCCGGTGATGCTTGGCGCGGACATGGACTACGGCATGCGCAACTCGACCTTCGTGCCGTTTTTCGGCGTGCCGACCTGCACGCTCACGGCGGTCGGACGGCTCGCAAAGGTGGGTCAGGCGCAGGTGGTACCGTTCATAGGCGAAGTGCTGCCGAACTACAAGGGCTACCGCCTCAAGGTGTTCAAGCGGTGGGAAAACTACCCCACCGGCGACGACGAAGTCGACGCGCGCCGCATGAACGCGTTTCTCGAAGAGCAGATTCCCCATATGCCGGAACAGTATTATTGGGTGCACAAGCGCTTCAAGACGCGGCCGCCGGGCGTACCGAGCGTGTACTGAAGCGTGGGTGCGGCAAACATCTGAGCAATCCGAAGCGGCGTTCGACGCACCGCTGTGCGAGTCACTTACAATAGCGAGATGAAACTGAAATTCACCAAGATGCACGGCGCGGGCAACGACTTTGTCGTGCTCGACGGCTTTACGCAGCCGCTCAAGCTGAGCGCGGAGCAGGTGCGCGCGCTCGCCGACCGGCACTTCGGTGTCGGCGCGGATCAACTGCTGCTGGTTGAAAAGCCGACCATCGAAGGTGTGGATTTCAGGTACCGCATCTTCAATTGCGACGGCGGCGAGGTCGAGCACTGCGGCAACGGCGCACGCTGCTTCGTCAAGTTCGTGCGCGACACGCGCCTCACCGACAAGCGCAGCGTGCGCGTCCAGGTGCAAAACGGCGTGATTACCTTGACGATGCAGGAGAACGGCGAGGTGATGGTCGACATGGGCGCGCCCGTGTTCGAACCGGCCCGTGTGCCGTTCGACCCGAGCGGCCTCGAAGGCCGCCGCGAAGGCGGCGACACGCTCTGGCCGCTCGACGTGAACGGCGCCACGCGCTGGATTTCGGTCGTTTCAATGGGCAATCCGCACGCGGTGCAAGTGGTAGACGACGTCGAAGCGTTCCCGGTGCGGGTGGACGGTCCGGTGATAGAACGTCACGCGCGTTTTCCGCAGAAAGTGAACGCCGGCTTCATGCAGATCGTCGCGCGCAACGAGGTCAAACTGCGCGTCTACGAGCGCGGCGCCGGCGAAACCCTGGCGTGCGGCACAGGCGCCTGCGCCGCGGTCGCGGCCGGCATCCGCCGCGGTCTGCTCGATTCGCCGGTGAAAGTGCACACCCACGGCGGTACCCTGACCATTTCCTGGAACGGCGAACATGACACCGCGCCGCTCCTGATGGCGGGTCCGGCCGCCACCGTCTTCGAAGGCGAAATCGAATTGGCCGACTGAGTCACTTGTCCTGCCCGCCCGCTGAATGAGCCGTTGCATTGCCGACCTTATTGACCGATTCGCCCCTCTGAGGGCGTAGTCCTTTAGCCGAAACCATGAACGATCGCGAAGTCGCCGAATACCTGCTTGCCAACCCCGAATTCTTCGCCGAACACGCGGAAATGCTCGCGACAATCCGGCTCGCGAACCCGCACGGCAAAGCCGCGGTCTCGCTGCAGGAACGGCAGATGGAAATGCTGCGCGACAAGAACAAGGTGCTCGAACGGCGTCTTGCCGAACTGCTGCGTTATGGCCACGAGAACGACAGCATCGCGTCCAAGTTCAACCGCTGGACCACGCTCGTGCTAGCCGAGCGCGATCCCTATGCGCTGCCGCGCACGATCGCCACCGGTTTGCGCGACATTTTCGACATGCCGCAAGCGGCACTGCGCGTATGGGATGTCGCCGAGCCGTACACCCAGGCCGACTTCGCGCGCCACGTCGGAGAGGAAGTACGCATCTTCGCGAATAGCCTGGCTACGCCTTACTGCGGCGCCAATACCGGCTTCGAAGCCGCACAATGGCTTGCGCCGGCGGTCATGGCCGTGCCCGCGGAAGGCAGCGGCGCACCCGAAGCCGCGCCGTCGACCGAATCGATTGCACTGCTGGCGCTGCGCGACCCCAATGGCAAGGAAGATGCCCCGACCTTCGGTTTGCTGGTGATGGGCTCGCCCGATGCGCGCCGCTTTCACGACGGCATGGCCACCGACTTCCTCACGCAGATCGCCGCGCTCGCCAGTGCGGCGCTGAGCCGCCTGCTGCCGCGTTAAACCCAACCGCCACGGCCCGAACGCCGCGCCCACCACGTGACCACTGCCGACCCGATCGCCGACTACCTGTCGAACCTCGAACACGAGCGGCGGCTCTCGGCGCATACGCTGCGCGGCTACACGCACGAGCTGGATGAATTGAAGCAGCTGGCCAAGGGCCGGCCGCTCGAAAGCCTGAGCGCAACCGACATTCGCGGCGCGGTGTCCAGAGCGCACGCCGGCGGTCTGACGGCACGCTCGATCAGTCATCGCCTGTCGGCGTGGCGCGCGTTTTACCGGTGGCTTGCCGGACGCGTCGATCTGCCGGCCAATCCGGTCGCGACGGTGCGGGCGCCGAAGCAGCCGAAAACGCTGCCCAAAGCACTCTCGGTCGACGACGCCAACCGGCTGATGGAAGCGCCCGCCGCCGGCACCCCCGAAGGGCTGCGCGATCACGCCATCCTCGAACTGTTTTATTCGTCGGGCCTGCGCCTCGCCGAACTGGTCGGCCTCGACGCCCGCTTCGCCGATGCCGACGGCTATCGTTCCGCCGGCTGGCTCAAGCTCGATTCGGCGGAAGTCGAGGTGCTCGGCAAGGGCAACCGGCGCCGCGTCGTGCCGGTCGGCAGCAAGGCGCTCGACGCCTTGCGCGCGTGGCTCGAAGTGCGCGGAGAATTCGTCAAACACGATCCGCATCCGCTGTTCCTGTCGGTGCGCGGCAACCGGATGTCGCCGAACATCGTGCGCGAACGCGTGAAACGCATGGCGCTGGTCGCCGGCATTCCCGCCAACGTCCATCCGCACGTGCTGCGTCACTCGTTCGCCACGCATGTGCTGCAGTCCAGCGGCGATCTGCGCGCCGTGCAGGAGCTGCTCGGCCACGCCAGCATCACCGCGACCCAGGTTTATACCGGGCTTGATTTCCAGCATCTGGCGCACGTCTACGATCAGGCGCATCCGCGCGCCAAAAAACGCGACTGAGACGGCCCGTCTCGAGGCGCATTGGCAAGCCGCCGAAGGCCGCGCCGGATAGTTCGCTGCCATCCATCTCGCCGTCTTGTGCGGCAGATTGTTCTGCTGAAACCCTCACGAAGTGAAGTCATGAATACCGTTACGCTCAAACCGTCGAAAGAAAAGTCGCTGCTGCGCCGCCATCCATGGGTTTATGCGACGGCCATTGACCGCGTCGACGGCAAGCCGGCGGCGGGCGCCACCGTGCTCGTGCGCTCCTACGACGGCCGCTTCCTGGCACGCGCTGCCTACAGCCCGCATTCGCAGATTCGCGCACGGGTCTGGAGCTTCGACGAGGCCGAGCCGATCGACCACGCCTTCTTCAAACGCCGCGTGCAGCGCGCCGTCGAACACCGCCGCGCGATGATCCACGACACGGGCGCCATACGGCTCATCTTCGGCGAAGCGGACGGATTGCCCGGGCTGATCGTCGATCACTACGTCGCTGACGCGGCCGGGCAGCGCAGCCAGCTCGTCTGCCAGTTCATGGCCACGGGCGTCGAGGCGTGGAAAGAGGCGATCGTCGCCGCGTTGATCGACGCGACCGGCTGCCCGAACGTCTACGAACGCTCGGACGTGTCGATCCGCGAAAAGGAAGGCCTCGAACAGGTCACCGGCGTGCTGGCGGGCGATCCGCCGTCGGACCCGCTGATCGCCATGGAAAACGGCGTGCGCTATCACGTGGATGTGCGCAATGGCCACAAGACCGGCTTTTACGTCGATCAGCGCGACAACCGGGCGCTCGTGCAGCAGCTCGCGCAAGATCGCGAAGTGCTGAACTGCTTTTGCTATACCGGCGGCTTTTCGCTGGCGGCGCTCAGGGGCGGCGCGAGGCGCGTGGTGTCGATCGATTCGTCCGGCGAGGCGCTGGCGCTCGCGCAGCAGAACGTCGCCGCCAACGGGTTCGACGCGGGACGCGCGAGCTGGCTCGACGCCGACGCGTTCAAGACGCTGCGCCGCTTGCACGACGAAGGCGAGCGTTTCGACCTGGTGGTGCTGGATCCGCCGAAATTCGCGCCGTCGCGCGAGCACGTGGACCGCGCCTCGCGCGCCTACAAGGACATCAACCTGACCGGCCTCAAGCTTCTGCGCCCGGGCGGCCTGCTCTTCACGTACTCATGCTCGGGCGCGATCGATGCCGAGCTGTTCCAGAAGATCGTCGCCGGCGCGGCCGCCGATGCGCGCGTCGACGCGCGCATCCTGAAGCGGCTTGGCGCCGGAGTCGATCATCCGTTGCTGACGGCATTCCCGGAAGGCGAGTATCTGAAAGGCCTATTGTTGCAAATCGCCTGATCGCCCATAGTTTCGGAATATTTCCGCGCGGTGGCGGGTTCGCACCCTGGTTTGCGACGCGCCGCCAGCAGTGGCTTGACAGATATGTTTCAATAACCGATCAGCTCGAACGACGCGGGCCTGCCCGCCGCCTTCGACGCAGCACTCCGATTTACGAACAATACAGGCGACCACCATGATTCCCGTCACTATCCTGACCGGCTTCCTCGGCAGCGGCAAAACCACGCTGCTCAAGCGCATCCTGAATGAAAAGCACGGCATGAAGATCGCCGTGATCGAGAACGAGTTCGGCGAAGAAAACATCGACAACGAAATTCTCGTCCAGGACGCCAACGAGCAGATCATCCAGATGAGCAACGGCTGCATCTGCTGTACGATCCGCGGCGATCTGGCGCGCGTGCTGAGCGATCTGGCAGCGAAAAAGCAGGCTGGCGAGCTGGATTTCGACCGTGTCGTGATCGAAACCACGGGCCTCGCGAATCCGGGCCCGGTCGCGCAGACGTTCTTTATGGATAACGAAATTGCCGACGAATTCCTGCTCGACGCGATCATCACGCTGGTCGACGCGAAGCACGCCGGTCACCAGCTGGACGAGCACGAAGTGGTGCAGCGCCAGGTCGGTTTCGCCGACCGCCTGTTCATCACAAAGTCGGATCTGATCGACGAAAAGACCATGGGCGACCTGCGCCATCGCCTGCTGCACATGAACCCGCGGGCAGCCATCAAGGTGGTGAACTTCGGCGAGGCCGACATCAAGGAAATCTTCGACCTGCGCGGCTTCAACCTGAACGCCAAGCTCGAGATCGACCCGGACTTCCTCGCCGAAGACGAGCACGACCATGCGCACCACGATCACGCGCATGATCACGGCCACGATCATGACCACAGTGACGACCACGCAAATTGCGATCACGAGCACGGTCAGTGCGATCACGAAGGACATGACCACGCGCATCACCACCACGCGCATCACGACGACAAGATCAAATCGTTCGTGTTTCGCAGCGAGCGGCCGTTCGATCCGAACAAGCTGGAAGATTTTCTCGGCGGCATTCTGCAGATCTATGGCGAGCGCCTGTTGCGCTACAAGGGCGTGCTCTACATGAAGGGCGTCGACCGCAAGGTGGTGTTCCAGGGCGTCCATCAGATGATGGGCAGCGACCTCGCCGCGAAGTGGCAGCCGGTCGAAAAGAAGAACAGCAAGATGGTGTTCATCGGCATCGAACTGCCGCAAGACCTGATCACCGACGGTCTGAGCGCCTGCCTCGCCTGAGCGTCAATGCGGGAATGAAAGCTGCTGCCGGGTCGGGAAACGTCCCGACCCGGCCGAAAGCGCGTTGAAGACATACAAATCATGTAAAGCGCGTGAAAACCCTGTTGCAGGAAACGTGCGCGCCCATCGCTTTTTAGCCGTGCGCGCGTTATATTTTCAGGATATCGGCGGGCAACGGGCCGGAATTCTCCTGCTTGCCGTGCCGGATTCTGATTCAGTTACAATACGTGCCCACTGGAGAATGAGAACGATTGCCCGGTTAGCGCGTAATCCGCGCCGGGCCTGACACGGCGCCGGAAAACCTTGTCCGGGAAGCAGCACGCCGAGAAGCTGGCTGGCGTATCGCCTCGGGAGGCACGCCGCTGGTAAAGCATTGCCTCAGGAGCATTTGAAGATCGTTTCCAGAGGAGTTCGGCCCCGCATCAGCGCCCGACGCTTCGGCGTCACGACAGCCCACCGTCCGTGTTCGCCTGCGCTCGAAGAGCGTATTCGAGGCGCCTTTGCGGGCAACACGGAAGTGCGGGCAACCTGTAAGAGTTTTGCCTCACATTGAAGAAGCACGCCAGATGACGACGAAACGACTCTTGACCGAAGCCGAAATCCTGAAGATGAGCGACAAGGATTACATGAACGAGGATCAGCTCGCTTTCTTCAAGAACAAGCTTGAACAGCTGCAGGCGGAAATTCTCCGCAATGCTGGCCAGACGACCGAAAACCTCCGCGAAACCGTGATTGTGCCGGACCCGGCCGA
This sequence comes from Paraburkholderia sp., assembly GCF_036488795.1. Lineage (GTDB taxonomy): Bacteria > Pseudomonadota > Gammaproteobacteria > Burkholderiales > Burkholderiaceae > Paraburkholderia. The sequence goes on from NZ_DASXHA010000139.1 coordinate 30,044, forward strand.
TCGCGCGACGATCGAGGAAGAGCATGCGCTGGAACTGCGCACGCGCGACCGCGAACGCAAGCTGCTGAAGAAAGTCCAGCAATCGCTTGCGCGGATTGAATCGGGCGAATACGGCTGGTGCGAAGAAACCGGTGAGCCAATTGGCATTCCGCGTATGCTCGCCCGGCCCACGGCCACCCTGTCGCTCGAAGCGCAGGAACGCCGCGAACTGCGCCAGAAGCTGTTCGGCGACTGATCGCCCGCGGCGCGGCTCGGGCCCGCGCCCTATTACGCTGCTTCGTCGAGAGGCGCACGGTGAACTGTGCGCCTTTTTTCTTTTGCTTCGGGGTTCTTGCTGCCATCCGCGCGGCCCCCGAGCGGCGCCTGGCGGTGCCATATTCCCCCCCTGATCCGGCTTTTGCCGGGTTTTTCGGCTTAGGCCATCCGGCTAGCTCTTGATATGACCGCGCACGCCCTAAAATAAACCGGACATGCGTTGCACGAGCGCGCCCGCCGCCGTCTAACTGGTTCCGACAGCTTGATAACGGCTCGATGGCGCGCACCGTCCGCTCGATCGGATTCAAGCGGCAGCGCTTCGGCGCTTCCCTGTCCTACCTGTTTTGCAAAAGGAACGCATATGGAGCAATTTCACGGCACGACGATCGTCTCCGTGCGGCGCGGCGACCAGGTCGCCCTCGGCGGCGATGGCCAGGTCACATTAGGCAATATCGTCATGAAAGGCGGCGCCAGGAAGGTCCGGCGCATCTATAACGGCCAGGTGCTGGTTGGATTTGCCGGCGGCACGGCTGACGCCTTCTCGCTGCTCGACCGCTTCGAAGCGAAGCTCGAAAAACACCAGGGCAACCTGACGCGCTCGGCCGTCGAACTCGCCAAAGACTGGCGCACCGACCGCATGCTGCGCCGGCTGGAAGCCATGCTGATTGCCGCGGACGCGCACACCACGCTCGTCATCACCGGCAACGGCGACGTGCTCGACCCGGAGGGCGGCATCTGCGCAATCGGCTCCGGCGGCGCGTACGCGCAGGCCGCGGCCAAGGCGCTCACCGACAACACTGAATTGTCGCCGCGCGAGATCGTCGAAAAATCATTGGAGATTGCCGGCGACATGTGCATCTACACGAATCACAACCGCGTTATCGAGACAATCGGCTAAGGACAAGGACCCACGATGAGCACCATGACTCCCGCCGAGATCGTCTCGGAACTCGACAAGCACATCATCGGCCAGGGCCGCGCGAAGAAAGCCGTAGCCGTCGCGCTACGCAACCGCTGGCGCCGTCAGCAGGTTGGCGAGCCGCTGCGCCAGGAAATCACGCCGAAGAACATTCTGATGATCGGACCGACCGGCGTCGGCAAGACGGAAATCGCCCGGCGTCTGGCCAAGCTCGCGGACGCGCCGTTCATCAAGATCGAAGCCACCAAGTTCACGGAAGTGGGCTACGTGGGCCGCGATGTGGACAGCATCGTACGCGACCTGATTGAAATCTCGGTCAAACAGACGCGCGAGACCGAAATGCGCAAGGTGCGCACCAAGGCCGAAGACCAGGCGGAAGACCGCATTCTCGACATCCTGCTGCCCAGCGCGCGGCCGGCCGGCTTCGGCACCAGCTCGAGCGCGGCCGACACCGCGGACGAAGGCAGCAGCACACGCCAGACGTTCCGCAAGCGCCTGCGCGAGGGCCTGCTGGACGACAAGGAAATCGAACTCGACGTCGAGCTGCCGCAAGTGGGCATGGACATCATGGGGCCGCCCGGCATGGAAGACATGACCGAGCAGATCCGGTCGATGTTCGCCAATATCGGCGGCGGCAAGAAAACACGTCGCAAGCTGAAGGTCAAGGAAGCGCTGAAGGTCCTGACGGATGAAGAAGCCGCCAAGATGCTCAACGACGAGGAAGTGAAGACCAGGGCCGTGCAGAATGTCGAGCAAAACGGCATTGTGTTCCTCGACGAAATCGACAAGATCGCTTCGCGCAGCGAAGCCGGCGGCGGAGAAGTATCGCGTCAGGGCGTGCAGCGCGATTTGCTGCCGCTCGTCGAAGGCACGACGATCAACACCAAGTACGGCATGGTGAAAACCGATCACATTCTGTTCATCGCCAGCGGCGCCTTTCACCTCGCGAAGCCGAGCGACCTGATCCCCGAACTGCAGGGCCGCTTCCCGATTCGCGTCGAACTCGACTCGCTGTCGGTGAAGGACTTCGAATCAATTCTGGTCTCCACCGACGCAAGCCTCGTCAAGCAATACCAAGCACTGCTCGCGACCGAAGACGTGCACCTCGACTTCGCCGAGGACGGCATCCGCCGCCTCGCGGAAATCGCCTTCTCGGTAAACGAGAAGACCGAGAATATCGGTGCGCGCCGGCTCTATACGGTGATCGAAAAGCTGCTCGAAGAAGTGTCGTTTGCAGCCGGCAATCATGCGGGCAGCACCGTCAGGATCGACGCGGCCTATGTGGATCGCGCACTGAACGAAGTCGCGGAAGACGAGGACCTGTCGCGCTACGTCCTGTGACGCTATAACGCTGACCATGTTGCGGTTCTGGATGCCGAAAAGAGTTTCATGAATAGCACCGGCTTCACTCACCAGAACGACTAGACGCAACGATTCGCCGCAGCGGGCGGAGCATGGCGTGAAGCAAAGCAAAGGGCGGTCTTGCAGAAGACCGCCCTTATTCATTTCCGTCCCTGCCGCACCGCAAAAGCCGCGCGCGTCGCCTACTGCTTTACCGGACGCTTCGCCAGCTTGCGCTGCAAGGTCCGGCGGTGCATGTTCAACGCGCGCGCCGTGGCGGAAATGTTGCCGCCGTGCTCGGCCAGCACGCGCTGGATGTGCTCCCACTCCAGCCGCGCCACCGAAAGCGGCGTGGGGTGCTCGATCGCCTCGTCGGCCTGAATCGCGCTCGCTTCGCTTTGCAGTGCCGAGAGAATCGTCTCGACGTTGGCCGGCTTCGCGAGGTAGTTGTCGGCGCCGTCTTTCACTGCCTGCACCGCCGTGGCAATGCTCGCGTAACCGGTGAGCACCAGCATCCGCGCATCCGGCTGCAACTCGCGCAAAGGCGCTACCAGCGTCAGTCCAGAATCATTGCCCAGGTGCAAATCCACCGTGATTTGCCCGAACTTCTGCTGATTCGCGAGCTTGATCGCCTCGTCGGCGTTATGCGCCTCCGCCACCGTATAGCCGCGTCGCGTCAGTCCGCGTGCGAGGATGCCGGAGAACACTTCGTCGTCGTCGATCACCAGAAAATTCATATCGCTCATGCCTGTTTCTCCGTATTGTTTGACGCGGCGCCCTGTTGGCCCGCATCTGATGATTGATGGCCCGCCACCGGTAGCCGCAGCACCGCGCGGGTGCCTGGCGGCTTGATGCCGCTCACGTCGGTCAATTCGATCGAGCCGCCGAGCCGCGCCGCCGCCGAAAACGCCAGATACAACCCGACGCCATGGCCGCCCTGAGTACTGTCGACCGGCATCGCCCCGAGCGAGCCGCGCAATGACGCCGGGATGCCGGGGCCGGCGTCGCACACTTCGAAAACGATTCCGTCGCCCTGCGGCGAGAGCGTCGCCGCCAGCGTCACGTGATCGCGGCTGGCGCGCGCGGCGTTGTCGAGCAGGATCGTGAGAATCTGGCTGACCGCGACGGTATCGTCAAGGATAAGCCCGGGGGGCGGCGTGCCGAGCCGCTCGAACTTGACGTGCGGATGCCGCAGCCGCCACTGCTGCGCGAACGATTCGAGCCATTCGCCGACCGGCTGCCGGCTGCCCGGCGTCGATGCCCGCGAGCGCAGCCGTGCCAGCGCCGAGGTACACAGCGACATTTGCTGCTCGAGCAATTCGAGATCTGCCGTGTAGGGAGCGAGGCCCTTGTCGCTGCGCGCGGCGTCGCGCAATTCTTCGGAGAGCATCGCAATCGTCGATAGCGGCGTACCGATCTCGTGCGCGACCGTCGCCGCCTGCACGCCGAGCGCCACCGCGCGCTCGTCGCGCAGCAGCCGCTGTTGCGCATCGCCCAGCGCGGCGTCGCGCAGACGCAAGGCCCGCGACATCCGCGCGACGAACCATGCGATCAGCCCAACGCTGACCGTGAAGTTCACCCACATCCCGGCGCGGTAGTACTCGAACAGATTGGCCGGATTGTCGAGATTCAGCGGCACCGAATCGAAACCGAGTACTCCGTAGCAGGCCACGGCAAACGCGGCGAGCCACAACATCAGATGCCACGGCAACACGGCCGCGGCGATCGCCAGAGACGGCAGGTACAACGACACAAATGGATTGGTCGTGCCGCCGGAAAGAAACAACAAGGCAGACAACGCGCCGAGGTCGACCCAGAGCTGCCCGAACAGTTCGAGACTGGATTCGGGGCGCTGTTTTGCGACGCGAATCCACGTCAGGCCGTTGAAGATCACTTCGAGGCCGATCACGAGCAGCATGGCCGGCAGCGGCAAGTGCACGCCGATAAAAATCTGGACCGCCGCAATGGTCATCAGCTGGCCGATGATCGCCAGACTGCGCAGCCAGAACAGATGTCCCAGGTTGACCCGGCCGGTATTGGTTATACGATGCATGAAACGAGTTTACCTGTTCGGAGTTGTCCGAGATGCAGCGCGGGGCTTGGGCGATACCATCGCCTGCCAGACCAGATTTGCGATACAGCGCCCGGACAAATCCATGCCGCGTTTGATTTCCGACCCCGGCCACCCTGCGTGGCCCGCCTTCCTGACCTATCTGCAGCGTGCTGCCGCCGCGCAGCAAAACGGCCTGGCCGAAGCGCGCTCTATCTGGCTGGAGGCCGCCACCTTGCTGCAGGCGCTCGACCATGGGGCAATCAGTCCGGTCATCGCCGGGCTGCTGCAGCAACACCGCCATCACGACGCCATCGCACTCGCCGCCATTATTGCCCAACTCCAACCCCATAATGCCTTCGCGAGCTTTCAGCTGGGCTACGCGCTGCAGATGGTGACTCGTCACCATGATGCAATTGCGGCGTATCGTCGCGCACTCGTTCTGGATCCCGAACTGCCGCAGTTGCGCAACAATCTGGCCGGCGCACTTGCGATAACGGGGGGCGACGTCGCCGAGCAGGTTGCGCTGCTGGAAAGCGCCGTCACCGCCGATCCCGCCAATAGCGACGCGTGGACCAATCTGGCCCAGGCGAGCCGCTTCGCGATGAATCTGCCGCGCGCATTAGCCGCAGGCCAGCGCGCTCTTGAACTGGCGCCGGACAGTCCGATGGCGCTGAACAACTATGCGCTGGCGCTCAAGGAAGCGCAACGCTGGGACGACGCCGGGCGGCTCGCCGAAGCCGCCTGCGAACGCGCGCCCAACGACGCGACACTGCGTTGCAATCTGGCCATGCTCTACCTGGTGCGCGGCGCGCATGAACGCGGCTGGTCAGCCCACGAGGCGCGCTGGCAAGGCTCGCTGGAACTGGGCGGCAACCGTCCCGCGATGCCTGTCCCGCAATGGCAGGGTGAGCCGCTCGCAGGCAAAACGCTGCTGCTCTGGGGCGAACAGGGCATGGGCGACCTGCTGCAGTGCTGCCGTTTCGTCCCGCAGCTTGCCGCGCGGGTTCACGCGGAAGGCGGGCGGATTCTGTGGAATTCGTTTCCACAGATGGGCGCGCTTCTCGAGCGCAGCCTCGCACAACACGTAGACGGTTATTCGGCGGGCGGCGGTGTCGAGTCGCTGCCGCCATTCGACTACGAGATTCCGCTGCTGAGCGTGCCGTATGTGCTCGGCACCCGCGCAGATACGGTTCCGGGCGCGGTGCCTTACCTGCATCCGGATGCCGGGGCCAGCGCGTCCTGGCGGGCACGCCTCGCCGGCGAAAAGCGGCTCAAAGTCGGCCTCGCGTGGACCGGCAGTCTGAATCACCAGCGCAATCCGTTCCGGCGTGTGGGCTGGGAGCGTTACGCAAACGCCTTCGCGGCAATCGATGGCGTGGCGTTCTATTCGTTGCAGCATGGCGCAGCGGCCGACGTCGCCGCTGCCCGTGCAGCCGGCCTGGAGATGAGCGACTACAGCGCCGGGCTGAGCAATTTCGACGACACCGCGGCCTTTGTCAGCGCGCTCGATCTGGTGATCACCGTCTGTACTTCGGTGGCGCATCTGAGCGGCGCGATTGGCCGGCGCACGTGGGTACTGCTCGACGTCAATCCGCACTGGACATGGCTGCTGGAGCGACGCGACAGCCCCTGGTATCCGGACGTCACGCTGTACCGCCAGCCGCAGTTCGGCCAATGGGAACCGGTGCTGGAAGTCGTTGCGCGGGATCTGGCGGCGCTTGCATTGCGCGGAGCTTAGCGTCCATTGGGCGCCTCAGGCTGCTGCAGACCGCTGCAGGCCGCTGCAGAAAGCTGCAGGAAGCTGAGGCGAAGGTGCCACAAGGTTAGCCGCTCAGTTCGTTCCTGCGCCTGGCTCGCCTGCAACGTGAACCCTGGCAATTTCAGCCGCGAGACACTCCGGACACAGGCAGCGGCCGCCCGGCTCCAGCCGGTCAGCGGGCAAGGCAGGCATCGATTTGCACCAGCAGGCCGCGGCCGGCTGGGTTCGCATCCCGCAGTCGAAAGCGTTGCCGCAACGCGGGCAGCGCGCACTCCTGGCAGCCACTTTGGAGGTAAGCGGATTCATAACGATCCAGGACGTATCACCGGACATCCGGTAAGGAAATGATGCCACGTCCACCGAAACTAAAGAAAGCGTCGCTTGCGGGCCTCTGCCACGGCACCACCCGCGCGCCGTCGCGTTGCGCGCCCCCTGTCGGCCCCGTGTCCCAGCCGTTCATTGCGCACTGCGGCATCGCACCAACGCTGGCCGTTCGGCCAGGTGTGGAAAACCCTGTTGCACCGCGCCAGTCCTGTACAATTCGCCGTGTTTCAACTGTTCCGTGCCCGAGCCCTGCCGCCATGTCCGAAATTCCCGACCTCTCGCAGATCGCGCCCACCCTGAAGGCTGAAATTCTGGCCGAGGCGCTGCCCTACATTCGCCAATATCACGGTAAAACCGTGGTCATCAAATACGGCGGCAATGCGATGACCGAAGAGCGTCTGAAGCAAGGCTTCGCGCGCGACGTGATTCTGCTGAAGCTGGTCGGTATCAACCCGGTCATCGTGCACGGTGGCGGTCCGCAGATCGACCAGGCACTCAAGAAAATCGGCAAGCAAGGCACCTTCATCCAGGGCATGCGCGTCACGGACGAAGAGACGATGGAAGTCGTCGAATGGGTGCTCGGCGGCGAAGTGCAGCAGGACATCGTCACGCTGATCAACCACTTCGGCGGCCATGCCGTGGGTCTGACCGGCAAAGACGGCGGCCTGATTCACGCACGCAAGATGCTGATGCCGGATCGTGAAAACCCCGGCCAGTATGTCGACATCGGCCAGGTCGGCGAAGTCGAGGCCATCAACCCGGCCGTCGTGAAAGCGCTGCAGGACGACGCGTTCATTCCGGTCATTTCGCCCATCGGTTTCGGCGAAGACGGCCTGTCGTACAACATCAACGCGGATCTGGTCGCGGGCAAGCTGGCGGTCGTGCTGAATGCCGAAAAACTCGTGATGATGACCAACATCCCCGGCGTGATGGACAAGGAAGGCAACCTGCTGACCGATCTGTCCGCGCGGGAAATCGACTCGCTGTTCGCCGACGGCACCATCTCCGGCGGCATGCTGCCGAAGATCTCCTCGGCGCTCGACGCGGCGAAGAGCGGCGTGCGCTCGGTGCACATCATCGACGGCCGGATCGAACACTCGGTACTGCTCGAAATCCTGACCGAACAGCCGTTCGGCACGATGATCCGCTCCCATTAAGCATGCTTCGAAGCGCGGCACGCAGTCATCGTGTGCCGCGCGTGCCGCGGGTCTGTCCCGCGCTATTCCCTTTTTCTCCCGCCGCAAGCATGATGAATTGCTGGCGCCCGCTCGCTGATTCAAAGCAGCGGCGCCACGAACCCGGTCCGGCTTTTCACCCTCATGCGCACCTTCCCTTCCAGACACGCTAAACGCCGTCGGCCTCACGTCGCAGGCGGCAGTCCGGTCTGGCTGTTCGATCTCGACAACACGCTGCATCACGCGTCGTACGCGATCTTTCCGGCCATCAATAAAGCGATGACGCAGTACATCATCGACACGCTGCAGGTGGATCGCGCCGAAGCCAACCGCCTGCGCACCGGCTACACGCAGCGCTACGGCGCGACGCTGCTCGGCCTCGCGCGCCATCATCCAATCGACCCGCACCATTTCCTGAAGGTGGTGCACGACTTCCCCGATCTGCGTTCGATGCTGCGCAGCGAGCGCGGCCTCGCGCGTCTCATCGCCGGGCTGCCGGGCCGTAAGATCGTGCTGACCAACGCGCCGGAAGCCTATGCGCGCGACGTGCTGGTGGAACTGGGCATCGAGCGGCTGTTCGAGCGCGTAATCGCCATCGAGCACATGCGCGATCGACGCGGCTGGCGTGCGAAACCCGACGCGAGCATGCTGCGCCGGGCGATGCGCGACGCACAGGTGCCGCTCGCCGATGCCATCCTCGTCGAAGATACCCGCTCGCATCTGAAGAACTATCGGCGACTGGGCATCCGCACGGTGTGGATCGTCGGGCATCTGCCGAGTCAGGCGCGCGTGGAAGGCCTGCCCGGCCGTTTGCCGGGCACTGGCCGTCCGCACTATGTCGACCGTCGCATTCGTTCGCTAAAATCGCTTGGATCGGGCAATCGCCCGGTGCGACCGAAGGGACGACAGACATGCAACCGGATCACAAGCATGACGAAGCCGTAACCGAAGAGCAGCCAGCCACGACCAGCACCCGCGCCGCACGCCTGAAACCGGGCGAGCGTCGCGTCCATATCCTGCAGACGCTCGCGACCATGCTGGAGGCGCCGAAGAACGAGAAGATCACCACCGCGGCGCTGGCGGGGCGTCTCGGCGTATCGGAGGCGGCGCTCTACCGGCATTTCGCCAGCAAGGCGCAAATGTTCGAGGCATTGATCGAGTTCATCGAACAGTCCATCTTCGGGCTGATCAACCAGATCGTGACCAAAGAGCCGAACGGCGTGCTCCAGGCCCGTTCGATCGCGTTGATGCTGCTCAGTTTTTCCGCCAAAAATCCCGGCATGACGCGCGTGCTGACATGCGAAGCCCTGGTGGGCGAACACGAGCGGCTCACCGAACGCGTCAACCAGTTGCTCGAGCGTGTCGAAGCGTCGCTCAAGCAATGTTTGCGGCTTGGCCTGATGGACGCCAATGCGCAGGCGCAGGCGCAGGCCCATGCCCATCCTCAAAGCGGTGCGCCAGCGCAAGACACGCTCGTGCCGCTGCCGTCGGATTACGATCCCGCGATACGTGCGAGCCTTTTGCTCAGCTACATCATTGGCCGCTGGCATCGTTATGTGCGCAGCGGCTTTGCACGCAATCCCGCCGACCACGCCGACGCTCAGCTAAGATTGATTCTTCAGTAGTCCGCTGGAGTCGTGCATGCTCGCCCGACTAGTCGCTGTGCGGCAACGAGTGTGCGTCCTGTCGAAGTCCTGATCATTGGGAGCAAGCGCGCCATGAATCGTCCCATTCTGTCTGCTTTGCCGCCTGGTCTGAATTCGCTCTCCGCCCATTGGGGATGGCTCGCCGTGCGCGGCATCGCCGCCATCCTGTTCGGCATCCTCGCGTTCGCGTGGCCCGGCTTCACCATCACGACGCTCGCGCTGGTGTGGGGCGCCTATGCAATCGTCGACGGCGCTTTCGCGCTCGTCTACGGCGTGCGCGGCGGCGGCAGGCGGCGTTGGGCGTATGCGTTCGTCGGGCTGATCGGCGTTATCGCGGGGCTCATCGCGTTGTTCTGGCCGAACGAGACCGCCATCATCCTCGTGATGATCATCGGCGCCTGGGCCCTCGCGGTCGGCATCTTCGAGATCATTTATGCCATCCAGTACCGGCACGCCAATGCCCATCCATGGGTGATCGGGCTGTCGGGCTTGCTGTCGGCGGCGGTCGGGCTGTTCATCCTGGCCTATCCGGGTGCGGGCGCCTTGTCGCTGATCTGGCTGATCGGCACCTACGCGATCTTCTACGGCTTCCTGATGCTGTTCGCGGCCATCCAGTTGCGGCGCTTCCGCCATCGTTCGGGCGTCTGAGCGGCCTTCGCAGCAGCGGCCCGGCGGCACACGCGACTGACCGCGCACGCCGCTGCCGCGCTGAATTTTCCGCTATACTTTGCGCTTCATGTAGTCATCCACGCGCCGATTTGCTGACTCGATTGCGGGCGCGCGAACCAGCCGGAAGGTGTTCCGGCGGTTCACTATAAATGCGGCTAAAGAGGTCGTCAGCCGCGCACATCGTCTCTCTCCGTGCCTCGCCGACACCATTTAGCCGCCCCTGTAGAAGGCGGAATGAATGGAATCGATCGGTATCGTCGCTCCCCAGAAAATGCATTTCTCCGAGCCGCTGCTCATGCAGAACGGCAGCTCGCTCGCCGGTTACGACCTGATGGTCGAAACCTACGGCACCCTCAACGCCGCGCGCAGCAATGCCGTGCTGGTATGTCACGCGCTGAACGCCTCGCATCACGTGGCGGGCATCTATGAAGACGACCCGAAAAACGTCGGCTGGTGGGACAACATGGTCGGACCGGGCAAGCCGCTCGACACCGACAGGTTCTTCGTGATCGGCGTGAACAATCTGGGCTCGTGTTTCGGCTCGACCGGCCCGATGAGCATCAATCCCGCCACCGGCGAGCCCTACGGCGCGAGCTTTCCGGTCGTGACGGTGGAAGACTGGGTGAACGCGCAGGTGCGGGTGGCCGACACGTTCGGCATCGAACGTTTTGCGGCGGTGATGGGCGGCAGCCTGGGCGGCATGCAGGCGCTCGCGTGGAGCATGATGTATCCGCAGCGCGTCGGCCATTGCATCGTGGTGGCGTCGACGCCCAAGTTGTCGGCGCAGAACATCGCGTTCAACGAAGTGGCGCGCTCGGCGATCCTGTCGGACCCTGACTTTCACGGCGGCAACTACTACGCGCACGGTGTGAAGCCGAAGCGCGGGCTGCGCGTCGCGCGCATGATCGGCCACATCACCTACCTGTCCGACGACGACATGGCCGAGAAATTCGGCCGCTCGCTGCGCCGGGCGGAAGGCGCGCTGGACGCGTACAACTTCAATTTCGACGTCGAATTCGAAGTGGAATCGTACCTGCGCTATCAGGGCGACAAATTCGCCGACTACTTCGACGCCAACACCTACCTGCTGATCACCCGTGCGCTCGACTATTTCGACCCGGCCAAAGCCTTCGACGGCGATCTGACCAGGGCGGTCGGCCACACCACGGCGAAATATCTGATTGCCAGCTTCACGACCGACTGGCGTTTCGCGCCGGCCCGCTCGCGCGAACTGGTGAAAGCGTTGCTGGATCACAAGCGCCAGGTCACCTACGCGGAAATCGACGCACCGCACGGCCACGATGCCTTCCTGCTCGACGACGCGCGCTATCACAACCTGATGCGCGCCTATTACGAACGTATTGCCACCGAGGTGAACGCATGAACCAGCGCGCTCTCGATTATCTTGCGCTGCGGCCTGACTTCCGCGCCATCGCCCGCTGGGTCGAACCGCGCGCGACCGTGCTCGACCTGGGCTGCGGCGACGGCTCGCTGCTGTCCCTGCTCACCGAAGAGCTGGAAGTGTCGGGCTACGGCATCGAAATCAACGACGCCGGCGTGCTCGCGTCCACCAAAAACGGCGTCAACGTGATTCAGCAGAATCTGGAAGACGGTTTGCGCCTGTTCGAAGACGGCAGCTTCGATTTCGCCATCCTGTCGCAAACCTTGCAGACCATTCATCAGACCGCGGCGATCCTGCGCGAGACGGTGCGGGTCGGCAAGGAGTGCATCGTTTCGTTTCCGAATTTCGGCTATTGGGCGCACCGCCTGTCGGTGCTGCAGGGCCGTATGCCGGTGTCGAAATCGCTGCCTTATCAGTGGCACAACACGCCGAACGTGCGGGTGCTGACCATCAAGGACTTCGAGGCGCTGGCGCCGGAGGTCGGCATCGAAATTCTCGACCGGGTCGTGCTGCACGGCGGCCAGGCGGTGCGTTGGGGGGCGAACTGGCGTGGTAGTCTTGCGGTCTATCGCGTCAAGAAAAGCTAACGCCACTCAATCACATGTCGAACCCGCCGCACGAGGCGCCCGCTCTTACCGCTCACGTTGAACATCCCGGCTGGCGTGCATTTCTGAACACGCACATGCTGATCTGCGTCTTTCTCGGCTTCACGTCGGGATTGCCGCTGTTCACGCTCGTCTATCTGGTGCAGGCATGGCTGCGCTCCGAGGGCGTCAATCTGAAGGAAATCGGGCTGTTTGCGCTGATCCAGTTCCCGTACACGTGGAAATTCGTCTGGGCGCCGCTGATGGACCGCTATGTACCGCGTCTGCCCGGCTGGCGGCCGGGGCGCCGGCGCGGCTGGATGCTCGTCACGCAGATTCTGGTCGCCGGCGCGATCGCCACGCTCGGTTTCGTGTCGCCGCGCGATTCCATCTGGACCGTCGCCGCCCTCACCGCGCTGGTGGCCTTCTTCGGCGCGAGCCAGGACATTTCCATTGATGCCTACCGGCGTGAACTGCTGACCGATCCGGAACAGGGTCTGGGCAACGCCGTGCACGTGAACGCTTACAAGATTGCTGCGCTCGTGCCGGGTTCGCTGGCGCTGATTCTGTCCGACCACTTGCCGTGGACCACCGTGTTCATCGTGACGGCCGCCTTCATGGTGCCGGGCATGATCATGACGCTCCTCGTGCGCGAACCCGAAGTGCACGGCGCGCCGCCGAAAAACCTGCGCGAAGCGATCGTCGAACCGTTCCGCGAATTCATTCAGCGCGACGGCTGGCGCGGTGCGCTGCTGGTGCTCGGCTTCATCTTTCTGTACAAGCTCGGCGACACGATGGCGACCAACCTGTCGACCTCGTTCTTCCTCGACATCGGTTATTCGCGCACGCAGATCGGCGTGATCGCCAAAACCACCGCGTTTGGTGCGAGCCTCGCGGGCGGGATCATCGGCGGCCTGTGGATGATGCGCATCGGCATCGGCCGCGGGCTGTGGGTGTTCGGATTCCTGCAGATGCTGTCGACGCTCGGCTTTGCCTGGCTCGCGCATCTCGGACCGGCAGCGCCGGGGCTGGCCGCCATCTACGATTTCGCCGTCTATACGAGCCAGGCGGTGACAAAGCTGTTGGCCCTCTTCGGCATTGACTGGACCGTGCAGCTCGATGCGCGGTCCGTTGCACTCGCGCTCGTCTACGGGCTCGAAACCTTCGCGACCGGCCTGACCATGGCCGCCTTCACCGCGTACATCGCCAGCACGACTGATCCGCGCTACACCGCCACGCAGTTTGCGCTCTTCACGAGTCTCGCCTCGGTACCGCGTACGCTGGCCTCGGCAGCGAGCGGGTATGTGGTGGCGCAGATCGGCTGGTTCGACTATTTCCTCGCCTGTACCGCGCTGGCGCTGCCCGGCATGCTGCTGTTGCTGCGCATCGCGCCGTGGAGAACGAGGTCATGAGCGGTGGTGCGGCTCGGCGAGCGCCAGCCTTAATGCGGCCTCGCAGGATTGCGCCCGCTTCGCGCCTCGGGCTACGCGCGGCGCTTGTCCTCCTCTGCAGCGGCAGCAGCCTGCTTGCGACGCCTCTCGCCGCCTACGCGACGGCGCTGCCCGCTGCCGCGGCCAGCACGTCAGCGTCGGCGCCGACGTCGGCGTCGGCGTCGGTTCCTGTGCCGGCGGGGGCGAAGGCGGCGTCGAACGGCGTGAGCATGGAAACGCCCGCCTCTACGGCAGCGAACCCCGCTAGCGGCGCAAGCGCGAACGCAAGTGCCGCAGGCAGCAGCAGTGCACCCGCCGCCACATCCACACCTGCAGCGTCCACGGCGCAGCCGGGCGCGCCGGTCACCGCCAGACAGCCGGCACGCGCCGGCGCACCGGCGGCGGCTTCCGACACGCATCCATCACCCTCCTACGCACCGAACCAGCAACTGCATTTCGGCAGCTATACGGTGTTCCGCAATCTGATTCCGTCGCCCGTTCTGGAAGCGCAGGCCGCCGAGGAGTTTCAGCAGATCGTTTACGGCGCCCAGCATGCCGATCGGCTTTATCCGGATACCGACGCGCGCGTCATCCGCGTTCGCACGATTCTGGACAAGCTGATTCCGTACTCGCTGAAGTGGAACGAGCGGGCGAAGAACTGGAAGTGGGACATTGCGGTGATCCGTTCGCCCGACATTCGCATGTATTGCCTGCCGGGCGGCAAGATCGTGATCTATGGCGGGTTGCTGGACCGCGTGCGCCTGAACGACAACGAGCTCGGCATGCTGCTCGGCCACGAGATTGCCCACGCGCTACGCGAGCATGCACGCGAACGCCTCGGTGAACAGCAAGCCGCGCAACTCGATTCTTCGGGGACGATTCCCCAGTTGTTCGGACTCGCCGATCTGGGCGCAGCGCCGCTGGGCATCGGTTCGCAGCTGCTCGAAATGAAATACGAGAGCACCGACGAAACCGAAGCGGACGTGATCGGCAGCGACATCGCTTCACGCGCCGGCTACGACCCGCGCGCCGCCATCACGTTGTGGGACAAACTGGCGGCGGCGACGCGCGCCAATCATGAGCAGGGCTACATTTACGTGCACCCGTACACGCCGGCGCGCCGCCAGGACATCATGAAGCGGCTGCCGGACATGCTGATGCTCTACGCGAAAGCCATCGGCAAGCCGGTGGATGCCCTGCCCGACTATGCGGGCATGGGCCGTCCGCGGCGCGGACCAAGCCGCGGCGACTGAGGCGCGCGGCGCGCGGCGGCGCCGGGAAACCCGCTTACTTCTTGAGCTTGTGGTCGTAGTCGACCGTCAACGGCGCATGGTCGCTGAACTTGATGTCGCGGAACACGTCGGTGCGCTTTGCCTTGCCGGCAATGCCGGGCGTGGCGATCTGATAGTCGATCCGCCACCCGACGTTCTTCGCATACGCCTGGCCGCGATTGCTCCACCACGTGTACTGTTCGGGCCGTTGATCCAGCGTACGGAACACGTCCACATAACCGACCTCGTCGAACAGCTTGTCCAGCCACGCGCGCTCTTCCGGCAGGCAACCCGAATTCTTCTGGTTGCTTTTCCAGTTCTTGATGTCGATTTCCTTGTGGACGATGTTCACATCGCCACACACGATCACTTCGCGTTCCTGTGCAAGCTCGGCGAGGTGCGGCATGAACTCGTCCATGAAGCGGTATTTGGCCTGTTGACGGTCATCGCCGCTCGAACCTGACGGCACATACACCGACACCACCGACAACTTGCCGAAACGCAACTCGACGTAACGCCCTTCCGGATCGAACTCTTCACTGCCGAAGCCGATCACCACTTCGTCCGGTTCGTGACGCGTGTACACGCCCGCGCCGCTGTAGCCCTTTTTCACCGCGTGCTGGAAATAGCCGGTGAAATTATGCGGAGCGAGGAATTCCGGCGTCATGTCGTCTTGCGAGCATTTGATTTCCTGCACGCACAGCACATCCGCCTTCTGTTCACCGAACCATTCGAAAAAGCCCTTCTTCGCCGCGGAGCGGATGCCGTTCAGGTTGGCGGTAATCACACGCAACATGTCGTTCCCTTTTGGTTGATTCGTTATTGATTGATGGTTTGGCCTGGAGCAGGCGGCCGTTACTTCCAGACGCCACCGGCCTCACTCCACTTTCACGCCCTTGAGCGATTCCTTCGCGGGCGGATATTCGAGCTTGAGACCCTCGAAAGTGCGCAGCAACAGCTCCGCCACCATCACATTGCGATGCGTCTTCGAATTGGCAGGGATCACGTACCACGGCGCGTAAGGCGTCGAGGTGGCCATCAGCGCGTCGTGATACGCCGCCTGATACTGATCCCACTGCTTGCGCGCTTCGAGATCGGAGACGTCGAATTTCCAGTGCCTGGTCGGATCGTCGATGCGCGCTTGCAGGCGCCCGCGCTGCTCGTCCTTCGAAATATGCAGCATGCATTTGATGATCGTCGTGCCGGTTTCGGCCAGCAACGCTTCGAAACCGCGAATCTGGCGGTAACGTTGCTCGCGTGCGTCGTTGTCCAGCTGTCCGAGTACCACCGGCACCAGCACGTCTTCGTAATGGCTGCGGTTGAAGATGGTCAATTCACCGGCCGACGGCGCCTGCGCGTGCACGCGCCACAGAAAGTCGTGCGCCAGTTCGTTCGCGGTCGGCGCCTTGAACGGCACGATGCGCAGGCCAAGCGGATCGACCTCGTGAAACACGGCGCGAACCGTGCCGTCCTTGCCGCTCGTGTCCATGCCTTGCAGCACCAGCAGCACACGCTGCAACTGCTGTGCGTGCAGGCACTCCTGCAAAGCGTCGAGCTTTGCGCCGATCTGGGAGAGCCTGTCCCGATCGCCTTCTTTCGAGCCAGTCGAAAACGGCTTTGCGCTGGGATCGAAATCGGCAAGCGCGAATTTTTCGATCTTTTTGGTATCGAAATACGGCACGCGGAAATCGTCGAGTTCCGGCTTCCTGGCCATGCAATGCCTCCGGTGATTAGCCTAGACGTGTTGGAAATGAAACGGGCCGCTGCCCCACTTGCGTCCGGCAACAGCCCGTTAAGACCGCAGCGTTGCGCTGACCTACGCGCAGGCTCCGGCACTTTGCATCACTTGATTCAGGACAGCTTTTTCTTCAGCAGTTCGTTGACCTGCTGCGGATTCGCCTTGCCCCTGGTGGCCTTCATGGCCTGGCCGATCAGCGCGTTGAACGCCTTTTCCTTGCCGGCGCGGAATTCCTCGACCGACTTCTGATTGGCCGCGAGCACTTCGTCGATGATCGCTTCCAGCGCGCCGGTATCGGAAATCTGCTTGAGACCCTTGGCTTCGATGATGCGGTCTGCAGCGGCTTCGTCGGTGGCCTTTTCTTCCCAGATGGCGACGAAAATTTCCTTCGCGATCTTGTTCGAAATCGTACCGTCGGCGATGCGTTGCAACACCAGCGCTAGCTGTGCGGCGGACACCGGGCTGTCGCCAATGTCGAGACCTTCGCGGTTCAACAGCGACGAAACCTCGCCCATCATCCAGTTCGCTGCGACCTTGGCCTGCGCCGCGCCCACTTTGGCAACGACGGCTTCGTAGTAGGCGGCCATCGCCTTGCTTGACGTCAGCACGCCGGCGTCGTACGGCGTGAGCCCGTATTGCTCGACAAGGCGCTGCTGGATCGCGACGGGCAGCTCCGGCATGTCGGCCTTTACGCGCGCGACCCACGCCGCGTCGATCACCAGCGGCATCAGATCTGGATCAGGGAAGTAGCGGTAGTCGTGCGCGTCTTCCTTGCTGCGCATGGAGCGCGTTTCGCGCTTGTCCGGATCGTACAGACGGGTTTCCTGCACCACCGTGCCGCCGTCCTCGATCAGTTCGATCTGGCGCCGCACTTCGTACTGGATCGCTTCTTCGAGGAAGCGGAACGAGTTCAGGTTCTTGATCTCGGCGCGTGTGCCGAATTCCGCCTGGCCAAGCGGTCGCACCGATACGTTCGCGTCGCAACGGAACGAGCCTTCCTGCATGTTGCCGTCGCAGATGCCAAGCCACGTGACGAGCGTATGCAGCGTCTTGGCGTAAGCCACCGCCTCGGCCGCGCTGCGCATTTCCGGTTCGGTGACGATTTCGAGCAGCGGCGTGCCGGCGCGGTTCAGGTCGATGCCGGTCATGCCGGCGAAGTCTTCGTGCAAGGACTTGCCCGCGTCTTCTTCGAGGTGGGCGCGCGTCAGATTGACGGTCTTCTCGTACGCTTCCTTACCGGCCTTTTCATTGGCCGGCACCTGGATGGTGATCTGACCGCCTTGCACGACCGGAATCTCGTACTGGCTGATCTGATAGCCCTTCGGCAGATCCGGGTAGAAGTAGTTCTTGCGCGCGAAGATGCTGCGCGGCGCGATGGTTGCGCCGATTGCCAGGCCGAATTCGATGGCGCGCTGCACGGCGCCGCGGTTCATCACCGGCAGCGTGCCCGGCAACGCCAGATCGACGGGGCAGGCTTGCGTGTTAGGAGCGGCGCCGAACTGCGTGGCGGCGCCCGAGAAAATCTTCGAGACGGTCGACAGTTGCGTGTGCGTCTCGAGACCGATCACGACTTCCCATTGTTTAGCCATATTCACACTCCTGCCGGTGCTTGACGATGCCAGTCGGTCGCGCGCTGGAACGCGTCCGCAACCTGCAGCATGCGGGCTTCGTTGAAATAGTTGCCGATGATCTGCAGGCCCACCGGACGCCGCGCATTCGCGCCCGCGCCGAAACCGCAGGGCACGCTCATGCCGGGCAAACCCGCGAGGCTCACCGACAGCGTGTAGATATCGGCCAGATACATCTGCACCGGATCGTCGCCCTTCGCGCCCAGATCCCACGCCACCGACGGCGCCACCGGTCCCATGATCACGTCGCACTGGCTGAACGCCTGCTGGAAATCATTCGCGATGATGCGGCGGATCTTCTGCGCCTGCAGGTAGTACGCGTCGTAGTAGCCATGCGACAGCACATACGCGCCGACCAGAATGCGGCGCTTCACTTCGGGACCGAAGCCTTCGGCACGCGACTTCTTGTACATGTCGATCAGATCACGATATTCCGCCGCGCGATGGCCGTAGCGCACGCCGTCGAAACGCGACAGGTTCGACGAGGCTTCCGCCGGGGCGATCACGTAGTACACCGGGATCGACAACTCGGTCTTCGGCAGCGAGACCTCGACGAGGGTGGCGCCGAGCGCTTCGTATTGCTTCAGCGCGGTATCGATGGCAGCGCGCACGTCGTCCGCGAGGCCCGCGCCGAAATATTCCTTCGGCAAACCGATGCGCAGACCGGCGAGCGGCTTGCCCGCGCCATCAGCCGACCAGTTCTGGCCGAGATAGCGCGTGTAATCTTCATCTTCGCGTTCGAGGCTGGTCGAATCGTGCGGGTCGAAGCCGGCCATGGCGTTGAGCAACAGCGCGCAGTCCGCGGCGTTTTGCGCCATCGGGCCGGCCTGGTCCAGCGACGAGGCGAACGCGATCATGCCGTAGCGCGACACGCGGCCATAAGTCGGCTTGATGCCGGTAATGCCCGAGAACGACGCCGGCTGGCGGATCGAGCCGCCCGTGTCCGTGCCGCTCGCAGCCGGCGCGAGGCGCGCGGCCACGGCCGCCGCGGAGCCGCCCGACGAGCCGCCCGGCACCGCTTTGGTGTCCCACGGGTTCTGCACCGGGCCGAAGTACGAATTCTCGTTCGACGAGCCCATGGCGAACTCGTCCATATTGGTCTTGCCGACGCACACCATGCCGGCGCGATTCAACCGCTCGACGATGGTGGCGTCGAACGGGCTCGTATAGCTGGCGAGCATCTTCGAGCCGGCGGCCGACCGCCAGCCCTTCGTCACGAACACGTCCTTATGCGCGATGGGTAAGCCGACCAGCGCGCCGGCGTGGCCCGTGTGCAACAGCGCATCCGCCGCTTTGGCCTGTGCGAGGGTGAGTTCGGGATCGACCTGGACGAAGGCGTTCAGGCCTTGGGCTGCGTCGATCCGCTTGAGATAGAGCTGCGCCAGTTCGACCGCGGAGACTTCCTTCGCAGCCAGCGCGGACCGTAGTTCGGTCAAGCTTTTTTCATGCATTGCGTTATTCCTGAAGAGCGCGGCAGCGCCGGGCAGCACTACCGTGGAGGCGTTCGGCCAGCGCCGGCCTCGGGTCTCGCGACCCACGTTATTCAATGACCTTCGGCACCAGATACAGGCCGTCCTGCACCGCGGGGGCGGGACGCTGGAAGTCTTCGCGCTGCACCACTTCCGTTACGGCGTCTTCACGCAGACGCAGCGCGACGTCTTCGATTTGTTCGATTGGATGGGCGAGCGGTGCGATGCCGGTGGTATCGACGGCCTGCATCTGCTCGACGAGGCCGAAGAAGTCATTGAGCTGGGCAAGCGTGTGTTCAGCGTCGGCGTCGGCCAGTTCGAGCCGCGCGAGATGCGCGATGCGCTTAACATCGGTCAGGGTCAGAGCCATGCAGTCACCGGAAAATGTGGTGGACCGCCGCAGCGCGGAAAAACAATGCTACGACAGCGGGTTACGTCACTGGAGGGAGGCCTCGAAAAAGGGGCCAGCGGTGGCGAAAAGTGCCTACCGTTTCCTTCAAATCAACCAAAATTATAAGGTATCATTACGCGTTCGACCCAAACCCGGACCGACTTACCAAGGCCTTTCTGGTCATTTCCCACAAATGATTCAGAGATAAACGGGCTTTGTTTCGGCCTCCGGTAGATTCCCTCGCAGCTTCAAGCCTCTGTGGCGCGGTATCCGCCCGGTTGAAGCTGTTATTTTTTCCGCTGCCGCCCTGCGCATTCTTTTGCGAGGCCCCGGCCCCAAGCGAGACAGGATTTTGAATGTTCGGTTTTTTGCGCAGCTACTTCTCTAACGATCTGGCGATTGACCTCGGCACCGCCAACACGCTCATCTATATGCGTGGCAAGGGCATCGTTCTTGACGAACCGTCGGTCGTTTCTATCCGCCAGGAAGGCGGTCCCAACGGCAAGAAAACCATCCAGGCAGTCGGCAAGGAGGCCAAGCAAATGCTTGGCAAGGTGCCGGGCAATATCGAAGCCATCCGGCCCATGAAGGACGGCGTGATCGCCGACTTCACCGTCACCGAGCAGATGATCAAGCAGTTCATCAAGACAGCTCACGAATCGCGCATGTTCTCGCCGTCGCCGCGCATCATCATCTGCGTGCCGTGCGGTTCGACCCAGGTGGAACGCCGCGCCATCAAGGAAGCGGCACACGGCGCAGGCGCCTCGCAGGTTTATCTCATTGAAGAGCCCATGGCTGCGGCAATCGGCGCCGGCCTGCCGGTCTCAGAAGCGACCGGTTCGATGGTCGTAGACATCGGCGGCGGCACGACGGAAGTCGGCGTGATCTCGCTGGGCGGCATCGTGTACAAGGGTTCGGTGCGGGTCGGCGGCGACAAGTTCGACGAAGCCATCGTCAATTACATCCGCCGCAACTACGGCATGCTGATCGGCGAACAGACCGCCGAAGCCATCAAGAAGGAGATCGGCTCCGCGTTCCCGGGCTCGGAAGTCAAGGAAATGGAAGTGAAGGGCCGTAATCTGTCGGAAGGCATTCCGCGCAGCTTCACCATCTCCAGCAACGAAATCCTCGAAGCGCTGACGGATCCGCTGAACCAGATCGTGTCGTCGGTGAAGATCGCGCTCGAGCAGACGCCGCCGGAACTCGGCGCGGACATCGCCGAACGCGGCATGATGTTGACGGGCGGCGGCGCACTCCTGCGCGACCTCGACCGCCTGCTCGCCGAAGAAACCGGCCTGCCGGTGCTGGTCGCCGAAGACCCGCTGACTTGCGTCGTGCGCGGCTCGGGCATGGCCCTCGAGCGCATGGACAAGCTCGGCAGCATCTTCTCGTACGAGTAAGCGAGAGCTCGTCTCCATGTCAGCAGCGCGGATCGGACGGCTAGCCTCCCTGGGGCCGGCCCGTCTACGGCTGGCGGTCCCAGCCGCCCCGCGCTGAAGCGCGCGCCCGTTCGCGCCGCCGTTACACCCAACCGCTCACGCCCCCGGCGCCGACCATGGAATACAGTCCGCCGCCTCTATTCAAGCAAGGCCCATCCGCACTCGCACGGCTGATTTTTTTCGTGCTGCTTGCGCTCGCATTGCTGATCTCCGACGCGCGCTTCAAGACGCTCGAAATCCTTCGCGGTGTGCTCGGCACGGGTCTCTATCCGTTGCAACGTGCGGCGCTGGTGCCGCGCGACATGTTCATGGGTGCGGCGGATCTGGCCGTCACCAGCGCCACGCTGCGCGGTGAAAACGACACGTTGCGCAAGAAGAATCTCCAGCTCTCCCTGCAAGCCAATACGGCGGCCGAGCTGAATGCCGAAAACGCCCATCTGCGCTCGCTGCTGCAACTGTCGCAGCGCATGACGACTCAATCGATCCCGGCTGAAATCCAGTACGACACGCGCGACCCGTTCACGCAGAAGGTCATCATTGGCCGTGGCGCGCAGCAAGGCATCCAGAATGGTTCGCCGGTCGTCAATGAAGACGGCGTGATTGGCCAGGTGACCCGGGTGTTCCCGCTGCAGGCAGAAGTCACGCTGCTGACCGACAAGGATCAGGCGGTGCCGGTACAGGTGGTGCGCACCGGCCTGCGCAGCGTGATCTACGGTACACCGAAGGGCGATACCCTCGACCTTCGCTTCGTGCCGATCAGCGCGGATCTGCAGACCGGTGACGAACTCGTGACAAGCGGGCTGGACGGCACCTATCCGCCCGGCTTGCCGGTGGCCAAGGTCGTCAGGGTGGACAAACAGGCGGATACCGCATTCGCCCGCGTGGTTTGCCTGCCGGTCGCGCCGGTGCGCGGCGCTCGCCAGTTGCTGGTGCTGCACTATCTGAATAACGTGCTGCCGCGCCCCGCTGACGAACCGGACGCAGCCAGCGCCGCGAAGGACGCCAAGGCGAAGAAGGGTGCCAAGGGCACACCCAAGCCAGGCGACAAAACCGCTCCCGAGAAAGGCGCCACCGAAAAACCCGCCGCGGATAAAAACGCCAGGGCCGCCACGCCGGCGTCCGCCGCTGCGGCGGCGAAGCCCGCTGCACAGAAACCTGCGGCTGTCGAGAAGAAGCCGGCCGCCGAAAAGACCGCGAAGCAACCGGCCGCGCAAGGAGTCAAGCCTTGAACCGCCCGCAATACATCCTGCAGCCGGTCAATCCGTACTTCATCTCGTTCAGCCTGGCCGCCGCCTTTCTGCTGAATCTGATGCCTTGGGGGCGCCTGATCGGCGTGCCCGACTTCGTCGCGCTGGTGCTGCTGTTCTGGAATGTGCATCAGCCGCGCAAGGTGGGCATGGGCATCGCGTTCATGCTCGGCATCCTGATGGACGTGCACAATGCCAGCCTGCTCGGTGAGCATGCGCTTGCCTATACGCTGCTGTCATACGGTGCGATCACCATTCACCGGCGCGTGCTGTGGATGTCCATGGGCGTGCAGACTTTCGCGGTGATGCCGCTGTTCGTGATCGCGCAACTCGTGCCGTTCGTGATCCGTCTATTGATGGGCGCGGCCTTTCCTGGGTGGGGCTATCTGATCGACGGTTTCGTCGAAGCAGCCCTCTGGCCCATCGCGAGTGTGCTGCTGCTGATGCCGCAGCGCCGTCCGGCCGATCCGGACGACACTCGTCCCATTTAGCGCAGCGCGCGCGGCGAGCCCCTCCTTGAACACGCTGAACTTGCTCAACCCGTGTTCGCCAGGCCGGCTCGAGCCGTTCTGCTCAAGCCTTCCGGCCGCCGCCGGCGGCCCACACTTCTATCACGGCCGCCTCGCGGCCATTTGACCAAACGCATGGCTGCAGAATTCAAGGACACCCAGCAACAGCTCTCGAAGTTCCGCCTGCGCGTCGCGGCGGCGGGCCTGTTCGTGTTCGTCTGCTTCGGGCTGATCGTGTTCCGCTTCCTGTTCCTGCAGGTCTGGCACTACAGCAAGTACTCGCTGCAGGCCGACGAGAACCGTATCTCCGTCGCGCCGATCGTGCCTAACCGCGGCATCATCACGGACCGCAACGGCGTCGTGCTGGCGAAGAACTATTCGGCTTACACGCTGGAAATCACGCCGTCGAAGCTCAACGACACGCTGGACAATGTGATCGACAATCTGTCGACCGTCATTACCATCGACGCCCGCGACCGCCGCCGCTTCAAGAAGCTGCAGGAAGATTCGAAGAATTTCGAAAGCTTGCCGATCCGCACGCGCCTCACCGACGACGAAGTGGCGCGCTTCACCGCGCAGCGCTTCCGCTTTCCGGGCGTCGAAGTGCGCGCGCGCCTGTTCCGCCAATACCCGCTCGGGCCGACCGCGGCTCACGTGATCGGCTACATCGGTCGTATCTCGCAACGCGATCAGGAAAAGATCGACGACGCCAGCGACCAGAACGACAGCGATCCGGATCACTACGATCCGCGTCTCGACGCGAACAACTACAAGGGCACGGACTACATCGGCAAGATCGGCGTCGAGCAGAGCTACGAGACCGAACTGCACGGCCAGACCGGTTTCGAAGAAGTCGAAGTCACCGCCGGCGGACGTCCGGTGCGCACGCTGTCGCGCACCCAGGCCACGCCGGGCAACAACCTCGTGCTGTCGCTGGATATCGGTCTGCAGCAGGTCGCCGAGCAGGCGTTTGCCGGCAAACGCGGCGCATTGGTGGCGATCGAGCCGGCGACCGGCGACGTGCTCGCGTTCGTCTCGGCGCCGAGTTTCGATCCGAACTCGTTCGTGGACGGCATCGACCAGCAGACCTGGGACGATCTGAACAACTCGCCGGATCACCCGTTGTTGAACCGGCCGTTGCACGGTACCTATCCGCCGGGCTCGACGTATAAGCCGTTCATGGCGCTCGCCGCGCTGACGCTGCACAAGCGCACGCCGAGCTGGGGCTTCCAGGATCCGGGCTTCTACACATTCGGCGGTCACACATTCCGCAACGACGTGCGCTCGGGCCAGGGCTGGGTCGACATGAACCGCGCCATCGTAGTGTCGAACGACACGTACTTCTACATGCTCGCGCACGACCTGGGCGTGAATGCAATCGCCAATTTCATGAAGCCGTGGGGCTTTGGCCAGATCACCGGTATCGACATTGCCGGCGAAGCGAAGGGCATTCTTCCTTCCACCGACTGGAAGCGCAAAGCCTACCGCAAGCCGGAACAGCAGCGCTGGTACGAAGGCGAGACGATCAGTCTCGGAATCGGCCAGGGCTACAACTCGTTCACGATCCTGCAACTCGCGCACGCGGTGGCCACGCTCGCCAACAACGGCGTCGTGATGAAGCCTCACCTCGTGAAGGAAATCGAAAACCCGATCAGCAAGGACACGCGTCTGACCGTGCCCAAGGACGATGGCCGCATCAACGTGGCGCAGTCGGATATCGACATCATCAAGCGCGCGATGGTCGGGGTGGTCACCAACGGCACGGCGTCCAAGCTGTTCATCGGCGCGCCTTACCAGGCGGCCGGCAAAACGGGGACGGCGCAGGTCTATTCGCTGCAGGGCGCGAACTACAAGGGTCACGCGGTTGCCGAGCATCTGCGCGACCACGCGCTGTTTATCGCGTTCGCGCCGGCCGACAATCCGAAGATCGCGCTCGCGCTGATCGTCGAGAACGGCGGCTGGGGTGCGGAATCGGCGGGTCCGATTGCACGCCGCGTGCTGGACTATTACCTGGTCGACAAGCAGAAGCCCGGCGCCGCAGCGGCAGCCGTTGCGGCCGCCGCGTCCGCCACGGAAGATGCCTCCGCGCCGGTGATCGGCTCCGCGCCGACTGCCGTTGAAATCGCCCAGCCGGCTTCGGTCGCCGCCGGCTTCACGGCCTTGCCGATACCCGGCGCCGCGTCGAATGTAGCGGCCGCGGGCGCGGCTTCGGGCGCCTCCGCCGCCGGTGCCGCATCGGCGGCGTCCGCAGTCGCGCCGGCCGCACCTGCCGGGTCCACCGTCATCGCGCCGGGCGCCTCTGCCGCTATCGTGGCCACGGTGGCGACGTCTGCATCGGCGCCGCCGAAGACGACTGTGCCGCGCAAGTCCGGACCGCATCGTCCGCGCCCGGCCAGCGACTCGACCCCCACCGCCGCTGCGCCGTCGCGCGACGACAGCATTCAGCCCACGTCACCTCGCCAGCCGGTCTCCGGCGGCATCGACGAGTAAGGAGAAAGGCATGCAATTCGACAAGCGCGCCTGGCTCGACCGCATCAAGAAGATGTTCATCGGCTTCGACCGCCCGCTCGCACTGGCGGTGTTTCTGCTGATGTGCGTCGGCATCGTCACGCTGTACAGCGCCACGCTCGACATGCCGGGCAAGGTCGAAGATCAGCTGCGCAACATCATGCTGACCTTCGTGCTCATGTGGGCGCTGGCCAACGTGCCGCCTACCACGCTGATGCGCTTCGCGGTCCCGCTCTACACCTTCGGCATAGCGTTGCTGGTGGCCGTGGCGTTATTCGGCCTCACGCGCAAAGGCGCGAAGCGCTGGATCAACGTCGGCGTGGTCATCCAGCCGTCCGAGATCATGAAGATCGCCACACCCCTGATGCTGGCGTGGTACTACCAGCGTCGCGAAGGCGTGATGCGCTGGTACGACTTTCTGGTCGGCCTGCTGATCCTCGCCGTGCCGGTGGGCCTGATCGCCAAGCAGCCCGACCTCGGCACCGCGGTGCTGGTATTCGCGGCTGGCCTGTTCGTCATCTACTTCGCCGGGCTCAGCTTCAAGCTGATCGTTCCGGTGCTGATTGCGGGCGTCATCGCCGTCACCTCGATTGCAGTGTTTCAGGACAAGATCTGTCAGCCTGAAGTGCAGTGGCCGCTCATGCACGACTATCAGAAACACCGTATCTGCACGCTGCTCGATCCGACGTCAGATCCGCTCGGCAAGGGCTTCCACACCATTCAGGCGGTGATTGCGATCGGCTCCGGCGGTCCGCTCGGCAAGGGCTGGTTGAAGGGCACGCAAGCTCACCTCGAATTCATTCCAGAGAAGCACACCGACTTTATTTTCGCCGTGTTCTCCGAGGAATTCGGGCTTGCGGGCGGGGTGGTCCTGCTCGTGCTGTATATGGCCTTGATCGCGCGAGGGCTCTATATAGCGGCCAACGGCGCGACCTTATTTGGCCGATTACTGGCCGGCTCACTCACCATGGCCTTCTTCACTTATGCGTTCGTCAACATCGGCATGGTGAGCGGGATCTTGCCGGTGGTCGGGGTGCCGCTGCCGTTCATGAGCTATGGCGGAACGGCGCTGATTACGCTCGGTGTCGCAACCGGCCTGATCATGAGCGTCGGGCGGCAGAAGCGCCTGATGCAGAGCTAGGACTGGTGACGAAACGAACAAGGGGCGCTGAAGCGCCCCTTGTTCGTTTACGCCGTACGGTCAGCGGCGGCCAGCCGGCTTATTGCGGCTTCGTCGCATGCTCGTCGCGCAACTGCGCGCTCAGTTGCTGATACTTCAGCTTGGCCGCCGGATCGCCCTGCGCCGCAGCCGCCGCGTAGTATGCGCGCGCGACGTTCAGGTTCTTGTCGACACCGTCCCCGCCGCGTTCGTAGAACGAGCCTGCGACGTATTGCGCCGTCATGTCGCCGCCTTCGGCGGCCTTCTTGTACCAGAGGAAGGCCTGGCGATTGTCGCGCCCCGTGCCGCGTCCATCGAGGAACTGGTTGGCCAGCGCCAGCTCGGCCTGCACATGTCCCTGCTGGGCGGCCTTCAGGAACCAGCGATGCGCTTCAACCGGATCGCGCCCGACGAACTCGCCATCGTCATACATCTTGCCGTACACATACTGCGCGTGCGACATGTTCGCGTCGGCCGCCTTGCGCAGCCACTTCTTGCCCTCTTCGACATTGGCGGTCGTGCCTTCGCCGTTGAGCAGCATCATGGCGTAGTTGAACTCGGCAAGCCGGTTGCCGCGCTGCGCCGCCTTGCGGAATTCGACCAGCGCGGAGCTCAGGTTGCCCGCGTTGTAGTCGGCCACCGCGGTTTCCGTTTCCGGATCATCGGCTTTGGATGGCTTGTCCTGCGCGTAGGCCGTGGCGGACACCATGAATGTTGCGCAAGCGGCAGCACCCACGGCGACACGCACCACGAACTGCGAAATACGCTTCATGACCGCACCTCCTGCAGCGCCTGACGCGTCGCGCGCAACAGCCACATGACATCGGCGGCCAAAGCGATAAAACGGAAGCCGGCATCGCGAGCCTGGCGCGCGCTGGCGGCATCCATCGCGAAGATGCCGGTTGCGATGCCGGCCTTTTGTGCCACGTCGACGATGTGATTCATCGCGTCCTGCACCTCGGGATGCTTCGAATCACCCAGATGCCCGAGGCTCGCGGCCAGATCGGCCGGTCCGATAAACAGGCAGTCGACGCCGGGCGTGGCCGCAATCTTTGCCACTTCCTGCACCGCGCGTGCGGACTCGATCTGCACGATCGTCGCGATCTGCGCGTTCGCCGTCTGCACGTAGTCGCGCCGCATGCCGTACGAACCCGCACGGACCGCACCTGCGACGCCGCGCAGGCCGTCGAGCGCGTCGGCCGTCGGATATTGCGTCAGACGCACGGCATGCGCGGCTTCTTCCGCCGATTCGATACTCGGGAACATCAGTGTGCGAGCGCCCGCATCGAGCACGCGCTTGACGAGCCATCCTTCGCTGGCCGGCACACGCACCACCGGTTCGCTCGGTAAGTGCGCCGCAGCAATGGCGCGTAGCTGGCTGGCGACGTCGGCGCTGTCGATGGGTGCGTGCTCCATGTCGATCAGCAGCCAGTCGAAGCCGGCATGCGCGAGCGCCTCGGTGGCGCTATCGCTGCCGAGTGCGAGCCACAGGCCGAACAGCGGTTCGGCTTCTTTCAGACGTTGCTTGAGGGGATTGGTGAAGGTGCTCATCGGCGCACTCCGCGGCAACGCACAAGGCTGCCTGAAGCACGGGAGAGGTAGCGGCCGCCGCTCTGGCGTCCGCTTTGCAATTGACTGGCCGGCATGTCTCGCTCCGTGTGGTTGTCGAAACGATCATACCGTGACAATAACGCGGGCGCTGGCGCGGCCCTGGGTTGCGTTGAGCGGCTATTGCGAGCCGGCCTGATCGCGCACCACGTCAGCCCAGCAATTCGGCGTCTCGTACAGACGCACGCGATGCAAACGGAGATTCACGCCGTAGTGCAGGTCGTAGACATCGGCGAGGATGTCGAACGCGACCGCGGCAAGATTTTCGACCGTGGGAATCCGGTCGAGCACGACTGTCTTATGACCGGGCATTGATTCGAGAAAGCCGCGCACCTGCGTGTCGCCTTCGTAGACGATGAACGCGTGATCCCACACGTCCACGAGATGTTCGACGGCGAGCGACTTCACGTCGGCGAAGTCCATCACCATGCCGCGATCCGGCGCGCCTTCCGTTTCGACGAGGTCGCCTTGCAGCGTGATTTCGAGCACATAGCGATGGCCGTGCAGATTACGGCACTGGCTGCGGTGATCGGGAATGCGGTGGCCCGCGTCGAATTCGAGTTTTCGGGTAATCGTCAGCACGGCAAATCAGGGAATGTTCAGATACTTGTGGGTCTGCATCGACAGGCGCCATTGCGGATGGCGTTTGCACCAGTCGATCGCGAGCCTGGTGTTGAGCTCGCGCGACGGGCCGTCCATCGGCTGGACGAGAAAATATTCGAAATCGAGCGCCGCATATTCGGACAGGCGCTGGTTGTCCTGCGGAATCACGACCTTCAGTTCAT
This sequence comes from Paraburkholderia sp., assembly GCF_036488795.1. Classification (GTDB taxonomy): domain Bacteria; phylum Pseudomonadota; class Gammaproteobacteria; order Burkholderiales; family Burkholderiaceae; genus Paraburkholderia. The sequence continues at coordinate 59,353 of NZ_DASXHA010000139.1, forward strand.
TGCCCTTCGTGACGACGAGCGGCGCGTCGGCCTTGGGGCTCACGCAGATCCAGTCGATCGTCTCAAGCACCGGCAACGAGCCGTTGGTTTCGATGGCAATCTCGAAGCCGGCCGCGTGCAGTGCGTCGACGAAGGGTTGGTCCATCTGCAGCATCGGCTCGCCACCGGTACAGACGACGAAGCGCTCGCCCTCGCCTTGCGGCCATTGCGACGCGATCATCTGCACCAGCTCTTCGGCCGTGCGGTACTTGCCGCCGTTCTCGCCGTCCGTGCCGACGAAATCCGTATCGCAGAAGCGGCACACGGCTTGCGCGCGGTCTTCCTCACGGCCCGACCACAGATTGCAGCCGGCGAACCGGCAGAACACGGCCGGACGCCCGGCGTTCGCGCCTTCGCCCTGCAATGTGTAGAAGATTTCCTTGACCGCGTACGTCATGCTGCTGTGTGCCTCGCCCGTGGCGCCTGTTGAATGTGTTGCCGCTGACCTTCGGTCAAACGGGTGCTTCCGTAACCTGCTCGCCTGCCAGATAGGCTTCGTAGCCGCGCTTGCGCAAACGGCATGCCGGACATTCGCCGCAGCCGAAGCCCCATGCGTGCAATTCGGCGCGCTCGCCCACGTAGCAGGTATGCGTTTCGACGCGAATCAGTTCGACCAGCTCGTCACCGCCCAACTCTTGCGCGAGACGCCACGTATCCGCCTTGTCGAGCCACATCAGCGGCGTTTCCAGCAGGAAGCGGGTGTCCATGCCCAGATTGAGCGCCACCTGCAGCGCCTTCATGGTGTCGTCGCGGCAGTCGGGATAGCCCGAAAAATCCGTCTCGCACATGCCGCCCACCAGCACCTGCAAACCGCGCCGATAAGCGATTGCCGCCGCGATGGTCATGAACATCAGATTGCGGCCCGGCACGAAGGTATTCGGCAAACCGCTGGCGGCGGCCTCGATCTGGATTTCGCGCGTCATTGCGGTTTCGCTGATCGAACCCAGCACCGACAGGTCGATCAGGTGATCGTCGCCAAGGCGTTCGGCCCATGCCGGAAAGGTCCGTACGACCGCGCTGCGAAACCCTTCGCGGCACTCGAGCTCCACGCGATGGCGCTGACCGTAGTCAAAGCCGAGCGTTTCGACTGTTTCGTATCGTTCGAGCGCCCAGGCGAGGCACGTGGCCGAGTCCTGACCGCCGGAAAACAGCACCAGAGCGCTGCTCTTAGCGTCTTTGCGGATCACCGTGAAACTCCGTGAATGATGAGTGCCACGTCGCGCTGCGCGCAGTGCGCCATGCAGCAACGCGGCGCGACGCGTACCGGCGTTGCAGCCGGCTCATGCAGTATAGGCCGCGCCTTCTGCGGGCAGAGTCGCTGGCGCTTATACCGCTGATTGTCGGGCGCAGGGGTTGGTGTGCTGTGCGGGACTTGTCTGGCAAACGCGGCAAGTCTTTGAACTGGCGCGATTTTATCATGCGACGCACAATGCCGCCGGGACCCCGCTGCAGGCAACCGCACATGCGGCCACGAACCAGCGCCCGTCAGAAAAGGAAAAGCCCCAGGAATCTTGCGAGTTCCTGGGGCTGAATCCTGGTGGCCTGGGACGGAATCGAACCATCGACACGCGGATTTTCAATCCGCTGCTCTACCAACTGAGCTACCGGGCCAACGAAGAAGCGAGAGTATA
>NZ_DASXHA010000173.1:0-8007 GCF_036488795.1 Paraburkholderia sp.
GATCGCGGGTCACAACGCACAAGCGGCGGCGGACGCGGCAGCGAAGGTGGCAGGCGTCGCCAGGGTGCTGCTGGCCGACGCGCCGCAGCTCGAAGCGGGCCTCGCTGAAAACGTCGAAGCCACCGTGCTGAATATCGCGAAGGACTACTCGCACATCCTCGCGCCGGCGACCGCCTACGGCAAGAACATCGCCCCGCGCATCGCCGCGAAGCTGGACGTTGCGCAGATCAGCGACATCACGGCAGTCGATTCCGCTGACACGTTCGAACGCCCGATCTACGCGGGCAATGCCATCGCCACGGTGCAATCGGCTGATCCGGTCAAGGTCATCACGGTGCGTAGCACCGGCTTCGATCCGGTGGCCGCGGAAGGCGGCAGCGCAGCCGTTGAAAAAATCGCAGCGGCCGCCGACAGCGGCCTGTCACAGTTCGTCAGCCGCGAGGTGACGAAGCTGGACCGTCCGGAACTGACCTCGGCATCGATCATCGTGTCGGGTGGCCGGGGTCTGGGCAGCGGCGAGAACTACACGAAGGTGCTGGAGCCGCTGGCGGACAAGCTCGGCGCGGCGCTGGGCGCATCGCGCGCCGCAGTGGACGCGGGCTTCGTGCCGAACGACTATCAGGTCGGCCAGACCGGCAAGATCGTCGCACCGCAACTGTACGTCGCGGTCGGCATCTCGGGCGCAATCCAGCATCTGGCTGGCATGAAGGACTCAAAGGTCATCGTGGCAATCAACAAGGACCCGGAAGCGCCGATTTTCAGCGTGGCGGACTATGGTCTGGTGGGCGATCTGTTCACGGTCGTGCCGGAACTGGTCAGCGAACTCGGCTGACTTTAGAAGCGCCATCACAAGGCGTCTGGCACAAGGCGTCTGGCAACAAATGAAGGGGCGCCGGGACCATGAGTCCGGCGTCCCTTTCTTATATCGCAGGCAGGAGGAGACAGAAATGAGCTATACGGCGCCCGTCAAGGACATGCTGTTCGTGATGAAAGAGCTGGCCGCACTCGAAGACATCGCAAGGCTGCCCGGTTTCGAAGACGCCAATCTCGATACCGCGCAGGCCGTGCTCGAAGAGTCGGCCAGATTCTGCGGCGAGGTACTGGCGCCGCTGAACGTCGAAGGCGATCGCAATCCGAGCAGCTGGAAGAACGGCACGGTGACGGCGACGCCGGGTTTCGCCGACGCGTTCCGTCAGTTTGCGGATGGCGGCTGGCAAGGCGTGCAACATCCTTTGGACTACGAAGGCCAGGGATTGCCCAAGCTGATCGCCACGCCCTGCGTCGAAATGCTCAACGCGTCGAATCTGTCGTTCGCGCTGTGTCCGCTGCTGACGGACGGCGCGATCGAAGCGCTGCTGACGGCTGGCACCGAAGCCCAGAAACAGGCGTATGTGCCGAAACTGATCGCCGGCGAATGGACCGGCACGATGAATCTCACCGAGCCGCAAGCGGGCTCGGATCTCGCGCTGGTACGCACGCGCGCCGAGCCGCAGGGCGACGGCTCGTTCAAACTGTTCGGCACCAAGATCTTCATCACGTGGGGCGAGCATGACATGGCGAAGAACATCGTCCATCTCGTGCTGGCGCGCACGCCGAATGCGCCGGAAGGCGTGAAGGGTATTTCGCTGTTCGTCGTACCGAAATTTCTCGTCAATGAAGACGGCTCACTCGGCGAGCGCAACGACGTGCATTGCGTGTCGATCGAGCACAAGCTCGGCATCAAGGCGAGCCCGACTGCCGTGCTGCAATTCGGCGATCACGGCGGCGCCATCGGTCATCTGATTGGCGAAGAGAATCGCGGCCTCGAATACATGTTCATCATGATGAACGCCGCGCGCTTTGCCGTGGGTATGCAGGGCGTCGGCGTGTCGGAGCGCGCGTATCAAAAGGCTGTGGCGTATGCGAAGGATCGCGTGCAAAGCCGGCCGGTCGACGGCTCGGCCAAACAGTCCGTGTCGATCATTCATCACCCGGACGTCCGCCGCATGCTTGCGACGATGCGCGCGCTGACCGAGGGCTCGCGCGCGCTCGCGTATGTGGCCGCGGCGCATTGCGATATGGCGCACCGTCACCCGGATGAAGCGGAACGCGCCGGGCATCAGGCGATCTACGAATTCCTCGTGCCGATCGTGAAGGGCTGGAGCACGGAGCTATCCGTCGAGGTGGCGAGCCTCGGCGTGCAGGTGCATGGCGGCATGGGCTTTATCGAAGAGACGGGCGCCGCGCAGTACTACCGCGACGCGCGCATCCTGCCGATCTACGAAGGGACGACCGCGATCCAGGCGAATGACCTGATCGGCCGCAAGACCGTGCGTGATGGCGGCGCGGTGGCGAAGTCGCTGCTGGCCGGTGTGGCAGAGACGCTCGAAGCACTGGGCGGGCAGCCAGGCGCGCCATTCGAATCCATGAAGCGCTATCTCGCGCAAGGCCATCGGTCGCTGGAAGCGGCGGTGGAGTTTGTGGTCGCGAATACGAAGCGGGATCCGAATGCCGTGTTTGCCGGCAGCGTGCCTTATCTGCGGCTGGCGGGAATCGTGCTGGGCGGCTGGCAGATGGCGCGTGCGTTGCTGGTTGCCGCACAAAAGCGCGAAGAAGATCCGTCGTTCTATGGGGCGAAGATGGCCACCGCGCAGTTTTATGCGGAGCATGTGCTGCCGCAGGCAGTGGCGCTTGAAGCGTCAATCGTCAGCGCGAAGGGCGATGAAGGTGTGCTGGCCTTGTCGGAGGACCAGTTCTGAAGTTTTGGTGGTTTAAGGCTCGGTGAGTCGCAGCAAACACAAACGGCGCCCTGGGCGCCGTTTGTGTTTCTTCGCACCGCCGCTCGCGTCGTATCTGCTGGCCCACGCGGTGCGGGGGCCGCGGATCAGGCGTAGGCCGGACGACCCGTGCCGTTGATCTCGCCGAGATAGCGATGCACCGACAGATCGTTCGACTGGATGGCGGGCTGCTTGCCGGAGATCAGATCGGCAAGTAGTTGGCCCGAGCCACATGACATGGTCCAGCCCAGCGTGCCGTGGCCCGTGTTCAGGAACAGGTTCGACACAGGCGTGCGGCCGACGATCGGCGTGCCGTCCGGTGTCATCGGGCGCAGACCGGTCCAGAAGCTGGCCTTCGAGGTATCGCCGCCGCCCGGGAACAGATCGTTCACGCACATTTCGAGCGTTTCGCGGCGCGCCTTAAGCAGCGATTTGTCAAAGCCGACAATCTCCGCCATGCCACCGACGCGAATCCGGTTGTCGAAGCGCGTAATAGCGATCTTGTAGGTCTCGTCGAGCACGGTCGACACAGGAGCCGCAGCGGCGTCGACAATCGGCGCCGTGATCGAATAGCCCTTCAGCGGATAGACCGGAATCTTGACGATGCCCGACAGGAACTGCGTCGAATACGAGCCGAGCGCGACGACGAAAGCATCCGCGCGCACCAGTTCGCTGCCGCATTGCACGCCGGCAATCCGCTCGCCTGCCATGGCGAGCGCGTCGATCGGGGTGTTGTAACGAAACTTCACGCCCAGCTCTTCAGCCAGAGCCGCGAGCCGCGAGGTGAACATCTGGCAGTCGCCGGTTTCGTCGCCCGGCAGGCGCAGGCCGCCCGTCAGTTTGTGCGATACCGCGGCGAGCGCCGGTTCCGCTTGCGCCAGCTCGGCGGCCGTCAGCAGTTCATACGGCACGTTGGCGTCTTTCAGCACTGCGATGTCTTTCGCCGCGCCGTCGAATTGCTGTTGCGTGCGGAACACCTGCAGCGTGCCGCCGGTACGGCCTTCGTACTGGATGCCGGTGTCGGCGCGTAGCGCCTGCAGGCAGTCGCGGCTGTATTCGGCGAGGCGCACCATGCGGCCCTTGTTCACCGCGTAACGGGCTGAGGTGCAGTTCTGCAGCATCTGCCACATCCATTGCAGCTGGAATTGCGTACCGTCGAGGCGAATGGCGAGCGGCGCGTGCTTCTGGAACATCCATTTGACGGCCTTCAGCGGTACGCCAGGCGCGGCCCACGGAGACGCGTAGCCCGGCGAAATCTGGCCGGCATTGGCAAAACTGGTTTCGAGTGCCGGGCCGGCCTCGCGATCGATCACGGTCACTTCATGACCGGCGCGCGCCAGATAATAAGCGCTCGTTACTCCGACGACGCCACTGCCCAAAACGACGACTCGCATAGCTGCTCCAGAAGGTTCTTGAAGGCCTTAGCGTGCGACGGTGGATCAATTCCCCGCGTTTCGTTCGATTCACGAGGTGATACGCTTTCAGGCCAGTGTTAACCGCTATACTATTGACTGTCAGCTAGGTTTTGTTATCGTATTTTTTAGATTTTCAGTAGAAAACCCATGCGAACACAGCGTCAACCTGTCCGTGCACTCGACAAGCTCGATCACAAGATCCTCAAGCTGCTGCAGCAGGACGGCCGGATGGCCATGAAGGACCTCGCGGAGCAGGTGGGGCTGTCGGTCACGCCGTGCATCGAACGGGTCAAGCGAATGGAGCGCGACGGCGTCATTACCGGCTACCACGCGCGCGTCAACCCGGCCGAACTGGGTGCGGCACTGCTGGTGTTCGTCGAGATCACGCTCGATCACAAAAGCGGCAACATGTTCGACCAGTTTCGCCGCGAAGTTCAGAAGATTCCCGAGGTGCTGGAATGCCACCTGGTGTCGGGCGACTTCGACTATCTCATCAAGGCGCGCATCGGCGAGATGGCTGATTACCGCAAGCTGCTGGGCGACATTCTGTTGCAACTGCCCGGCGCGGTGCAGTCGAAAAGCTATGTGGTGATGGAAGAAATCAAGGAAACGCTGAACATCGCCGTGGGCGAGTAAAGCCGTCCTCGGGGGCGGTTTTCCGGGGCGCGATCGGGATTCAGTCAGGACTCGACAAACGGCACAAACACTGTATATTTGTACAGTAAGTTTGGGCCGTTTTCTGTTTCCGTTTTCCGTTTCCGCTTGACCTGCACCGTGACCGATTCGTCTGACGTCGAATATCCGATTGCCCCGCCCGCGCCCCGCAAAGGGCGCGGCGCGGTGACGAACCTGCAAGGCCGCTACGAACTCGACCAGCGCGAAGCGGTTGACGACGGCTGGATGCTGCACGAGGAAGAAGAGGGCGGCCCACCGGCGCTGCGTACCCAGGTGTTCGACGAGCGGGCGAAGTCCATTTTGACGCGCAACACGTCACCGGACATTCCGTTCAACGTCTCGCTCAACCCGTATCGCGGCTGCGAGCATGGTTGCATTTACTGCTTCGCGCGGCCTACTCACAGTTATCTGGGCCTGTCGCCGGGGCTCGATTTCGAAAGCCGCATCTACGCGAAGGTCAACGCGCCGGAGTTACTGGTGCATGAGCTTTCGAAGAAATCCTATGTGCCCGAGCCAATCGCGTTGGGCGTCATTACGGATGCCTGGCAGCCAGCCGAGCGCGAGTTGCGGCTGACGCGGCGTGTCGTCCAAGTCCTGAGCGAGCACGGCCATCCGTTTGCGGCCATCACCAAGTCGTCGTTGATCGAACGGGACCTGGATCTGCTGGCGCCCATGGCGGCGCGCGGGCAATTCATGGCGGCGATCACGATCACCACGCTCGACAGTGAAGTTGCCCGCACGCTCGAGCCGCGCGCGGCAACGCCGTCGCGACGGCTGCGCACCATCCGCACGCTGAGCGAGGCCGGCATTCCGGTGGGTGTCAGCATTGCTCCGGTGATTCCGTTCGTCACCGAACCGGATATGGAACGGGTGATGGAAGCCTGCGCGGAGGCGGGGGCGACCAACGCGAGCTATATCGTCCTGCGTCTGCCGTGGGAAGTGGCGCCGCTATTCAAGGACTGGTTGGCCGCGCATTTCCCGGACCGGGCGGACCGCGTGATGAGCCGCGTGCGCGACATGCGTGGCGGGAAGGATTACGACGCTTCTTTCGCGAGCCGCATGAAGGGCGAGGGCCTCTGGGCCGATCTGCTGAAGCAGCGTTTTCGCAAGGCGGCACGCCGGCTCGGCCTGAACGAGCGGGAGCGCGGCATTCTGGATATGTCACATTTCCGGCGGGCGGAGCCGGCGCGTCCCGTGCCTGATGATCCGCAGTTGGATCTGTTCTGACAGAACGTGGTCGTGCAGGGGCGATTGCCGCTATTTGTCGTTATTTGCCGTTATTGCGACAGCGCCTTGGCCGCTTGAACCTGTGATTCAAAGTACGTCTGGAATGACAGCGCGAGGCCGGTCATCAACAGCATTGCGCCAATGAACAGCGAAAAGATCACCACGAAGATGACCGTCCAGCCTGAACGGCTGCGCTGCTGGGCCTGCGCGTTGAATTGGGCGTCCCACTTTTCGTCGGGGCGCAGGCCATAGACGATTGCCGCAAGGAACGCGGCGAACAGCGAGATTGCACCCGGAACAGCCAGCAGCCAGCCCAGTACCGAGGCGCGTTCGCTCGCCACGAGCAGCAGCACGCCGGGAATGCCGAGTAGCGTGAAGATCAGATGCGCCCATCCGTAGATGTCCCGTGGCCCGTACAAATAGAAGCGATGCGCGCCGAGGCTGCCGAACAGGAATGCAAGCGCCGCTGTGAGTGTTTTGGACCTGAAGCGTGGGGAATTCGAAGCGCGGGTGGACATGTGGGCGAAAGTTGGGCGTCAGGCGGTCGAAGTGAGTGGCGAGTGGCGCGCACGTTGTGCGCGGGTCGACGCGCATTCTACGCCGCGGCCGCGGGCACGGTTATGCCGCGCACCAGATGACGTGGATTCGCGAACCATCCGTGTCGGCTGACCAGCTTTTGCAAGTGAGCGCGAGCGCGGCGCGGCACTTTTATGTGCTGCAAGACCGGAGACGTGCGCCAACGCCGGCGGCAAGCTCAAGGTGCCGAGTAGGTCACGCGATAAATCGCGCCTGCCGTGTCGTCGCTGATCAGGAGTGAGCCGTCGGGTAGCGGCAGGACATCCGCCGGGCGACCCCAGACGCTTTCATCGGGCATCAGCCAACCTTCGGCAAAGACCTCCTGATGCGCGCCGCTGCCATCCGGCCCCGTGATTACGCGCACGACCCGATATCCCACCTTCTTGCTGCGGTTCCACGAGCCGTGTTCGGCGATGAAGATGTTGTCGCGATACGCAGCCGGAAACATGGCGCCCGTATAGAAACGCATGCCCAGCGAAGCGACATGCGCGCCTAGCTTCAGCACCGGCGGCGTGAACGCGCTGCACGGATGATCCTTGCCGAATTCGGGGTCGGAAAAATCGCCGCCATGACAGAACGGGTAGCCGAAATCCATGCCGGCGCGCGGGGCGCGGTTCAGCTTGTCGTCCGGAATGTCGTCACCCAGCAGGTCGCGGCCGTTGTCCGTGAACCACAGTTCGTGCGTCGTCGGATGCCATGCAAAACCGACCGTGTTGCGTATGCCGCGCTCGACGGTCTCGTAGTGACTACCATCGGCGTCCATCCGGCCGATCATCGCATAGCGCTCGCGGTCGGGCAGACAGATGTTGCAGGGCGCGCCCTGCGGCACATAGAGCTTGCCGTCCGGCCCGAAGGCGATGAATTTCCAGCCGTGGTGATGTTCGGTGGGCAATTTGTCATTGATGACAACCGGTTTGGGCGGATCGTCCAGATGGTCGTCGATCGCATCGAAGCGCACGATTTTCGACACCGCCGATACATACAGCGCGCCCTCATGCCAGGCGACGCCGGCGGGCATGTCCAGCCCCGACGCGATGACGTGGCGTGCGGCGAGATGCCCGTCGCGGAGTTCCAGCGCGTAGACGTGACCGTCGAGGCTGCCGGCGTAGAGTATGCCTTTGGGCGAAAGCGCCATTTCGCGCGCACTGGGCACGTCGTCGGAAAGTACTTCAATATGAAAGCCGGGTGGCAGCTTGAGGCGCTCAACGGGGAGGGCTGCCAAAGCCGGGGCCGCCAGAACGGCCAGCAGAAGGGCGACGAGGGCAGTTTTCACGGGCTCTCCATCAGGTTGTTCAGACCATTCGCCGGGCCTGCGCCCACCGGCTTGTATGGCCGGCGCAACCAGGTCTGTCAGTTTA
>NZ_DASXHA010000004.1:0-58869 GCF_036488795.1 Paraburkholderia sp.
AACGCGCCTGAACCCGACACCCCCGGACCCGGTGCAAGCCAAGATGATGATGTTCATGCCGATCGCCTTCTCGGTCATGTTCTTCTTTTTCCCGGCCGGTCTGGTGCTGTACTACGTCGTGAACAACGTGCTGTCGATTGCCCAGCAGTACTACATCACGCGGATGATGGGGCAGTCGAAGACCAAGGCGGCCTGAGCGTCGGGTATCGAAAGCTGAAAACGGGTGGCCCATCAGCCGCCCTGCTTCTAAAGCTTGCTCAAAGCTGCAAAAAAGCCGCCCGGTTGGCAAACCGGGCGGCTTTTTTCATGCGCGGTGCGCGGCGCGCGGCGCTTACTCTTTCCCGGCGTCGTACAACCGTTCGACAAATTCTTCGAGAAAGTTGCGATCCTTCGGATCCAGCGCCTCGATTTTCGAAGCGAGCTCAATGGCTTCAGGCGTCAGCGGATACTTTTCACCCGGTGCCAGCGGCCTGGTTTTGACGACCGTTGGCGGCGGCGGTCCGTAATGCAGCCAATGCACATTGACGCCCAGCCAGTCGGCGAGCGTCTGCAGTTTGTCGGACGTGGGAATGGTCCGCCCGGTCAGCCACTTGTGAGCGGTCTGTGGCGAAACGGGGGCCTCGCCGCGATGCAGAAGGTTGAATGCCTTGGCGAGCTGGGTCCCACCCTTGACGTTCTTGCGGGCAATCTGGTCTTCCAGCCTTTTGGCGAATGCTAGTTTTTCTTTGGAGGTCGGCATGGGCCAAATTGTGCAATCCGGCACGCCTTCAGTGGACAACCGTTTAGGCGATAATTTCACGCAAATAGGTTATTTTTAGCCTGAAATAAGCGCCAGATAACGGCTTGAGCCATTTTATCGGAAGTCCCATTTTCCTCTTGCATCGGAGCTTCGTCGTTTCGCCGGCTGCCGCAATCGGTCCGAATGTTCCGAAAACTTATCTTATCGCAATTAAGATAAATCCTGACTCATCTTAAGAAACGACGATCCTGCGATCGGTCGCGTCACTCGAAGTTCGTTTGGGCCCCCGCGTTACAATGCTTCGCGCCCTTCAAGGCGCCCTACTTCTTCCTTTCCACTCCTCGAATTCCATGCTCGCCACCGATTCCGATCCCATCGTCGCCATTGCCACCGCGCCCGGTCGCGGCGGGATCGGCGTAGTGCGGATCTCGTTCGGCAAAGCCGGCGCGACCGCAGCCGAACCCTTGATGCACGCGCTCACCGGGCAGACGCTCGCGCCGCGCCACGCGAGTTACGTGCCCTTTCTGGACGCCGCCGGCAACGCGCTCGATCGCGGCATCGCGCTGTACTTTCCGGCGCCCAATTCGTACACCGGCGAGCACGTGCTGGAGCTGCAAGGCCACGGCGGTCCGATCGTGTTGCAACTCGTACTGCAGCGCTGCATCGACGCCGGCCGCGCAATCGGTCTGCGACTCGCGGAACCCGGCGAGTTCACGCGCCGCGCGTTTCTCAACGACAAGCTCGATCTGGCCCAGGCCGAAGCCGTGGCCGATCTGATTGAAGCGAGCACCGAGGCGGCGGCTCGCTCGGCCGGTCGCTCGCTGGAAGGCGCGTTTTCGCGCGACATCCACGCCATGGTCGAAGAGGTGATCACCCTGCGGATGCTGGTCGAAGCAACCCTCGACTTTCCTGAAGAGGAAATCGACTTCCTCGAGGCCGCGGACGCGCGCGGCAAGCTCGCGCGGATCCGCGAACAGCTCGCGCACGTACTGAATGAAGCGCGTCAGGGCGCGCTATTGCGCGAAGGGTTATCGGTCGTGCTGGCCGGTCAGCCGAACGTGGGCAAGTCGTCATTGCTGAACGCGCTCGCGGGTGCGGAGCTGGCGATCGTGACGCCGATCGCCGGTACGACGCGCGATAAGGTCGCGCAGACCATCCAGATCGAAGGCATTCCGCTGCATGTGATCGACACCGCCGGCCTGCGCGAAACCGAGGATGAAGTGGAAAAGATCGGTATTGCGCGCACGTGGAGCGAGATCGAGCGGGCGGATGTGGTGCTGCATCTGCTGGATGCGCGCACCGGCATGAATGACGAAGACGTCGTGATTGCCGGACGCTTTCCGGCCGGCGTGCCGGTGCTGCGCGTGCTGAACAAGACGGACCTGACCGATCTCGCGCCCGCCGTACATGCGCTTGATGAGAACACAGGCGCAGATCTGCGCGAGGTCCGACTGTCGGCCAAACAGGGCGACGGCATCGCTTTGCTGCGCGCGGAACTGCTGCGCGTTGCCGGCTGGCAGGCCGGCGCGGAAAGCGTGTACCTCGCGCGCGAACGGCACCTGATTGCACTGCGCGCCGCGCAGGAACATCTCGCCACGGCCGCGGCGCACGCCGATCAAAACGCCCAGGCGCTCGATCTGTTCGCCGAAGAATTGCGACTTGCGCAGGAGCAACTGAATTCGATCACGGGCGAGTTTACTTCCGACGACCTACTCGGTGTGATTTTCAGCCGGTTTTGTATCGGGAAGTAAGCCAGCCTCCGGACCGGGCGCAAGCGGCGCGAGAATCTGCCTTAATATACGCATCAAATCGGCAAATCTGTCGCTATACTGTGGCCACTCCAGAACGCGCTTTTTTGGTACACAGATTGCCAATCTCTCTTGTAGGCATGCTCTGTGTACCAATACCTCCAGCATGCCTAAAACCGTTCCACCTCTTAGCGAATCACAAGTCCGTGCAATGGAACCGCGTGAGACGCGCTACTCCGTCGCCGACGGCCATGGTCTGATACTGGAAGTCATGACGACCGGCACCAAAATCTGGCGCTTTCGCTACTCGCTGAACGGCAAGCGTCAGCCGCTCGCCACGATTGGCGACTACCGGAGGATCTCGCTGCGGGTGGCACGGGAACGGGCGCGAAAATACGCGGAGATGGTCGCACAAGGCGTTTCGCCGGCCAGCACCGCGCGGCGCGATCGCGGTGCTGAAAAGCGCGTCGACCTCCTACGCGACGCCGCGGAGCTGTATCTGTCAACGGCGATGGTGCGCAAGTCGGACGAATATCAGCGCACCACCCGGCGTGCGCTGGAAAAGGACGTGCTTCCCGCCCTCGGCAACCAGCCGATTAGCTCGGTGACTCCGGAGGACGTGATCGCCATCTGCGAACGGATCAAGAAGCGCGGCTCGCCCAAAATGGCGCTGCATACGCGCAACGTGATCAAGCGGCTCTACGTGTATCTGATCGAGCGGCAGCTTGCAACGAGCAACCCGGCGGCGGACGTGCCGGCGCGCCTGATCGCCACGCCGGATAGCCGTACGCGCGTCCTTTCGCCGGCGGAAATCGGCACGACGCTGCGCGCAATCTACGCCTCGGGCATCCGCCGGCCGCTGAAGCTGGCGTTGCATCTGCTCGTGCTCACGATGGTTCGGAAGTCTGAATTGATCGAGGCCACGTGGGCCGAATTCGATTTCAAGGCCGCAATATGGAAGATCCCGGCCACGCGGATGAAGACGGGCCGCGAGCACTGGGTCCATCTGCCGAGCCAGGCCGTCGCCGTGTTGCGCGAACTGCGCGAAGCCAAAAGCAGCCGCACATTCGTGTTTCCGACTGTCAGAGGCGAGGACCGTCCCATCGCGAAGAGCACGCTGAACCAGGCCGTGAAGGCACTTGGGCTGGACATAGAACATTTCGTCCTGCACGACTTTCGCCGTACGGCGACGACGCATTTGCAGGAGATGGGGCAACCCGCGGAAATAATCGAGGACGTGTTGGCGCGCAACACTGAAGCTAGCGCAGCGGTCACCATGGACCCGGCCGCCTGCGCCGCCGAGCGGCGCGGGATACTGCAGTTATGGGCGAATTTCGTAGACGCGCAGATCGAGGAAGGCCGACATGCCGTCAGTAGCAGCGGTTCTCCTGCTGCGGCCTAGCCGGGAACCGCCCTTCCACGATATAGAGGTTGGATGGTACACAGAAAATTTGATAACCGCCCTGAACTGCTAACCATAAATGAAGAGAAGGTTTTTCACTAGGTTACGATTCTTGGGCAAACTGTTATCACATTAACCGCTAACCAATTCAATCTGGAACATCTGCACCGGCGATCAAATCGGAGAAGCCTGCTTAAGTCAGCGGCATGATTGCTAATGGCAAACAATTCACGCCGCATTCGAGGTTAAAAAAATCCCACTGAAGAATTGCATGGCGAGCGCGAATCGAAGTACTCATCTGCTCAGCCTTGCGCACATTGCTCACTCGATCCCACGACCGCAATTCGCGAGCCGCAGCAACTTGCTTTGAATCGCAAATCGTTACATCAGACCTTTAGCTTTGCCAACTATTTCGCATCACAAAACATTCGCGGCGTAACGTTTGAGAGCGAAAAATCAATGCAGTCCGATTCCGACAAATCTAAGTTTGCTGCGGCATCTTAAGCGCATCGCTCAGAGTAGATGGCATACAGTCTGACCCGTGCGTGATCCCCCGCGCATGTAGTACCGTTTTTTGGCCGCCTTTTTGGCGGCCTTTTTCTTTGCGCGAAATCCGCACGAAATGGACGGGTTCGCCGCCCGCGAAAATGCCTCAGGATGACTAAACTGCAGACAAGGTTTGCACGCGCGAAGGAGGCGGCCATGACCGAGTCAATGTTGGCGATTTCGATGGCGACCATCCTGGTCGTATTCGGCGCAGCGATACGCGCGACCCACACCAACCGGGAGCGACTCATTAAGTGGTTCGAGAAACATAACCTCAGATGATGGCGCAGAGGATCGCGAGGAAGCAGGTCCAATCATTCCCGGGACGCGGTTTGCGGACTTGCGCCGCAAATGGCATTTAGCGCTTTGGCCGCGTGAAATCGTATAAACGATGCCCGTGCATGCTGCGAATCATGCGCTGCCGAAGACGCTCGCGCCGATAGTGGCTGGCCACGAACAACGTGGCGATCAACAAGGCCGAACAACCGATTGCGACGCCAACCCAGGTCACGTCCATGGCTGCCCCTTCGCGGTATGCCTGTGATGTTTATCTTAGGTCGCAAAAGAAAGCCCGCACAGGGCGGGCCGAAAGTCTCTGCCTATATCCCACACGCGAACCGGGGTTCGGTATCACGCAAACGCATTCTGACCTGGTCTGACGAATCCGACTGTGCGGCGGCAGACCAAGCCGCCTATGCGTTCCATGAAATTGCGCCGTGCGCGTGAGGTCGTTTCAAACACAAGCCGCCTGATTTTGCTCACGCATCGCCTAAAATGAAGCGATGAACTGCGACGATAGTCGCGACCTCGACGGAGGGTGTCATGAGTCAATCGGTAGTGGCTTATTTGCTGGGGCCATTCGTGATGGCAGTGGTCGGCGTTGCGTTGTGGGCAGTGTCCCACTATCGACGCGATGGCGAGAGCGGGCACGGCGGCGAGCACCGCGAGCGCTGGCTCGACACGCATCACGTCGACTGGATGCGCCACAGACACTGACGCGGCGCGCCAACAAGCTCGGCGCGCGCCCGGCCATGCAGGGCTCGAAAAGTCCGCCGCCGGCCTATTCGCCGCTCAGTATGCGCAGCAAATCGCGCGCAAATTCCTCATCGGCGGCTTCCCAGTTGGGCGAACCAACCGCATAGTCGGCAGGGTTTTTCTTGCCTTGGGCTTTGCGGATCGCAGCGACGCTCAACGCTAGCGCGCGTACCTCGAGATACGCCGGATACCCCGGCCCAAACGGCACGAATTGGTTGTTGTTCATAGCCAGGATTTCGGCCGGGGCTGCGCAAAACTTGAGCGTTTTGAGCGCAGTATTCGGGCATACCCTATGAAGAATTAAGTGGTCGCGACAAGCCAAACGTTTGCGACCCCATTGCGCCCTCGAGGTCCGCAACCGCGCCGCTTACCATCCCTGCTGAGGTGGCGGCGGCGGCGCATAACCATATTGGCCAGCAGGCGCGGGACCGCATGCAACGTACGCTCCGTGATACGGGTCGTAGCAATATCCAGGCGCGGGGGCAGGCGCGGCGTAGGCCGGCGCCTGCTGATACACCGGCGTCTGATAGGCAGGCGCATAAACCGGTGCCTGATACGCAACAACCGGCGTCGGGTTCAGCACCGAACTCACCACGGCACCAATCACCGCCCCGCCAATGAGGGCGCCGACGACGTCCCCGCCGTCATGCGCAGACGCTTGACCCGCGACCGCCAAGCCGCCGGCCACCAAGAACACCGCCGCGATTTTTCTCATTTTTTCCGCCCTTTGACGTCATGTAAGTACATGCGGCGGATTGTGGGGGCCAGCAACAGAAATAGATGCTGCAAGTGGTAACGGGGCATTACGGTTGTAAGACCTGGCCGACAGTTTCCAGCAAGGCATTTCATCGCACGCGCGCGCGCCCGCTTGCACGCTTCGGAGACGCGCTTCATGATGCTGCAGTGAAAATCGGGCCGGCACGGATACAAAAACGGCCCTGCCATAACCTTTCGGCTTGAGGATCTCAATGAGCTACGACGACAACAACCCGTTCGCGAGGATTCTGCGTGGCGAGCTGCCCAGCATCAAGATCGCGGAAACGGACGCCACACTCGCCTTCATGGACGTGATGCCGCAATCCGAGGGACATGTGCTGGTGGTGCCGAAGGAAGCGGCCGCGGAGATTTTCGAACTATCGGATGAGGCGACTGTGGCGTGCATCCGCATGACCCAGCGTGTTGCCATTGCTGTGCGTGCGGCACTCCAGCCGGACGGCGTGTTCATTGGGCAATTCAACGGCGCAGCGGCGGGACAGACCGTCGCGCATGTGCATTTTCATGTGATCCCGCGCTGGGAAGGCCTGCCGCTACGTATGCACGCGCGCGAAATCGCCGCTCAGGCGAGCCTCGGAGCGCTCGCACAACGCATTCGTGCCGAGCTTGGCGCGTAACCACTCACTGAGCGCTTCGCCCGTCCTGCAGCGGAATCAAAGACCGCCCGAACCCGCATCAATGGTGATGCCACAAACTGCGCAGAGGATGACGCCAATCGATGTGCCGCGGGTGGTCTTTGTTCGCTCGCTGCAGATGTTCCTGCCACAGTTCGTCGGAGAACAGGAATGCGACTATCAGCAGTGGCACGACCAGAAACGCGCCTAGAATCAGGTGCTCCATGACAGCATCCTCCTATCGCCCAAGTCCGTGATTGCATTGTAGACGCACTCCGCGTGCCTGTAATGTGGCCCCGCGCGCGCAGCGACGCACGGCATCGCGCCCTATCTCCGGCAAGCCGCCGTCCTGTCCCCGCGAAACCCCGCGGGGCATCACGGCGAGCGGGCACCGCGCCGCGATTGCCCACCATGCAGCTTACGAAGTACCAAGGGCATGACAGGACTTACCCTGACTCGCTGTACGCGGCCTGCTCATCATCCAGCCGAGGCTTTTTTCCACGTGGCAGCAAAGATTCCCGCGCCAATCAGCAAACTTCCGCCCGTGCGGTTGACGATGCGCTGTACTCGCGCGCTACGAATCGCGCGCCGCGCGGCCGAGGCGAGCATCGCGTAGAAAAACGCGTTCAAGGTGCCGAGCAACACGAACGTCGCTTCGAAGACGACGATTTGCGATGCGGCGGCCAGGTGCGGATCCATGAATTGCGGCACGAACGCCACGAAGAAAATGATGCTTTTCGGATTGAGCGCCGTCACCGCGTAGGCATGAGCAAAGATGCGGCCAGGACGGGTTTCCGCCGTATCCGGCGTCTCTTCGGCCCGCGCCGGCGCGCGCCATAACTTGATGCCCAGATAGATCAGATAAGCGGCGCCCAGCCATTTCAACGCCGTGAATAACGCTGCTGATGCGGCGAGAATCACGCCAAGACCGAGCATCGATGCCGTCATTGAAGTCAGATCGCCGAGCGCCACGCCGGCCGTCGTGACGAGCGCAAAACGCCGGCCATGGCCAAGTGCGTAAGAGATGACCAGCAATACCGTCGGACCGGGGATTGCAACCAGAATCGCCGAAGCGATCGCAAAGGGAAGCCAATGGGCAAGCGTCATGAGGAGTCTCCAAAAGTCGCCTGATTTATCCACGAACTTTCGTGGCGTGCAAGCGCCTTTTACTTGCGGACGCTTCGTTCCGGTTGGCGCGCCCGCAAGACCTGGCACCGTTTTTATTCTGCAATTAGCCCGATATAAGCCGCATTCCGAATTATCGGCTGAATGACTTTGTGTGCGCCGCATCAAGCGCGTTTAATCAAAGTATTAAGTCACTTAATCAGGTGTGCGCGTTTACGCGCATACACGTCGCACAGCATTGCCACTTAAAGCGTTGCGTTCTGCCCCGCTTCAAGGAATACCTCATAAATCAAGCAGTTCGGGTCACGCGCTGTCCGCCCTGGTATTCAAACCGAGGGTGCGACGATTCGTCGCTGTTGCAAGTGCACACAAGATGTGCTTGTAGGTGGCCTAACTTCTTCTAAAGTGCAAGATGCGGGTATCGACTGGCAGTTAAATACATAGCTAACCTGAGTATTCACCCGCACGGAGGCAAAATATGAAAATGCGCATCGCTCTTCTGTTCGCCATGGCGGGAATCGCCGGCGCGTCCGCAGTGCAGGCTCAGGACGTGGTCATCAAGCCGCAGCAGACCATTCAGTTCAAGCCCAACGCGTACGGCTGCCTGTCGAAGGATAAACTCGACGCCGCCGATCAGCACGCCCAGGCGGGCGAACAACAGCAAATGCAGGAATTCTTCTCGGGCTATCAGTGCATCTCGACGCCGGAGAATTCGAGTTTCCGCGTCGTGCGCGTGGTCGGCCATGACGTCGAATTCGTCAATTCCGGCAATAGCGATACGGAAGGCCTCTGGGCAAGCGATCGGTTCATCAAGCAGTAATACGGTTTTCGCCCGGTATTCAAGCCGGGCAGAATCGAAAGCTGCGGTCTTGAAATGGGCCGGCTGGTGAATGGGCGCAATCAAAATCTACGCGCGGACAGTCCGTAGATAAATAGCGGCTGGGCATTTGCCCGGCCGTTTTTCATTTGTTCGTTTTTAAACCCGGCGTCGAAAGTTCGGGATAAAAAAAGCCGATGCGGATTGCTCCACATCGGCCTCACGCCTTCTCGCAAAGCGCAGGAGTAAACCGTAACCGCGTGCTCAGCGCGCGCTCAATGCGAATCGCGCGGCACCGGTGCGCCGCTCGATCCCACCAGGAAGTCGAGATCCGCGCCCTGGTCCGCTTGCAGCACATGTTCCACGTACAGCTTGTAGTAACCGCGTGCAGGCGCCTCGGGGGCCTGCCATGCGGCACGGCGGCGAGCGAGTTCTTCGTCGGACACCTCCAGATGCAGGCGCCGCGCTTCCACGTCGAGCTCGATCATGTCGCCCGTCTGCACCAGCGCGAGCGGCCCTCCTGCAGCCGCCTCCGGCGACACGTGCAGCACAACCGCGCCGTATGCCGTGCCGCTCATGCGGCCATCGGAGATGCGCACCATGTCCGTGATGCCTTTTTGCAGCACCTTTTTCGGCAGCGGCATGTTGCCCACTTCCGCAAAGCCCGGATAACCCTTCGGACCCGCGCCCTTGAGCACCATGATGCAGTGTTCGTCGATGTCGAGCGAGTCGTCGTCGACCTTCGCGTGCAGCTCCTCGATGTTCTCGAACACCACCGCGCGACCGCGATGCTTCAGCAGATGCGGCGTAGCCGCCGACGGCTTGATCACCGCCCCGTTCGGCGCCAGATTGCCCTTCAGTACCGCAATCCCCGCCTTCGGCTTGAACGGCTCCTTGAAGGTCGTGATGACCTTCTCGTCGTAGTTCGGCGCGCTGTTGACGTTGTCCCAGATCGTCTTGCCGTTGACCGTCAGCGCGTCGCGATGCAGCAGCCCTTGCTCGCCGAGCTGCTTGAGCACCGCCGGCAAGCCGCCCGCGTAATAGAAATCCTCCATCAGGTATTCGCCGGACGGCTGCAGATTCACGAGGCACGGCACGTTTGAACCGAGCTCCCAGTCTTCCAGCGTCAGCTCCACGCCAATGCGCTTGGCGAGCGCGATCAGGTGCACCACGGCATTGGTCGAACCGCCAATTGCCGCATTCGTGCGGATCGCGTTTTCGAACGCCTGGCGCGTGAGGATCTTGTCCATCGTCAGGTCCTCGCGAACCATGTCGACGATGCGCCGGCCAGCCAGATGCGCGAGCACCTGACGGCGGGCGTCGACGGCCGGAATCGCCGCGTTGTGCGGCAGACCCATGCCGAGCGATTCCACCATCGAGGCCATCGTCGACGCCGTGCCCATCGTCATGCAATGGCCGCGCGAGCGGTTCATGCACGATTCGGCTTCGGTGAATTCCTCCTGCGTCATGGTGCCGGCGCGCACTTCCTCCGACATCTGCCAGACGCCCGTGCCCGAGCCGATGTTCTTACCCCGAAAGCGGCCATTCAGCATCGGGCCGCCGGAGACCGCCAGCGCGGGCAGATTGCACGACGCCGCGCCCATCAGCAGCGCCGGGGTGGTCTTGTCGCAGCCCACCAGCAGGATCACGCCGTCCATCGGATTGCCGCGAATCGACTCTTCGACGTCCATCGACGCCAGATTGCGGAACAGCATGGCCGTCGGGCGCAAATTGGTTTCGCCGAGCGACATCACCGGGAATTCGAGCGGCAAGCCACCCGCTTCGTGGACGCCTTTCTTCACGTATTCCGCGAGTTCACGGAAGTGAGCATTGCAAGGCGTCAATTCCGACCAGGTATTGCAGATGCCGATCACCGGCCTGCCGTCGAATTCGTCGTGCGGGATGCCCTGGTTTTTCATCCACGAGCGGTGCAGAAAGCCATCGCGGTCCTTCAGGCCAAACCATGCCTGGCTGCGCAGTGGCTTTTTGGTCTGTTTTGAATCTGCCATTTAGAGTCTCCAATGTTGGCCGGAGTTGACGCTTTTGCGCTTACTCCTGTCCCATGCGGTTGTATCGCGGTCGCCCGAGTTGGCGCTTAAGCGCTTACTCCGGTCCCAGGAAAAATGGTGCTGCGAAAAATCAATAGGGTGCGGGCGGCCGTTTCAGTGGACGCGTTTGCTGCGACGGTACTGGTCGAACAGCACCGCTAACAGCAGAATACCGCCGCGAATCAGGTATTGGTAAAAGGTCGGCACGTTCAGCAGGCTCATGGCGTCCTGCACCGAGCCCATGATCAGCACGCCCACCAGCACGCCGGAAATCGTGGCGACGCCGCCCGTCAGCGAGACGCCGCCCAGCACGCACGCGGAAATCACGCCGAGTTCGAGACCTACGGAAGTCTTCGGGTCGCCGAGGCTCATCCGCGAGGCCAGCATCACGCCGGCAAAACCGGTGAC
The DNA here is from genome assembly GCF_036488795.1 of Paraburkholderia sp. GTDB lineage: Bacteria > Pseudomonadota > Gammaproteobacteria > Burkholderiales > Burkholderiaceae > Paraburkholderia. The sequence continues at coordinate 11,257 of NZ_DASXHA010000004.1, forward strand.
GAGACCTTGCAGCACGAACACGGTGATCTTGATGCGTGTGACGGGCAAGCCGGCGAGCAGGGCGGCTTCGCTGTTGCCGCCGACCGCCAGCACGTTTTTGCCGAACACCGTCTTTTTCAGCAGAAAGCCGAACAGCACGAAGCCGACGATGTTGCTCCAGATCGGATACGAAATGCCGAGGAACGAACCACCGCCCAGATCGAAGAAGCGTTCTTCGGAGATCATCACCGCGTCGCCGTTGGAGGTGATGAAGGCGAGGCCGCGCACGACTTCCATCATGGCCAGCGTGACGATCAGCGAATTGATCTTGTAGCGCGCCACCAGCACGCCGTTGACGAGCCCGACCGCGCCGCCCGCCAGAACGCCGGCGACGACGCCCAGCATCACGCTATGGGTCGCGGTGATCAAGGTGGATGCGGTGACGCCCGCGAAGGCGACGATCGACGCGACGGACAGATCCACTTCGCCTAGCGCCAGCACGAACATCATCGTGACGGAGATCGAGCCGATCAGCGTCACCGACAGCAGCAGCCCCTGAATATTGCGCGAGCTGATGAAGTCCGGCACCGTGAACGACAGCACGGCAAACAGGATGATGAACACCATCACGATGCCGGACCTGTTGATCAGATCCCACGTGCGCGCCGCGCGTGCCGTGATGCCGCTCGAGACGGCCGGTGGGGTGGAGTCAGTTGATTGGGTTTGCATGTTGTCTAATCCTTGCTTGATTCCATGTCCGAAATCAGTTGCGCAATGCAGTGTTGTGCGGCGCTTTGCAGCTAGCGGGGCAGGGCGAGCTTGATCAGCGCGTCGGGCGTCGCTTGTGCCTTGGGCAGATCGCCGACGATGCAACCTTCCTTCATCACCAGCACGCGGTCCGCCACGCCGATCACTTCGGCCAGATCGCTCGACACCACGATCACCGTGCGGCCCGCTTCAGCCAGCCCGTACAGCAGGCTGTAGATTTCACTGCGCGCGCCGACGTCGATGCCGCGCGTCGGTTCATCCATCAGGAACACGTCGATCTCTTCCGCGAGCCAGCGCGACAGGATCACCTTCTGCTGATTGCCGCCGGAGAGCGTGCCGATCGGCGTCTCGCCATTGCGTGTCTTGATGGCGAGCTTTGCGATGAAGTCTTTCGCGGTCTGCGCTTCCTTGCGGCCGTTGAGCACGTTGAAGCGGCTGAAGTGGCGCCGGCAACTGATATTCAGGTTGTCCGCAACGGACGCAATCGACACGATGCCTTCCTGCTTGCGGTCTTCCGGACACAACGCCACGCCGGCGCGCACCGCATCGCGCGGTGTGGCAAAGCGCACGCGCTGGCCCCTGAGCGCGATCTCGCCGCCGGTGGATTTCACGGCGCCGTAGATCAGCTTCATCAACTCGGAGCGGCCCGCGCCCACGAGGCCGAAGAAGCCGACAATCTCGCCGGCACGCGCGGCAAACGAGGCGGGCTCTTTCAGGCCCGGTCCCATGAGTTCCTTGACTTCGAGCTGCACGTCGCCGGTTGCACGCGGACGATAGCCATACACGTCCGCAATCGAGCGGCCCACCAAGCAGCTGATCAAACGGTCGCGATCGAGTTCTGCGCCGGCCTCGAACGTATCGATATGGCGACCATCGCGAAACACCGTCACGCGATCGCACAGTTCGTAGACTTCATCCATGCGGTGCGTCACGTAGATGATCGCGCGGCCCTCGGCCTTGAGCGCGCGGATGATGCGAAACAGCTGCGTGGTCTCGCGCGACGACAGCGAACTGGTCGGCTCGTCGAAGGCAATGACGCGCGCATCGCGCATTAGCGCCTTGCCGATTTCGATCATCTGCCGCTGCCCGATGGAAAGATGCTTGACCTGTTGCGACGGATCGATCTTCTCGCCGAGACGTTCCAGCTCGCGCACGGCGCGCGCCACCAGCGCCTTTTCGTCGAGCACGCCAAAGCGGTTGGGCAGGGCGCCGAGCATCAGGTTTTCCGCCACCGTCAGTTCCGGCACCAGGTGCAGTTCCTGATAAATGATCGCGATGCCGGCTTCGATGGCCGCCTTGGTCGTCGTGAACTGTTGCGTCACGCCGTTCAGCGCCAGCGTGCCCGCCACCGGCTGATTGACGCCGGAGAGCACTTTCAGCAGCGTCGATTTACCGGCGCCGTTTTCGCCCATCAAGCCATGCACTTCCCCGCGCCTTACGCCGAGCGACACCCGGTCGAGCGCCAGCACTCCCGGAAAACGCACGGTAATGCCGTCGAGCTGGAGATACGCATCGGTATCGGCGCGCGCGGGATCGAAGGATGCACGCGCTTCCTCGCGGGCGGCTTCGTTGTGTGAAACGGTCATCGAATGCCTCTTGCAGATGGACACAGCAGGTGGGCCGATACGTGGCGTCATCGGCCCACACCGGGCGTGTTCAGTTCACCCGTGCATGCTTAAATGCCGAGTTCCTTGCGCACGTCCTGCCAGTTGCTGCGAACCATCAGCTTGCCGGTGGTCTGCGTGTCAGCGGGCGGCTGCTTGCCCGTCTTGATCCAGTCGACGAGGTTCTCCGTGCTGTCCTTGCCGTGGTTCGTCGAGCTGACGGCGATCGTGCCGTAGAAGCCGGTCGGCTCCTTCTTCTGGAATTCGGCGAAGGCTTCGCCAGCACCGTTGATGCCGACGCCGATCACGTCCGCTGCCGGAATATGCAGTTGCTCGGTCGCGCGCACGCCGCCCAGCACGGTTTCTTCGTTGAGCGCGAAGATCACCCACTTCTTGATGTTCGGATGCTGCGCGAGCACCGGCGATGCGGCGTTGAAGCCACCTTCGTCATCAGTCGTCTTTTGCGGCGCGTCGAAAATGTTGTCCTTCCTGAAGCCGCTGGCGAGCAGCGACTGCGTGGCGCCGTCGGTGCGTTGCTTGGCGGTCGGCAGTTCGTAGTCGGTGATGCGCAGCGCGCCGACTTCTTCCGGCTTCCAGCCACGGCGCTTCATTTCATCGGAGATGGCCTGACCAACCTGATTGCCGATCTTCACCGCCGACATGCCCAGGTGCGGCACATCCGCGAGCGGCTTGCCGGTCGAATCCACCAGCTGGTCGTCCACGGTGACGAACTTCATGTTGTAGCGCTTCGCGCGGGCTTCGATCGCCGGTCCGAGGCGCACGTCCGGCGCGCAGATCACGAAACCCTTCGCGCCTTGCGCGCCGAGGTTGTCGATCGCGGCCAGGACTTTTTCGCCATCCGGCGTGCCGATGTTGACGACCGAGAAGCCACCCTTCTGACCAAGCGCGGTCGCGGCTTTCTGTTCGTTGATGAACCATGCCTGTTCCGGCATTTTCACGAGGAAGCCGATCTTCAGCGGCTCATCGGCCTGGGCAGAAAGGTGGACGGCGAGGGGCGCGGCGAGTACGGCGGCGGCCATCGCGGTGAGGGTCAAACGGCGAAGCTTGCTGGTCATCTTTGCTGTCTCCTGCGGTTGATAAAAGCTGCATTGATTTCGACTAGTTGCAGCGGTTCTTCACACACTTCTCTGCTCTTTCATGCCGCGCTGTAAGCCGTTTTCACCGCCGTCCAGAACGCCGCGTCATGGGTGCCGTATACCGGGCCCTTGCGTGCGCCGGACGGCCCGTCAAGCTCGACGGCGGTGGTCGGCAGGTTGATCGTCACCGCGCCGCATTGCACGTGACGTCTGAAATGCCGTACGTGACTGAGCGAGCGGGTCCACAGACCGGCGCACACCGCCGACGGCACATCGTTCGCGAGATGCAGCGCGTGTTCGTAGTCGTCGGCGCTCACGACGGCCGCGATGGGCCCGAAGATGTCCTCGCGCACGATCCGACGCGCCGGCGCGGCGACGAACAGCGCAGGCTCGAAGTAATAACCGCGCGTGGCACGTTCGAGCTGCACACCGCCGTGAATCAGCTGCGCACCTTCTTCGCGAGCCGTGCGTACCCGCTCGAGCGCGCGTTCGAGCTGCTCGCTATTGGCGACCGGGCCCATCTCCGTGCCGCGTTTGAGCGCGTGATCGACGTGGAGCGCGGCGAGCTTCGCCTTCAGCGCGTCCACGAACGGCTCGAACACACCACGCTCGACGATCAGCCGTGCCGACGCGCTGCCGCGTTGGCCCGCCGCGCCGTACGCGCCGGTTAATGCGGCTTCGACGGCACCGCTCAGATCCGCATCGTTCAACACCACCAGCGGGTTATTGCCGCCCGTCACGAGCTGCACGCGCGCTTCGCGAGTCGCGGCGGTTTGCAGCAGATGCGCGCCGGTCGTCGCGGAACCGCCGAAGCAGAGCGCGGCGACGAGCGGATGCGCGGCGAGGCGCGCGCCCACCTGGCGGCCGCTGCCCATCACCAGGTTGAACACGCCGGCGGGCAAGCCTGCCCGGCTGATGATCGCCGCCAGTGCCGACGCACATGCGGGCACGAGTTCGGCGGGCTTGAAGACGACGCAGTTGCCGTAGGCGAGCGCCGCGGCAATCTTCGCGGCCGGATTCGCAAGCGGCGCACTCCAGGGTCCGATGACGCCGACCACCCCTAACGGCTCACGCGTGACATCGATCTCAATACCCTGGCGCGCCGGCGCCAGCGCCTCGGCGACGACCCGTAGCGCCTGCGCCGCAAAGAACTTGAAAAGCTGCCCGGCGCGCGTCACTTCGGCCAGCGCCTCCGGCAGGGTCTTGCCGACCTCGCGCGCGAGCAGGCGGCTCAGTTCGTCGCGACGGGCAAGCAGATCGTGGCCGATCGCATCCAGCGTTTCTGCGCGACGCTGCGCCGAACCCAGCGACCATTCGCGAAACGCGGCGCCGGCCGCTTCGATGGCCGTGTCGGTCTGACGGGCATCGGCGCGCATATATTCGCCCACCGGCTCATCCAGATCCGACGGATTCAGCGACAACCCCGTCGTTGCGCCCGTTTCCCAGCCGCCATTGATGTAATGGCGGAACGGCGTCGACACGAGCGGAATGATGGGATCGCGGTTCATCAACGTGGCCGGACAAGGGCCGGATATGCAGCATCCATGAAAGTCCACGCATGGTATGAGCCGTCGCGATAACTTTCCAATCCCTTTTTGGGCTATCGCAATATCAATTCCGGTATGGCATCATCGGAGCTCGCGCCATCTAGACGGTGTTCAGCCGCGATATGGAGACAAGACATGACACGCAGTTACTCGAACTGGTTCGTGCGCGCCAGGCTCAAGACGCGGCAGTTGCTGTTGCTGGCGGCCATGGAGGAAGAGGGCAACGTGCGGCGCGCCGCGGACGTCCTCGGCATGACGCAGCCCGCCGCCTCGCGGCTCCTGAAAGAGCTGGAGGACATGCTGGGCGTGAGCCTGTTCGACCGCACGCCGCACGGCATGCATGCCACGCTGTACGGCGAAGTGATGATCCGCCACGCGCGCATGGTGCTGTCGAACCTCAGTCATGCACACGATGAGATCTCGGCGCTGCGTTCCGGGCTATCGGGGCAGGTGCGGATCGGCGTGATCGCCGCGGCGGCCGCGACGATGGTGCCGCGCGCCATCGCCGAAGTGAAGGAACGCTATCCACAGCTGCAGATCTGGGTGCAGGTCGAAACCTCCGACGTGATGCTGCCGCGCGTCGCGGAAGGCGAGCTCGATATCATGATTGGACGCGTGCTCGAGCGGCAGGATCAGCTGAAAACCGAGGTGCGCTACGAGCCGCTCGCCGACGAACCGCTGTGCGTGGTCGCCCGGCCCGGGCATCCTCTCGAAAACGAGACGGGTCTGACGCTGCGCGGCGTCGTCAATGCGAGCTGGGTGCTGCATCCGCCTGGCAGCGTGCTGCGCCACCGTTTTGATCTGATGTTTTCGCAGATCGGGCTGAATCCGCCGCAAAACGTCGTGAATACCAACAATTTTCTGGCCATTTCGAGCCTGCTTCTGCAGAGCGACATGCTCGCCGTTCTGCCCGACGAAGTGGCGCGCCAGTACCAACAGTACGGCATGTTGAAGCGAATACCGTTGGATTTGCCATGCAGAATGGACGCTTTCGGTATCATCACGCGACAGTCGCATCTGTTGTCGCCGGCTGCCTCGGTGGTGCTGGAAGCCTTGCGCACAGCGGCTGCCGACGTGTATGGTGCGGCCTTCGACCCGGCCATGGCACGTTAAATGCTCCTCTCGCTGCACACAGCAGCCGATGCGTGCGATCGTTCCGGGTTAATCTTCCGCCCTCGTCCTCTTCCGGCTGCTGCTCCCTGACCGGCGCACATTCACTGTCATCTTCATCTGGCAGCATCGCGCCGGTCCTCGCAGTATTTGAGGAGCGGGCGATGTACAAACAACACGGTAAGCGACAGCGCGCTGTCGACGATTCCTTTTCTGTTCGGTCCGCCAGCGCGGGCCCTTGGTGCGGCATGGCTCTCAAATCGACTATTTACAAAGCGGAACTGCAGATTGCCGACATGGATCGGCATTACTACGGTGATCACGCGCTGACAATTGCGCGCCATCCGTCGGAAACCGACGAACGCATGATGGTGCGCGTGGCGGCGTTCGCGCTGTTCGCGCAGGAGCGCCTCGAGTTCTGCAAAGGTTTGTCGGACACCGACGAACCGGATCTGTGGCAAAAGGATCTGACCGGTGCAATCGAAACCTGGATCGAAGTGGGACAGCCGGACGAGCGGCGCATCGCGAAGGCGAGCGGGCGCGCCAACGAGGTCGTGGTGATTGCATACGGCGGCCGGACTTCCGAAATCTGGTGGCAAGGCGTGCGCAACAAGGTGGACCGGCTGCGCAACGTGACGGTCTGGACGCTCGGCGAAGACGTGGCGCAAGCGCTCGGCCAGCTGGCCGAACGGACCATGCGTCTGCAATGCACGGTGCAGGATGGCGCTGCATGGCTCGGCAGCGCGGATGCGGATCCCGTACCGATTGAATGGACGGTGTTGAAGGCGCCGGCGAACGCCTGATGAAGTTGATCTGGAAGACGCGCTGGCCGCAGTGCGATTCGCACGGTGCAGCGCGAGACGGGACTAGAGCGCGGTAGTCCGCGCCGCTTCCGGCGGTCCCTTCAGCTCGACCATATTGCCTTCCGGATCGAATAGATAAAGCGACGGCCCAAACCCGTCCGCGCCATAGCGAACCCCTGTTTCCCCGACCCGCGCGCCACGCTCCGTCAGATGGGCCTTGAGCGCCTCGCCGTCGAATGCTTCCACACGCAGACACAAGTGGTCCATATTGCGACCGGCGCCGGGCGTACCGCTGTCCGGACGGTCGATTTTCGCGCCGACCTGCAGCAGATCGATCAGCGAGCGGCCCGCGCGCAACTGGATCAGCCCGAGATCGCGCTGTTCCTTCTCGACGCTGCAGCCGAGCACGTCGCAATAGAAGCGGGTAACGGCATCGAGATCGGCGACCCGGATCACCACGTGGTCGATCTCGCGAATATGGATCTTCATGAAAGACGCCCCTTGGCCGGTTCTCTACCGATCAATGGGAGTGTAGGAGAAAGGCGGCCAAGTGGTAGGCGTTGAGCCAAGGCGGCCTGCGCCGCGCGCGCCGCGCAGGTGATGCGGGGTCGCAAAACCGGGGCGCGATCCTCGAACGACGGGCAAAAAAAAGCCCGCTCTCAGGGAGCAGGCTGAATCCATATCAGGAGGAGACATGGAGGAGACAGGAACTACTATACACACGGGGTTGGTGCGACGCAATAACTTTTTAAGGGAAAACCCGATGAGGCGGCGTTCTGTCGCACCCCGCGCCAAATACCGGTCTGACCCGCTTTTGCGAGTTCCATCCGCGCGGCGGGCCAAGAGGCACGCGCAATGACAGAGCAAGAACCGGAGCGTAGTGTGTCGACATGCAAACTAGATTGGTGACCATCGAAACTGTCTTTTCGAGGACACCATGAACTCCACTGTGACAACCACCTGGACCACCGAAGCCCAACGATGGGACGCCGTCTCGCAACGCGACTCCGACGCGGACGGCGCCTTCTTCTACGGCGTCAGGACGACGCGCGTGTTTTGCCGTCCGTCGTGCGCATCACGCCAGCCGCGCCGCGAAAACGTCGATTTCTTCGTCACGGCACAGGCCGCGCGCGCGGCCGGCTATCGCGATTGCAAGCGCTGTCAGCCTGGCGGCCTGCCACGCGAACTGGAGATCGTGAAGCGCGCCTGCGCGGCACTCGACGCCGACCCGCTGCAGCGTCTCACGCTCGCGCAATTGAGCGACGCCGTGCACGTCAGCCCGTTCCATCTGCAGCGCCTTTTCAAGCGCGTGGTGGGCGTCTCGCCGCGTCAGTATCAGGCGGCGCAGCGCGGCGCGGCGTTGCGCGACGCGCTCCAGCGCGGCACCGACGTGACGCGCGCCACCGTGGACGCCGGCTTCGGCTCGCCGTCGCGCATGTATGAAACCGCGTCCACCGAGCTCGGCATGGCGCCCTCCGCGTACCGGCGCAAAGGCGCGGGCCTCACGGTCCACTACACCAGTGCGCGCACCTCGCTTGGCTTCGTGCTGGTGGCCGCGACCGCCAGGGGCATTTGCAAGATCGGTTTCGGTGACGATGCCGGCGCGCTCGTCGAAGAACTGAACGACGAGTTCGCCAATGCCGAGCGCGTGGAAGACGCGACCCGGCTAGCACCGTTCATCGCGCAGGTTGAGGCGTATCTGCACGGCACACGGCAGCGCTTCGACCTGCCGCTCGATATCGCCGCGACAGCCTTCCGGCAGCGCGTCTGGGACGCCTTGCGGCGCATTCCGTACGGCGAGACGCGCAGCTATTCGGAGATAGCGGAAGCGGTCGGCTCGCCGCGCGCGGTACGCGCCGTTGCCAGCGCCTGCGCGTCGAATCCCGTCGCGCTGGCGATTCCGTGTCATCGTGTCGTGCAAAAGGGCGGGGCGCTTGCCGGTTATCGCTGGGGACTGCCGCGCAAGGCGGCGCTGCTCGACGCGGAAGCGCAACACACGGGCGTCGACACCGGCGCCGCAGCGAAGGCCGTCGGCAGCACGGAGCACAAGGCTGCGCCGACCCTCCCTCCCACTCATCTGGATCGCGTTGCTTGAGTCAAACAGTGAGCACAACCTCGGACCTCGTCACCCTCGAACTTCCGTTCAAAGCCCCCTTCGACTGGCCGCGCATCCTGCGCTTCTTCTCGGGACGCGCCACGCCCGGCGTCGAAGCGGTGGAAGAGGGCGCGTACCGTCGGGCCATCGACTGGGACGGCGACAGCGGCACACTGACGGTTCGCCCGCATGCGCGCAAGCGCTGCATCGTGGCGACCATCGACGGTGCGGCCAACCGCCACGCCGACGCGCTCGCGGCCCCGATTGCGCGGATGTTCGATCTGCACGCGGACCCGAAGGCGATCGCCGCGCATTTCGCTGCGGATCCGTGGCTCGCGCCGCTGATCGAAGCTGCGCCGGGCTTGCGCGTGCCGGGTGCGTGGTCGGGCTTCGAACTGGTGGTGCGCGCCATCGTCGGTCAGCAGGTCAGCGTGAAGGCGGCCACCACCATCATTGGCCGGCTCGTGCAGCGCGCCGGCCAGCGCATCGAAGACTACCCCCACGAGCGCACGGCGTGGCGCTTTCCGACGCCGGCCGCGCTGGCCACGGCGGATCTGGCGCAGATCGGTATGCCCGGCAAACGCGTGGCGGCACTGCAAGGCTTCGCGCACGCCGTGGCGTCGGGCGCGGTGCCGCTCGACAGCAACGTCGCCGACGCCACCGCCCTGCGCGCCGCGTTGCTGGCATTGCCCGGCATCGGTCCGTGGACGGTCGAATACGTTGCGATGCGCGCATGGCGCGACGCCGACGCGTGGCCCGCCTGGGATCTCGTGCTGATGCAATCCATCGCAGCACGAGATCCGACGCTCACGCGGCCGACGCAGCAGCGTGCCCGCACCGAGGCGTGGCGCCCCTGGCGCGCGTACGCGGCGATGCATCTGTGGAACGAGGTGGCGGATCGCGCTGGAGCGGCGCGCGGCGGTTAGCGCGCACACGCTGGTGCGAAGCCTGGCGCGGCGACCGGCAGGCTGTTTGCAGGCACCTTGGCGGGTCTTGTTAAAAGCCCGCTTAGCACCGCTGAAGGCCGCCCGAGCGCGCCTCAAGCAGGTGTTGTGGCGAGATGTTAAAGTGCCCGCTACTGAAAATTCCGCCGGATGTTGTCGACCGCACATGGCCGCTTTCGCTTCCATACGCGGCACATGGCGGCCGACGACATCCGACACGCCTCAATGCCAAACACCACACCCTCCCGCACGACCGACCTGCTGTCGCACCGCCTCTCCTTGCTGGCTTCCGGCCCGCAGCGTGACGCGCTGACGACGGGCCTGCGCGGCATCGAACGGGAAAGCCTGCGCGTGACGCACGACGGCCGTCTGGCGATGACGCCGCATGCGCGCGCGCTCGGCTCGGCGCTCACGCATCCGTCGCTGACCACCGACTATTCGGAAGCGCTGCTGGAACTCATCACGCCCGCGGAGCACGACGTCTCCTTGACGCTCGACAAGCTCGATGAACTGCATCGTTTCGTCTACTCGGTGCTCGGCGACGAGATCCTGTGGAACAATTCGATGCCGGGCATCCTGCCCGACACCGACGACGGCATTCCGATCGCACACTACGGCTCGTCGAATATCGGCAAGCTGAAGTACGTGTACCGCGTGGGTCTCGCGCTGCGTTACGGCCGCACGATGCAAACCATTGCCGGCATCCACTACAACTATTCGCTCAACGAAGAAGTGTGGCGTCTGCTGCATGCAGACCAGCAATCCACGGCGACCGCGGTGGACTTTCAGTCCGAGCGCTACCTCGCGCTGATCCGCAATTTTCGCCGTACCAACTGGCTGCTGATGTATCTGTTCGGCGCTTCGCCGGTGCTCGATCGGCGCTTTTTGCGCGATCGCAAACACACGCTCGACACGTTCGACGCTGACACGCTGTATCGCCCGTATGCGACCAGCTTGCGCATGAGCGATCTCGGCTATTCGAACACCACCGCGCAGGCCGCCCTGCGGGCGGACTACGACACGCTGCCGGGCTATCTCGATGCACTCGCGAAAGCGGTAAGCCAGCCGTATCCGCCGTACGAGGCCATCGGCACGCAGCGCAACGGCGAATGGGTGCAAATCAACACGAACGTGCTGCAGATCGAAAACGAGTTCTATTCGACCATCCGTCCCAAGCGCATCACGTATCCTGGCGAGCGGCCGCTGCACGCGCTGGCTGCGCGCGGCGTGCAGTATGTCGAAGTGCGCTGCATGGATATCGATCCGTTCGAGCCGACCGGCATCTCGCTGGAGACGTCGCGTTTTCTCGACGCCTATCTGCTGGTATGCGCGCTGGACGACAGCCCGCTGCTGCCGCCGGACGCGTACTGCGAAGCGAACCAGAACTTCGGCCGCGTGACGATGGAAGGGCGCAAGCCCGGCCTCGAACTGACACGCGACGGCCAGCCGGTTGCAATGCTCGACTGGGCCGACGAACTGTTTGCGAAGATCGACCAGGCGGCGAGAGCGCTCGACGCCTTGCGTGGCGATGACGTCCACACTCGCGCGGTCGCGGCGCAACGAGCGAAGCTCGCAGACCCTTCGCTGACGCCGTCGGCGCGCGTGCTGCAAACCATGCGCGAGAAGCAGCAAAGTTTCCTCGCCTTCGGCCTCGAACAAAGCGAGCAGCATGCCGCGTACTTCCGCGCACGGCCGCTCGATCCGGCACAGGTAAAAGTCTTCACCGACCTCGCGGCGCAATCGCTCGCGGAACAGGCGAAACTGGAACGCGACGAGGTGGGTTCGTTCGACGCGTTTGTCGCCGCTTATCGTGCTTATACATTGAACCGCTTCAGCGTCTAGGCGCACGGCTCGCGTGCGCCGTACAGCACGTGCAATGCAGACAAGGCAGCCCCTAACGGCTGCCTTTTTTATTCCGGTAACGGCTACATCCAGGCCGGCAAAGCGGATGCGCGATCGGCAAGAAATGCAGCGCGCTTCACGTTTCAAGGTTCGTATGAAACGTCGTTCGCTTGCGCGGGTCCAACCCTTACATCAGATGGCCTTCCGCGCGTTCACGGCGCGCAACCGGCCCACACCCCGCAGGGAGGAATCGACGCGATGAAAAGAGCTCTGTTGGCAACCATGTGCGTGCTGATGGCGGCATGCTCGACGCGCGGGCAAGTCAATCCCGACATCATGCAGATCGCCACCACACCGCTCACGTGCTCGAACGCGAACGAATGCAATGCATGGTGGCAGCGCGCGCAAAGCTGGGTGACCGACCATTCCACCTACAAGGTCGAAGCCACCACGGATACCCTGATCCAGACCGCAGGCCCGGACGGCGGCAAACGCGCGCTCGCCTATCAGATCACCAGAACGCCGAATCACGACGGCACGGCGACCATCGGCTTTGCGGCGCATTGCGATAGTTCGCTGGGATGCAAGCCGAATCCCTGGGAAGCCGGCGCGGATTTCAAGCAGTTCGTGAGAAACGGGGTGGCCGGCGGCGTGCCGCCAAACGCCGGCGCGGCGGCGCAGACGCCGCCGTCTCCGTCATCCACGCAGCCGCTCGAAGCCCAGCCCGCGCAGTCGACGAGCGCGCCTGGCGACGCGCCCGTGTCGCAGTAAGTGCAAGCGCGGCGCCGCCGCTTCGTGCTGACGTGCGCCTGCCGGTGCAATGGGACTTCAGTGGCCCATTGAAGGGCCCGCGCCTTTGCGCGGCCTCGTCACCCAGACGAGCACGGCAAGCACCATAAATGCGGCGCATGAGATCCGGAAGAAGTCGTTGGTGGCCATCATGTACGCCTGCTGCGTGACGATCTGGTTCAACTGTGCCGTTACGGCTTGCCCCGCGAAGCCGAGGCTCGTCAGCGAGTCGCTGTAGGCGTTCGTGTTCGGCGCGTAGGTGCTGACCGATTCCGTCAGGATCGCGTGATGGTAGATCGTGTCGTTTTCCCAATACGTCGTACTGACCGCCGTGCCGATCGCACCCGAAAGCGTGCGGAAGAAGTTCGACAGGCCGGACGCGCTCGCGAGGCGCTCGTCAGAGACGCTGGACAGCGTGATGGTGGTCATTGGCACGAAGAAGCAGGCCACGCCGATGCCCTGCACGATACGCGGCAAGATCACATGATTGAACGGCACGTCGAGCGTGAAGGTGGAATTCCAGAACGACACGAAGGCAAACACGATGAACGCAAAGCTCGCCACCACCCGCAGATTGAGCCGGTGCATGTTGCGGCCGATCATCGGCGAGAGCACGAGCGCCAGCAAACCGACCGGCGCGGTGGCAAGACCGGCAAGGCCGGCGGTGTATCCCATCACCGTCTGCAGCCAGAGCGGGAAGATCACCACCGAACCGAAGAACGCCATAAAGCCGAACGAGATGATCAGCACGCCGAGCGCGAAGTTGCGGTCCTTGAAGAGCGACAGGTCGATCACCGGTTCCTTCTCGGTCATCTCCCAGACCAGCATGAAGGCGATCGAGATCACCGCGACGATCGCCAGCGTGACGATGAACTTCGAGTTGAACCAGTCGCGGTCCTTGCCGAGGTCGAGCATCATCTGCAGGCACGACACGCCGATCACCAGCAGCGCGAGACCGATCGCGTCAATCCGCTGTTGCGTGGTTCTGGTCTCGCGGCCGCGCAACAGCACGAACGCGCAGCTGGCGGAGAAGAGACCAATCGGCACGTTGATGTAGAAAATCCACGGCCATGTGTAGTTGTCGGTGATCCAGCCGCCCATCACCGGTCCGAAGATCGGCGCGACGATGACCGTCATCGCCCACAACCCGAGTGCGAGGCCGCGCTTGTCGGGCGGATACGAGCGCATCAGGATGGTCTGGGACAGCGGCACCATCGGACCGGACACGAGACCCTGGATCAGCCGGAACGCGATCAGCGATTCGAAGTTTTGCGCGAAGCCGCACAGCGCCGAGGCAATCGTGAAGAGCAGCACGGACAGCGTGAAAAGACGCACTTCGCCGACCCGGCGCGCCAGCCAGCCGGTCAGCGGCACGGCGATCGCCGAAGCGACCGAATACGACGAAATCACCCAGGTGCCCTGGCTGGTCGCCACGCCGAGGCTGCCGGAAATGGTCGGCACCGCGACATTCGCGATCGACGTGTCGAGCACTTCCATGAACGTGCCGAGTGCGAGGCCGACCGTCAACAAAGCCAACGTCCCGCCTGCCAACGGGGCGGGTTCACCGACGGGTGCGGCAACTGCAGAAGCCGTAGCGGCCATGTTCCAATCTCCTCAACCGGCAGAAACTTGACGTGTCATGAATATGACATGGTCAAATGATGCGTCATGCATGCAACGTCACCTTCTGCCCAGACAGATAATTGTCTAAGCATGGACGCTTGAATAGCGCGTTGGGGTTACAGCTCGTCGTCCTCCGATGACGCAAGGTCTTCTGCCAACCGGTCTGCTTGCGCCGCCGCCGATGCGTTAGCCCCGCACGGATCGTCACCGCTGCCGGAGCCGTTCGAAATTACACGACCCAGCAATGCGATCAGCGTGTCGACGTCTGCAGCGCTGAAGCCCTGCAACTGTTCGTTCAGCACCGCGGCTGCCAGCCCCGGCAACTGCTGGGAAACCTCGCGCCCATGGGCCGTCAGTTCGAGTTTGACGATGCGGCGGTCCACCTCGCTGCGGGCACGGGCGATGAAGCCTTTCTTTTCAAGACGATCCAGCATACGGGTCATCGAACCGCTGTCATACGACATGGCGCGCGACAGCTCATACGGCGTATTCGCACGACCGCAGGACAGCATCAGAATCACGCCGATCTGCTGCGCGGTCAGACCCAGCGGCTTGACCGCGCGGTCCGTCCGTTCGACCAGCACGTTACGCGCTTTGGTCAGGTAATAACCCAGACTCGATTCGAGATGAGTCTGATCGGCATTGTAGGGACCGTCGGTCATCGAAATTCGCTCTGAAACGTCGGAAAAGCAGTGGGATTTTAGCTGCCTAAGCAGACAAGTCAACCGAACCGGCTAGGGGTCATCCCTGATCAAAAAACAACACAGCGGTCAGATTTGACGCAAAGTATCTTGAAATATAATTGCATAGTCAATATTATTCTAGGCAACGAGTTACGCGCGATCCGCGCCACCCGAGACCATGTTCTGACCGTTTTGCGGCGCACCTCACCTTTAACGGTGCGCAGAGGATTCCTCCATGCTGTACCTGAAAAATACCCTTGGCGGCCTGGGCCGCTCGCTTCACGATTCCGCACTCAGCTCCTTTCAGGGGCCGTATCGCTGGTGGAAACTGGCGGCGTACATCGTGATGTTCGTGTTGCCGGGGGGATCGCTCGGGGTCTTGTTCTTTGCGTGGGTGGATCATCGGCGTAATGGCCGCGCCGCAGCGCCCGCTCAGGCCGCACCTGCAATGCTGGTAAGCAGCGCGACGGCGCCGAAGGGCACCACAATCGCTCCGGCCGCGGCGGTGCCGGCAACGCTCGGCGTGGCCACCGTCTGCCAGCCTCGCGGCGACGCCCCGGCGTGCCGTGCCGCAGCGGGAAAACAGGCGCGCCAGACCACGGCTGATTCGCGCTGCTAAGCTTCGGTGAGCGTTTCTGCAAGAGACGCCTGCCGCCACGCGGCGGCCTCGGCCGTAACGGCGCGTAATCGACGGCACCGCGTCGGTAACACAACCGCCACATCCTCCGCATTACCCTTTCGTTTTTTGCGTGCCAGCCGCGGCGCGTACGCTACCATTCCGGGACCGTCGCGACGTCCCGTCTCGCGTTGTCCTATGCCACGCAAGCTGATCCCTCGAATCTCGCGTCGGCCGAATCGACAGGAATCCATTGCATGCCGTTTGACCGAATCTCGCGCGCGCGAGCCGATGCACCGCGCGCCCAGACACTCGCGGTTGCCGCGGCCGTCGCCCTGATGCTGGCGGGCTGCGCAGTCGGCCCTGACTATAAGACGCCCAGCGCGGACGTCCCCGCCGCGTACAAAGAGGCGGCGCCGGGCTGGAAGCTGGCCCAGCCGGCCGACCAGCACGACCGCGGCGCATGGTGGACCATCTATGACGATCCGCAGCTCAACGCGCTCGAAGACCGGCTGAACGCATCCAACCAGACCATCGCGCAATCGGCCGCGGCGTATCGCCAGGCGCGCGCGTTGGTCGGCGAAGCGCGCGCCGCGTACTTTCCCGTGATCAGCGGTTCGGCAGGCCTGACCCGCTCGGGACGCGGCTTTAGCAGCAGCACTTCCACGTCGTCGCGCAACGGCATCAACAACGCCTACAGCGTTGCACTCGACGCGAGTTGGGAGCCGGATCTGTGGGGCAAGATCAGCCGCACCGTGAGCGCGCAGGAAGCCAGCCAGCAGGGCGCTGCGGCGACGCTTGCCAACGCGCGGCTCTCGGCGCAAGGCACGCTCGCTCAGACGTATTTCTCGTTGCGTTCGCTCGACGCCATGCAGAAGCTGCTCGACGACACCGTGCTTGCGTATCAAAAGTCCCTGCAACTCACGCAGAACCAGTACGCCCAAGGCGTCGCCGCACGCTCCGATGTGATTCAGGCGCAAGCGCAATTGCAATCGGCGCAGGCTGCCGCCATCGACAACGGCATCGCCCGCGCCCAGGATGAGCACGCGATTGCCGTGCTGGTCGGCGAACCGGCCTCCACCTTCTCGATTCCGCCGGCGCCGCTCACCGCAACGCCGCCGCCCGTGCCGGCGCAGATGCCCTCGGCGCTGCTCGAACGCCGTCCCGATATCGCCGCCGCCGAGCGCGCCGCCAAGGCCGCCAATGAGCAGATCGGCGTCGCCATCGCGGCGTACTTCCCGACGCTGACGCTATCGGCCAGCGGCGGCTACCAGAGTTCGGTGCTGTCGCAATTGCTGACCGTGCCGTCGCGCTTCTGGACGCTCGGCCCCCAACTGGCCGGCACGATCTTCGACGGCGGCCTGCGTGCCGCCCAGACTAACGCTGCCCGCGCCACCTACGATCAGGACGTGGCGGTCTATCGGCAGACGGTGCTCGCCGCGTTCCAGGATGTCGAGGACAGCCTGGCATCGCTGCGCATCCTCGAACAGGAAATCGTCGTTCAGCAGCAGGCCGTCGAGTCGGCGCGCCAGGCGCTGGATATCGTCACGAACCAGTACAAGTCGGGCACGGTTGCCTACCTGAGCGTGCTGACCGCGCAAACCACCGCGTTCACGGCGGAACAGAAGCTCGAAAGCCTGGCGGGACAACGCATGGTGTCGTCGGCGGGTCTGGTGAAGGCGCTGGGCGGCGGCTGGGATGTATCGCAGATGGCCCGGGAAACGGGTACGGTTGCCGCGCCGGCTGCGGCTGCGGCTGCGGCTTCAGGCATCGCGCTGCCGGGCGCGGCGGGTGCCGTGCAAAACGGGGCAGTGGTCCAGCAATAACGCTGACCGACTGCCGCGCTCAAATCGTCAGTGGATGAACGTCAGCGCCACGGTATCCGGTCCGCTCGGACGCCCAAGCAGATTCAGCAGTCCCGCGAGGTTCTCACGCGCTTCGGGCGCTGCCGTCGCGGTGCCGTTGAATGAGGTCGAACCCGCGCTCATCATGCCGTGACCGCTTAGTATCAGCGGCCCTTTGAGTGTCGACAGATCGATGGTCGACGAACTGCCCTCCGCCTGAAACAGCACCCGGTACGAACCAAGCGGCTTCACCAGCGAAACCCGCGAACTCGCATCGTTCAGCGTGACGGAGAGCTGCCCGAAGGCCTCGTTGCCGAAGCTGCGCCAGTCGCTCCATGCGAGGCGCACATCGCCTTGCAGATCGAGCGTATTGAACGGCGCGCCCAGACCGGTGAGCAACGACGCGGGGACTGCCAGCGCGCCTTGCGACAGGATCGCGCCGCGCCGCGTGGCATCGACCGTGATTGGGGTTGGCATTGCGTCGCTTTGCAGCATGCTCATGTGCACCCGGCCCGTGAACAGCGGCCAGAACGATGTGTGCCATTCAAGCTGCCCCGGCAGCAGCGTCGCGGCGCCGGTATCCGCGCCGGCGGCAAGCATCAGCGTGGCCGAGCCGTGCCAGAGCGAGCCGGACGGATCGACGAGATTGACGTGCCCGCCCGTGGCTCTGGTGAACTGCGGCGTAATCCACGCAGCGGGCAACAGCACCAGCAAAACGGCACCGCTCGATAACACCGCGACGACGAGCCACGGTAGCGCAGCGCGCAGGCGCCGCATCCAGAAATTCATGCGAGATCCTGTGGCTGCGCCTTCATTTGGCAGTCGACGGTTGCAACGATGCCGTCACGTCGACCTGGCCGTCTTCCTTGAGCGCCGAGATGTGCGCTTCGGAGACCTGCACCTTGAACTGCCGCCGTACGTCGTCGACCCACGCGGTCCACGCGGGAAACGACGCGTTCTTCAGCTGGATCTGCACGGCGTTGCCGAGCAGTTGCACCTGCAGCGCGGACAAACCATGATCCGTGAGCGAAGCGGTCAACGCGTCCTTGAGCGCGCCGCCCGTGGGCGCGACACCCTGCGCCGCCGGTGCCAGACGACGCGCCTCTTCGGCTTGCGCGGTCATCTGCGCGAGCTGGCGCTGCATGGCCGGCAAGCTCTCCCGCAAGTGCGCGCGCCCGTCCTGCGCCGGCGCCCACAGCACTGACCAGGCCACCACCAGACCGACGGCCGCACCGCCCCAGATCAGCAGGGTTTTCTCGCGCTCGTTGCGCGCATCCCAGAATCCGGCCCACGCTTGAGCAAGTTCAGCTTTCATTGTGCGCTCCTGATGGTCCATTTGCCGGTGTTGCTGTCGATCGCGCCGCTCAGGCCGTTGGCCGCCAGACGCCCCGTGAAACTGGAGTCGACCTTGATTTCCGGTTTGAAGGTCACGTCGAGGCGGTGGTCGTGATAATCGAGCGCGGCGAGGCCGTTGACCGGCAGCGGTCCGAGCGAACGCGCGAGCCCCGCGGCGAGCGTCAGGAAATCGTCCGGCGACAGTTCGCCCGCCGCGACCCGCAGTTGCTGCATCTGCCGCGTCATCTGACCGGGCGCGTCGAGCACGACCGTCGTTTTCGGGAACGTGTTGAGCAGCGTCTCGGTCATCTGCGCGCTGATCGCATCGCGTTGGCGCGAGAGCATCAGCCATTGCACATTCGCACCGATAATCGCGACCAGAATGGCGCCCACCGCCAGCAGCACCGGCAGGCGCAGACGCCGCAACATGCCGCGGTCGAGGCGCCAGGGCTGCACGGCGAACTCGAACTGGCACAGATCGAAGCGGCATTCGAGCGCGCGCCGGGCGAGCTTCTCGAACGGCAACGGCTGGGCGCCCCCCACCTGCGTGGCAAGCCGCGCTTGAGCGGTCGCGCCGCCCATGCCCGGCTCGCCGCCCGGCACGTCCGTCAGCAAGTACAGCGTGCGCGGCGCCGTGCCGGCGAGCGCATCGAGCGTCGCATTGACCTGCGAGGCGGACACCGCGAGTCCTTCGCCTTGCAGACCGCGCGCAATGGCAAGTTCGACGCGGGTAATCGTGCTGACGGGCTCCGCCGCGGACCCGAGAAGCAGGGCCGGCGCAGTCGGCACCACGGCGCCCAGCACGGCGGCGACGACCGGCACGGGCGGCTCGGTCAGCGCGCCGGCCGCGCCTCTGGCGGATGTGGCGGACGAAGCCGCTGAACCGGACGCAGAGGAGGCGGCTAACGCGACGCTCGCTTCCAGTTCTTCCGGTTGCGCCGGCACAGCGACTGAGGGCGGCAGGCAGCGCGTTACCGGCACGGCGCGGATGCCACGATGACCGGCGGCGGTGAAGGCTTCCACGATGAAGCGGAACCAGCCGCGGTCGATGATCGCCAGCAGATGGCGGCCGCCACCGAGCGGCTGCGGATCGAGCGCGATGTGACAGGTTTGCGGATCCTGGATCAGTTGATCCTCGACCACATTCGGCAATGCCTGGCGCAGGCGCGGGCCTTTCAATGGCGGCAGGGTGGCCGGCATCATCAGCAGGTCGCGCGCGGCCACCATCAGCACGGTTGACGAGGCGCGCGGCAGTAGCGCGAGCGTGGCGCGGCCGGCGCGCTGCGTGCGGCCCGACTTGTCGAGCAGCAGGAACGGCAACTCCGGCAGTAGCCATTCCTGCGATGGCACCACCGGGTCACGCGGCGGCAATAAGACGATCAGCGTGCTCAAAGGCCACTCTCTCCGGAAAAAGCGTTGTTCATAGTTGATCTTGTACGCGCACGATGCGGGTGGTGTGTGTCAGCGCATCGCGATAGACGAGGGTCGTGCGGTCCACTTCCGCGCGTTCGTGCTGTACGCGGCCGTGGATGAAAAAGTAACTGGAGTTGACGTCGAACAGGCTGGGATCGATGGCCAGCTGGGTCACGCCGACACCTTGCAGTGCTAACTGTACGTCACCAACGTTATGAAAGAACACCGTTTGACGGCTCGCGACGAACGATTGCGCATTCGACAGGCTCATGCCCGGCACGACGGCGGCAATCACTTCGGCCGGCGCCGTGTTCATGTTGACTGCCGTGTTGGTCGGCAGCACGGTCACGAAGGGGCGCAGGCGCTCGACCATGTCGGGCGTGAAGCCGGGTACGTCGAGCAGCGAATCGACGCTGGTCATTTGCAGGGGCGCGACGGCGGGATTGTCGTCATCGTCGCTGATGCCGGGTTTATCCGTGAAGTTGCTGCTGCCGACCGCGCCGCCGCCTTGCATCCCGGCGCCCACGCCGGCGGTTGTGCCTGCGGTTGAGGGGCTGCCGGTGGTCAAGGTTTGCTGCTGGAAGCGGGTGGCCGACTGGCTGAGGCCATTACGGACCTGCACGGCGGTGTTTTGTGCCAGCTGGCTGTTGAGGCTGAGCAGGGCGAGCAGGCGCTGGAATGCCTGGATCTGCTCCACGTTCAGTTGCAGCAAGCCGGGGGCCGGGCTCGAGACGAGATTGCGGAGATTGAATTTGGCTTGTGCGTCGTCGATGGAGCCCGAGAGATAGGTCGCAGCGCCTTCTTCGGCTCGTACCTCGCCTATCTGGCCCAGGAAGTCCGACAAGCGGGTTTTGGCGATGGGGACGCCCCAAACCCCGCCTAGATAGGTGATGCCTGCTGATGTGTCTCCTTCAGAGCGGAGGATCAGTCTTGTCCAGTCTAATGCGCCTCGCGCGATCCATTGGGCTTGGGAGAGCAGGCGCTGGTTTTCGATCCTTCGGATCTGGACTTGCTGGCGCCAGAGGATGCCTGATACCAGGATTGCTGATAGGGCTACGACTAGTAAGGCGCTGATTATGGCTACGCCGGATTGATGATTGGTTTTGGTTTTGGTTTTGCCTACGGCGTTGCCCTTTTGCTGTGTGCCTGCGGCGTTGGCCTTTCCTTGCATTCTTATCGGTCTATTAGCTTCGCCCCTGTGCGGGGCGGCACTCACTTTCTTTGCCGCCGCAAAGAAAGTAAGCAAAGAAAGCGGGCTCACACCGCCAGCCAGGTAGGTGTCCCCCGCGCCGCCCACGCGGCCTTGGTCCGAAACGAGACCGTCCCCCGCAAACTTCCCGTTCGTGACAAAGCACTCATTCATCCCGCTCGTGCGCTGCGCGCACAGCGGTCGGGTCCATCCGCCGCGCAGGCGCGCGGCGCGCGCGAGACTCACCGCGGCATGCAGAAGGTGTTGTGCCCGACGGCGGGGCGCGAAGCGCACGCTGGAACGCATGACGGCCTTGTCACTAACGTGGGCGACGCGAGAGACGATCTTGTCTCGGACCAATGCCGCGTGAGCGGCGAGGGAGACACCTACTGGCTGACGGTTGGAAGCCCGCTTTCTTTGCTTACTTTCTTTGCGGCGGCAAAGAAAGTAAGTGCCGCCCCGCACAGGGGCGAAGCCAATAGACCGAAAGCAAAACAAGGAAAGGCCAACGCCGCAGGCAAACAACCAGACAGCGAAGCTAATAGACCAAAAGCAAAACAAGGAAAGGCCAACGCCGTAGGCATACAGCACACGGGCGAAGCCAATAGACCGAAAGTAAAGCAAGGAAAGCCCAACGCCGTAGGCATATAGCCAAAAGGCGCCGCCAGCAGACCAACCCCATCCAGCATGCGCAGCATAAAACGAACAAAACCGGAGCGATAAAAATTCAACCACCATGAATCACTCTCCGACGAGAAAAACCCGCGTAACAGGCCGCGCCAGCGAAGTCGCCCCAACCACAACTTCAAGCCCGGTAACCGACCGCGGCAACGGCGCGTTCCCAAGCTGCGGGACCTTCAGATTATTGTCATTCTCGGTAATCGCCCCCTGCACATCCTTCATCTGGATGGTCCACCCCACCTTCGGCACATAAAGCCTCGCAGCGATCGACCCCACCCCACCCATCAAAGGCACCTCGCTCCAGTCATCCCCCTCGCCGCCGCGCAGCGCCCGCCGCAACTCCCCGACATTGGCGAGCGGCGGCGAAGCAAACCGGACCACGCGTCCCGACGACACCCGATAACGCACCACCTCCAGCCGTGGCGCCGTCCCCGGTGTATCCATCTCACGCACGATCTGCAGCACATTCCCCTGCACCGAGACCGCCGCCTGACCCGCTTCGTCATCCGTCGCGGCCTGTCGCGCGTCAATCCGCATCTGGTCGAACAACTGCGCAAACACCCGCTCGTCTTCCATCGCGTTCGAAATGGTCTGCCGCCCGCGGATGATCTGGTCCAGCCCGCGCCACGACAACACCGCAATCACCGCCAGAATCGCAATCGCGACCAGCAGCTCAATCAGCGTAAAACCGCGCGACGAACGGCGGCCGCGGCGCTCAGAGCGAACGGTTAGTTTCATTCGCCACCACCGTCACCATCTGGGCAAGATTGCCGGCGCGGCCCGGTGTCGTCACCGACACTTCCACGCGACGAAACACCGGATTCGGCGTCGCCGTCACGCGTTCCGTGCAAAGCAGCTGCAAATTCCCCTGCGAACAATCGAAACTGTTCGAACCCACCTCCGGCCAGCTATGCGCCAACTTCAATTGCGCCAGCGTGTTATCCGCACTCCAGCCGGCCAGCAGCCGTTGATGCAATTCCAGCTCGCTGCTCGCAAGACTCCCCACCGCCCGCAGCGACGCCGCCAGTGCCACCGCAATGATCGCCAGCGCCACCAGCACTTCGATCATCGTAAAACCGCGCTGCCGCGTGTGACCGCCATGCACCCCACGCGCCGCATACTTGCCACCCTTCCGGTGAGCCATCTCAGCGCACCTCATAGCGGCCATTGCCGGTGCCGACAATCGTCGCCTGACCCGACGAGGAATACAGCGTGACCTGCACCGGCACATCAATGCTCTCCGTGCCGAACACGATCCGCGACGGATGCGTGTCCGAACCCGGATAGCCGATCGCCACGCTCGTCACGCCACCTTCCCAGCGGCGCGGTCCGAGCAGATCGTCACGCAGCGGACGCCAGCCGTCGTCGGTATGCATGTCGAAACGAAAGCCGCCGTCGTACGGCTGCCATGCAATTGGCCGCGCCCGTACCTGCGCTTCGTCACCGGCCGATTCGAATAACAGTGCAAGACGTTGTGCCTCTTCGTTGAGATCCGTGCGCGGATTGCGCGTCATCGCCAGCGAGGCGAGCGACACCAGCAGCCCCGCTATCACCAGCACCACCAGCATTTCCAGCAATGTAAAACCCGCCTCGCGCGTCGCGTCGCCTCGCTTCACGCGCGGCTTCATGGCCGCACGCGAAGCACCCACACGGGACAGACGATCGGACAGGCTCATGGCGCTGGCGTGAATCGATTGGCTAGCAGCGTCAGGTCAATCCCACGAGCCAACGTCGGCATCGTTGCCTTCGCCGCCCGGTTTGCCGTCGGCGCCGTAACTGAACACGTCGATCTCGCCGTGCACACCCGGGTTCAGATACTGATATGCATTGCCCCACGGATCGTTCGGCAGACGTTCGAGGTAGCCGCCGTCCTTCCAGTTGGTGGGCACCGGATCCGTGGTCGGCTTTTCGACCAGTGCATGCAGGCCCTGGTCCTGACTCGGATAACGGCCATTGTCGAGACGGTACAGCTTGAGCGCCTGCATGATCGTGCCGATGTCCTGCTTCGCCGCAACGCGGCGCGCCTCATCGGGACGGCTCATGATCTTCGGTACAATCAGCGCGGCCAGGATGCCGAGAATCGCAATCACCACCATGATTTCGATCAGCGTGAAACCGCGTTGGCGACGGTTGCGCAGACCCGCGATGTCAGTACGGCGAGTGGTCCACATTTGCATAGCTTGCTACCTCTTTTCAGGAAGATTTTGAACCGGCGGGCGTCACGCACGCTGTGATCAGTGCGCGATTAAACACGCCCGGCCGGTCATTTTAATGTCACGCAGTTGAAGGGCTTCAACCCAACGCAAATTTCACAATAGTCCGTACAATGATGCGCATGAACGCCATTCAAATCCGCCTTCTGTCGCTCGCACTGTTCGCCGTGTTCTGCGCGACGCTCACTTACTGGATCGTCACGCTCACCGCGTTGCGTGGCGGACCGTTGCCCGCTGCCGCCGTGCATGCGCCGGTCTCGATCGACCAGGCGGCTACGCTGTTCGGCGGCCAGCTCCAGCGCAACGCCAACCAGGACGTGCGCCTGTTCGGCATCCTCGCGCTGCGCGAAGGCGCCGCGGCCATCGTCAGCACCGGCGGAGAACCGCCTCACGCCGTGTCGCTCGGCAGCAGCATCATGCAAGGCACCAGGCTCTATGAAGTGCGTCCCCGGTCCATCATCATCGACCGCAACGGCGCCCACTCCGAAATATTCCTGCCCGCTACGCCCGCCGGTCCGACCATTTACGTGCGGTAACCTGCGTGAGGCGTCCGTGAGGCGCCGAGGCGCCAGATCCAGCGCCTCGGCATGTTCAGTTTCTCACTGCACCAGGTTGTTCAATTCGATGATCGGCAGCATCACCGCCAGCACGATCACCAGCACCACGCCCCCCATCGCCAGAATCAGCAACGGCTCAAGCAGGCTCGTCAGGAACATTGTGCGCCGTTCGAGTTCGTTCGCTTCGCCTTCAGCGGCGCGGTCGAGCATCGTCGTCACGTCGCCGGTCGCCTCGCCCGAACGGATCAGGTGCACCAGCACCGGCGGAAACGTCTTCGTATTGCCCAACGCGCGCGATAGCGACGTGCCTTCGCGCACCCGCACGATTGCATCGTCGATGTTGTCGCGCATCGCACGATTGCTGAGCGTTTCGCTTGCCGCCTGCAGCGCGCGCAGAATCGGCACGCCCGCCGCCGTTAGAATGCCGAGCGTGCTGGCAAAGCGCACCGTGTTGTAGCCGCGCACGAGCTTGCCGAGCAGCGGGGCGGTCAGCAGCCAGCGATCGAACGCGAGTCGTGGGCCGGGCTGCGCCAGAATCGATCGCACCACATAGGCGACCGCCGCGACGGCGATCAGCATCGCCCACCACCATTTCCGCACGAAGCCGGAGAGCGCCATCATCATGATGGTAAGAACCGGCAACTGCTGCTTGGTGCTCGCGAACACATTCACGACTTGCGGCACGACGTAGCTCAGCAGGAACGTCACGATGCCAAACGCGATGATCGTCACGATGGTCGGATACGTGAAGGCCAGCACGATCTTCTGCTTCAGCGCGTTGCGCTGTTCGATGTAGTCAGCGAGGCGCGACAGCACCAGCCCGAGCTTGCCGGTGTGTTCGCCCGCCGCGACCAGCGCGCGGTAGATCTCGGGAAAGTCACGCGGGTGCTGCTGCAGCGCATTCGCGAGCGAATGGCCGCCCAGCACTTCCGCGCGAATCGACGCCATCAGTTCGCGGATGTAGTCGCGCTCCGATTGTTCGGTCAGCACGGAGAGCGCTTCGTCGAGCGGCAAACCGGCGATCAGCAGGCTCGCGAGCTGGCGCGTGAGAATGGCCTGCTCGCGTTGCGACAGACGTCGACCCAGCGAGAGCCGTTGATTGCGCTCACCGCGCGTGCGCGTCGAAGCCGGCTCGACGATCAGCGGCGTCAGGCCCTGGCCGCGCAGATGCGTGCGTGCGCCGCGTGCGCTGTCCGCGTCGAGCACGCCCTTTTGCGCCTTGCCAGCCGCATCGATCGCTTCGAAACGGAATGCTGGCATGCGCTTACACTCCGCCCGTCACGCGGATCACTTCCTCGAGCGACGTGGTGCCATTCGCGAGCCAACGCTCCGAGTCTTCACGCAGCGTACGCATGCCTTGAGCACGACCGGCGGCGAGAATCTCGGCATCGGCGGCATTGCGGTGCACCAGCGTGCGAATCGTATCGTCGATCAGCAGCAGCTCATAGACGCCGCGCCGTCCCGCATAACCTGAGTGGCCGCATTTCTCGCAGCCCACCGGATGCCATTGCACATGGCCGTGCTCGTCGGTGCGCTGTTCGCGGCACACCGGACACAGCCGGCGCACGAGACGCTGCGCCAGCACGCCGAGCAACGACGACGCCAGCAGATACGGCTCGACGCCCATATCCGTCAGACGCGTGACGGCCGACGCCGCGTCGTTGGTGTGCAGCGTGGCGAGCACCAGGTGACCGGTGAGCGAGGCCTGCACGGCGATCTGAGCGGTTTCGAGGTCGCGGATTTCGCCGATCATGATGATGTCCGGGTCTTGCCGCAGAATCGAGCGCAGCGCCCGCGCAAAGGTCATACCGATGCGTTCGTTCACCTGCGTCTGACCGATACCCGACAGGTCGTATTCGATCGGATCCTCGACGGTCATGATGTTGGCCGTGGCGGTTTCGAGCCGCGACATCGACGCATACAGCGTGGTCGTCTTGCCCGAACCGGTCGGCCCCGTTACCAGCACGATGCCGTGCGGACGTCCGATCAGCTTGTCGAATTTGACGAGCGTATCGGGGCCCATGCCCAGCGCTTCGAGATTCAGACGCGACGCGTCCTTTTCCAGAAGACGCAGCACCGCGCGTTCGCCGTGCCCGGTCGGCAACGTGGAGACCCGCACGTCGACCGGCCGGCCGCCCACCCGCAGCGTGATGCGGCCATCTTGCGGCAGACGTTTTTCGGCGATGTCGAGTTGCGCCATGATCTTGATGCGCGAGATCAGCGCGCCATGCAGTGCCTTCTTCGGCCGCACGACGTCGCGCAGCGTGCCGTCGACGCGAAACCGCACCACCGACGCATTCTCGAACGGCTCGATGTGGATATCCGAAGCCTGTTCGCGCGCAGCCTGGGTGAGCAGGGCGTTGATCATACGGATGATCGGCGCATCGTCTTCGGACTCCAGCAGGTCCTCGACTTCCGGAATCTCCTGCATCAGTCGCGACAGATCGACTTCGCCTTCCACTTCGCCCACCACCTGCGCCGCGCTGCCATCGTGGCGCGCGTAAGCCTGGTTGATGGCAAGCGCCAGTTCGTCCGCCGGCAAACGTACCACCGTCAGCGCGCCGAAGTTGCGCGCCACTTCGGCCAGTGCGGCGTCGCTGGTGCGCTCGCTGATCCAGACTTCGAGACTGTCGGCGTGCTGATGCGCGACCAGAATCTGCCCGCTGCGAGCAAAGCCGTAGGGTACGAGCCGTGCCGCAACCGCCGACGACGGCGCGCGCTCGGCATGCTCCGTCACGACCGCAGGCGGAATCTGCCCGGCTTGCGCGGTGGCACGCGCCGCTGCCGACGACGCTGAAGCTGACGGCGGCGTAGACGGCGTGCTCACGGCTGCGCTCCTGGCGTCGCCGTGGCCGGCGCCGTCGGTACAGGGTTGCTCTGAACCGCGCCGTTCGTGACCGGCGCCGCCGTGGGAGCAGGAGCGGGCGCGGCTTGCGGCGGGGTTTGCTGCTGACGGCGCATCTTGTCGAGATCGAACAGGTTCATGGCCGCCGAGCCGCCCTGGCTCGGACCGATCGGCATTGGCGGAACCACCGGATCGTCGTTGTCCTTCATCACGTTGTTGTCCGACTTGTACGCACCCTGCACGCCCTGAATGTAGTCGTAGCGGTTCGCCGTCACGGCCTGCGCGGTCGCGCGATCGTTGATGATCACGGGGCGCAGGAACACCATCAGGTTAGTCTTGTTGCGGGTCTTCTGTTCCGAGCGGAACAACTGCCCGATCCACGGGATGTCGCCCAGCAGCGGCACCTTGCTGTTGCTGACCTGGTAGTTGTCCTGCATCAGGCCGCCCAGCACGATGATCTCGCCGTTATCGGCGAGCACCGTCGACTGGATCGAACGCTTGGTGAACTCCGGGCCAGCCGGATTGGTCGTGGCGTTGGTCGTGCCGTTCACGATCGCCGAGTCTTCCGTGTAGAGCTGCAGCTTGAGAATCCCGCCGTCGGTGATCTGCGGCTTGATGTGCAGCGTCAGACCGACGTCGACGCGATCGAAAGTATTGAACGCGGCGCTCGTGGTACCGCTCGTCAGGTTCGAATACGAACCCGTCTGGATCGGCACGTTGGTACCGACCACGATCTTGGCTTCCTCGTTGTCGAGCGTGATGAGGTTAGGTGTCGACAGCACATTCGCGTCAGAAGTCTGCGACAGCGCCTGCAGCAACGCACCGAGCCCCTGCACACCGAACACGTTGTGAATCCAGCCGACATTGAGCCCTTGCTGGAGACCCTGGTTCGCGATCCCCGCAGCGAGACCTCCGGTGGCCCCGGTGGCGCCGGCTGCCGCGGCCGCCACCGTCAGATTGACGATGCTGTTGCCGGTGCCGGCCGCCAGATTGGTGCCGGCCAGCAGCGAATTGTTCGCGATCTGCCACTGGATGCCGAGATTGCCGTCCGTGTTCGAGTTCAGCTCGACGATCAGCGCCTCGATATAAACCTGCGCGCGCCGCGAGTCGAGCTGGTCGATCACCGCCCGCAGGTTGCGGTACACCGGCTCGGCTGCCGTGATGATCAGCGAGTTGGTGGCCGAGTCCGCCTGGATCATGCCACCCGGCTGGTTGTCGTCCTTGTTCTTGTCGCCGCCGAGCAATTCGCTGGAGCCGGAATTGCCGCTCGAGCCGTATGCTCCGCCGCTGCCGCCAAGCGGCGACGAAGTCGAACCGCTGCCGAGGCCGCCCGACGGCAGCGGCGGCGTGCCCGAGGCACCGGTCGAATTGCTGCCTAGCCCGCCGCCACCGCCTGCGCTGCCGTTCTGGTTGAACGAATTGGCGTCGTTCGAGCCGGACGACGAGCCCGACTCGCCGCCCTTGCCGAGCATCCCGCGCAGGGTCTTCGCGAGCGTCACCGCGTCCGCGTTGCGCAGCGGCACGACGTGGATGTTGCCGGGCATGCTGGTCGGCGCGTCCAGTTGCTGGGCAAGCTGAACCGCCGAAGCGAGGCGCGCGCCATTCGACGCGCGCAGCAGCAGCGAGTTGGTGCGCGGATCGGCGGTGACCGAGACCTTGAGCGTGGCGTCGGTGGCGCCGATCGCACCCGGGTCGAGCATCTTGGCCAGCTGCGGCGCGATGTCGAGTGCATTCGCATTGCGCAACGGCACCACGCGAACCTGGGTGCCGGCCGCCGTGTCGATGCCGGCAATGATCTGCGCAATCCGGCGCACGTTGTCGGCGTAGTCCGTCACGACAATCGTATTGTTGGACGGATAGGCGGCCACCGTATTGTTCGGCGAGATCAGCGGACGCAGCACCGGCAGCACGTTGTTGGCCGATTCGTTCTTCAGCTGGAAGACCTGGGTGATCACCTGGTCGCCGCGCGCCACCGGCGCATTGCCGATATAGGTGGGCACGCCCTGCAGCTTCGCGTCGGCCTCGGGCACCACCTTCAGCACGCCATGATCCTGCACCAGCGCAAAGCCCTGCATCCGCAAGGCGGACTGCAAGGTCTTGAGCGCCTGGTCTTCGGGCACCGGGTTCTCGGAAACGAGATTCAGCTGACCCTTCACGCGCGGGTCGACGATGATCGTTTTGCCGGTTGCTGCGCCAATCGCTCGCGCCACCTGATCAATGTCGGCGTTGACGAAATTGAGTGTCACCTGGGCTTGTGCAATCTGCGCGGTGATCAGTCCAGCCACCAGCAGCGCCGTTGCGACGCGACGCAATGCCATACGATTTCTTCTCATGGAGTGTGATGTCGATGCCAATTGCCGAAGCAATCGACTGTCAAGCGCAGCGGACATAAGTGCACGCGGGCAGTTCCCTCGGTCGGCCAGCATCCCCACGGACGCCAGCAATCCCGTCTGCCTTCCAAGCTATGTCCAAAAAAAATGAACAGTAACAGTTTTTCATGTCGGATTTGTCACAAAACAACAGCTCCGGTGCGATTACTCTAATCACCGCTGCAGATTGTTAATGTTTTGAAAGCTTTCGGAGAAATCGGGTACGAAGTGCAGACGCTAGGGCCGCAATCTTTCGCGCTTATGTCGGTTAGCCAACTTTGCCGCTTTACTACCTGCCGGTATGATACGAGCGGTTACTTCCACTGGACGCGCACGGCCTACGCGGGTTTTCCCCGATGTCCGGCACACGCTCGGTGTTGGCGGGCTTCCAGCCTTTTTCCGGCGCATTCTTGCCGGGCCGAATTGCCTTACCGGATCTTTCACGTGCCATTTGCTTAGTCGTCTTGACCGATGAAACCGACCCAGCTCACGACTGTCGCCGCCGTACTCGCCGCGCTGCTTGCCGCGCAGCCTGCACACGCCGACTGTTTCGATGAGGCTGCCAAGTATCAGAAGGTGAATCCGCTGATTCTGCGCGCCATCGCCTGGCAGGAGTCGCACAACCGGCCGGACGCGCTTCACAAGAATGCCAACGGTTCGACCGACTACGGCCTGATGCAGATCAATTCGGTCCATCTGCCCACCCTCGCACAATACGGTATCTCGAGCGGCACCCTGATGGAGCCGTGCAAGAACGTCTACATTGCCGCGTGGCATCTGCGCCAGCAGATGAACAAATACGGCAACACCTGGCGGGCGGTCGGTGCGTATCATTCTGAAACGCCTGCGCTGCGCGACCAGTATGCGCAGCAAATCGTGGCGATCCTGCAAAAGTGGAAGCTGCTGCAGGCTTCACGCTGACCGATACGTCCCCAGCGGTTCCTGAGCGGCCCTCCGCGCGGCCCACGCCCGTTTGATGCACAATGCGGCTTCGTGCTGCCGCTGCCTGAGCTTTCCGGCTCCTCGCCCGGCACGCCTCCTAATCCTCTCCGTTTCCGTACTGCAATGAACCAGCCGCCACTGCCCGTCACCGTGCTCTCCGGTTTTCTGGGCGCCGGCAAGACCACGCTCCTGAACCACATTCTCGCCAACCGTGCGGGGCTGCGCGTCGCCGTGATCGTCAACGATCTGGCCGCCGTCAATATCGACGCCACCCTGGTGCGCGATGCCGCGGCGCTCTCGCATGTCGAGGAACAGCTCGTCGAGATGTCGAACGGCTGCATTTGCTGCACGCTGCGTGACGACCTGTTGACCGAAATCCGCCGTCTTGCCGCCGAGCAGCGTTTCGACGCGATCCTGATCGAATCGACCGGTATTGCCGAACCGATGCCGATCGCCGAGACCTTCACCTTCGTCGATGACGACGGCGTGTCGCTCTCCGACGTGGCCCGCCTCGACACCATGGTGACCGTGGTCGACGCGTTCAATTTCCTGCGCGACTACGGCTCGGCCGACGCGCTCGCCGAACGCGGCATCGCCGCGAGTGAAGAAGACGACCGCACGCTGGTTGAACTGCTGATCGAACAGATCGAGTTTTGCGACGTGCTGGTCGTCAACAAGAGCGATCTCGTCAGCGCCGAAGAACTCACGCGTTTGCAGCGCATTCTTGCGCGCATCAATCCGCGCGCGGTGCAAGTCGTGAGCCGCTTTGGCGTCGTCCCGCTCGATGAAGTGCTCGACACGAACCGCTTCGACTTCGACGAGGCATCGAGCGCGCCGGGCTGGCTCACCTCGCTGCATCACGAACACGATCACAGCGGCGAAGCCGACGAGTTCGGCATCGGCAATTTCATCTATCGGGCGCGCCGGCCGTTTCATCCGGAGCGTCTGTGGGCGCTGCTGCATCAGGAATGGCAAGGCGTGCTGCGCAGCAAAGGCTTCTTCTGGCTGGCCACGCGCAACGACATTGCCGGCTCGCTTTCGCAAGCGGGCGGTGCCTGTCGCCACGGTCCGGCGGGCATGTGGTGGGCTGCGCAAGATCGCAGCGAATGGCCCGCGGGCGATGACGAACTGTCAGCGGAAATCGCGGCGGACTGGTATGGCGACGCCGACGATTTCAGCATCGGCGATCGGCGTCAGGAACTGGTGATGATCGGTGTCGGTATCGATCCCGACGCATGGCGCGCGAAGTTCGATGCGTGTCTGCTGAACGACGACGAATTCGCACTGGGGCCGCACGCCTGGGAGCATCTCAAGGACCCCTTCCCGGTATGGGATTTCGACGCTGAAGACGATCACGATCATGACCACGATCACGGCGAAGGTGAAATCATCCATCGCCATCACTGAAGTGAAAAATCTCCAGGCGAAAAAAAACCCGCCCTGTGGCGGGTGTCAACAACCAAGCAGTGATGTGCTTAGCGCTTGTTGACGGCGTCCTTGAACGCCTTACCAGCCGTGAACTTGACAGTCTTGGCGGCCGGGATCTTGATGGTTTCGCCCGTCTTCGGGTTACGGCCCGTACGTGCTGCGCGCTTGCCCGAACCGAAGCTACCAAAACCGATCAGCTGGACCGCATCACCCTTCGACACAGCCTTCTTGATCACTTCGAGCAGCGTGTCCAGCGTTTCGCCGGTTTGAGCCTTGCTGGCGCCCGTCTGACCTGCGACGGCGTCGATCAGTTCCTGTTTGTTCATTAAGGTTCCTTTCTGGTTTAGGTTGACACGAACAGCGCGAACGCGCCGATTATACGTGCGCGGGCCGCGCCGTCGAGCAGCAACGGCTCCGGAGCATTCCGGACCAACACGTCGGGCAGGTCGCTGCATGACAGTCGTGCTGCCGCTTAGCTTCGCGGCGCTTGCTATGATAGCGCAGCGCAAACCCAAGCAGGACAAGGGTTTCGAAGAATTACGCGGTTGTTTGCCCGAGCTATTCGGGAAATTACCATTTTTGTCATTGCCGGACTCGAACTCCCCGTCCAATCAGGGCTTTACAGGAGGCTGGCGTTGGTTTTTGCCAACGTTCGCGGCACGAATCAGCCCGTGAAGGCCCTCGGCGCGACGGCCGGCATGCCCCGTCCGGCAAGCCTTTTCCCGCTCGTCCGATGATTTTTTGCCGCGCATGACCGATCCGCTGATCCCCGCGACGCTCGCGTTTCGCGACAACGGCACGCCGTTTTCACCGCGTTACGACGACATCTATCACAGCGCGGTGGGCGGTCTTGCCCAGGCGCAATACGTGTTTTTGCAAGGCAACGGCCTACCCGGACGGTGGCAGGGCAGACGCGTTTTCACGGTGCTGGAAACCGGCTTCGGCATGGGCATCAACTTTCTGATGACCTGGGCTCTATGGCGCCAGGACCCTGCTCGTTGCGAGCGCCTGCACTTCGTTTCGACAGAAAAACACCCGTTTACAAGGTCCGATCTGCTGAAGGCCTACGCCGCGACCATGACGGATGAGTCGATCGCCGAGCTCGGGCGCACGCTCGCCGACGCGTGGCCGATGCTCGTGCCCGGCACGCACCGGCTCGAATTCGAGGACGGCCGCGTCACGCTAACACTCGTCTTCGGCGACGCCGCTCAAACACTCCCCACGCTCTGGATGCGTGCCGACGCGTTCTATCTGGACGGCTTCGCGCCGGCGAAAAATCCCGAACTGTGGGCGCCGGCAATCTTCAGATCGCTCGCCCGCATTGCCGGCGACGATGCGACTTTCGCCACCTACACGAGCGCGGGCGAGGTCAAACGCGCGCTGACCCAGTGCGGTTTCGAATACCGTAAAGTCGACGGCTTCGGCTGGAAGCGCGCCATGCTGACGGGCCGCTTTGCACCGCGCTGGCGGGTGCGCCGGCATGAGCCGCCGACAGCGCTCGCGGTGAACGAGCGGCATGCAGTGGTGATCGGCACCGGGCTCGCGGGCTGTGCGGTGATCGAACGGCTCGCAGCACGCGGGTGGCGCATCACGTCGCTCGAACGGCATGCGGCGCTCGCTCGCGATGCATCGGGTAATCCAGCGGGCGTGTTTCATCCGATGCTCTCACGCGACGATAGCGTGGCCTCGCGCATCACACGTGCCGGCTTCCTCTTTGCGCTGCGGCGGTGGGCAGCACTCGCGCAGGCGGGACATCACCCCACCCGCGGTGGCGAAGGCTTGCTTCAGCTCGCCGCGAGTGAAGAGGAGGCCGACATGATGGCAACTGCTTTGGCATCCTTCGCATATCCGGCGCACTACGTCACGCCGGTTACGCGCGCAGAAGCGCAGAGGATTGCGAACTTGCCTGTCGCGCAAGCCGGCTGGTTTTTTCCGCACGGAGGCTGGATCGATCCGGCCACGCTTTGCGCTGCACAATGCGCGGCCGCCGGGGAGCGGCTCGAGCGACGTTTCGGCGTCGAAGCCGCGCGCATTGAACGCGCTGGTGATCAATGGAACGTGTTGGATCTCAGCGGCGAAGTGGTCGTTCGCGCGCCGGTCGTGATCTTTGCCAATGCACATGACGCTGCCCGTGTCGCCGGTTTGAACTACGCCCCGACCGGCAGCGTGCGCGGCCAATTGACTCTGCTGCCTGCGGACAGCGTGGCGTCGCCGGCGTCGTTGAATGTTCCGGTGGTCGGCGAAGGTTACGCCGTACCGCTGGCGGATGGCGTCACGCTGACCGGCGCGACCTACGATATCGACGACCCTGAATGCTCAGTTCAAACCGCAGGGCAGATCGAAAATCTCGAGCGCATCGCGCGGATGCTGCCCGCTTTCACTCGAACCATCGACACGCAGCATGCTGCGTCGCTGCCCGGGCGTGTCGCGTTTCGCTGCGTCACGAGCGATCGCTTGCCGATGATCGGCGCACTGGCCGACGAAGCCTCCGCCATCCACGACGCCGACCGTCTGCGCGGTGCGTGGCCCCTCGATCTGCCTCGCGCTGCCGGCTTGTACGGCGCCTTTGCGTACGGCTCGCGCGGCCTCGTCTGGGCCGCTCTGGGCGCCGAACTGATTGCGTCGCAGATCGAAGCGGAGCCGTGGCCGCTTGAACGCGACCTGGCTGAAGATCTCGACCCCGCGCGTTTCCTCCTGCGCGCGCTGCGGCAGGGTACGGCTCGCTGAAACACCTCCCCGTCAAATCCGCGAAACGTCAAACGCATAAAAGTTATCCACGCCGTTCTGTGGATAACCGCTCTGTTTACGAGTGAAACGCGTGTGGACGGCATGTGGACGTAAACGGGGTAACTTTGCCGCGCGGCAAAACAGCAAAAAGTTACCCAAGGATCCAAGCCGTGGCCGCACACGCTGTGCAGTCGGTTGTGCGTTCGGCAACGCACTGATTCGGTTGGGTAAACCGGGGTTATCCACAGAAATGGGGCAGACTTGTTAACTGCTACTACGTATACATACAGGTAAACATATAAACAGAAAGGCCGTCGCGCCTCGACGTTCATCAATGAAGCAAACAGCCGGATTCAAAAGCACTGTGAAGCAGGGGAAGCGGACGGGACATGCGCCATCGCCGGCAACCGTCACAGCGATACTGCAGTGATCGGAAGCGGTCGATTTTTCTTCTTCTTCGGCTAAAGAAGCCCATTTTTACCGCTTCGCGGGCTAGTTCGAGCGTTTTCCATCACACCGGAAAAGCTATGGCACAATCGCCGTTCTTTCCGCGTCATGCCTGTCGTCAAAGGGCTGACGTACCAACGGAACGGTGCCGGTCCATCAGACTCTGATTCAAGTCGACGGCGTTCTTTCACCCGTGTCGCGCTGCAGCAGCACGTTCGAATTCACCGCGTGACAGTGCGTGGGTCCGACGCGTTCAGTTTTCACCCGATCGTTGTCAGTTCGCAAGGCTGGTCGACGCAAAGTGAACGCAGCAAACAATCCATCGTGCGTTTGCGTGGTCGCCGGTGTTTTCGCCGGTTCGTGTCGCCTGCTGTTGCCGGGCGCGACTATGTTGAGTGGGATTGGAGTAAGGGCTTCGCATGGTCGACGGCTGAAGCGCTAACTCCGGTCGACCGCGTTACAACTGCATGGGACCGGAGTAAGCGCTGAAGCACTAGCTCCGGTCGACCGCGTTACAACTGCATGGGACCGGAGTAGGCGCTAAAGCGCCAACTCCGGTCGACAAAGGAGATCTCATCCCGATGAAGTCGGCGTTTTCATTTTTTCCAGCCTGGCCGCTCTCCCCTGATGCCATATTCTGGGCAGGGCTCGCACTGCTCGTTGCCGGGCTCTGCGGCGAATTGTGCTACCGCGCATGGCGTCTACCTCGTATTTCCGGTTATGCAGTGATCGGTCTGGTCGCCGGTGCGGCAGGTTTCGGCGTGATCGATGCCGATTCGGCCAGGGCAGCCCGGCCCCTCCTCGATGTCGCGCTCGGCCTGCTGCTGTTCGAACTCGGCAGCCGGCTCGATTTGCGCTGGATTCGCCGCAACCCATGGCTGATTCTTTCGAGCATCGCGGAAGCCACCCTGACCTTCGTGTTCGTGTTGCCCGTCCTGTTGTTTCTCCATGTTCCAACCATCGTCGCACTCGTGCTTTCATCCATCGCCATGGCCACATCGCCCGCAATGGTGATTCAGTTGAAAACCGAGTTGCGCGCAGAAGGCCAGGTCACGCAACGCCTGATGACCTTGACCGCGCTCAACAGCATGTATGCCGTCGTCATTGAAAAGCTGGCGTCCAGCTGGCTGCATCAGGAAGCTTACGGCAACGTGTTCGCGACCATTCTGCAGCCGCTTTATCTGCTGATCGGCTCGCTGGTTCTCGCCTATGCGCTTGCGCGCACCTGCACGTTCTTCTATCGCCGCATGAACATGCAAGACGAACATTCCTTCGTCGCCCTGTTTGGTCTCGTGCTGCTCGCCATCGCCATCGCGCATCTGTTCAAACTCTCGACGATTCTCAGTCTGCTGGCGGCGGGCATCATCGTGAAAAATCTGGAAGCGCGCCCGCAACTGTGGCCGCAGCATTTCGGCACGGCCGGCTGGCTGCTGACGGTGATCCTGTTCGTGCTGACGCTGACGACGTTCGAATGGAAAGACATCGGCATAGGCGGACTCGCCGCGCTGGGTCTGATTGTTGCGCGACTCGCCGGTAAGCTGATCGGCGTGCTCGCATTTGCGAAACCGAGCGGCCTGAACTGGAAGCAGGGCGTGGCGCTTGGCTTGTCGCTCTCGCCGATGTCGGCACTCGCGTATCTGCTCGTCGACGACACCTACAGCCTCTATCCGAACTTCGATCCGAGCCTGCGCGCCATCATGATGTGCTCGATCGTCGTATTGCAGATCGTCGGACCATGGCTCGTGTATCGCAGTCTCGCTCTGGTCGGCGAGCGACGCGAATGAAGCATGCGAGTGAGCGGATTGGTCCGCTCCGCACGCCTCGTCGACATTGAATTTGACAGTGAAAACGGCTGGACGCATCGAACTCGTCCGGCCGACTTGAATCAGGGGACGCCATGTCACTCGAACGCTTCGTCGATTCGAAACCGTTCACCTTCGGTATCGAACTCGAGATGCAGATCGTCAACACCCATGACTATGATCTGACCAAAGCCGGATCCGATCTGTTGCGGCTCATCAAGGATGAAAAAATCCCCGGCAACATCACGCCGGAAATCACCGAAAGCATGATCGAGCTCTCGACCGGCATCTGCACGTCGCATGAACAGGCACTTGCCGACCTGCGCACGATTCGCGACACGCTCGTGTCCGCGGCCGATCGTCTGAACGTCGGTTTGTGCGGCGGAGGGACGCACGCCTTCCAGCAATGGAGCGACCGCCAGATTGTGGATACGCCGCGCTTTCAGTATCTGTCCGAACTCTACGGTTACCTTGCGAAGCAGTTCACGGTGTTCGGGCAGCACGTGCACATTGGCTGTCCGGATGCAGACAGCGCGCTGTTCCTGCTGCATTCCATGTCACGTTTTATTCCGCACTTCATCGCGCTGTCGGCATCGTCACCGTTCGTGCAGGGTGTCGACACGGGCTTTCATTCCGCGCGCCTCAATTCTGTTTTTGCATTTCCGCTTTCCGGCCGCGCGCCGTTCGTGCTGACCTGGGACAGCTTCGAAGAATATTTTTCGAAGATGGTGCACACGGGCGTCGTGAACAGCATGAAGGATTTTTACTGGGATATTCGTCCAAAGCCTGGCTTCGGGACCATCGAGGTGCGCGTGATGGACACGCCGTTGTCGGTGGATCGTGCCGCAGCGATTGCCTGCTACATCCAGACCCTCGCTCGTCATTTGCTGCTCGACAAACCGCTCACGCCGAAGGAAGACGATTACCTCGTCTACACGTTCAACCGCTTTGAAGCCTGCCGCTTCGGGCTGGCCGGCACCTGTATCGATCCGCAGAGCGGGGAGCGCAAGACGATTTCGGAAGACATTCTGGAGACGCTGGAACGGATCGCGCCGCATGCGGACGCGCTGGGTTCAGGCAAGGCGCTGGCAGAGGTGGGGTCGATCGCGCGTGGTCAGGTGAATGACGCAACCTGGGTGCGCACGGTGTTCGAACATGAGAAGTCGCTGCATGAAGCGGTGCGGCAGCAGTGTCTGCAATGGCGCGCCTGATGCTCCGCCGCTGGGATTACGACTGACTTCGTGGCCCACCTACCGCAAAGGAACCCGCTGAACTTCGGTTTTGCGGGTTTTTTTTCGTTGTCCCGTTTCCAGATCGGGCTTCCCTAAAGGTTTCTAAATTTTACGTATACAAACGTAGTAGTAGTTAACAAGCATTGCACTCGCCTGTGGACAACTGAATAATTCCCTGCAAAGTCATAGTCCTGCGTAAACTATAAGTAGGCGGTTCCGAGGTGCATCGGAGCCGGGAAGTCAGGATAAGTATGGCGCTTCAAGATTGGCAATACACTTTATCAAGAATCGGTGCACACCCAGTCAGCGGCCTTTTCCCGCGGTTATCCACAGGGGGCGTTGGATAAGTTAGCTGTACGATTCTCCGCTCTCGCATAGAATGTCGGTTTCGCAGCTTCGACGTCGTTGCGCTGCCGGTCGGTGTCACAGGACGCGGCGATGATGGGGCCACGCAAAAAAGTGTTGTAGAAGGCGTCAGAACTGACGTGTGAAGCGGTACATTTTCGAGATAGAAGTTCAGTCCGTCCGATGTTGGACGAGGCTGCCCCCACAGGCTGCCGGCGTGTTCACGCCCGACGGCCAGCTAAGCAGCGGCATGCTGTCAATAACCAACGAAAGATTATGAGCGAAGGCGTATACGGAGAGCAGGCAACCGGGCGTGTCACCCACAGCCTATTGCGACTGAGCACGGCCATGCGGAGCCAGGCATGGGAATGGGCGGAAGGTGCGGGTCTCACGCCCACCCAGGGCGAGATTCTGGTGTTGCTGATGCAACGCAAGGGTCCCATGCGTCTGGGCGAAATCGCACGTGAAACGGCGTTGACTGCCGCCACCACGAGCGATGCGGTCAGCACACTCGAAAGCAAAGGCCTGGTCGAAAAGCGCCGCGCGCTCGACGACGGCCGCGCACTCGCGGTGCGTCTGACGGCCCGCGGCCGTACGGCGGCCAAGCGCGCCGCGCAATGGCCGGACTTCCTCGCGAAGGCGGTCGGCACGCTGCGCGACGACGAACAGGCGGTGTTCTACCGCACGCTGCTGAAGACTGTGCGTCAGCTCGAAGCGCAGGACGATATTCCGCCGCACCGGATGTGTCTGACGTGCGTGCATTTCGAACCGAGCAAGAATCCGAAGAAAACGCCGCATCATTGCAAGCTGCTCGAACTGAAGATGTCCGACACGGATGTGCGCCTCGACTGCTCGGTGCACGAAACCGCTGACGTCGCGACTCAGAAGAAAATCTGGAAGATCTACGCGCAGTAACGCGCCGTCCGCTACACGGCACGGCTGGTCTGGCCGGCGGCGTATGCCGTCGGCGAGGCGGGTCCGTGGCGTGTGGCGGCGTGTCTTTTGTCAAAGTGAGGGTGGGCTGTGCCGATGAATCACGAAGTTCTGGCCATTCGCCATGTGCACTTCGAGGATCTGGGCAGCCTCGAGCTGGTGCTGGGCGAGCGCAGCCGGCCAGTGCGCTATCTTGACGTCGGCTTTGCGCGCATCGAGGCGCCGGACCCCGTCGCGCCTTCCTTGATGGTGGTGCTTGGCGGCCCGATTAGTGCTACAGACGATTTGCGCTACCCCACGCTGCTGCCGCTGGTATCCATGATCGAAAAGCGCATCGCGGCGGGTTTGCCCACCTTGGGCATTTGCCTCGGCGCGCAAATCATTGCAAGGGTGCTGGGCGCACGGGTCTATCCGGCGGCCCACACGGAACTGGGCTGGACGCCGCTCACGCTCACCGATGCCGGTCGCGCGTCGCCCGTGCGTCATCTGGATGGCGCACTTACTTCCATGCTGCACTGGCACGGCGATACCTTCGATCTGCCTGCCGGCGCAACCCGCCTCGCCTCGACGCCAGCCTGCGAAAACCAGGCGTTCACGTGGGGCGACCACGTGCTGGGGCTGCAATGTCATCCGGAAATCCGCGCCGACCGCTTTGAGCCATGGTTGATCGGCAATGCCGGTGAGCTCGTCGCGCATGGCATCGACGTCTGTCAGTTACGTGCGGACACCGCGCGTTTCGGTCCGCGCCTCGAAGAAGGCGCACGTCAGATGTTCGGCGAGTGGCTCGACCAGGTCGAAAAGAAGAAGCCATAAGCAGGCGAGGGCGGCTTCGCAAGAACGGCGCGAACGACAATCAGCAAGCTAAAAGCAGGCTTCCCGGCGTCCGCGAAAAAGCTCTGCACGACTATCCTTTCGAACATTACGCCGTCTGGCGTGAAGCATGACGCGACCGGAGCCGGCCGCCCCGCACGACGCCTTGTCATGCACCGGACCATCCGCGGTGCTATGCTCATTCGCTCCCCCGCCTTCCCTGGACCTCTTCCATGAGCGCGCTTTTTTCTCCGCTCACGCTGCGTAGCGTGACGCTTGCCAATCGCATCGTTGTGTCGCCAATGTGTCAGTACTCCGCCGAGCGCGGCGAGGCAACCGCGTGGCACATGATCCACCTGGGCAGCATGGCGCTTTCGGGCGCGGGCATGCTGTGCATCGAAGCGACCTCGGTAGAGCCCGAAGGCCGCATCACACCCGGCGACCTCGGCTTGTGGGACGACGTCACAGAAGCCGCACTCGTGCCCGTGCTCGCGGCTATTCGCAAACATTCATCTATTCCCGTCGCGATGCAACTGGCGCATGCGGGCCGCAAGGCATCGAGCCATGTGCCCTGGGAAGGCGGTCAACTGATTCCCGTCGCTGAAGGTGGCTGGTTGCCGCATGCGCCATCGGGATTGCCGCACAAAGCCGGCGAAGAGCCGCCGCTTGCACTCGACACGGCCGGACTCAACCGGGTCCGCGAAGCTTTCGCGGCGTCGGCGCGGCGTGCGGCGCGGCTCGGGATCGATGCGCTCGAAGTCCATGCTGCACACGGCTATTTGCTGCATCAGTTTTTGTCGCCGCTTGCCAATCAGCGCAGCGACGAATATGGCGGCTCGCGCGAGAACCGCATGCGTTTTCCGCTGGAGATCTTCGAAATCGTGCGCGCGGCATTTCCGGCCGACAAGCCGGTAGGCCTGCGTGTCTCGGCGACCGACTGGGTCGCCGGTGGGTGGACGCTCGAGGACACGATTGCTTTCGCTCAGGAGTTGAAGAAGCGCGGCTGCGACTGGATCGACGTGTCGTCGGGCGGCGTGTCGCCGCTGCAAAAGATCCCGCTTGAACCGGGCTATCAGGTGCCGTTCGCCCATGCGGTGAAAAAGGCCACGGGTCTCGTGACGATCGCCGTGGGTCTCATCACGGATCCGTTGCACGCGGAACAATTGATCGAAGAGGGCGATGCCGATCTGATCGCGCTGGCTCGCGGGCTGCTGTACAACCCGCGGTGGCCGTGGCACGCAGCGGCCCAGCTGGGCGCGACGGTCGAAGCGCCGCCGCAGTATTGGCGCTCCCAGCCCCGCGAGCAAAAGGCACTGTTCGGCGATATTTCATTCGGACAACGCTAGGCATGCACGCGACTTTTACGCGGCTTTAATGCGCATCGCGCGCTGATGGCTTTTTGACGGTTGAACGAAGCCATATCAAGCGTGTACGATGCCGGTTGTGACGCACGCGCGTTGCAAGTTGACGCGGCGCCCCCAAGGCGCCGCGTTTGCTATTCGCGTCAGGAAATCCGGCGGGCAGCATGAAACGGATTTTGACGACAGCAGAGATGTTCATCCCCAGTTCTTCACAAGGATTCATTCAATGAGTTCACGCAGGATCGTCGTGCGCCGTTCGGGAGTGCATGGCAAAGGCGTGTTTGCCCTCGAACCGATTGCGGCCGGCGAGCGCCTGATCGAATATAAAGGCGAACGGATCTCGTGGAAGGAAGCTTTGCGACGTCATCCGCACGATCCGAAAGAGCCGAATCACACGTTTTATTTCGCCCTGGATGAAGGCGGAGTGATCGACGGCAAAGTGAACGGCAATAGCGCGCGCTGGATCAACCACTCGTGTGCGCCGAACTGCGAAGCCGAGGAAATTGACGGGCATGTCTACGTTCACGCGTTGCGCGATATCGAGGCCGACGAAGAACTGTTCTACGACTACGGTCTGGTGATCGACGCGCGCCAGACCAGGAAGCTGCAGAAGGAATACGAGTGCCGTTGCGGCGCGCGCAAGTGTCGCGGCACGATGCTCGCGCCGCCCGAAAAGGCGGAAAAGAAACGCAAGAAGAAGAAATAACGCACGGGCTGCGGGAGTCGAATCCCGGCAGCCCGGCAGACTCATTGCGGAATCAGATATCGATCGGCGCCTGGTGCGCCGATTTCTTTGGCGCGCGCCGGCTGTCGCGTGGGTTGGTATCGCGCGGCGTATCGAGTGAAGTGAGCGGAACCCGCACGATGAAACGTGCGCCGCCGTCGGGCGAGTCTTCGTAATGCACGCTGCCCTTGTGCAGCACCATGATGTCGTGAACGATCGCAAGGCCGAGACCCGCGCCGCTGTCGACGCCGCTTTCGCTCTGGCCGTCGCCACGGAAAAAGCGTTTGAAGAGGTCTGCCTGCTGCACCAGCGGCACGCCAGGGCCATTGTCTTCAACAATGATCTCTGCGAACGGCACACCTTCGATCAGGCTTTGTGAAACCGTCACGGTGATGCGGCCGCCGTCGAAGCGCGAGGGCGGCACGTACTTCAGCGCATTGTCGAGCAGGTTCGCGATGACCTCGTGCAGCAGCACAGGGTTGCCGCGCGCGATCAACGGACGGTCATTGGCGGGGTCGTCGAGGCGCTGGAAGCCGAGGTCCACGCGCACGCCGAGTGCGCGCGGCACCCATTCAGCGCCGGTTTCGAAGGCGAGCGCAGCCATGTCGACGTTCACGAAGCGCGCGGCCTGCTCGCCAGGCTCCGCGCGCGCAAGCGACAGCAACTGGTTCGACAGCCGCACGGCGCGATCAGCCGCTGCCCGCAGTTCACGCACTGCCGCGAGCGTTTGCTGCGGATCACGAGCGGTCGCTGCCTGTTCGGCATGCAGCTTGACGGCAGTGAGCGGCGTGCGCAATTGATGAGCCGCGTCGGCGATGAACTTGCGTTGCGCATCCAGTGCGGACTTCAGACGATCGAGCAACGCGTTCAGCGCGCCGGTCAGCGGCCGGATTTCCACCGGCACATAAGTCTCGTCCACGGGCTCCAGTGACGTATGCGTCTGCCGGTTGAGCGAATCGGCAAGGTCGGTCAGCGGATTGAGCTGCTGGTTCACGACGCGCCACACGATTACCCAGCCTGCCAGCAGCAACAGCAGCAGCGGCAGCATGATGGCAATCAGGAACTCGGCGGCAATCTCGAAGCGGTGCTGGACCGGCTGACCGACCTCGACGACGATCGGATTGCCCACTGGTTGATCTACCCGCACCTGGGCGACGCGCACGGTGACACCCTGATGGGTAGTCTCGAACACATACGCATAATGCATGCGGCGTACGCTGGTACCTTGCAGCGGCAGTTTCGGATCACCCGCGATTTCAGTTTCGCCATTGCTGATCCGATAGACGAGATGTTCGACCGGGTCCGAGAACATCGCCTGGGCGAGCGGCGGCACGGTGATCGGCGCGTCGGTGCCGGCAATCTGGATCTGCTTGGAGATGGCGGTGGCGAGGTCGGCCAGCGACCGGTCGACCACGTGTTGCGTGTATTGCCACGCAAGCCAGTACGCAATCAGGCCGCTCATCAGCGCGAGCAGGGAAAGGGGCGCAGCGAGGCGGCGCAGCAACGTGCGACGCAGGCTATTCGCGGCCGGGTGGGGCATGGTCGAACGCGCGAGAAAGAGGCGAAGCGGCAAGGGAACCGCTAAAAGCCGGGACGCCGGGATTGCGCATTCATGCGATGAATGCGCAATCCCGGCCCCGGCGCCGTCAGGTCAGCGGACCAGAACAGCCTTGCAGGCGGCCATGGTCCCAACCTTCATGGCCATTATGCGGCCTGACGGATTTCCTGCAACAGATAGCCGAAGCCACGCACCGTGACGATCTCGACGCGGCAGTTTTCGAGCTTTTTGCGCACGCGGTGCACGTAGACTTCAATCGCGGTGTCGCCGAGGTCGCCGCCGAAGTGCGTCAGGTGATCCTGCAGCTGGGCTTTGCTGACCACGCGGCCATGGCGCAACAGCAGCATTTCGAGTACGGCAAATTCACGCGGCGACAGTTCGAGCGGCTTGTCGTCGTTGAAGATGCGGCGATCGACGCCTGACAGGCGCACGCCACCCAACGACACTTCCGGGCGCGGCATGTCGCCGTGCGGGCCGCTGCGGCGCATCACCGCGCGGATCCGTGCTTCGAGTTCGGCGGGTTCGAACGGCTTCAACATGTAGTCGTCGGCACCGGAGTTCAGGCCTTGCACGCGGTCGTTGAGTTCGTCGCGCGCGGTCAGCACGATGACAGGCGTATGCCGGTTGCTCTGGCGAAAACGCGACAGCAG
Source organism: Paraburkholderia sp. (assembly GCF_036488795.1). GTDB lineage: Bacteria > Pseudomonadota > Gammaproteobacteria > Burkholderiales > Burkholderiaceae > Paraburkholderia. The sequence continues at coordinate 56,162 of NZ_DASXHA010000004.1, forward strand.
CGTCATGCCGTCGATGCCGGGCAGACCCAGATCGAGGATCACGAGTTCGTGGCGGTTTTGCGTGAGGGCCTGTTCGGCGAAAATGCCGTCGTGGACCATGTCGACCGTGAAGCCGGCTTGTTCGAGACTGCTTTGGATGCCGCGCGCGATAGGGCGGTCATCTTCGATCAGAAGGAGTCGCATGGGTTTCACTCAAGTACAATGGGTTTAGGCGTTGGGCACGCGGTTCGCCGGTGCGCATGCTGCACAGAATGCCGCGCGGCGCCAACTTGCCTGCGGCCGTCAGGCGATCACGAAAGTCATGTCCGATATTACGATCCACGAACTGGAAGCCGCGATCAACTTCTTTCGCGCGCGCTCACCTTCGAGCGGTGACGAACGGGTTCTGTGCAAGGAGGCAAGCGCGCTCTCCAAGCCGTATGCGCTGCTGATTGTACAGCGTCAGACGGCGCTATCGCCGGAAGCTTTAGACCCTAAAGCGCGGGAAGCCTGGGATTCTTACGTCCGCCTTAATAATGGCCTGTAGAAGTGAAGGTTTGTGAGCCGGAATGCCTGCAATTTGCTTTCATTTTTAGGTCAAAAACGGCCATTGTGCCACTTCGTGTGGCCTTCATGCTCCCATCATTGCGCTTTCATCCTTGCTTTCAACGAACTGGTTACAAGGTATTACAGGCTAGCTTTCCTGCGATGCTTTGGCGACCTGATCGATAAATCGCGCCAGCGTGATATCGCGCTCGGTCAGGCCGTTTGCCTCATGCGTCGACAGCGTGATCTCCACCTTGCTGTACACGTTGAACCATTCGGGATGGTGATCCATTTCCTGCGCCTTGATTGCCACGCGCGTCATGAAACCGAATGCCTCATTGAAATCCGCGAATTTCAGTTGACGCTGGATTGCGTCGCGGCCCGCGACGGCTACCCAGCCATGCAATTGCGCCAATTGGGTGGCGCGCTCTTCCGAAGTGAGTGTGTGGATCATCAGGATGCCTCGCTTTCTGTTCGCGTGTCTGGAATGGCGCGCGCATCCCGCTATTTTTCCACGGATCGGATGGCGCCGCCGACCGACGCCCTTGCGTGCGGCGGTGCGCGAGTCAGACGTCGTCGTCGGTCGGCCAGCCTTCCTGTGTGCCGCGATTGAGCACGCGGTCGGCGGGAAGGATGTCGCCCGCGGGGTAGGCTTCGGCGTCAGCGAGGTTCGCTAGCAACGGGCCCAGATCGGTGCGTGCGACGTCGAACAGTTGCGCGAAATCATCCAGCACAAAGTAAGTCTTCTGAAACGTGTCGATCCGGTAGCGCGTCTGCATCACGCGTGCGAGGGCGAAGCCGAGCCGGTTGGGCGCTGCACTTTCGAGGCTGTACAGCGTTTCGCCCTTGCTCGACACAATGCCCGCGCCGTAGATCTGCACGCCGTTCGGGCTGGCCGCATCGCGAATCAGGCCGAATTCGACGGTGTACCAGTAGAGGCGGGCGAGCAGGGGCAGCGCGCCGAGGTTGCCGGCGGCAAGCGCCGCGCGGCCATACGCGTGCATGTAGTCGGCGAACACCGGGTTGATCAGGAGCGGCACGTGGCCGAACAGATCGTGAAAACAGTCCGGTTCCTGCAGGTAGTCGAGCTGGTCCGGGCGGCGCATCCACCAGGTTACCGGGAAACGCCGGTTCGCCAGATGCTCGAAGAACACCTGTTCCGGTACGAGTCCCGGCACCGCGACGATTTGCCAGCCGGTGGCGGGCATCAGGCGCTCGTTGATGGACGCGAACGACGGCACGTGTTGCGCCGACAGGTTCAGCCGCTCGACGCCGGCCAGAAAGGCGTCGCAGACCCGACCCTTGAGGATGGCGGTCTGGCGCGTGTAGAGCTGCTTCCACACCGCGTGATCGACGGCGCCGTAGCGGTGCATCGGCTGGTCGATGGTGAAGTCGGCGCGGGTTTCGAGGCCGGCGTCGAACTGTTCCTGCAGTTTGGCGGTGGTGGGGCTGGACATCGTGGATGCGTGGCCATAAGTGATTCAAGGAAGCCAGTGTAGAGCGGGTAAGATGCGGGATGGGCGCAAAGCAAGCTTGTTGTAGTTATTTTATGCAATAATCGTGCATAGAAATGTGAATCGATGCGGAGATTAATCATGCTGGAACTGGATCACTTCGATCTCGCGCTGCTGGAGGTCTTGCAGCGCTTCGGACGTGCGACTCATCAACAACTAGGCGAGCAGGTGCCGTTGTCGCCATCGCAGATCGGCCGGCGGCTGCAGCGTCTCGAGCAGGTAGGCGTGGTGGACGGCTATCGCGTCGTGCTGCGTCCGGAGAAGCTCGGCCTCGGCGTGACCGCGTTCACCAGTCTGAAGCTCAAGCATCACGGCGATTCCATCATCGAGCAGTTCCAGCAGCAAATCGACGTGCTGCCCGAGGTATTGGAGTGCCACGCGGTGGTGGGTGATGCGGATTATCTGTTGCGCATCGTGGCGCCGGATCTGAACGCGTTGTCGTCGTTCGTGATGAAGAAGCTGATGCGCGTGCCGGGCGTGGACAGCGTGCGCTCGAATATCGTGCTGACCACTTTCAAGCGCAATGGGCCGTTGCCGCTCGGGCATCTGTCGCCGGGTACGGCCGCCAGTTGAAGGCGGCCGTGCGCTTATGAAAGTACGTTAGCGGCTCAGGTCATCTTCAGGCCACCTTCAGCGGTTGGCTGTCCGGGCTCAGCAGATCCACGTAAG
>NZ_DASXHA010000077.1:0-11457 GCF_036488795.1 Paraburkholderia sp.
CGACGCGTTCGACGTGACGGTCGGCGAACGCGTCGAGCCGTTCTACACGCTGCATTTTCCCGATGACTGCCTGACGCTGATCGAGCAGTTCGGCCGCTTGCCGTTGCCGCCGTATATCGAGCACGACCCCGACGCGTTCGATGAAACGCGCTATCAGACGGTCTACGCACAGAATCCCGGCGCCGTCGCCGCGCCCACGGCCGGCCTGCATTTCGACGATTCGATCTTCGCGCGCCTGGACGCAAAAGGCGTCGAGCGTGCGACGCTCACGCTGCACGTCGGCGCGGGCACCTTCCAGCCGGTGCGGGTCGAGAATCTCGCCGAGCACAAGATGCACAGCGAGTGGTATCAGTTGCCGCAGACGCTGGTGGAGCGGATCGCGGAAACCCGGGCGCGCGGCAATCGCGTGATCGCGGTGGGCACGACGTCGATGCGCGCCCTCGAAGCCGCGGCGCGCGACGCTGAAGCGGCCGGCCGGCCGCTCGCCGCCACCAGCGCCGAAACGGACATCTTCATCACGCCTGGCTACAAGTTCCGCGTGGTCGACCGTCTGGTGACCAATTTCCATTTGCCGAAGTCGACGCTGCTGATGCTGGTGTCGGCGTTCGCGGGTATCGAAACGATTCGCGCGGCCTACCGGCACGCGATCGAAGAGCGTTACCGGTTCTTCAGTTATGGCGACGCGATGCTGCTGACACGCAACGACGGCTGAGCCTGACGCGCTATTCGCGTTTTCACCTTGGCCGCCAGGTCGTGCCATGAGATAGAGTGGCGGTCCTGCGGACCCGGGAACGCGCGGGCAGTCTGGCTGCGGCGATCGCTTCGCGCTTCATACAGTTTCAGGTTTTATTGTTTACCTAGCCGCCGTGGCCTGCCCGGCGGCGTTTATTTGCGCCGGACTGTCCTCCGGTGGCACAGGAGTTACCCATGACCGAAGGTCATACCCCCGCTACCCAGGCAACAAGCGCCGAACGCCCCGCCAACGGCCTCGAATTCGAACTGCTCGCCACCGACGGCCAGGCGCGCCGCGGCCGGCTGAAGCTCAACCACGGCGTGGTCGAAACGCCGATCTTCATGCCGGTCGGCACCTACGGCACCGTGAAGGCGGTGCAGCCGCGCGAACTCGAAGAGATGCACGCGCAGATCATCCTCGGCAACACGTTTCACCTGTGGCTGCGCCCGGGGCTGGAGACGATCGCGGCGCACGGCGGCCTGCACCGTTTCATGGGCTGGAACAAGCCCATCCTGACTGATTCCGGCGGTTTTCAGGTGTTTTCGCTGGGTGATCTACGCAAAATCACCGAGGATGGCGTGACGTTCGCGTCGCCCATCAACGGCGACAAGCTCTTCCTGTCGCCGGAAGTGTCCATGCAGATCCAGAAGGTGCTGAACTCGGACGTCGTCATGCAGTTCGACGAGTGCACGCCGTATGCGACCAACAACGTGCCCACTTCGCACAAGGAAGCCGCGGATTCGATGCGCATGTCAATGCGCTGGGCGCAGCGCTCCATCGACGAATTCAACGGCCTCGGCAACCCGAACGCGCTGTTCGGCATCGTTCAGGGTGGCATGTTCGAAGACCTGCGCGACGAATCGCTGGCCGGACTGGCTGAGATGGACTTCCACGGCCTCGCGATCGGCGGTCTGTCGGTTGGCGAGCCGAAGGAAGACATGATGCGCGTGCTGAACCACATCGGCCCGAAGCTGCCGCCCAACAAGCCGCACTACCTGATGGGCGTGGGCACGCCGGAAGATCTGGTGGCGGGCGTCGCGGCAGGCGTCGACATGTTCGACTGCGTGATGCCCACTCGCAACGCGCGCAACGGCTGGCTCTTCACGCGCTTTGGCGACATCAAGATCCGCAATGCGACTCACAAGAACTCGCTGCGCCCGCTCGACGAAAGCTGCGGCTGCTACACCTGCCGCAATTTCACGCGGGGCTACCTGCATCACCTGCACCGCGTCGGCGAGATTCTCGGTGCGCAACTGAACACGATCCACAATCTGCACTACTACCTCGAACTGATGGGCGAGATCCGCCAATCGATCGAAGCGCAGGAATTCGCGACGTTCCGCAAGCGTTTCCACGAAAACCGCGCTCGCGGCGTCGAGCAGTCGGGCTGACGGGCCCACGGAAACACTCGCTGAAAGCGCGCACAAAGCCGTCCAGAAACGGCCCGCTGACGGATTACCCGGAACAATCCGTCGGCGCAACGCGCGAAATATTACAATTAACTTTCGCGACAGCCAAAAGAGCTTTAACAGCTTGATCGGAAAGCCCATTTGCGCTGCCGACGTAGCAAGCACCGGTGGTAGAATAATCGGCTGATTTTTTTGATCGTTGTTATAACGGAGAGACCAACGTGTCGTTCATTTCCAATGCCTTCGCTCAGGGCTCAGGCGGTGCAGAATCGAGCCTGATGAGCTTTCTGCCGCTGATCCTGATGTTTGGCGTGCTGTACTTCATCATGATTCGCCCGCAAATGAAGCGCCAGAAGGAACATCGCAACATGCTCGCGGCAATGGCCAAGGGTGATGAAGTGGTCACGAACGGCGGCATCGTCGGCAAGGTGACCAAGGTTAGCGATGCGTATGTCGGCGTCGAAATCGCCGAAGGCACTGAAATCACCGTGCAAAAAGCATCGGTCACGACGATTCTCCCGAAGGGCACGATCAAGTCGCTATAAGGCCTGCTCTCTCGCGTCCGGCGCGGCCTCGCGGAACTGAAGCCATCATGATGCCAAACCTGCCAGCCCGGCACTGCGGCCCGCTTCGCCTCCCGCGCTCATCGCCGGACGCATCGCTTCCAAGCCAACCTTCCCGTTGGACCACTCCATGAATCGTTACCCCCTCTGGAAATATGTCGTGATGGTCGTGGCGCTCGCCATCGGCCTCATCTACACGCTGCCCAATTTCTTCGGCGAAGCGCCGGCGGTGCAGGTGTTGAGCGGCAAGGCAACGGTCAAGCTCGATTCGTCCACGCTGGCGCAAATCGAAGCCGCACTGGCTGCCAATCAGATCAAGCCGGACGACGTCACGTTCGACAACTCGTCGACCAACGCGAACATCCGCGTGCGTCTGCCGGATACCGACACGCAATTGCGCGTGAAGGACCTGCTGTCGAAGACGCTGAACAGCGACCCGAGCGATCCGGATTTCGTCGTCGCGCTGAACCTGCAAAGCGCGTCGCCGCGCTGGCTCACCGCGCTGCACGCATTGCCGATGTACCTCGGCCTCGATCTGCGCGGCGGTGTGCACTTCCTGCTGCAGGTGGACATGGCCGGCGCGCTGAACAAGAAGCTCGACTCGGACGCTTCGGACGCGCGCACGCTGCTGCGTGACAACAACATCCGCGACGGTGGCGTGAATCGGGTCGGCCAGTCGGTGACCATCAATTTTGCCGACAAGGACACCGCGGACAACGCCGCCAAGCAGCTCTCGCGCAGCATCGGCGAACTCCAGTGGGCTACCCAGCAGGCGCCGGACGGCACCTATCAGCTGGTCGGCAAGTTCACGCCGGCGGTGCAGACCACCGTCGAGGACGCCGCGCTCAAGCAGAACATCACGACGCTGCATAACCGGGTCAACGAACTGGGCGTGGCCGAACCGGTGATCCAGCAGCAAGGCTCCGACCGCATCGTGGTCGAACTGCCGGGCGTGCAGGACACCGCGAAGGCGAAGGACATCATCGGCCGCACGGCAACGCTCGAAGCGCGCCTTGCAGACCCGAACAACCTGCACCCGAATCCGGGCGATCCGGTGCCGCCGGGCGACGAACTCTTCACCGAAGGCAACCAGGTGCCGGTGCTGCTGAGAAAGCAGGTGATCTTCACCGGCGACCGCATCATCGACGCATCCGCGGGCTTTGACGAACATCAGCGTCCGTCGGTCAACATCCGTCTCGACTCGGCCGGCGGCCGCTCGGTGGCGAGCGTGTCGCGCGACAACATCGGCAAGCCGATGGCGATGGTGCTGTTCGAAAAGGGCAGGGCCAGGTGCTGACGGTCGCCACCATCCAGTCGGAACTGGGTGACCGCTTCCAGATCACGGGACAGCCGACCCCGCAAGCCGCCACCGACCTCGCGCTGCTGCTGCGCGCCGGTTCGCTCGCCGCGCCGATGGACATCATCGAAGAACGCACGATCGGCCCGAGCCTTGGCGCCGACAACATCAAGAAGGGCTTCCACTCGGTTATCTGGGGCTTTACGGCGATTGCCGTGTTCATGATCGCGTACTACATGCTGTTCGGCGTGATCTCGATGATCGGCTTGTCGGTCAACCTGTTGCTGCTGGTCGCGGTCCTGTCCATGCTGCAGGCCACCCTGACCTTGCCGGGTATCGCCGCTATCGCGCTGGCGCTCGGTATGGCCATTGACGCGAACGTGCTGATCAACGAGCGCGTGCGTGAAGAGCTGCGCAACGGCGCGCCGGCACAGCTGGCCATCCAGAACGGCTACGCGCATGCATGGGCGACCATTCTCGACTCGAACGTGACGACGCTGATTGCCGGCCTCGCGCTGCTCGCCTTCGGCTCGGGTCCGGTGCGCGGCTTCGCGATCGTGCACTGTATCGGCATCTTGACGTCCATGTTCTCCGCGGTGTTCTTCTCGCGCGGTCTTGTGAATCTCTGGTACGGCGGCAAGAAGAAGCTCAAGTCGCTGGCCATCGGCCAGGTCTGGAAGCCGGCAGCCGTCGAGGGTGCGGGCGCCGCCTACCTTGGCAGCGAAGATGCCGCGACCGACACGGCACGGGCAGTCAGCGCCGCCTCCGCCAAGCCGAAGGCCGCCGCCCAGGCGCGCGCCGCCGCCGGCAAGCCGACGGTGCGCCGTCGCAACAGCTCCGGCAACACGCCGCAGAAACCGGGTTCATCCCGCTGAGTCCCGGAGAACGAGACCATGGAATTTTTTCGTATTCGCAAAGATTTGCCGCTCATGCAGCGCGCGTTGGTGTTCAACGCAATCTCGCTGCTGACGTTTATTGCTGCCGTGTTTTTCCTGCTGCATCGCGGGCTGCATCTGTCGGTGGAATTCACCGGCGGTACCGTGATCGAAGTGCAGTATCCGACCACCGTGCCGCTCGAACCGGTGCGCGGCACGCTTGGCAAGCTCGGCTACCCGGACGCCCAGGTGCAGAACTTCGGCACCTCGCGCGACGTGCTGATCCGCCTGCCGGTCAAGGCCGGTCTGACCTCCGCTCAACAGAGCGACCAGGTCATGAGCGCGCTGAAAGCTGAAGACGCCCAGGTGCAGTTGCAGCGCGTCGAGTTCGTCGGCCCGCAGGTCGGCAAGGAACTCGTCACCAACGGGCTGCTGGCGCTGGCCTGCGTGGTGGCCGGCATCGTCGTCTACCTGTCGTTCCGCTTCGAATGGAAATACGCCGTGGCCGGCGTGATCGCCAACCTGCACGACGGGGTGATCATTCTCGGCTTCTTCGCGTTCTTCCAGTGGGAGTTCTCGCTGTCGGTGCTGGCCGCGGTGCTGGCGGTGCTCGGCTATTCGGTGAACGAATCCGTGGTTATCTTCGACCGGATTCGCGAGACCTTCCGCCGCGAACGCAAGATGACGGTGATCGAAGTCATCAACCACGCCATCACCAGCACGATGTCGCGGACCATCATCACCCACGGCTGTACGCAGATGATGGTGCTGTCGATGTTCCTGTTCGGCGGCCCCACGCTGCACTACTTCGCGCTGGCGCTGACGGTGGGTATCCTGTTCGGTATCTATTCGTCGGTGTTCGTTGCGGCGGCCCTCGCAATGTGGCTCGGCGTGAAGCGCGAAGACCTGTTGAAGGACAAGAAGGAACGCCACGATCCGAACGATCCGAACGCAGGCGCGCAAGTCTGATCGACGCTGCGCGGCAGCCAACGCGCAAGGCGTCGGCAGCGCAAAGACAAAGGCCGGTTCATTCGAACCGGCCTTTGTCGTTTACCGTCGCTGGCGCTGCATCACTGCAACGACTACCGCGTAGCAAGCGAAGCTCAACCAGACGTTGGCCTGCGGCACGCCGCAAGCAACGCGCGAGCCGCGTCCGGCGACTCCAGGTTACTGCTTGATGCCTTCAGCCTGGATATGCAGCTTGGTGTCCATGTTGAAGCCGTACTTGGCGCCGAAGTCCATGCCGAAGTCCGCGCGGCTGAAATGACCGCTGGCTTCCACGCCGCACACTTCGCGTTTGAGCACGGGGTGCTGCATGCACTTGAATGATTCGATGGTCAGGTTCACCGGCTTGGTGACACCGTGCATCGTCAGACTGCCGATCACTTCCACCGGCTTGTCGCCGTCGAACTTGATGTCGGTGCCCTTGTACGTGACGCTCGGATATTTGGCGACGTCGAAAAACGCGTCGGATTGCAGATGCTCGTCGAGCTTGGCGTTACCGGTCTGGATCGAAGCCGGGTCGACCGTCACGTCGACCGTGCCGGTTTTGGCCGCGCGGTCGAGCGTCACCGTGCCTGAACTCTTCGTGAACTTGCCGCGCCATACCGACAGTCCGTTGAGGTGATCCGCCTCGAAGCTCGGATACGTGTGGGTCGGATCGAGCTGGTAGGTGTCAGCCGCAAAGGCGCTGAACGACACGCACATTGCCACTGCGCCGGCGGCGATCAACAGATTCTTTTTCAAGTCATCCTCCATTGGGGAAAGCGCACCACGGGCTGCGCGGTGCGGTCAGGCGGTCACTTATGTGCAGCGACGATATGAAACTTGATGATGACATCGTCGGCCACGACGGACGTATCTTTCCACTCGCCCGTGCCGACATCGTACTGCGACCGCTTGATGGTCAGCGCGCCGTCGAACGCCTGCGTGGCACCCTGCTGCGTCACGGACACCGGCACCACCACGGTCTGCGTCTTGCCCTTGATGGTCAGCTTGCCCGTCACCTTGTACTGGTTGGTGCCCGCCGGCGCAATGGCGCTCGACACGAACGTGGCTTGCGGATAGGTCTTCGCGTCGAACCAGTCTTTACCGCTCACCTGCTGATTGTAGGTGTCGTCGCCCAGATCGTAGCTGGCCATGTCGACGTTGAATTGCGCGCTGCCATCGGCAGCTTTCGCCGGGTCGAAATTGACCTGAGCGCTAAACTTGTTGAACTTGCCTTCGACCGGCACGTTCATCTGCTTCGAGGTCGCCGTGATCGAGCTTTTGGCCACATCGACCTGAGCGAACGCGCTGCTCGCCGCGGTAAGAGACGCGGCGGCGAACGCGGCCAGCATGTAGCGATAGAACGATACCTTCATGGTTGTCCTTATTTAAGGAATGGGAGCATGCGCGAAAGCATGCCGTCACGATCCAGCCATTGATGCTTGAGCGCCGCCGCGACGTGCAGCACGAACAGCACCAGCAGCGTGTAATTGAGGGTGATGTGAATGTTCTTCAGCACGACCTTGAGGACCGGGTCCGGCGCGATCAGACGCGGCAGCGGCACCAGCCCAAGGTAGACCACCGGCACATTGGCCGCGGAGCTGTACAGATAGCCGGAGACCGGAATCGCAATCATCAGCACGTACAGCAGCAGATGCACGAGATGGGCAGCCGCCCGTTGCCATGCCGCCATACGGCGCGGCAACGGCGGTGCGGCGTGCGTCGCGCGCCACAGGATGCGCAGCACCGCGAGAGCGAACACCGTCACGCCGATCCACTTATGCCAGGAAAAATAGCGCAGCTTGGTGGGCGTAAAGCCTGGAATGTCGGTCATCACCCAGCCGAGCGCGAAGCCGCACACAATCAGCAGCGCGATCAGCCAGTGCATTGCGATGGCCGTTCGCGTGTATGAGTCCCGGATGCCGAATGAAGGATTGAGTGCCATGAAAGGTCCGAGCAAGCTGAAAGGTTAACGGCGCAAGCGGACCAGTTATTCCTTCTGTGTTCTGCCCGGACCGCTGCGTCAAACGTCGTCGGCCAGCCGCGACGTGCGCCAAGGCCGCCATCCTACTCCAAGCCGAAAAAGACGGCAGCGGATGGGCCGCAGTCGCGAGGCGTGCGTACGGCAAGACGCGAAACAAATTGGGGACGGAAATCGTCTGACCTGAATCAGCAAGACTGCCGGTACGTCCGCAGCGTGGCCGGCCGGCGTGCTGCGCCCGACCTGTAACGCATCGACGAGGCGCCTTTGGTACTATTGCTGCCAGGCTTTCGCCCGTCTTACCGTGCAAGCCTGCACTGCACGCTCCCCGCTCACGTCGTTTTGCCCTTCGGCCGTATGGAACATGACAACCTGATCGCGTGCCACGAGTGCGATGCCCTCTTCCGCAAGCCGCGGCTCCTGGGCCGTCGTTCGGTCGCGCGCTGCCCGCGCTGCGGCGCCACGCTCTACAGCAGTGTGTCGCGGCGTCTGGACGGCATCACGGCAATGACGCTCGCCGCACTGTTTACCTTCCTGATCGCACAGGGCTATCCGATCATCGAACTGGACGCCAACGGCATCACCACGCAGACCACCTTGTTCGGCGCGCTCGTTGCGCTATGGAACGAGGACATGCAGATCGTTGCAGTCATGGTGTTCTGTGCCACCACGCTGTTTCCGTTGACCGAACTCGTGGCTTTGCTCTATGTGCTGATGCCCATCCGCGCGGGCTACGTGCCACCGGGTTTCAACCAGGTGCTGCGCACCATCCAGTTCGTGCGGCCCTGGGGGATGATCGAAGTGTTCATGCTCGGCGTGCTGATCACCATCGTGAAGATGGTCAGCCTTGCCCGGGTGATCCCCGAAGCGGCACTTTTTGCTTTCGGCGCGCTGACCCTGATGTTCGCCGTGGTCGTCACCTTCGACGCACGCACGCTGTGGGATCTTGCCGACGAGCTGAACGCGCGGCGCGCGCGTCCCACCCCGCGCACCGCCGCCGACAGCGCCGCGGCCGCCGTCTCCGCAGCATCGGCTGGCCAAACCGCCGCGCCGCGTCAGGGATAAGCGCACGATGAAATATGTCACCGCGTCGCGCGCGGGCTTCGTTTCCTGCCATGCGTGCGGCCGCGTCGAACCGCGCATCCGTTCGGTCACCGCGCAACATTGCTCGCGCTGCGGGGCGGTGCTGCACCGGCGCAATCCCGACAGCCTGATGCGCACCTGGGCGTTATTGATCGCTGCCGCGTTGCTGTATATTCCGGCGAATCTGTTGCCGGTCATGCACACGGCCTCGCTGCTCGGTTCGGAAGACGACACGATCATGAGCGGCGTGGTGTATTTCTGGACGTCGGGCGACTGGCCGCTCGCGGTGATCGTGTTCATCGCCAGCATCATGGTGCCGATGCTCAAGCTCAGCGTACTCGTGCTGCTCACTACCACCGCCCAGCGCCGCTCGCGCTGGCGCCCGATGCAGCGCATGAAGCTGTACCGGATGGTGGAGCGGATCGGCCGCTGGTCGATGCTCGACGTCTTCGTGGTCACGCTGACGGTTGCGCTGGTGCGTTTCAAGTCGCTTGCCGTCATCACGGCGGGACCGGGCGCCATTGCGTTCGGCTCGGTGGTGATTCTCACCATGCTGGCGTCGATGCAGTTCGATCCGCGGCTCATCTGGGACCCGCTGAACGGCGAGGACGCTGGGGACAGCGCAAGAAAACGGACCACGAGCCCGCAAGGTACGAAGCGTGCCACGGGCGCGACTGACACGCTGGACGCCGCAGGCAGTGCAGGCACGGCAGGTACGACGGGTACGACGGGTACGACAGGCAGCAACCAACACACTCAGGATCTCAAACATGACTAGCCCGCAAGGACCGACGCCCGCCCCCAGCGCGCCGCGCAACGATTCGAACGGACCCAACCTGCCACCCAATCTCCCCGACCCCGAGCTCGAGCCGCGCAGCCACTGGCTGCCTTCGCTCGTCTGGGTGATCCCGTTGATCGCCGCGCTGATCGGCGTCGCGCTCGTGATCAAGTCGGTCACCGAGAAAGGGCCGAACATCACCATCAGTTTCAACAATGCCGAAGGTCTCGAGCCCGGCAAAACCCAGGTCAAGTACAAGGACGTCGACATCGGCCTGGTGAAAGCCATCACGCTGTCGAAAGACCTCTCGCACGTGCTGATCCAGGTCCAGCTGACCAAGGAAGCGGAGAACTTCGCGGTCAAGGACACGCGCTTCTGGGTGGTGCGCCCGCGCGTCGGCGCAAGCGGCGTGACGGGGCTCGGCACCTTGCTGTCGGGCGCGTATATCGGCGTGGATGCCGGCCATTCGTCCGACTCGCAAAGTAACTTCGTCGGCCTCGAGACGCCGCCGCCCATTACCGGCGACCAGAAGGGCCACCGCTTTACGCTGCACGGCGATTCGCTCGGCTCGATCGACATCGGCTCGCCCATCTTCTATCGTCGCGTGCAAGTGGGCCAGGTGGTCGGCTTCTCGCTCGACAAGGACGGCACCGGCGTGACGATGCAGGTGTTCGTCGCGGCGCCGTACGACCAGTACGTCGGCGTCAACTCGCGCTGGTGGCATGCAAGCGGCGTCGATCTGCGGCTCGATTCGAGCGGTTTCAAGCTGAACACGCAGTCGCTCGCGACGGTGCTGGTGGGCGGCCTGTCGTTCCAGTCGCCGCCAGGCCAGCCGGTGGGTGCGCAGGCGCCCAACAATATGACGTTCCGGCTCGGTTCGGATGAAGCTGACGCGATGCGCGAGCCGGATGGCGTGCCGCTGCGTGTGGTGATGAACTTCAACCAGTCGCTGCGTGGTTTGTCGGTGGGCGCACCGGTCGATTTCCGCGGCATCGTGCTGGGCCAGGTGACCAACATCGGTATCGACTACGATCCGAAGACCCGCAGCTTCACCATGCCGGTGGCCATGAACCTGTACCCCGACCGCCTCGGCAAGCGTTTCCGCGAAAGCGCACCGGCACCAGGCAGCGTCGCCGGCCAGGAGATGCTGCAGCGTCTGGTCAAGCAAGGCCTGCGAGGCCAGTTGCGCACCGGCAATCTGATCACCAGCCAGTTGTACGTCGCGGTCGACATTTTCCCGAAGGCCGCGCCGGCCACGGTGGATGTCAACAGCGATCCGCTGGAACTGCCGACCATCCCGAACACGCTCGACGAACTGCAACTGCAGGTGGCCGACATCGCGAAGAAGCTCGATCAGGTGCCGTTCGACCAGATTGGTACGAACCTGAACAACTCGCTGAAAAACGCGGACCAGCTGTTCACGCGTCTGAATACCGAGGTGGTGCCGCAAGCCCGCGATACGCTGGCGGCCGCCAAGCAGACCTTCGGTTCGGCTGAGGCCACGCTGCAGCAGGATTCGCCGCTGCAGTCGGATGTTCATCAGGCGCTGCAGGAACTGACGCGTACGCTGCAGTCGCTCAATGCCCTGTCGGATTATCTGGAGCGCCATCCGGAATCGCTGTTGCGCGGAAAACCAGGAGATAAACCATGATGTTTGCCCGGCTCCCCCGTCCGCTGCGCGGGCTTGCCAGCACCGCCGCGCGTTCTGCTGCGCTGGCCGGTGCATGTGCCGGACTGCTGGCCGTCGCGGC
>NZ_DASXHA010000057.1:0-73270 GCF_036488795.1 Paraburkholderia sp.
TTCAGATCAGCGACAAGACCGATCCGGAATGGATCGTTGACAGCCGAATTCAATGGAAGAGCAAAGAATGATCATTGATAGAACGAAGCGATACGTCGATGCAAACGACTACTTTTCGCACAATGGAAGTATCGTCATGAAGCTTTCGACCGAAGCAGCAATCGCTGTCTGTGCCGAGGCTGCGAAACGTGGGTTTGTCGTATCACGCATAGAGGGTGGAATATGGCGCAACCCCGGGTTCGAGGCTCGCATAGATTGCATTTGGGACGGTGCGGAGCCACCAGTTGATCCGAACAAGGCACATGTGAATAATCTCACCGCGATCGAATTTATCCGCTCAGAGTCAGCCGAACATGACACGTTCATAGTCACGGCACCATCGATAGCCGGGTGGTGATCGGGGTATGTGCCGGGTAATGCGACGCTCAATAATGGAAACGGCGACGAGCACGCCATAGACAGTGCAGCATACGGCAACCCGAATATTCAGTTCGGGGCCAATGACAATCAGAGCAGCCACACCTTCCGTCACGCAATCAGCGGCGGCTACGATGCCACCGCGGTTCAAAATGCCGTGTGAGTGACCTCAATAACGTTAGGGCGTTGCTACCTCAGGGGCAGTACACGGGCACCGTCGTTGTGAACGGGACGACATTCACCGACAGTTCCTACAAGCTTCCCGACGGTAGATTAACGTCGGACGTATTACACCACCGAGATGAGCATGAACACTGTGAGACCGCTGAGAGATGCTGAGAAGGCGCTGCTAACCCACTTGATCGTTGGAAAACTTCGAGCAGCGCATCTTCTCAGTTCCATCTCCGACGCACTTGTTGAAGAAATGAACGACGGCGGAATGGGGGGCTTGCGCTTTTGTGCTTCGGATGCAAGGCCGCGTTGTCTTGGGGAGCAGTTGGTCGAAAGAGAATTCGTCGATAGCGATGGCATACAAGTTATGGTTGTCGTCAACTTGGATGAGCACGGTAATCTTTACGAGCTTGATATGTGGAAGGTTGACTTTTCCCCACTGAAACAGTTCCCGACCGTGACCAAGTGATTTCGCATGCAGCTATACGACTTCGGAGTATGTACCGGGTTATGCGACTCTAAATAGCGGGAACGGTGATAGTGAGAGCGGCAATAACTCGCTTCTTGACTCGAACGCAGAAACGCATGTTCTCTATGGCGATGGGCCGACTTTTGGCGGGCATCTGTCGGGCGTTGGGAAGCCAGGAAAATCGGAGTTTCCTCCTGCGTGGAGTCCGCAGGATATTACCAACGCCATTTCTGATATAGCCACAGATCCGAAAACGCAGTGGTCTAAGCCGTCAGGAAATGGTTATGTAACACGGGCCGGCACAATCAATAGTGTGGATATCAAGGTGGTCGTCGATCCGAGCAAAGGGCGTATTGTGACTGGTTATCCAACAAATTTGCCGAGAAATCCGAAATGACAAATCAATCAGATCACGAAATCATTGAAATTAACTTAATGCTTGTTCTGGAGGAAATGGAGGGGCAGCCAGAAGTGGGCAACTCTTATCCGCCAGACGGAATTTCATACGAAGATGAGATGGTGCAAATCCGGGAGTTTATTGACCTGGCTGGAGAGTATGGACTTGCGTTCGAATATATAAATGGTGCATTAGAACGCTTCCCGTACAGGATTTCAGGTAAGGCGGCCATCAAGTTACTAGAGGCTGGACTGCTCATGGGATTCAAGTCTGAAAACGATGAGGATAAGAGATTTGATAGAAGGAAATAACTTGGTTTGACAATGGAGATAAACCCGGCCGGCCGTGGCCGGGTCTGTTGGTTGTAGCGTCATTCAATCCGGCGTGATGACGAGCCTGCCGTACTGGACCTCGATCCTTACGCACTGCCCGGGCGGGAAGGCGGCGTGCTCCAGCCACATGCCGGCGATGCGCAGTCACGTAAAAAGACCCTGGTCGCAAGAGTCTGCCGGTACACGGTTGACGGGAACAGGCTTGCGACGACCGACCGGGAATCAGACGTCACGAACAACGCGAGTCCGGTTGGCTCGATCAACGGCAATCCCTCGATCCAGGCGGGCAACACCCTGCATGTGACGGGCAGCGATCTAGTCGCAGGCCAGAACGTTACGGGCACGGCGGAGAACATCATCATCGATGCCGCGACCGATACCGCGCAGCGCTCTCAGACGCAGAAAACGCGTTCAGCACGATTGGTGGAGCGGTCAGATTCCAGTATGCCCCCTCAACCCAACACCCCCAGCCTCTGCGCAAACCGCCGCGCTGCCTCCAGCCCGAAGCGGCTCGGCTGCAATGTCGCAGCGCGGTCGTATTCCACGTCGAAGCCCATGCGCCATGCCGCGATGCGTTTTCCGTAGCAGACCAAAGTATCCAGCGACTGCATGACAAACACGATGGCGGGGAGCACCTCGCGATATAACTGCTCAGCCCGCGCCTCGTCGCCGCTCGCAAAGGCCTCGTAGATGCGTTGCTGCCAGTCGAAGCAATCAGGCGCCACGATCATGCCCGCGCATCCGGCGCGCAGATTGTCGAGCAGCTCCAGTCCACCGCGTCCGTTTAGCACAGGCATCAAATGGCCGATTCTCGCGACAGTCTGCGCCAGTACGATCGACGGCCCCTCGCCTTTGAGGAGGCGAAAATTGGAGCACTGTGCAGCGAGCCTTTCGAGACTTTCGGGCGAGAGGCCCACACCCAGATATTCGGGGGCATTCTGAATACCCACCGGCACGTCGAAACCTTGCATGACCGCAGCAAAGAAGTCGAAATAGAACGCTTCCGGCCGAGGCGCCTCGCCGGCGAGCAACGCGGGCGGTTGCAGGATCAGCCATGTCGCGCCCTGGGCGACCGCAAAACTCGCGAGGTCGCGTTGCGCGTCCACCGTCGCGCCGCTAATCGTGACTGCTAGCGGCAACCTGCCGCCGCTGTCCTCGACCGCCCAACGAATCACCTGCTCACGCTCGCTACGCGAGAGCTTGTTGACCTCGGTGGCAAGGCCGAGCATGGCCACGCCAGGTGCGCCGGCGTTTGCGATGGCCTGCATTTGCCGGCGCATCGCGGTGCGATCGAGCTGATTGCTGCGATCGAAGAACGCATACAGGATCGGATAGATACCGGCAACGCCTGAAGATGGTGTGCTTGACGGGTTCATGGCATCAGGTACTCGGCTTGACTGTTCAATGCGAATCGCGCGGCACTTCGGCACCGCTGGAGCCGACCAGGAAATCCAGATCGGCACCGAGATTGGCTTGCTGGACGCTATTGACATACAGCTTGTACCAGCCGCGCCTAGGCGCCTCGGGCGCTTTCCATGCGGCCCGGCGGCGCGCCAGTTCCGCGTCGTTGACATCGAGGTGCAGCCGTCTTCCCGCAACATCGAGTTCGATCATGTCGCCGTTCTTGACCAGTGCGAGGGTGCCTCCGGCGGCGGCTTCCGGTGCGACGTGCAGGACCACCGCGCCGTATGCCGTGCCGCTCATGCGGCCGTCGGAGATGCGTACCATGTCGGTAATCCCCTGTTTCAGCACCTTGGTCGGCAAGGGCATATTGCCGACCTCGGCAAAGCCGGGGTAGCCCTTCGGTCCCGCGCCTTTGAGGACCATCACGCAACTGGCGTCGATATCCAGGTTCTCGTCGTTGATACGCGCGTGCAGATCTTCGACGCTCTCGAACACCACCGCGCGTCCGCGATGCTGCAACAGCGCCGCAGTGGCCGCGGAGGGCTTGATGACGGCGCCGTCCGGTGCAAGATTGCCCTTGAGCACCGCAATGCCGGCCTTGGCCTTGAAGGGCTCCGCCAACGGAAAAATCACCTTGCGATCGAAGCATTCGGCTCGGCTGACGTTGTCCCAGAGGGTCTTGCCGTTGACTGTCAAGGCGTCGCGGTGCAGCAAGTCGCCGTTACCCAACTCGCGCAACACGGCGGGCAGGCCGCCCGCGTAGTAAAAGTCTTCCATCAGAAACTCGCCCGAAGGCTGCAGGTTCACGAGGCACGGCACGTCCGAGCCGCGCTCCCAGTCTTCGAGCGTCAGCTCAACGCCGATGCGTCCCGCAATGGCCAACAGATGCACCACTGCATTCGTCGAACCGCCGATCGCGGCGTTGGCACGTATTGCGTTCTCGAAAGCGGCGCGCGTCAGGATCTTGCTCATGACGAGGTCTTCACGGACCATTTCCACGATGCGGCGTCCCGCCATGTGTGCCAGAACCTGGCGGCGCGCGTCGACGGCGGGAATGGCCGCGTTGTGCGGCAATCCCATGCCGAGCGCCTCGACCATGCTGGCCATCGTCGACGCGGTACCCATGGTCATGCAATGACCCCGCGAGCGATTCATGCAGCTCTCCGCTTCCACGAATTGCTCCATGTTCATCGTGCCCGCCCGCACCTGCTCGGACATTTGCCAGACTCCCGTGCCGGAGCCGAGCGTCTGGCCGCGATAGCGACCGTTGAGCATCGGGCCGCCGGAGACGGCGAGGGTCGGCAGATCGCACGATGCCGCGCCCATCAGCAGCGCCGGCGTGGTCTTGTCGCATCCGCATAGCAGGATCACACCGTCAATCGGATTGCCGCGGATCGACTCCTCGACATCCATCGACGCCAGATTGCGAAACAGCATGGCCGTAGGCCGCAAATTCGATTCGCCGAGCGACATGACCGGAAACTCGACCGGAAAGCCACCGGCCTCGTATACGCCTTTTTTGACGTACTCGGCGAGTTCGCGGAAGTGGGCGTTGCACGGCGTCAGTTCAGACCACGTGTTGCAGATGCCGATGACCGGTCTGCCGTCGAAGAGATGATGCGGCAGCCCCTGGTTTTTCATCCAGGAGCGGTGAATGAAGCCGTCTTTGTCCGCTTTGCCGAACCAGGCCTCGCTGCGCAACGGCTTTTTGATGGCAGTGCTCACGGTCGTCTCCTCACATGCGTGAATGATTTGGATGACGCGGAGCGGAAGGCTTTGGCTCCGGCTCCATCCGCTAAGGGTGTCGCGGCTACCTCGCCGACTGATTTTACTCCGCTCGACCCGGCCGGCCTGCGGGCAGGGAAGACCTCGCAAAAGCGCTGGCATGCAAGAAAGGCCGCTTGGAACGAAAAAAGCCGCGCGTGCATCGAGCACGTGCGGCTTTCACCCAATCCCGGCCTCAACGATCTGTTGACTCAGTTGGACAAGGACACGTATGGCGAGGTCAAAGGCGTCGGTGGGAACGGCTGCAATCCACCTTGCCTCGTGAAGCTATAGCGCACATAAACGGCGGCCAGCCATTCACGATACTGATACGCATTGCCAAGCGACCCCGTCGCCCCCACCGCGAGTTGCGGCGCGAGTTGGTATTCGCCGGTCGCGTTGAACGAATACGACACGCCAGTCTTGCTCTGACCGGGATAAACCGCGCCGCCGTCGACGCTGTCACCCGCCAGCGCCGCTAACGCTGCCGCTTGCGCCGCGTTATTCTGGCGGCCGCCATCGAGCGGGAAGTACGGCGAAGAGTCCTGACGATAGTGCTGTACGCCGATCGAACCCTTGAGGTCGTAGGTGAAGTCGCCATTGCGACCGGTCCACTCCACCGGCAAGTTCAGGATCACATACTGCTGCGGGCTGAAGTAGCCGCCCTGGCCGTATGTGAAGTAGGAGAGGTTCTTGTCGTAGTGCATCAGCGTCGTATTGACGCCGATGGTCAAGGTCGTGTCCGCGTTCTTGAAGAGACGCGTGTACACGCCGCCGCCGCCCTTGACCGCATTGTTGCTTTCGACGTGATCCCCCATGTAGTACTGGTACGTCGCATTCAGATACAGGCCGCTCGTGCCGTCGTCCCAGGCAAGACTGGCAAGCGCGCCGTTCGAGGTCACGCCGCCCCATTCGAGATTTGCTCCCTGATCGCGCGCGCCGGCATAGGAGAGCAGGCTGTCGGTGACGGCGCGGCGGGCCACGGCGAGCGAATACGACACCTGGTCCGTGACCGCCCCGTTGTATTGCGCGCCGCCCACCACGTTCTTCTCGGGGAATCCCAATGGCGTGACGCCGACATCAGCCGAGACGCTGCGGTCCACATAGCCGACCGAAAGTCCGACGCCATTCGCCGTCTGCTGACCGAAGGTGTTCTGGCCGAGCGTCGCCTGTGCCGTTCTGCTCGCGAGTGCGCCAGGAGGCGTGCCATTCGAGAGCCCGGAGCCGAAGCGCGCTGTCGTCGGCACACTGGTGCCGGACGTGCTCGCATCGAGCGTCACCGGCGTGGCCGTCACGACGACATGGCCATTGCCTGCCTGGATCTTGCCTTGAATCGGCGCTTCGATATCAGTGAGATTCGACAGACCGTCCTCGCCCGAGCGGTTGCGAAACACGATACCGCCCGAGACCGTGCTGGTCTGCTCACGATTGACCTGGGCCAGTTCTTCCGCGACACCGAGCGTCTGTGAACTGGCCACGCTGGCGGGCGAGGGCGTGTAATTGCCACCCGCGCCCCCGGGCTGCGCGCCCGGTTGCGGCGGGTAGTAAGGCTGCGCGTAACCGGCAGGCGGTTGCGGGATATACGGCTGTTGCGCGTAGTACCCCTGATTCGCGTAGCCCTGGTTCTGGTAAGGCTGCGGCGCATAGCCTTGCTGCTGTGGATAAGGCTGCGGCGCGTAGCCTTGTTGCTGCGGCGGATAAGGCTGTTGCTGTGCGTAATACGCTTGCTGACCATAGGCCTGCTGCTGCGGATACGGTGGCTGCCCGTAATACGGCGGTTGTTGCGGATACCCTTGCTGCCCGTACGGCGCTTGCGCATACGCCTGTCCCGCCGCATTCGCATTGCGGTTGGGGGTGGCGTTGCGGGAGGCCGTCTTGCTTTTGCTCGCCGTACGCTTCGCGTTTGACGTGGCTGGGTCATTGCGTGCCTGCTGACCGCCGGCGGCATTGGCCTGCGCTTCGCGAGCGGCCGGCGACATCGGCCACGGCGTGGCCTCGTAGGGCGCCGGTGCTCCATAAGGCGCGGCTGCCTGCGGCGCATACGGTGCGCCATAAGGCGCCGCATTGTAGGGCGCGTTATACGGTTGTTGCGGCTGCTGAACCGGCGCCTGCCCCTGACCCGGATACGGCTGCAACGGTGCCGCGGCAGGCGCGCCCGCTTCGCTCGCGCCGTAGTTGTCGGGACCATAGCCGTCCGCCCCGGCGTTATAGCTCGACGTGCTGGACGGGCCGTTCGGCAGGGCGGAGGGCGCCACGTACGGCGTCACATAGGGCGCCACGTAGGGTGCGGGCTGCGAGGGCGGCGGATAGCTGGGCACGGTTTGCGTCGGCAAGGAAGACTGCGAATACGGAGAGGCGGCGGGCGCCGTGTAGGGCAGCGCGGGCGGGGTCGCGTTGAAGCCGGGGCTGCCGGTGGCGGCAGGGGATGCGTCGGTTGCGGGGATGTCGACGGCGGTTTTTCCTTCGAACGGATTGGTGCCCGGCAACGGATTGGCGCCGATCCGGCGCATCGCCACTTCCCAGCCACGCGGCACATTGGCCGCGGATCCGGCGCGCGTCGCGGTGCCCGTCACCGGCGTGGTGGAGGCGACCAGCGAGCGCTGCAGATAGGTCGCGGCCAGCGACAGCTTGCCTTCGGCGCGATACATGCGACCCACGGCGGCCAGCACATCGGGATTGTCCGGCGCGGCATTGAGCGCTTGTGCGGCGATCTGTTCGGCGTACTTGAAGTCTTTGGCGCCGGTCGCAGCGGGAATGGTGGGCAGCAACAGAGCCAGATCGTCGGGACGGCGTGCGAGCGCGGTGCGATAGCTCACCAGCGCATTGCGGTCGTCGCCGGAGGAGGTATAGAGACGCGCAAGCGCGGCCTGCAGGTCCGGATTGTCGGGCATCGCCGCGAGCCACGGCGCGATCACGTCGTATGCACTGGCCAGGTCGCCGCGCTGACGCACCGAGTCTGCTTGCCGGATGACAATCGCCAGATTCAGATTACCGAAACTGGTGCGTTGCTGCGGCGTCATCTGGGTCGCGGCGAGCCGCCGCATCACCATGCCGAGTTCGTTGTCCTGATGCGTGGCGAGCAGGATGCCGGCGTATTGCAGCAACAGATCGGTGTCGCCGGGCGACGCGTTCATCGCACTGCGCACGAGCCACAGCGCGCGGTTCGAATCGCCGATCTGCTGATACGCCGAGGCCACCACGCCGATCAGTTCCGGACTGCCCGCGGCAACCGGTTCGGCGCCGCGCAGCATCGCAAATGCCTGTTGCGTCTGGCCGCTGCGCGCCAGCTGCGTGGCGAGGCTCGCCTGCTGATGCACCCACAAGCGGTGCTGCAAGGTGGCGATCGCGTCGGTGCGCTGGGCGGTCGGAATGCGGTCCAGTTGCGCAAGACCGGCTGACCAGTCTTCGGTCTCCGCCGACAGCAACGCGCTCGCATACAGCGCGTCGGTCATGTTGGGATGGGCCGCGAGCAGACCATCCATCATGCTGCGCGCGTTGCCGATCGCCCCCTGACGCACGTAAATGCGGGCGAGATCGAGGCGCATCCAAGGATCGTCAGGATTGCTGAGAAGTGCATCTTCGAACAGGCTGCGCGCGCTGCCCAGGTCGCCGCGCGCTTCGGCCGCGCGTGCCTGGGCGGCTTGTGCTTCGCCGCGCAGACGGTCGATGCCGCCAGCCTTTGATTGCTGTTCCGCGTTCAGTTGATTGGCAAACTGCAGCGCCTCATCGCCGCGTCCTTGCGCGGCGAGCGCGCCGACCAGACCGCGAATCGCATCGGGGTTGTCGGCCTGGCGGCGCAGCGCCATTCGATAGGCTTGCTCGGCGCCGACCGGATCGCCGTTGGCGAGCAACATTTCGCCGAGCAGCACTTGCGCGGTGACATCCGACGGATTCAACGCAATCGCACGTTCGAACAGCGACTTCGCTTTCGCGAATTCGCCATTGCTGCGCGCGCCGATGGCCTCGCTGGTATAGGTCCAGTAGGTCGCGCTCAGTAGCGCGTCTTTCCAGCGTGCCGGATTGGCGCCGCGCGAGGCGCGTTCGAGGTAATCGCGTGCCTCGGAGAAATGTTCCTGCTTCAGCGCGGCAATACCCATGCCGCCAAGTGCGTCGGTATCGTTCGGAGTGCTGCTCAACACCGAAGAAAATCTCGCGCGCGCCGTGACGAGGTCGCCACGATCGAGCGCCGCAAAGCCGTCGGCGATCGTGCGGCCGCGTGCATCGACGGCGGCGTTTTGCTGCGCGCGATCGCGTGCCGCCTGGTCCTGCTGCACCATCGAATCGAAGCGTGCCTTGACGGCCGCGTCGTCGGGCGCGGCTTGCAGGTACGACTGATAGAGCGGGGCATCGGACGGACGGGCGTCGAGCCACAACAGCGCCTGGCGCCAGCTCTTGCGCGCCGCCGTGCCGACCGTGCTGTCGCCGGACAGCTTTTCGAGGCGCGCGATCCCTTCGCGCCGCGTGAGATCGCGATAGGTCAGATGTTGCGCATAGGCGAGCGCATATTTCGGGTCATCCGGATTCTGCTGGACAAGCTGCTGCAGTCCACGGCGCGCCTGGTCCCAGCCCTGCGGCGTGGCGGCGAGCGCCTGGTAATACTCGAGTTGCAGTTGCGGCGTGGCGGGCTTGCCTTCGAGCGCACGCTGATACTCCTGCACGGCGCTCGCGCTCTGGCCGCTTTGCTGCAGGCGCCGCGCGTCGTTGACGGTCTGATCGCGCAGACTGCTTTCGCCGAGGCGCCGGCCGAGTTCGTCGATGTTCGGATAGTTCGGCGCAACCGCCCGCAAACGCGCCAGATATTGTTGCGCGCCGCTGCCGTCCTTGCGGTCGGCGAGCACCATGCCCATCCCGAAGAGGGCGTCGGGCTGTTTCGGATCGAGCCGCAACACTTTCTGCCACGCCTGCTCGGCGAGGTCGCCGCGCTGATGCGACTGCCAGTATTTGCCCTGATCGATCAGCACGTTGAGCGGATCGGTCGAGGCTTGCGCCTCGGCGGCAGACGGCAGGGTCGCCGCGCAGACGCTCGCGAGGCTCAGGGCCAGCGCAAGGGCGCTCAGTCGCATGCGTTTCTCCAACCCGGCACGAGCCGCCCAGTGTCGTCGAAACGATAGCGGCCGTCGACGAAACCGGTGCCGAACAGACCCAGCACACGATCGTAGTAGACCGGTTCATGACCTTGCACCGGATTGTCGAGCGCGGCCAGATGCGTGCGCGCGAGAGCCAGGTCGTGCTCGTCGCCGAGCGCCTTGAAGTACGGTGCGAGCGCACCCCAATAGCTGAGCGGGCCTTCGCCGCTCGGCGCGCCGGTGATGGATGCAACCTTCTCCGGCGGAAAGCCGTTCTGCGAAACCAGTGTGTGCATGCCACCGAGCGCGGCGAGCCAGGGTTTGGCGAGCGCGTCGGCGGGCGCGGTCATACCGGCCCACAGATAGACGCGAATGGCATCGTAGCTGCCCACGTCGCCGGTTTTCGGGTCCACGACGAACTGGCCGGCGCGCCACGCGGCCCAGTCGGGCGCGAAGCCCTGCGGCGCGGTGGTCTTGATCAACTGATAGGCGTTGTCGGCGAGCTTGCTCCACGGGCCGCCCGGCATCTCCCTGGCCAGTGCGCGCAACACGGGCAGCGGCAGGTAGCTCGGGTTCAGACGGGTGAGCTCGCCAGTCTGGAAGCCTTGCGGCCCTGGCAGCAGCATCGGACCGAGACCGGGCAGCGACGTGATTTCCTTCTTCACGATCTGCGCGGCGAGCGCCTCGCCGAGGGTCGTGTAGCTGTTGTCGCGCCACAGGCGGCCGGCTTGCAGCAGATCGTAGGCGATCCATAGATCGGCATCCGCAGCGGAATTCGGATCGAGCACGCCGTAGGTGCCGTCCGGTTTCCTGCCCCACTGCCAGGCCGGCAGACGCGGGTCTTGTGCGTCGAACTGGTTGCTCGCGAGATTCGTGCGGGTCCATGCGAGCAGCCGGTCGAAGGTGGCGCGGTCGTTTGCGACCAGCGCGAAGAACATGCCGTAGGACTGGCCTTCGGAGGTGGTTTGCAGGGTCGGCGTCGAATAGTCGATCACGCGCCCGTCAGCCTGCACGAAGTGCTCGACGAACGTGCGGTAGGCCGGCCAGTCGCATTGCGCGGCAGTGGCGGCACGCGCCGGCGTGGTGAAGCCCAGTGTGCTCAAGGATGCAAAGAGTCCGAATGCGAATGCGACCGGCGCCGTTTTTATGCTTACCGGCATGTCAGTTCCTCAAGCGGCGCGCCGCGATCGCGCGCAGCGCACGGTAGAACAGGGCCGCGATAATCAGCGCGGCGAGCACGCCTCCCAGCAACAGCAGCAGCGGATGCGACGACAGCGCCCAGCGCAGATATTCCTGCGGCGACAGATGGCCGATGTAGTACGCGTTGCCATTGGATGTAATGGTGACGGTGCGGCCGTGAATCACGGCCATGGCGCCTTGAATCTGCGCCAGCAGGTCGGCGTCGAGCAAGGCGGCGCTGAGATCGGCGTCCGACTGTCCGGCCGCGCTCACCAGCGCGACCGCGCTGCGGTCCTTCTGCAGCGGCGACTCGAAACCGGTCACGAGCGCCGCGCCGTTCGAGCTGACGAGCGACAGGTCGGCGCGCGCCGGCGTGCGTTCGACACCGCGCTCGCCGTGCCACCAGTCTTCCAGCCTGAACGTGATGTCCGACAGTTCGAAGGTGCGCGAATCGCCGTCGCTCGAGAACGGCATGGCTTTCGCCCAACGCTGCAAGAGCGGCTGACGGCCCGGCGCGCCAAGCACCAGCAGATCCTTGCCGGCCAGCTGGTCGGTGTCGTTGGCGGTGGCGACTGTCACGCCGGTGGCCGGATAGCCGGTCGAGGCGCCCATGCGGCCCATCTCCAGCAGATACAGGCTGTAGTCGCTCGAATCCGCCTCGTTCGGCAGGATCACGGCGGTTTCGGAAAGGTCCGCCATGCGCGTGAACGGGAAGCCGCTATTGGCGAACGCGGCCAGATCCGGCAGCGCCATGTAATGCGGGAACGACGACAGATCGATGGTGGAATTCGGATCGACCGCGCCCACCACGTTCTGCAGCAACCGGCCATGGCATTCGCCGGTGTTCGGAATGTCGTAGTAGAAATAGAGGCGCAATTGCGCGCGCGGCGTCAGCAGCAGCGGCGGGATGTGAACCGTGCGGCGCGCCGAGGCGCTGTTGTCCGGCAGGATCGTATTGAAGTAGTAGCCGGGATCGAACACCGATGCCGGCCTGGCGGGGATCGGCAAGGCTTGCACGAAGCCGTCGTTGATACTGACGTTGAGCGACGAGCGGTCGGGCAACGGACGTACCGTGTAGCGATAGCGCAGATCGATGGGCGCACCCTTGGTGTGCCACATGAACAGATCAGGCGGCACGCGCAGGTTCACGCGCACGGCGTCGGCGTTGTAGCCGGAGACGGTCAGGTCGCGTGCCTCGGCCAGTTCGCCGAACCGCACGGGCCGGTTGGTGGGCAGCCAGTTCGGCGCATCGTACGGCTGGCGCGGGCCAAGCTCGTTCAGCTGCGTGATGGTCGCGCTCTGTCCGGTCAAGGTGCTCTGGCCAATGCCGAGCGCTTTCGCCGCGGTCTTCAGTTCGGCTTCGTTACGCCCGAGCACCAGCAGCAGCTTGCCGCGCGCCGGGGCGTCGCGATCCACTACAGCAATGGTCGGCCCGGAGATGGGCGGAATCGTCACGCCGGCCGGACGCTGGTCCGAGGTTGCGAACACTACCGCGTTGCCCGACAGCGGCGCTTCGTCCAGTTGAGCGGGGAACAGGGCACCGCGATAGCCTGCCAGCGCGCCGAACCAGGACGCGACGATGCCCGCGGCTTCCAGCGTCTGTGTACCCGGTTTGGCGGGCAAGACGAACGGCAGTTCGAGGCGCCGCACGTCGCGGCGGTCGAAGAACGGGGTCGGCAACGCCGCCAGATCCGGCTTGCTGGTGAGCGAGGCGTAGGTCAGATCGAGCGAACTCGCATTGCTGACGGTGGCCCACAACGACGAGTTGGCCGGATCTTCGCACTGCTGGGTGTAATGGCCGATCAACTGCACGTTGAGGTGGTTGAATTCGGTGATGAAGCGCGGATCGATCGAAACGTCGCGGGCCAGCAGCATGCCCGCCTGTTCGTGCGGCACCGGCAGCGTAGCGGCGACTTCACCGTTGACCAGCACCTTCAGCTGCGAGAGGTTCGGCAGCAGCGCGGGCGAGTAGCTGTAAATCAGATGCAAGATCGCGCCGGTCACCACTTCGTCGCCGCGCACCGAAAACGCAATCCCGTTCTGGCCGTCGGTGCCGCTCAACTGCAGCGGATCGCGTGCGCCGAAGTCGGCGAAGGTGAGCGTCTGACGGCGGCCGCCCGGCACCAGGGTGCCCGGCTCGGCGGTGGTAGGCGTGTGGATGCCGAGTGCTTTCACCGACGACGCGGCCAGTGCCGGGGTGGGCATGGCCAGAGCGGGTTGGGCCAGCGCGTTCGGATCGAACGGGACGGCCGCGCTCGGCGCCGGCACATTGCCGACGCCGACGGCAAGCGGCGCGCCCGGAAGCGTGGCGCCGGGGGGCAAGCTGGCAGCCGGGTCGGCGGCCGCGGCGAGCGACGCCAGCGGCCCCGCCAACGCAGTCTGTAACGCCAGCCAGCAGGCCAGTGCGCGAGCCAGCCGGCGCGAGCGCAAGCGCCCGGTTCGCCCTGTCATGCCGCGCTTGCCGTGTACGCGTTGATCCTGTCGATCGTGGTCCTTCGCCATCCCATTGCCCATAAATCAGTCTTTTTTCGTTTCCAGCTTTTTGACATCGATAGGGCGGCCACCCATCCAGCCGCGCAGGTCGCTGTAGAGATGGTCGAACAACCCGCCGATTCCGCGTGCGCCGACCATCAGCACATGTGACAGCCCGCGTAGCGGCGTGTCCTGCTGGCGTCCTTCGGCCCAGCCCATCCAGGCATCGGCGCGTGCGAAGGTGGTTTTGACGAACTCGTATTCCTGCTCGCGCGAGAGCTCCGCGAAACGCAGCCCGACGCGGCCAGGCGCCGTAAAACCGACCGTGGCCGGGAACGCAAATTCTTCGTCGCCGCGAAACAGCGACACGCTCACGCGCTCGTGCATCGGCACCTGGATGTTCTGCGGCAACGCCACGCCCACGCCGCCTTCCGAATAGTCGATGGTCTCGCAGGCGAGCGTGCGCCCCGTGGAGAACTTGAGCATCACCGGCATTTTCATGGCGACCCGGTGCACCGCGCGAATCTGCCGGCGCTCGCTCGCGGCGGCCACGCTCGCGCCGAGGATCAGCATGTTGTAGCCGGTCCACGCGAGGTTCAGGACGGTGGTCTGCACGACGCTATGCAGGTTCCAGTTCAGGTAGATGTGCACGACGCCGGCGATGAAGCCCACCAGGTTGAGCAGCAGCAGGAACAGGTACGGCCGCGAGATCGCCCAGTCGAAATAGTTCTTTTCGATCTGGCCGCCTTTGGCCGTCACGTTGAACTTGCCGAGCTTCGGGTTGATCAGCGCGAGCAGGGTCGGCGCGGTGATGTAAGAAGCCAGCACCGACTCGTACACTTCGGCCCAGAACGAATGGCGGAACAGGCGCTGCATGCGCGAATTGGTGATGCTCGCGTGCATCATGTGCGGCAGCGCGTAGATGGCAATCGTGCTGGCCGCGGCTTCGATCACGTGCGCGCCGAAGAACAGATAGGACAGCGGCGCCGTCAAAAACACCAGACGCGGGATGCCGTAGAAGAAGTGCATCATCGCGTTCAGATAGCACAGGCGCTGGCCGATTTTCAGGCCCTTGCCGGTCAGCGGATTGTCGATCCGGAAGATCTGCGTCATGCCGCGCGCCCAGCGAATCCGCTGGCCGATGTGGCCCGACAGGCTTTCGGTCGCGAGCCCGGCCGCTTGCGCGATGGCCAGGTAGGCGGTCGTATAGCCGAGCCGGTGCAGCTTGAGCGCGGTGTGCGCGTCTTCGGTCACGGTCTCGACCGCAATGCCGCCGATCTCCTCCACCATGCTCCGGCGCAGCAGTGCGCACGAGCCGCAGAAGAAGGTGGCGTTCCACAGGTCGTTGCCGTCCTGCACGAGGCCGTAGAACAGTTCACCTTCGTTGGGCACCTTGCGGAAGGTGCCGAGGTTGCGTTCGAACGGATCGGCTGAGAAAAAATGGTGCGGCGTTTGCAGCATCGACAGCAGCTTGTCGCGCAGGAACCAGCCAAGGCCGACCTGCAGAAACGAGCGGGTGGGGATGTGATCGCAGTCGAAGATGGCGAGGTATTCGCCGTTGGTGATCTTCAGCGCTTCGTTGATATTGCCGGCTTTCGCGTGCCGGTTATGCGTGCGGATGGTCCAGTGCACGCCCACTTCTTCGCAGAAAGCCTTGAACTCCGGACGACGGCCATCGTCGAGCACGTGAATGGCGAGCTTGTCGGTGGGGTAGTCGAGCGCGAGCGCGGCGAAGATGGTCGGTTTGACGACGGACAGCGGTTCGTTATAGGTGGGGATGAAGACGTCGACGGTCGGCCATTCGTCGCGCGAGGCCGGCAAGGGCATCGGTTCGCGCTGCAGCGGCCATGCTGTCTGGAAGTAGCCGAGCAGCAGCACGATGGTCGAATAGACTTCGGCTGAAACCAGCAGCAAACCCCAGGCGGCATCGAGCGGATGCTCCCAGTAGGTCGTGGCGGTCAGACGCCAGAACATGTAGCGGCCCGACGCGACCACCGACAGCATGATCATCACGAGCGTCGCATAGCGTCCCTGCAGGCGGCGAAACAGCAGTGCGCAGATGAAGCAGCAGGTCGCGAAGGTCAACTGCTCGTAGAACTCCAGCGGCACGGTGAACACGAAGTACAGCATCGTCAGCGCGAAGAGCGTCAGGACGATCACGACCGGCATGCTGCTCCACAGCCGCGCGTCGACGAAACGTTCCAGCCTGGAAGGCGCGCTGTCGGTTTCGATACCGGGCGATTGCCGCGTGCTCATGCAACACTCCGAGGCGAAACGGCGCTCGCGTCGAGGCGCGCCATCAGCCATTGTCCGCAGGCGCGGAAATCGGCGGCGGCCTGGCTGAGCGAATCGTAGTGGATCAGCGTGGTGTCGCAGGCAAGCGATTCGCTGACGCCTTCATCCTGATGAATCACCCCCGGAAACAGCTTGTCGCCCAGCAGATGACGCAAGACCTTGAGCACGTCTTTGGCGAGCTGGCGCGACTGGTCGACCTGATTGATCACGTAGCCCTCGCCGGCGAAGTCGGCGCGCGGCGCGGCGTACGTTTCAATCATCCGTTCCATCTGCGGGATCGCCGCGTATGACGCGGCGTCGGCCAGCACGACGTTCAGCGCGAAGCCTGCCGCGCACAGCGCGGTGCGCGTGTAGACCGACGAGCCCGGCGGTGTGTCGATGATCACGATGTCGGAGGCGTCGAGCCCGAGGCTGTCGAGCGTATTCGCGAGCCACCTCGGATCGTGATCCAGATGCGCTTCGAAGCGGCGCCGGTCGTCTTCGAGGACGGCGCCGTACGGCAGCACGGTCACACCGTCGACACCATCGAACATCACCGATCTCAAGGCATCGCCGCTCAACGTGGCGCGCGACAGGCCGTCGATACTGTCGAGCGGCACGCCGAAATGCAGACGCAGCGCGTTTTGCGGATCGAGATCGAGCGCGATGACGCGCCGGCCGCTCGTCGCCAGAACGGAAGCAAGATTAGCGGCGAGCGTGGTCTTGCCGACGCCGCCCTTCGCGGATACGACCGCAATGACTTTCATGAGCGGCGCGGGCCGTTCGACAGCCACGCATGAGGCGCGGCGCCAGCAGCGCTGTTGTCAGGCGTGTTGGCCGTACCGCGCAGGCGATCGAAGACGGAATGCAACGCCACGCCTTCGCTGCCGCTCGCCTGGGCGGGCGGTGTACCCGACGCGGCGGCCGTGAAGAGCTTGCCGAGAATGGATGGCGCATGGCTGGCCGCTGCCGCTGTCGCCGCAATGGGGGCTGCCGGCGCGGTCTGTGCGGTCTGTGCCGTCCGTACTGCGGATGCTGCTGGCGTGCTCGCCCAGCCTGGCGCGGCAGCGGGCGCCGCAGGCCGCGGCGCAAACGAGGGCGCAGCGGGCGGCGCGGACGCACGCACAGGCTGCGCGCCGGGCACCGCCGCGGCAGCGCCGGACACCGGCGACGTAAGCTCAACTGACTCCGCGTGGCCGCTGGCCGGTGCGACCGGATCAACGAGATCGGCCGGCGCGGCAAAGCGATCGGCGCCACGCGGTTCGTCGGCTTTCATGGTGTTGGCAACTGGCGGAATATTGCGTCGATGCGCGCGCGCGAAAAGCGGCGCCTTGGCGCGCGCATCGCGCGTGTCGGCTGCTTGAGCCGCTTGAGCCGCTTGGGCCGCGTCAGCAGGCGTTGCGCCGGCACGTTCGTCCTTCGCCTGTGCGCTTGCGTCGCGCGGTGCCGTGTGGGGATCGCGCCGTTGGGCAACCGCTGGAATGGGCGGCTGTGTCAGGTCGAGTGTGACGAGAAGCGGCCAGCGTGTGCGCGCGCTGCGCGCCTCGTTCTCGCGACCGATTTCCTGGTAGTCGCCGGCGTTGCCGCCAAAATGTCCGAAGAGTGTTTCGATGTCGCTGGAAGGACTCATGTTGCCGCCGTCTTGTTCATATCTTCTTGCCCCTACCTGCTTACACAGCCGATAACGGAAGAACCATTACGCAGAAGTACCTATGCCGGATATCGGCCGAGCCGGAATTCCAGCTTGGCGGTTGCATCGAATTCGCTTGCCTGCGCGACGGACAGCCCGTCTGCGCCGAGTGCGCTGAGCCAGCTCTGATACGCACCTTCGAGGAATGCCGGCGTCCAGCTCAGGGCCGCGTTGCCGAACGCCTGGAGCGGCGCGCAGTAGTGCTCGATGCGCAGGTATTGCGCCTCATCCGACAGTTCGACGTAGCCCCAATCCTCCTGCTGCCAGACCGCGTTCAACGCTTCTGCGAGATCCGCGGTGGAGGCGCAGGCCGGTAAGGCATGCGCTGCCGCATAACGGCAGCCGATCCGATACATCAACTGACGCAGTTCACCGTGTCCGATCTGCGCTTCAAATTCTTCTGCCAATGCAGTGAGCAAACCGCGCCATTGAGGAGATATCTGGCGAGCAAGCAGGTAGTCGAGAATTGGGACCATATTTTCCGAAAGGATGACCGTTCGTTAAAACCGTAGTGGCACGGGTGCGTGAAAACGGACATCTGAAATACGTTGCCGGGTAGACGCGCGTTGCACGCGCCCGGCGGTGACTGTTATGCGTTCTGCTCGATCCAGTGTGACCCGCCGCCCCTTTACGCGCAGTCTACTGAAGAGAATAACTTTTCGCTACCACCGGACGCTTCCGGGTTATATGCCCTTACGCACGTTTCGCGACATCAGATGCAATTCAAACGCGAAAATTTTTCCGATGCATTGCGCGTGGCCTTTTATCAAGGGCACCTGCAAGATTCGGTAAACGTAAAACCGTACGCGCTTTTGCGTCAGCTGGCCGCAGGTAGCGGCTTGCGCAGGTGTTGTGCGCCTGCATCAGTGTGTCCGGCATAACTTACTGATGGACGCCAATCGTTTGCCGATTCTTTTTGGTTGACGATGCAACCGTTGCTTCGCATTCTGGTGTGAAATACGGCACCTCAATGGCCGCTCGCGTCAATGCAACGGTTAGCGGGTTTTGTCTCAACCGTCGTCATAACCGTTCGTGCGCCGGATCGTTCCGGTTTGCACCTTACTCCGCGCATGCTCAACCCAGTCAGTATTCTCGTTGTGACCGTGCTGTCCGGCCTGATGGCGGCCGCGGTGCTCGGATCGTTGCTGCCGGCGGCCATCCCGGGTCTCGGCTTGTGGATCGGGGCCAACGTGCTGGCCATGGTGTCCATGCTGCTGTATGCGACCCAGGGGCATGCGTCGCCACTACTGTCCATATTGACGGCGAACCAGCTGCTGGCGGTATCGCTGCTGCTGGTGCTCGAAGGCTGTCACCGTTTCATGGGGCGCGGCACGCATCCGGTGGATGGCTACGTGGGTGCCGTCGCCGTGTTCGCCGGTATCGTTTACTGGACCTTCGTGAAGCCGGATTTCGACGCGCGGGTGGCGGTCGTTTCGGCATTCCATGGCTATCTGTACGCGTCGCTCGCGTGGATGATGCTGCGCAGGCGGCCCTCGGACCGTCCGGCTTACGGTTATTACTTCGTGGCCGTCACGGCGCTGCTGCTATGTGTCGGTCATCTGGCGCGCGGCATGCTTTACGGCACCGGGCAATTGACGCAGACCAGTCTCCTGCAGGTCACACCGGTCAATATTGCCTTCATGGGCATCGGCATTCTGGCGTTGCCGTGCGTGTCGATCGGCATGGTGATGCTCGCGCACGATCGTCTCGCCCAGCGTCTCGAGCGTCTTGCCAATGTCGACGATCTGACCGGTGCGTGGGGGCGGCGCGCCTTTCTGCTGAAAGCGCAAACCATGCTCGATATGTCGGCGCGCAGCGGGACGCCGGTCGCGCTCGCCATCATCGACATCGACCGGTTCAAGCTGATCAACGACACCTGCGGCCATGCGACGGGCGACTCGGTATTGACGCACTTCGCGTCGTTCGTCGAGGGTCAGCTTCGAGCCGGAGATGTGTTCGGGCGGCTGGGTGGCGAGGAATTCGGCGTGCTGTGCCCGCGTACGACAGTCTCCGAAGCGGCAGCCATGCTGGAGCGCTTGCGCCAGCAACTGGCCGAACGCGGTGGTCCCGCCTTGCCTGGCGTGTCGAAATACACCTTTAGCGTCGGCGTCGACCAGCACCGCCTGGGCGAACCGTTGTCCGCGCTGATGGCGCGGGCGGACGCCGCGCTTTACGCGGCCAAGGCTTCGGGACGGGACCGGGTGATGCGGGCGCTTTAAAGCCGGCATGTGGCGAGCTGCGCGCGGAGGCCCGTAAGACAGGCCGCGCAGAAGAGCCGGCGGACCGACCAGCGGGAAGGGCACCAGGAGGAAAAGCGGGAGCTGCGCGGCGGGCTTCGGTTAATTTTGTTAAGTGGGAGCATTAATATTTGTCAGACAGATGCCGTTATACATGGGCAAAGTGACGGAGCTGGACTGATTTCTATCAATATGCTTTCCATCCCAACGCAACACATGACCGATGCCCATTTGCGTCACCGCTTCCACCGCCGCTCGCTAGAACAGCAACGGCCGCTTTCGACGGTTACGATGGCCTTTACGGTAGTGGCCGCCCTGGCATTCGTGCTGGCGCGCAGCCTGGTCGCGGGTCCTACCGTTGCACTGCCTTACCGTCTCGCCTGCATCGTGTGCCTGGCGCTGCTGGTCGCGAGTATCCGCAAGGCGCACAGCACCTTGCTGTTCGGCGCCGTCGGCGTGGCCTATGTGCTGGTGCTGCTGCTCGACATCGGGTTGAACCTTTATGGTCTCGAGCAACCGCTGTTGTGGGCGCTGCCCGCGCTGCTCGTCATTCCGATCTGCGCCGGGCCGCTCTGGCTGACCCCCGGTCATTTCCTCGTCGGCACCTCGCTTTTCTATGCGGCAGGCATCCCGCTGCTGTTCAGGGAGCCGCACGTCCACGACGTGAACGTGGTCGCCTGGCTGTGGGTCGTGATCGGCCTGCCCACGGCGGCGGTGTTTCACCTGGGCTTTTACTGGTTCAGACGCGATCATTTTCTGCTCGAAAACCGCCTCGCGGAGCTGGCCGCCACCGATCCGCTGACCGGCCTGCAAAACCGCCGCGCCTTCATGGAGCAGGCCGAGCGGCGCCTCGCCGCGCTCGGTGCCGAAGCGCGCGTGTGCGCCATCTTCGTGGATATCGACTACTTCAAGTCGCTCAACGACCAGTTCGGCCATGCGATCGGCGATCAGACCTTGTCCGAAGTCGCGCAGATGCTGATGGACCAGACTACCGCGCAGGACAGCGTGAGCCGGATCGGTGGTGAGGAGTTCGCCGTGTTGCGGCCGGAAGGGCTGACTTCGGCCATCGCGCTGGCCGAACGCCTGCGCGGCGCGATTTCGGGCATCGCGCGTCCCGACGGCTACGTGACGGCCAGTTTCGGCGTGGCCGAGCACCGTGCGGGTGAAAGCATCATGGCTCTGCTCGACCGCGCCGACGAAGCCTTGTTGCGCGCCAAGCATTCCGGCCGCAACCGCGTATGCGCCGAGCGCGCGATGTCGTTCGATCCGCTGCAACTGTTCGCCAGCGGCGCGCTCGGCGATGCGTCGCAAGCCGTGCGGCCGCGTTGGGACGACTATTACCTGATGTCGCACTTTCAGCCGCTCTACAGCCTGTCGCATCAGAAGCAGGTCGGCTTCGAGGCACTGCTGCGCGGCGAGCAGGCCGACGGCACGCTGGTGCCGCCCGTAGTGCTGTTCGCGCCACGCCCGCTCAGTGACGAAGGCGCGCTCGACCGCGCCAGTCACGTGGTGCACCTGAGCAATGCGCGCTCGCTGATTCCGAGCGACGCGTGGATCTTTCTCAACATCCTGCCTGCCACTTTCGTGGCCGACGGCTATGCGGACCAGCTGGCCGGCATCGTGCGCTCGGCACGTCTCGCGCCCGAGAAGATCGTGCTCGAAATTCTGGAGTCGCATGGCGGCAGCGTCGACGATATGTCGAAGGCGGCGGCGCGTTACCGCGAACACGGTTTCCTGATCGCGGTGGATGACTTCGGCGCGGGCCAGTCGAATCTGGACCGGCTGTTCCGGATCCGGCCGGATTTCGTGAAGCTCGACGGCGAACTGATCCGCGCGACGATTCCGGGCACCCAGCAGTCGATCCTGCCCAAGCTCGTGTCCTTGCTGCATCAGGCCGGCATGCTGGTGGTCGTCGAAGGGGTGGAGACGACCGAGGAACTGATTCTGGCGGTCGAATCGAACGTCGACTTCGCGCAGGGCTTTTTGCTGGGGCGTCCCGCCGCCGAGATCGCGCCGCCGGACTCGGTCAACCGGCTGATCGACCAATCATTCGATGTCATCGCGCAAGGCCGCGCGCATCTGCATGCGATGTTCGAAAGCGAGCTGCAGCCGTACCGCGCGGCGCTGCGCAGCGCCGCCGACGCGCTGATGAACGGTGTCGCGATGGAACACGCCTTCGCGGAACTGGCGCACAAGGCGCTGTGCATCAGCTGCTTCATTCTGGATGACACAGGGCGCCAGATCGGCCATGAGATTCCCGGCCGGGCGGCGGCGCACGACGGCGAGTCGCTGCAGCCGGTGGCGGACCCGCGCGATGCGCGTTGGGATCATCGTCCGTATTTCAGAAATGCGGTGTTGCTGCCGGGCGTGCCGGTGACGAGCAACCCTTATCTGTCGCTCGCGAGCGGGCGGCCGTGTATCGCGGTGACGGTGGCGATCCAGTCGCCCGAGCGCCGTCTGGTGGTGGGCACAGAACTCGACTGGTCCGCCCCCCATCTGCCCTGGCCGGCCAGCGAATAGCCCCGACCCTCAACGGGCCCGGCTCGAGTTGGGCGGCTGGGTCGTGCCGCGCACGACGAGTGTCGGCGCGGAGGTCACGTCCATGCGCGGTGTTGCACCGGCTATCGCCCGTCCGCGAGGCGACGCTTCGATCAGTTCGCGCAGTAGCGAGACCGCCAGTTCTGCGGCTTCCACGGTCGGCACGGCGACCGTGGTCAAGGCGGGACGCGATTCTTGTGCGAGCTGAATATCCGTGATGCCGGTCACGGAGAGATCCTCGGGCACGCGCAAGCCGAGATCAGCGGCGGCGTGCAGCACGCCGAGCGCCGGAAGGTCATTGGTGGTGAAAATCGCCGTGAGTCGCGGGTCCGCTTCCAGTAGTGCGCGCGCTGCGCGATAGCCGCCCTGGGTCGTGTCGGGCGCGTGAAGAACGGGGGCGTGGGATGGGTCGAGACCGGCGGCCCGTAGTGCGTCCAGAAAGCCTTCGTAACGCGCGGCGTGAATACCCGACACCTTGCTGCCGACAATCGCCCCAATCCGGCGATGCCCCAGTTCCAGCAGATGCTGGCCGGCCAGTTCGCCGGCCAGCCGGAAATCGACCGCCACGCATGGCAAACCCGGCGACTGGTTGGGCCGCTCCCACATGCACAGCACGACTGGCGCGCCACGCGCCTCCGTCTTGTGCAGATCCGCGAAGTCGAGATTGGCGTTCATCACCAGCACACCCTCGGAGAGCGTGCCGGCGATCTGTTCGAGGTACGCGCGGCCCATCAGCGGATCTTCGTTCGTATTGCAGATGATCAGGTACTGGCCGCTGCTGCGCGCGGCGCGCTCGACCGCCAGCGCGAACTCCGGATAGAACGGATTGGCGATGCTCGACACCATCAGCGCAATGGTCGGCGCGCGGCCTTCGGCGAGGGCGCGTGCGGCCAGGTGCGGCTGATAGCCGAGCGCTTCGACAGCGGCGAGCACCCGCTGGCGGGTCTGTTCACCCACCCGGCCGCGATTGCGCAGCACGTTCGACACGGTGGCAGGGGTGCAGCCGGCGCGGCGCGCGACTTCGTTCAAGGTTGCCATCACAGATTCACTATTTGGGACGATTTCTCAAGATTTGCGTCCGGACGTAAGCCACGGCAACATTTGCCGCATAGACCTAGACGAATCCGGAGACACTGCAAGCCCATTGATCGCGCGCGGTCAATTTTTTTCGGCTTCGCAGGTTAAGCGCTTAATCTCCGAATTTGACGCGATTAAATCACGGAGACGAGGCAATGGCGAGCATTTCGTTGAGAGGCGTCCAGAAATCGTACGGCGATGGCCCCGCGGTCATCCGCAACGTCGATCTGGAAATCGGCGAGAACGAGTTCTGCGTGTTTCTCGGGCCGTCGGGCTGCGGTAAGTCCACCTTGCTGCGGATGATCGCCGGTCTCGAAGACGTCACCGACGGCGACCTTTCCATCGGCGGGCGTATCGTCAACGACGTGCCCTCGGCCCAGCGCGGCGTGGCGATGGTGTTCCAGAGCTACGCGCTGTTTCCCCACATGTCGGTGTTCGAGAACATGGCCTTCGGCCTGAAGCTCGCCAAAACCCCCAAAGACGAAATTGACCGCAAGGTGCGCGAGGCCGCGCGCATCCTGCAACTCGAAGCGCTGCTCGAACGCAAGCCCAAGGCGTTGTCCGGCGGGCAGCGGCAGCGGGTGGCGATTGGCCGCGCCATCGTGCGCGAGCCGGGCGTGTTCCTGTTCGACGAGCCGCTTTCCAATCTGGATGCGACCTTGCGTGGCCAGACCCGCGTGGAGATCGCGCGTCTGCACAAGCAGTTTGCCAGGGCGAGCGTCGTTTACGTGACGCACGACCAGATCGAGGCGATGACGCTGGCCGACAAGATCGTGCTGTTGCACGCCGGCAAGGACACCGAGCGGTTCGGCAGCATCGCGCAGATCGGCGCGCCGCTCGAGTTGTATCACCGTCCGAACAGCCGCTTCGTGGCCGGCTTTATCGGCTCGCCACGGATGAATTTCCTGCCGGCGCGCGTGACGGCGATCGACGCATCCGGCGTCGGTATCAGGCTCGATGCCGGCAACGAAACCGTACGCCTGAAGGTCGACGGCACGGGTCTGAGCCTGGGCCAGGCGGTGACCTTCGGCGTGCGGCCCGAACATCTGGAACTGGTCGACGCCACGTCCGCCTCCCAGGATGCCGTTCTCACGCGCACGGTTTCGCTCGTCGAACAACTGGGCGAGCACAGCTACCTTCATCTGGACGAGGCCAACGGCGCCGTGCTGGTCGCCAAGGCGCCCGGCGATACACGTCTGAAGCAGGGCGATCGCGCCAGCTTCCGTGCGCCCGCATCAGCCTGTCACTTGTTTACCGAGGACGGCCTGGCCGTCGCTTCTCTCGAACCCGTCGAACACTACGCATAAAGGATCTTCGAATGCGCCTTGGAGTCTGCTATTACCCGGAACACTGGCCGGAATCGATGTGGGAAGACGATGCCCGCCGGATGAAAGCGCTCGGTATCGAGCAGGTGCGGATTGCCGAATTCGCATGGAGCCGGATGGAACCGTCGCCCGGCGAATACGATTGGGGCTGGCTCGACCGTGCCGTCGACGTGCTCGGCGCGGCCGGCCTCAAGGTGGTGATGTGCACGCCCACCGCGACGCCGCCGAAGTGGCTGATCGACCGCCATCCGGACATTTTGCCGGTGGGCGCCGATGGCCGGCCGCGCGGATTCGGTTCGCGTCGCCATTACGACTTTTCGTCGCCGTCGTATTTCGCCGCGTCGCAGCGCATCTGCACGGCGGTCGCCGAGCGTTACGGCAAGCATCCCGCGGTGGCGTACTGGCAGACCGACAACGAATACGGTTGTCATCAGACGGTGGTGAGTTATTCGCCGGCGGCGGTGGAGCGGTTTCGCGAGTGGCTCAAGGCGCGCTACCAGACCGTTGACGCATTGAACCGCGCGTGGGGCACGGTGTTCTGGAGCATGGAATACCGCAGCTTCGACGAGATCGACGCGCCGGTGGCGACCGTCACCGAGGCGCATCCGTCGCACCGGCTCGATTACCGGCGCTTTGCCTCGGATGAGGTGGCGCGCTACAACCGCATGCAGGTCGAGATCATCCGCGCGCATTCGCCGGGGCGCCCGGTCGCGCACAACTTCATGCAGCTTTTCACCGAGTTCGATCACTACAAGGTCGCGGCGGATCTGGACGTGGCCAGCTGGGACAGCTACCCGCTCGGCGCGCTCGAAGAGCAGTGGTTCGCGCCGGAGTTGAAAGCGAAGTGGCTGCGTACCGGTCATCCGGATTTCGCATCGTTCAATCACGATGTCTATCGCGGCATGTCGAAGCTGCCGTTCTGGGTGATGGAGCAACAGCCTGGGCCGGTGAACTGGGCGCACTGGAATCCCGCGCCGTTGCCCGGCATGGTGCGGCTGTGGAGCTGGGAAGCGTTCGCCCACGGCGCGGGTTGCGTGTCGTATTTCCGCTGGCGCCAGGCGCCGTTCGCGCAGGAGCAGATGCATGCCGGTCTGAACACGCCGGATAACCGCCTGGACATGGGCGGCAGCGAGGCGGCGCGGGTGGCTGAGGAGATTCGCGAGGTGCTGTCAGCCACCGCGGATGCGAATGCCAACATCCGCTCGAAGGTCGCACTGGTCTACGACTACGAGGCGAAGTGGCTGTTCGAGATTCATCCGCAGGGCGCCGACTTCCACTATCCGCGCTTCGCGTTCGAGTATTACTCGGCGCTGCGTGGCCTCGGTCTGGATGTGGACGTGGTGCCGGTCGATGCAGCGCTTGACGGCTATCAGATGATCGTGGTGCCGCCGCTACCGGTGGTGCCCGTGGGTTTTGCAGAGCGGCTTGCGCAATCGGGCGCGCAGGTCGTGCTCGGTCCGCGCACGGGTTCGAAGACCGTTGATCTGCAGATCCCGGCCGGCTTGCCGCCGGGTTCGCTGAGTTCGGTGTTGCCGATGCGCGTGTGGCGCGTCGAGTCGTTGCGGCCCAATGTCGCCGAAGCGGTCCGGCTGACCGGCAGTGCGAATCTCAACGATGGCTTCGGGCGGCACTGGCGCGATCTGCTCGACACCACGGCTACGGCCGCGTCGGGCCCAGCGGCGCCGGAGGTGCTCGGACGTTTCGCGGATGGCCATCCCGCGTATGTTCGCAGCGGCGCGATCCATTACCTTGCGAGCCTGTTCGACGACGCGCTGACGGCTCGCCTGTTTGCGCAGATTGCGCGTGAAGCCGGGCTCGATGTGACGGCGGTGGGCGACAGCATTCGCATCAGCAGGCGAGGCGGCCTGACCTATGTTTTGAACTACGGCGACGCGATTCATACGCTCGCGGACATCGACGCGTCGGCGTTCGTGATCGGCTCGCGCGACATCGAACCGCAAGGCGTGGCGGTCTACCGCGGCAGCTGAGGACGCACGGCAATCCTTTTAAGGCAGCACCCTGGCAGCATCGACAACGACGTAAAACCAAGGAGACAGGCATGACACTCAAACTACGCAAGATTCTGCTTGCCGTGGCGCTGACTGCGGCTAGCGCGGCGGCATCGATGGCGGGCAGCGCGCAGGCCGGCACGCTCGCCATCAACATCGCGTTCAAGGGCGCAAGCCAGCGCGCGGTCTGGCAGGAGGTCGTCGATGAATTCAAAAAGGCCCATCCCGGCACCGACGTGAACGTCTCGTTCATCGATGAGGAAGCCTACAAGGTGCAGCTGCCTGGCTGGCTCACGACAGTCGCGCCCGACATCGTCAACTGGCACGACGGCGAACGGATGGCGTATTACGCGCAACGCGGCCTGTTCGAGGACCTGAGCGGCGACTGGGCGAAAAACGGCTGGAACAATACTTATGCTTCGACGAAGGAAGCGTCGTCGTACAAGGGCAAGCAATACGCCGCGCCGACGGTGTACTACTCGTGGGGCATGTTCTACCGCAAGGACCTGTTCCAGAAGGTCGGCATCGCGAGCGAGCCGAAGACATGGGATGAATTCCTCGACGCCTGCAAGAAGCTCAAGGCCGCGGGCATTACGCCGATTGCCGTGGGCGGGCGCGATGCGTGGACGCTGGCCGGCTGGTTCGACTATCTGGACCTGCGCCTGAACGGCAATGCGTTCCATCAGAAGCTGATGGCGGGCGAAGTGCCGTACACCGATCCGCGCGTGAAGAAGGTGTATACGACGTGGAAGCAGCTGATCGACAACGGCTACTTTATCGATAATTCGCTGTCCTACGATCTGGACGCCGCCCAACCGTTCCTGTTCCAGGGCAAGGCCGCGATGATGCTGATGGGCACGTTCATCACGGGTGGTTTCCCGGCGAACGTGAAACCGGAGATGGGGTACTTCCAGTTCCCGATCATCGACGCGAAGGTGCCGACCGCCGAAGATGGTCCGGTGGAGTCGCTGCACATTCCGTCGAAGGCGAAGAACAAGGCGGACGCGCACGCATTCCTCGCCTTTGTCGAGACGCCGGAGATTGGCGCGAAACTGGCGA
The DNA here is from genome assembly GCF_036488795.1 of Paraburkholderia sp. GTDB lineage: Bacteria > Pseudomonadota > Gammaproteobacteria > Burkholderiales > Burkholderiaceae > Paraburkholderia. The sequence continues at coordinate 27,881 of NZ_DASXHA010000057.1, forward strand.
CCGGTCTCGGCTCGTTGTCGGCGAACAGCAAGTCGCCGGAACCCGAAGATCCGATCTCGAAGATCGGCTTTCAGATTCTTGCCAACACGAAGGGCGGTATTGCGCAGTTCTACGATCGTGACATGACCAAGGAAATGGCCGACGAAGGCATGAAGGGCATGCAGCAGTTCGTGTCCGATCCGTCGAAACTGGACGACGTGCTCGCGCAACTCGAGCAGACCCGTCAGCGGATCTACAAGAAGTAAGCGCCACAGGCGAGGGCGGTGAGTGCTTGCCGCCTTCGCCGAACCAGGCTGTGACCCGTATCGATCAGGAGAATCGCCGTGCTTCACTCCGTCAGCCGTCGTTCGATTCCTGGGGACGCCAATGGGCCAGACGGTGCCGCGCAGTCCGGCGCCTCCCGTCTCGCGTCAGCGCGCCGTCCGTCACCCACGGCGCGCCGCCAGCAGCGTGCGGCTTTCCTGTTCCTCGCGCCGGCATGTGTGATGGTCGCGATCTATGTGGTGTGGCCGATTCTCTCGACCATACGCATCAGCTTTTTCAACTGGGACGGCATGACCGATCCGGGTTTTGTCGGACTCGCGAATTACATTGAGTTGTTCCATACGGCGACCTTCTATACGGCGCTGAAGAACAACCTGATCTGGCTGGTGCTGTTCCTGCTGGCCCCGCCGATGGGGCTCGCCGTCGCGCTGTACCTGAACCAGGCGGTGGGCGGCATTCGCATCGTCAAGTCGCTGTTTTTTGCGCCGTTCGTGCTGTCGGGCGTGGTGGTCGGGCTGATCTTTTCATGGTTCTACGATCCGACTTTCGGGCTGCTCGCGCTGATGCTGGGGCACGGTGTGCCGGTGCTCGGCGACCCGCATTATGCGAGCTTCGGCATCATCTTCGCCGCGCTGTGGCCGCAGACGGCTTACTGCATGATTCTGTATCTGACCGGCCTGACTTCGTTGAATGGCGAACAGGTCGAGGCTGCGCGCATGGAAGGCGCACACGGCTGGTCGATGCTGTGGCATGTGATCCTGCCGCAACTGCGGCCGACCACCTTCATGGCCATTGTCGTGACCGTGATTGGCGCACTACGCAGCTTCGATCTGATTTCGGTGATGACCGGCGGCGGTCCGTTCGAAAGCTCGACGGTGCTCGCGTATTACATGTACGACCAGGCGATCAAGTATTACCGGATCGGCTATTCCGCGGCGGTGGCGGTGGTGCTGTTCGCGATCATGCTGGTCTACATCGTCTATCACCTGCGGCGGATGTTGCGCGCCGAGCAATAAGGAGCCCGTCATGTATCCGCTGCCGATTGCCAAATGGAAACCCACGACGCGGCGTCTGTACAAGCTGTCGTTGCCGGTCGCACTGCTGATCTGGCTACTGCCGATGATCGCGGTCCTCGTGACGTCAGTGCGTTCGTCCGACGAACTGAGCGAAGGCAACTACTGGGGCTGGCCGAAGCACTTCGCGATGTGGGACAACTACCGCGACGCGCTCACCACGTCGCCGATGTTGCATTACTTCTGGAACAGCGTCCTGATCACGGTACCGGCGGTGGTGGGGTCGATCACGATGGCGGCAATGGCGGGCTTTGCGCTGGCGATCTACCGGTTTCGCGGCAACAGCACGTTGTTCGCCACTTTCGTGGCGGGCAATTTCGTACCGGTGCAGGTGTTGATGATTCCGGTGCGCGATCTGTCGCTGAAGCTGGGTTTGTTCAACACGGTGGGCGCCTTGATCCTGTTTCACGTTTCGTTCCAGACCGGCTTTTGCGCGCTGTTTCTGCGCAACTTCATCAAGCAGCTGCCGTTCGAGCTGGTGGAGGCGGCCCGCATTGAAGGCGCGAACGAGTGGACGGTGTTTTTCCGTATCGTGCTGCCGCTGATACGTCCGGCGCTCGCGGCATTGGCCATTCTGGTGTTCACCTTTGTGTGGAACGACTACTTCTGGGCGCTGTGTCTGACACAAGGCGACGCGGCCGCGCCGATTACAGTGGGTGTAGCGGCATTGAAAGGGCAGTGGACCACGGCGTGGAATCTGGTGTCGGCGGGTTCGATTCTCGCCGCGTTGCCTTCGGTCGCGATGTTCTTTGCCATGCAGAAGCACTTTGTCGCCGGACTGACGTTTGGAGCGACGAAAGGCTGAATCTGGATGGTCGTACCGTGTTCTCCTCCGAGAGGGTTGCCCGCGTCAGCGGGCTTTTTTTTGTGTGGCCGTTCGACATTGTCCGTTTGGCTGATCTGGTGTTCAGATTTGAGGTGGCTATAGAATAATAAGCTATCCGAACAAAACAAGGTAATGTCGAAGATCGAAGTTCAAGCTGTTGATGTCTCGCCAGAGGCCGCGCAATGCTGCCGGAAAGTCTTCTGCCGCGGAATTCCGTGGGATCTGACCCATCTCGATCCACCCGCGTTTAAGGTTGATCCCGGTCTCGGTAGCGACGTCACGGTACTCGTGCTGTTTTCGTGTCACTGCTTTTCGCATAGCCTCCGGCGGGACGCACGACCGTCTCACGCCATACCTGTCGATGAGATTTATGACGATGGCAAAGAGCGTCGCGTCCTGAACGTCAGCCGCTACGAATTGTCCCGCCGCTATTTGCGGAATATCGTTCACAGTCTTTTCAGTCGACGAATCACCGTTGCTGACCATAGACAACCCAACTTTGTCACGCTGGAGAACATAGGCGCTGATGGAACAACCTCTCTGTACGCGGTTTTCCTTGAAGTAAAGCGAGACAGAAGCCGCAGGCGCCGCCTCGTGCTCCGCGTCCAATCGGCATATGTGCGGGACAACGGACTAACGAAGCGTCAGGCAAAGGCAGGAAAGGTCGTATTCGAGACCCTCCTGCGCGCAACATACCTTGGCAAAAACATCCGCAGCTAAAGGAACGCACCAGGAACGGTAAGGTGGGGATGCAGAAAGACCAACGGCCACCTTTCGGTGGCCGTCGTATGCGGGGCTCTCTATCTGCCTTTCGACAGAACTCCCACTCCAGGTGGGACCCGGTATCCCGGGCGGCACTACGTTTTTCGCACCCGCTCGTACGTAGTATTGAAGGCCGAATGTTACCTCCTGGTAAGTGCCAGGTCAACTCGTCCGCATGACCGCTTCCGCACGACCATGCGCCTCGTGTCCATCAGCGCAATTTCCCGACATTTAAGACCACGCGATTCCACAGGCTGACTAATATCAATGAGTCAGATGTACGGATTCCGCTAGTGCCCTACCTCAGGCTTTGCTGTTCCAACGCATCGCGGCGCCGGTCGGCGCTGCGCTCAATCAAGAAGGCAGACCATGAACAAACTCACTACTGCATTTGGTGCACCCGTCGTCGACAATAACAACACCCTGACCGCCGGTCCGCGCGGCCCCGCGTTGCTGCAAGACGTCTGGTTTCTCGAGAAGCTCGCGCACTTCGACCGCGAGGTGATCCCCGAGCGCCGCATGCATGCGAAAGGATCAGGCGCATTCGGCACGTTCACCGTGACGCATGACATCACGAAGTACACACGAGCGAAAATCTTCTCCGAAATCGGCAAGCAGACGCCTATGTTTGCGCGTTTTTCCACCGTCGCCGGCGAGCGCGGCGCGGCCGATGCCGAACGCGACATTCGCGGCTTCGCGCTCAAGTTCTATACGGAAGAGAGCAACTGGGACATGGTCGGCAATAACACGCCCGTGTTCTTCATGCGCGATCCGCTGAATTTTCCCGACCTGAATCACGCCATCAAGCGCGATCCGCGCACCGGCCTGCGCAGCGCCGAAAACAACTGGGACTTCTGGACGCAATTGCCCGAAGCGCTTCATCAGGTCACCATCGTGATGAGCGATCGTGGTTTGCCGAAGTCGTTCCGGTACATGCACGGCTTTGGGAGCCACACCTTCAGTTTCATCAGTGCAGCCAATGAGCGGCATTGGGTCAAATTTCATTTTCGTACACAGCAGGGTATCGAGAACCTGACGGACGCCGAGGCCGAAGCGCTGGTCGGTAAAGACCGCGAGAGTTCGCATCGCGACCTGTACGAGGCCATCGAACGCAAGGAGTTTCCGCGCTGGACGTTCTTCGTGCAGATCATGCCGGAGAAGGACGCGGCGACGTATCACCTGAATCCGTTCGATCTCACGAAGGTCTGGCCGACCGGCGACTATCCGCTGATCGAGGTCGGTGTGGTGGAACTGAACCGTAATGCCGAGAATCACTTCGCGGATGTCGAACAGTCGGCGTTCAATCCGGCCAACGTCGTGCCCGGTATCGGTTTTTCACCGGACAAGATGCTGCAAGGGCGGCTCTTTTCGTATAGCGATGCGCAGCGTTATCGCCTGAGCGTCAACTTCAACCAGATTCCGGTGAATGCGCCGAAATGCGCAACGCACAGCTATCACCGCGACGGCTTGATGCGTGTCGACGGCAATCGCGGCGGCACCACCCCGTACGAACCGAATTCGCGCGGCGAATGGGTCGATCAGCCTGACTTCAAGGAACCGCCGCTCTCGCTCGAAGGCGCGGCGGACCATTGGAACCATCGCGTCGACCAGGACTATTTCTCGCAGCCGGGCGCGCTGTTTCGCAAGATGTCGCCGCAGCAGAAGCAACTGCTGTTCGACAACACCGCGCGGGCCATTGCCGGCGTGTCCAAACCGGTTCAGCAGCGGCATATCGACCACTGCACTCAAGCGGACCCGGCATACGGCGCGGGGGTGGCGAAGGCGATTCTGGAGCATGAGCAGGCCGCTCGCGGGTAAGCGGCGAACCAGAGGCGCATGACAAGCTGCCAACAAACTGCTGACAGGCGGAATGGATTGATATGAGGCGCCTACGACTCGCTCCGTTTGACAGGCGCGAGTCGAAGGTGTCTTTCATTGCCGTTTGAGGCATCCGATCGCGAAGCTCGCAACGAGCGCCGCTTTGAGCACGCACTCGATCAACGAGAGCGCGAACAGTTCATGCGAAATCGTGAATTCGAACGGCAGCGACGATGCCACCGCAATCACACTCGATCCGCACAGAAACACGAACAGCGGACGGGCGTAGGACAAGCCAAAAAATGCGGCGGCACCCGCGCCGAGCAGCACGCATTTGGAGAGCAGCAGTGCGATGATGCGCGCCACCCCATCGGAGGGTCCGAACTCCCAGGGCGTTTCCAGGATCGACCACAGGCAAACCAGGCCGATCGCCACGCGCATGGCGTGCCAGACCGGCGGCGCGTGGCGGGCCCGCTGCAACGGCAGGGCTGGCGTCTGTGGGTCCGGCGCCCCGTCGATGTGCGCGTGCTGGATCGGCTCGCCCCATGACTTTTCGATGTTCATGAATTGCTCCGTCATCGGCCTGGTGTTGATTCAGTCTGTGTGATATCAGACGGTTACCCAAGCAAATTTTTGCTATCGCGACGCGCCGGACCGCTCAAGAATTCAACAGGGTCGGGGATGGATCACCGCAGCAACCGTCCGACGCGCGCTCGAACTTCGGGCAGGCTCGCCGTCGCGCAATTGCGCGGCAGAGTAAAATTTCGCTAAATCAATTATTTAAATCCATTGATGGTCCATTCGACCCTGGTTAGACCGACTGCAAGCGAAGTCGGAATGACTGCGCGGGCGCTCCTCGATGCGCTGGTGCCGCTGATGCAGGACCTCTCGCGCGATCTCACCGACAGCGAGCGCTACCGGCGCCTGCTCAGCAGTCTGCGCACGCTGTTTCCCGGCGATGCCGCGGCGTTGTTGCGTCTGGACGGCGATACGCTGGTGCCGCTCGCCATCGACGGCCTGAGCAGCGACACGCTGGGGCGCCGCTTTCGGGTCAGCGAGCATCCGCGCTTCGCGCAACTGCTGTCGCAACCCGAGCCCACCCGCTTCGCCGCGGACTCCGATTTGCCCGATCCTTACGATGGCCTCGTGCAAGGGGTCGACGGGCAACTGGAAGTACACGATTGCCTTGGCTGTCCGCTGTTGATCGGCGGCCGGCCCTGGGGGCTGCTCACGCTCGATGCGTTGGACCCGGCGCGTTTCGACAGCATCGATATGGCATCGCTGCAGGCGTTTCTGAGCCTCGCCGCCGCGACGGTCAGCGTGGTGGAGCGTATCGATACGCTGGCGCGTACCAGCGACGAAGAGCGGCGCCGCGCGGAAGCGTACCGGCAGGCGAGCGGCCAGAGCCGCCGCGAAATGGTCGGCAGCAGCAAGTCGCACCGGCACTTGCTGGGAGAAATCGAAACGGTAGCTGGCAGTGACCTGACCGTGCTGATTACGGGCGAGACCGGCGTCGGCAAGGAACTGGTGGCCAACGCAATTCACGCGCTGTCGGCGCGCGCGAACAAACCGCTGATCAGTTTGAACTGCGCGGCATTGCCGGACACGCTGGTTGAAAGCGAACTATTCGGCCACGTGCGAGGCGCGTTTTCGGGCGCCTCGTCCGATCGACGCGGCAAATTCGAACTCGCCGACGGCGGCACGCTCTTTCTGGACGAAGTGGGGGAACTGCCGCTCACCGTGCAGGCAAAGTTGCTGCGTGTGCTGCAAAACGGCCAGTTGCAACGGATTGGCTCGGATCATGAACACAAGGTGGACGTGAGACTGATTGCGGCGACCAACCGCGATCTGGCTGAAGAAGTACGCGCGGGCCGCTTTCGTGCAGATTTGTACCATCGGCTGAGCGTTTATCCCTTGCGTGTTCCGCCACTGCGGGAACGGGGACGCGATGTGCTGTTGCTGGCGGGTTTTTTCCTCGAAGAGAACCGCTCGCGGCTGGGCCTCCTGAGCATGCGTCTGGCCGCCGACGCGCAAGCTGCCTTGCTGTCCTATGGCTGGCCTGGCAACGTGCGTGAACTCGAGCATCTGATTGGACGAAGCGCGCTCAAGGCGCTGGCGGCCAATCGCGAGCGCCGCCGGATTCTCACGTTGAGCGCCGCTGATTTCGCGTTGTCCGGCGTCACCCCGGCGCAAGGCGACGGGTTGCAAACACTCGCGCCGGAAAATCCGCAGCCTGACTTCCGCAGCGCCGTGACGGCGTTCGAGCGCACCCTGGTTAGCGACACGCTTGCGCGCCACAACCAGAACTGGGCTGCGACGGCGCGCGAGCTGGGTCTGGATCGCGCGAATCTCAACCGGCTGGCAAAGCGGCTCGGGTTGAAATGATGCCGCGCGTGAACGTCGCTCGGGTCCGTCTCAAGCCGGCATCTTGCGAAAAGCAATTGCGAGGCGGTTCCAGCCGTTGATGGCCGAAATCAGCAAGGTCAGGTCGACCAGCTCCTGTTCGGTGAAATGCGGCTTGACCGCTTCCCAAACCGCATCCGGCACATGGGTTTCGGATACCAGCGTGACGGCTTCAGTCCATTCGAGCGCGGCACGTTCGCGCTCGGTGAAGAAGGGCGTTTCGCGCCAGGTGACGACGCTGGCGAGCCGCCGGTCGGTTTCGCCGCCTTTACGGGCATCCGTCGTGTGCATGTCGACGCAAAATGCGCAGCCGTTGATCTGCGACGCGCGCAGGCGCACCAGTTCCGCCAGCGATTTTTCGATGCTGCTCTTGCCGATAAACTCTTCGAGCCCCAGCATGGCCTTGATCGCGTGCGGGCTGGCTTTGTAGAAGTCGAGACGGGATTGCATGATGGTTTCCTCAGGCTTGGTTGATGCGCCGGGCGGCGCGACATGAGTAAGATTAGGCGCATCACTGGCTTTCTGAAATAACCAATTTCTGGAATTTTGAGGGTACCGGTAGCCAGTGCGCAGATGCCTGATCACACGTGCCTAGACGCCTTTGCGCAGGAGCCTCGCGATCCGCTGCAGCGCGGTGTCGATATCCTGCGCATTCATGCCGCCGTAGCCGAACAGAAGTCCGTGGCGCGCCGGCTCGCTCACATAGAACACCGAAATGCCGTAGAGGGCGACGGATGCGTCGTGCGCGGCCGCAATCAAGGGAGCTTCCTCCACCCCGTCCTTGAGCCGCGCGATCAGGTGGATGCCCGCGGAAGGCACGACGGGCTCCATCCAGCGGGCGAGGTCGCCATGCAGATGCGTGAGCAGGACCTTGCGGCGCGCCTCGTAGTGCTTGTGGACACGCCGCAGATGTTTGGCGAAGTCGCCATCCAGCATGAAGCGGGCGAGGGCTGTCTGGGTCAGCGTGCAGGTGTGCCAGTCGCCGATCTGTTTGGCCTTTTGCAACGCCAGATTCAGCGAGCGCGGCGGCACCACGTAGCCCACCCGCAACTCAGGGAAAATCGTCTTCGAGAACGTGCCGACGTAGGCGACGAGGCCGGCGCGGTCGAGACTCTTCAGCGATTCCATTGGCCGTCCTTCGAAGCGGAATTCGCTGTCGTAGTCGTCCTCGAGAATCACCGCACGACTGCGCTGCGCCCATTCGAGCAGCTCGATGCGCCGCTCGAGACTCATCGGCACACCGAGCGGAAACTGGTGCGACGGCGTGACATACACGAGGCGCGCATCGCGCGGCAGGCTGGCTGTCACGATACCGTGCGCATCCACCGGCACGCTGACCACCGTTGCGTCTTGCGCGGCGAACAAGGCCCTGGCAGGCGGATAGCCGGGGTCTTCCATCGCGACGATATCGCCCGGCTTGACGACGACGCGCGCCAGCAGATCGAGCGCCTGCTGCGCGCCTTGCGTGACGATCACGTCCTGCCAGTTACACAAGACCGCCCGGCTAAACGCGACGTAGCGCGAAATGGCGAGGCGCAGTTCCTGTTCGCCGCCCGGCTCGCGATACTCGCCGCGGCTGCGCGCCTGGACCCGCAATGCGTGGTTGATGCAGCGGCGCCAGGCGTCGAACGGAAACTGGGTTTTGTCGGTCACGCCGCCGCGAAAATCGAAGGGCAGGGCGGCGCGCAATTCCGGCATGCCCAGCGCGTCCGGAACCTCGGCCCAGATCGAGCGCGCGGCCGCCCGGTCCGTGCCGGCCGCGGCTGCATCGCCGGGAGCGATCTCATCGAGCGCGTGAGCGGCCTCGTGCGGTACGCGCACGAGCCCTTCGGCGACGAAGGTGCCGTCGCCGGGATGCGAGCGCAGATAGCCTTCCGTGACGAGCCGCTCGAACACTTCGAGCGTGGTTTTGCGCGATACGCCGAGCTGGCCGGCAAGATCGCGGGTCGACGGCAAGCGTTCACCGGCCACCAGCCGACCGTCGATGATGCCCGCGCGCAATTGACGATAGATCTGGCCCGTCAGATCCTGACGGCCATGCAGACTGATGTGCATGTCCACGGCACTGGCTACCTTGAATGAAGGAGAGTCCTTCATTCTGGCATGCCAGCCGTGTTTATCTCTGATCTCACGCGCGCCGACAGACAGGCCGTGCAAGGTGTGGAAGTGTTGGCGTGAGAGAACCGGCAAGGCAAGCGCGAGGCACAGGTCTTACAGAATGAAGCCGCGGCGAACCCGCGCGCCCGGACGCCGGACGCCGCGGCCGGGCGAAAAACTCAGCCCGCCAGTTTCGCCGCGATTTCGGCAACGTGCTTGCCCTGATAGCGCGCGATCTCCAGCTCGTTTTGCGTGGGCTGGCGGCTGCCGTCCGTGTTGGCGAGCGTGGTCGCGCCGTACGGCGTGCCGCCCGTGACCTCGTCCATCTTCATCAGCCCCGCGCATGCGTACGGCACGCCCACGATCACCATGCCGTGATGCAGCAGCGTGCTGTGAAACGACGTGATGGTGGTTTCCTGGCCGCCATGCTGGGTGCCGGTCGAAGAAAACACGCTGCCAATCTTGCCCACCAGTCCACCTTTCATCCACAAGCCGCCGGTCTGGTCGAGGAAGATGCGCATTTGTCCCGCCATATTGCCGAAACGCGTCGGCGTGCCGAAGATGATGGCGTCGTAGTTGCCCAGTTCGTCGGTGGTGGCCACGGGTGCTTTCTGATCGAGCTTGACGCCGTGTGCCTTCGCCTGATCGGCAGGAATGGTTTCGGGAACGCGCTTGATCGTGACCTCGGTGCCGGACACCGAGCGCGCACCTTCGGCCACCGCGTCAGCCATCGTTTCCACGTGACCGTACATCGAATAGTAGAGAACCAGTACTTTCGCCATGATGACTCCTTGAGTGAGAGTGTTCTTCAGTCCGCTTGTTGCTCAATCCCCGTAGCCGCCGCGGGGCGCGTGCGGCTGGGGACCTGTTGCGAGAGAGGGCACTGCTACGGCTGGCCTGGGCAATCGTTCGACGGGGTTTGACGGCACCTCCAGTGTGTATGGCAGACGCTGTTGCTAAGCAGTCTGCATGTTTTGTATGACACGAGGGCAATGGAAAACACACGCCGCCCTGGAATGGGCGTGGTGCGTGGCGAGCACGACGGCGGCGCGCGAACTTAACAATAGCATCCCGAATGCGTGCTTGCCGGGTAACTGCGCGGCCGCTGGCGGGGCAACAGGCTCCTTCATCCTGTTGTCAGGAGCTTTCGATGACGGTCTGTGTTCCTGCACTGTTGCCTGCCATCGCGGCCGATGGCGTCAGGCGCGTTGCCGCCGCTTGTGCACGAAGCGCCAGACGCTGCTCACCGCCAGCGAGCCCACACCGAGGCCGACGCCGAGCAGCACGATCGAGCTCATGTGGTCGCGCACCACCGGCACGTTGCCGAACAGATAGCCGGCGGCGACCAGCAGCACGATCCACAGCGCGGCGCCGGCGACGACGAACGACACGAAGCGCGTGAAGGTCATTCGCGAGACGCCTGCGACAAAAGGCGCGAAGGTTCGTACGACCGCAATGAATGGCGACAGCAGAAAGGTCAGGCCGCCGCGCGCCTCATAGAACGCGTGGGCTTTGAGCAGCGCGTGCTTGTCGAGCCAGCGGTATTGGGCGGTGTAGACCTTCTCGCCAATCGCCCGGCCAATCAGAAAGTTGACGATGCTGCCTGCCACCGTCGCGGCAAACAGTACAGGGACGACGAGCCATACGTTGAGGGCGCCGGTGGCGGCAAAGGCGCCGCAGATGAAGATCAGCGGGTCGCCCGGCAGAAAGAACAGCGGCAGGAAGCCGATTTCCACGAACACGATTGCGAACAGCATGCCGTAGACGGCCGTGCCGTATTGCGCGATCAGGCCGCCGAGGTTTCGGTCGACATGCAGGGCAACCTGCAAGAGGTGCATCAGATCCATCGGGCATCAGGGGAGTTCAAAGGTTTCGGCAGTGTAGTCCGGCGGGAGCCGCGTGGGCTTACACCGAGCCTGCGAGCACGGCTATTTTCGATGTGTACCACCCGGTTGCCCGTGGCAAAACGGCGATTGTGCTTGCGCGTGCCTGTTCGTGTCGGCGCGGCGGTGTCAATATTCAAGGCGGGTCGGGCGGCGCGGGCACGACGCGGTTCCGACTGCGTGTGCCGTGTCGTGCGATGCTTCGAAGCTTCCTTTGATCTTGACGTATCTATGCCGGACGCTGCCTCCATCACCTTTCGCTTTGCTGCGCCGCATGAGGCGCAAGCCGTGCGCGCCATCGAGTATGAAGCGGCGCAGCGTTTTGCCGACATCGACATGGTGGGTATCGCCGATGCCCGGCCAATGGATGTGGCCTTTGTGCGGCGCAAGATCGAGGCGGCGGAGGTTGTCGTCGCCGTGGACGATCAGGCGCGCTGCGTGGGCTTCGTGATGTTCGCGCGGCTCGTCACGCGGTTTTATATCCAGGAACTGGATGTGCTGACCGGCTGGGCTGGGCGCCGCATCGGAGCGGCGTTGCTCGAACAGGTGGCCGGTTTGGCGCGCACGGCGGGCGCGTCGCAACTGGTGCTGTCGACCTTTCGGGATGTGCCGTGGAATGCGCCGTACTACCTGCGACTCGGCTTTCGCGTGATGGACAGCGCGAGTCTCGACGCCAGATTGCGGGCAATCCGCGCGGCGCATGTCGAGCGCGGGCTTGATGAGTCGAAACGTGTGTTCATGTGCCGCGGGGTGGGGGCGGGGCACGATTGATCTGGCCCAACCGGAACGCGGCGGGGTCGATCCGGATGTCACTCCGGCCGACCCCGCCGCGTCATTTGTAGCATGCGCCTGACGGCGCGTCTCGCTGCGTTTCTTATTCCACCGTTTCCAGGGTCGGATAGTCGGTGTAACCGGCTTCGCCCTCGGCATAGTAGGTGGCAGTGTTAGGCTCGTTCAGCGGCGCGTCCAGCTGGAAGCGGCGCGGCAGATCCGGATTCGCGATAAACAGCGCGCCCCATGCGACGGCGTCCGCTTCACCGGCGTCCAGCACTTTCTGCGCGGAGGCCTTGGTGAACTTTTCGTTGACGATATACGGGCCGCCGAACGCTGCCTTCAACTGCGGTCCCAGTCGATCGTCGCCGAGCGCTTCGCGTGCCGCAATGAACGCAATCTTGCGCTTGCCGAGTTCACGTGCCACATACCCGAAGGCGGCGGCGCGGTCCGAGTCGCCCATCGAATGCGCGTCGCCGCGCGGCGCGAGGTGCATGCCGACGCGCCCGGCGCCCCATACCTCGATACACGCATCAGTGACTTCGAGCAACAGGCGGGCGCGGTTTTCGATCGAGCCGCCGTATGCATCAGTACGTTTGTTTGTGCTGTCCTGCAGGAACTGGTCGAGCAGATAGCCGTTCGCGCCGTGCACCTCGACGCCGTCGAAACCGGCCGCCTTGGCGTTTTCGGCACCCTTGCGATACGCGTCGACGATGCCCGGAATTTCCGACAGTTCCAGCGCGCGCGGCGTGACGAACGGACGCTGCGGACGCACCAGGCTCACGTTGCCTTGCGGTGCAATCGCGCTGGGCGCAACCGGCAGTTCGCCGTTCAGGAAGAGCGGGTCCGACACACGGCCCACGTGCCACAGTTGCAGAAATATCTTGCCGCCCGCTGCGTGTACCGCGTTCGTGACGAGCTTCCAGCCTTCGATCTGCTCCTGCGACCAGATACCGGGCGTCGCGGCATAGCCGATGCCTTGCGGCGTCACCGAGGTGGCTTCGCTGATGATCAGCCCGGCGGACGCGCGCTCGGCGTAGTACTTCGCCATCAATGCGTTGGGCACGCGGATGTCGCCGGCGCGTTGGCGCGTCAGCGGCGCCATGATGATGCGGTTTTTCAGCGTGATGTCGCCAATCTGCAGCGGGTCAAAAAGATTCGGCATATAAGGTCACCTTTCCTGGCGGGCACGATGCCCGCGACGATAACAACTGCGTGATGAAAGAAGTGCGGCACTACCGGAGCGGCGCCGGAGATCCGGTCACAACTCCGTGTTCATGTACTCGAGAAACGCCTGAATGACGGCGTCGTTCCGCTTGAAGAAGATCCACTGGCCAACCCGTTTCGAATTCACGAGACCGGCACGTTGCAATGCGGCCAGGTGCGCCGAAACCGTGGATTGCGACAGACCGCAGCGAGCGTCGATCTTGCCGGCGCAGACCCCCTGGTCCAGCGGCAATTCCTGATCGGCGAAATACCGCTGCGGTTCGCGCAGCCACCGCAGAATCTCCCGACGGGCCGGGTTGGCTAACGCCTTGTGGATCGCATCGATGTCGATCGTCATCGGACTGGGCTTCGAGTTCATGGAGAGCGACAGATGAGGCACGAGTCGAGCCAGTCATCTGTATCGCAACAGGGCGAATCATATATCGTAATTTAACGATATGTATGAAACCACTACGGTTAATGGGGTCGATCAAAAGATTTTTTGGCGGGGACAGAAGCGGTGGCCGTTGTGAGCCGTCATCTGACGCTTCAAACGCAACTAACGGTCAGCCGCGCCGAGTGCCCCCGAATTCGCGGTCGACACCACGGATGACTCAAGGTCAACCGCCGCGAGACCCGCAGCGGCTACCCACGAGCGGCGCGGATAGACGACTCAACGCTTACCGTCAAGGAGGTCACCCAGCAATTCATCGAAGGCGGCTTGCGCGTCTTCGAGTTCCTGCAGTGCAGCGTCGAAGGTTTGCAGCGCGAACTGCGAGGGACGTCCTTCGCCGACTGGCGGAAATTGCGATTGCAGCGAAGCGAATGCACTTTGCACGCGCATGGTGGCGGCCAGCACGCGCTCCATTGCGCGCGATTCTTCGGCTCGCGCCTGATCGTGATTCATGAGGAAAGCTCCGTGGTTGATACGGCAATGCGGCCATGCGGTCACTATGCCACGGCGCACTCGATGCGCACGCCTGGCAAGGGACGAGAGATTAATACAAATTCAGATGACTGGCAGGCCGCCGTTCGCTTTGACCTCACGCAGGGACAGCGATGATTCGACCGAGGTGACGCCAGGCAGACTGCGCAATTGATCGCGCATGAAGGTGCCGTAGTCGTCGAGATCACGCGCGACCACCTGCAGCACGTAATCTGCGCTGCCGGACACGTTGTGGCAGGACAGGATGCGCGCAATAGCCTGCACCTCGCGTTCGAAACGCGTAGCGACTGCACGGTCGTGGACCGCAAAGCGCACGTAGACGAACGCGACCACGCCATAGCCGAGCGCCGAACGTGACAGCACGGCGCGGTACTGGTCGATGTAGCCGTCGTTTTCGAGCCGCTTGAGGCGCCGCGCACAGGGTGTCTCGCTCAGGCCGACGGTTTCGGCCAGGCGCGCGTTCGACATGCGGCCATCGTTTTGCAAGGCCACGAGAATTGCGCGGTCGACTTTATCGAGGTCGTTCATTGTTGGGGAAAAGGTCTAAAGGTGGCTTGTATCTTAGCGTGTTCCCCTAACGTGAAGCCATTTTTCTGCCAAAGTCGCCAGAAAAAGCTCACGGGTCGATAGCAATATAGAGCCCTCGAAACCGTGAGGCTCACATGATTTCCGCGCATCTTCTGATCGTCTATATCGCGGCCCTGGCGGTCGTTTATGCCGTGCCTGGACCGGACATGGCGTTGCTGCTGCAAACAGCCATCGCGCGTGGCGCGCGAGGCGGTTTTGCGACGGCCGGCGGTCTCGGCGTCGCACGCGCCACGCATGTGACCTTGTCCGCCTGCGGGGTCGCGGCGTTGCTGCGTAGCGCGCCGTGGCTCTACGAAGTCGTACGGTACGGCGGCGCGGCCTATCTCGGCTGGGTGGCCGTGCAGATTTTCCGTTCGCCGGTTTTTGCGTTGCCGACGGACGCTGCCATAACGGCAGACACGCGGCCCTTGCGGCACGCGTTCGCCAAGGGGCTGCTGACCAATCTGCTTAATCCAAAGGCACTGCTGTTCTGCTCGGTGCTGCTGCCGCAGTTCGTGCGGCCGGAGGCGGGACCCGTCGCTTTGCAGATGGTTGAGCTGGGCGTGATTCTGCTGGTGATCGGCGTGTGTTTCGACACGGTGTATGCGCTCGGCGCCGCCCGTATCGCAAACTGGATGCGCTCGCATCCGCTCGCGCAAACCGTACAGCGCTGGACCTTTTCAGCCGCATTGATCGGATTTGCCCTGCGCCTGTCGCTGGACTAGGCCGATCAAGCGGACAAGCGGACCAAGCGTCTGAGTGCTTTTACTTCGCCGCGCGGTCGAGCTTTGCCGCGCGCCGCGGGCGCTCGTCAATGATTTTTTGGCGGCGCGTGTTTTTCATCTTCTTCCATTCCTTGCACTCGTCGCGTGTACGCAGACAGCCAATGCACAAACCCGTTTTGCCGTCGAACTTGCAAATGTCGATACAGGGAGATTTGATACTCATCTCGCAGTGATTAAACAAATTGAATGTGCCGACTTTCGCATGGACGTCATGCGAAAGGCAAAGTGATTGCGTTAATTGCGGCAATAGACCCAGCGACCTGTGATTGCGACGGCTCAGTCATAATGCCTGAGTCATTGCCTGATACTTAATCACCTGTCTGTCTTCGATGAAAACTTTTGCGTTATATGTGGTAACCGCGTTTGCCGAGATACTGGGCTGCTATCTGCCGTGGCGCTGGTTGAAGGACGGCGGCTCTGCCTGGCTGCTTGTGCCCGGCGCACTCAGTCTGGCGACCTTCGCGTGGTTGCTGACGCTGCATGGCACGGCGGCGGGCCGGGTATATGCGGCGTACGGCGGGGTGTACGTGGCAGCGGCGATCTTGTGGTTGTGGTGGGTCGAGCAGGTTCGCCCGACCATGTGGGACCTGGCGGGCGTCGCGCTCACGCTGGCCGGAATGGGAGTCATCGCATTCCAGCCACGCGTCTAGCGACTCGCCAGGTCGCACTCAGTTCGCTTTAACGGCCGCCCAAAAAGTCGAGCTTGCCGACTTCCACGCCGTTGTGACGCAGGATGCCGTACGCGGTCGTAATGTGGAAATAGAAGTTCGGCAGCACAAATTGCAGCAGATAGTTGAGGCCCGTAAATTCAACCGGCCCACTGCGCATCTTCAGCGTGACCTGACGCTCTTCCGAGCCGTCGATCTGTTGCGCATTGAATTCCTTCAGGTAATCAATCGTTTTCTGAATGCGGGCATGCAGCTCTTCGAACGAGACTTCGACGTCTTCGTACTTCGGCGGCTCGACGCCGGCCAGACGGGCCGCGCAGCCCTTGGCCGTGTCGGTCGTGATGTAGACCTGACGCACCAGCGGCAACATGTCCGGAAAGAGGCGGCCGTTGATGAAAACCGCCGGGTCGATCTGCTTTTCTGCCGCGTGTGCTTCAGCCTTGCCGAGAATATTTTGCAGGTTGGTCAGGCCGCGCACCAGGACGGGCACGGACGCTTGATACATCGAAATGGACATGGAACGTTCCTCTGGTTCACTTTGATTCTTCATGGCGCGCGCAACTGGGCGCATGAGGCAATGCAACGGCCGGATCGCCGCTGCAGCATCATAACGTGGATCGCTCATGCATTCATATTGGCCATTCGGCCGACTGTTGAAGGTTCTGGAACTGTGGTCGAATGGATTTGTCGGACGGCTTGACGATGTCCTTGAAATCAATATCCCGTGCGGGTTCGGATGCGCTGCAACGAGGCACGGGTCGTGCACGAAGCTGTGCACGCAGTGTGCGTTCAGGCGTCTTCTGCCGGGAATAACGTGTGACCCGCGTGGTCACGCATCCAGGAGTGTCGATACTATGGCCAAGCATCCCCTGAAAGGCAGTGAACGGGCAGTAGCGCAAGATTCGAAGGTAGTTGGACAATGCGATCCCGCAGAACGGATCGAAGTCCATGTGGTCCTGCGCCGTCCCGCGCAGGACAAGTTCGACGCGTTGATCAGCAAGATCGAGGCGGGGGACGCGGGCGCGAAACCCATGTCGCGCGAAGCGTTCGCCAAAGAGTTCGGCGCCACCTCTGAGGACATCGCCAAGGTCGAGGCGTTTGCCAGGCAGGCGGGTTTGACGGTGGTGCGTGAAGATCCGGCTGCTCGCACCGTTGTGCTCAGCGGCACGATTGCGCAGTTTCAGGCTGCATTCGAGGTCCAGTTGCAGCACTACCAGCATCATTCGGCGGGTCAGTTTCGCGGCCGTACCGGTTCGATCAGCGTGCCCGACGAACTGTCCGGCATCATCACAGCCGTGCTCGGGCTCGACAACCGGCCGCAGGCACGCCCGCACTTTCGCATCCGGCCGCCGTTTCATCCGGCCACCTCGCAACAGCCGAGTTCGTTCACCCCGCCGCAGCTTGCGGCGCTCTATCAGTTCCCGCAGGGCGACGGCAGCGGCCAGTGCGTGGGCATCATCGAACTGGGCGGCGGCTATAAGACGTCCGACCTGAAAAGTTACTTTGCGAGCCTCGGAGTGCAGGCGCCCACGGTGGTTTCCGTGGGTGTCGATCAGGGCAGCAACCAGCCGACCGGCGATCCAGGCGGGCCTGACGGCGAAGTGACGCTCGATATCGAAGTGGTCGGCGCAGTCGCACCGGGCGCGAAGCTCGCTGTGTATTTTTCGCCGAATAGCGACGCGGGGTTCATCGATGCTGTCAGCCGTGCGGTGCACGACACCACCAACCAGCCATCGGTAATTTCGATCAGCTGGGGCGGACCGGAGACGTCGTGGACCGCGCAGTCGCTGCAGGCGTTCAACAGCGTGCTGCAATCGGCAGCCACCATGGGCATAACCGTCTGCGTCGCGTCGGGAGACAGCGGCTCGAGCGACGGAGCCGGCGGCAACGTGGCCGACTTCCCGGCATCCAGCCCGTACGTGCTTGCATGCGGCGGCACCGCTCTAACCGCCTCGGGCCAGTCGATCACGCGGGAAGTCGTGTGGAACGACGGTGCGCAAGGCGGCGCAAGTGGCGGCGGAGTGAGCACGAAGTTTCCAGTGCCGGCATGGCAGCAGGGTTTGTCTTCCACCAGTGCGAGCGGCGGCTCGACGCCGCTCACCGGCCGCGGCGTGCCGGACGTGGCAGCGGACGCATCGCCGGAGACCGGTTACGACGTACTGGTCGACGGGTCGCAATCGGTAGTGGGCGGCACGAGCGCGGTCGCGCCATTGTGGGCGGCGCTCATTGCGCGCATCAATGCAGCCAAAGGTCAGCCGGTGGGTTTCGTCAATCCGAAGCTTTACAAAGCCACCGGCGCATTCAACGACATCACCCAGGGCAACAACGGTGCCTATGCGGCATCACCGGGCTGGGACGCGTGCACGGGTCTTGGTAGCCCTAATGGTCAGAAAGTCGCGGCCGCACTATAGTCTCGCGAGCAGGCGCCGGCAATGCCGGCGCGCGCTCGAAACGTTGTGCGATGGTAGGGCAGCGCATGGCCTGCTACGACGCTTTGGTATGGCGCCTACACGACTTAAAACGAATCCATGGAGCGATCATGACGAACACCGAGTCAGCATCCGGCAGTCCGCAGTCGTCTCACAACTCCCATGCGGCCCCGTCGCCGGCCGCGGCGGCCGCAGCTAAGGCGGCACTCCCGGCAGGCGCACAGCCTTTCTTCGACCCTGTCGCATACGGAAACGGGCCGGACGATTCCGTCACCGACGCGAGCGAAAACGCCGCAATCACGAAGTATTCAATCACCATCGGCGGGCGCAAGATTGCGTACACCGCAACGGCCGGCCATCTGGTGATCGTGGATCCAAGCAGCTCGGTGCCGAACGCCAAGATGTTTTACGTGGCATTTACGCAGGACGGCCAGAAAGAGGAAACGCGCCCGGTTACGTTTTTCTACAACGGCGGTCCGGGTTCGTCTTCGGTGTTCGTATTGCTCGGGTCGTTTGCGCCGCGCCGTATCAAAACGGCCATGCCGAGCTTCACGCCGCCTGCGCCCTATTCGATGGAAGACAATCCGGACAGCATGATCGACAAGAGCGATCTGGTGTTTATCAATCCGGTGGGCACGGGTTATTCGGCAGCCATTGCGCCCGCCAGGAATCGCGATTTCTGGGGCGTGGATCAGGACGCGAAATCGATCAAGCAATTCATCAAGCGGTTCTTGACGAAGAATAACCGCTGGAACTCGCCGAAGTTTTTGTATGGCGAGTCTTACGGCACGGCGCGCAGCTGCGTGCTGGCCTATCTGCTGCACGAGGACGGCGTCGACCTGAACGGCGTCACGCTGCAATCTTCCATTCTCGACTACACGCAGTCGGGCAACCCGGTTGGCGCACTGCCCACTGCGGCGGCGGATGCGTGGTACCACAAGAAACTCGGCGTCGCGCCCACGCCAACCGACCTGGGCGCGTTTGCCGAAGAGGTGGCCCAGTTCGCCCGCACGGATTATCTGGCTGCCTTGCGCAAGGTGCCGGCTACCGATCCGGCCACCGTCGAAAAGCTCAGCGAGTACACCGGCATCGACAAGCCGACACTGCTGGCGTGGAGCCTCGACATTGCCGGGTACGACAGCCGCGGCAACTCGCTGTTTCTGACCACGCTGCTGAAGTCGAAAGGGCTGGCGCTGGGCGAATACGACGGCCGCGTGACCGCCATCGAAACGGGTATCGCCGGCAAAATCGATCCGAATTCCGGCGGCAACGACCCGACCATGACTGCGGTGACGGGCGTCTATACGACCATGTGGAATGTCTACCTGAACGAGCAGTTGCTGTTCACGTCGAACTCGTCCTTTACCGACCTGAACGATCAGGCCTTCCAGTATTGGGACTTCAGCCACATCGACCCAACCGGCGCGCAGAAGGGTCTCGACGCAAAAGGCAACGTGATCCTCTACACCGCTGGCGATCTGGCGGCAGTGATGGCGCTCAATCCCGATCTGAAAGTGCTGTCGGCGAACGGCTTCTTTGACTTCGTCACGCCGTTCTACCAGACGGTGATCGATCTGCAGCGGATGCCGCTCGTCAGCGCTCAGGTGCGGCAGAACCTTTCCGCACGTTTCTATCCATCGGGACACATGGTTTATCTCGACGGACCTTCGCGCACTGCGCTGAAAGCGGATCTGGCGAAGATGTACGACTCGACGGTAGCGAACACGCAGGCGCTGACGAGGGTGCGGGCGTTGCAGGCGCGCAAACCGACCTAGCGCCGCGCGGTTCGCTTGTCTCGTCGTGGCAGCGGTACAGGTATAGGCCGCTCCACGGAGTCCCGGACGGACGGCGCGGCAATTCGCATGCAGCGCCGTTCGCCATAGTTTCGCGAAGCGGTACGAGACTCGGGCGACCTGGCGAGCGGCGTGCCGGCTCGCCTTGCCCCCCTGGTTCTACTGGAGCGGCTTTTTACGGCGCAAATTCGAATGTGTTTTAATTGCCCAGCTAATAACCTAATCCGCGCCACGACCTGGCGCGTCGGCGAATGGATCCAGGAAAGGCAGACAGACGCGGCAGAACGCTGCGCTTCGGGGAATCAAACGCGGGCTTTACCACGCAACGCGCAGATCGGTGCAACGCTGTGCGGATGACGCGTAAGGGCGTGGTGATCGTGCTGGGCATGCTCATCGGGCTGCATGACAGTCTCGCGAGCGCGCAGGATACGGCAATGCTCGACGGGCGCGTGACCCAGCAATCCATTGCTGGCACGATTTGCCGACCCGACTACGTCGACGCCGTGTCACCGTCATTCGATGTGTTAATGGGCCATAAGAACCGGCTGCTCGCCGAACGCGGCATCAGTGCCGCGGATGGCGCCAATTACGCGCTTGACCGGCGTGTACCGGTCCTGCTGGGCGGCTCGCCGGATGCCCCGGCCAACCTCGATCTGCTGCCGTGGGCGGGCGGTCAGGGCGAACGCCGCAAGGCGCGGTTCGTCGTGCATCTCAAGCGTTGCGTCTGCGAGGGCAAGATGAGTCTAAGCGATGCGCAGGCATCGATTTTGGGCAATTGGTCGGCTGCCTATCCGGGCTTTGGCCGCGCATCGTGCGATGCGGGTAACGTCGATGCTGCCGCCGGCAGCCACGAAATTGAGCCATAACGCATGAAACCCAACGCATGAAACCTAACGCGTGAAACGGGCAGGAGCAGGTAGGCTTCTGGCCGGATTGCCTTGGGTATTTTCGTGACTCGGCATGGCCATTATTCGGCGGAGCGGTCGTTTTCGGCCGCAAGTGTTGTGGTAGCGTCAAAGAGCAGCCAAAGAGCGCTCGTCGATATTTTTCTTCGCGCATATTCAGGTACAGTTCACTGACGGGTTTCCTGCAGTGCCGCTTTGGAGCACAACGGCCAACAGGGCAGTCCGTTATTGAAATGGTCTGGCAAGCTCTGCCGGGGCGCCACAGCAGGAATCAAACTTGCTCACCGCACCATGTCACATCGTATCTGCGTTCGATTCTGACTATCCTGATAGCAGGACGAAATTCGAAGGGGATATTCTAATGATTGCCTTATATCTGTCGCTGGCCGTACTTGGGGCCGCCCTCATCAGCAACGCAGCCATGGCGGAAGCCAGAAAACGCGCGAGCCTCCAACCGGTACGTGTGCGCAGCACGGACCGTCGAGGGCGGTAACGCCACGGCCATGAACCTGTTTGTCTGGAACATTCCCGAATCGTGTACCGAGCAGCAAGTGCGCGAGTTTCTCGAGCATGAACTGGGTCACTACGCGAAAGGCGTAACGGTGCACGACGTCGGGACGCCCAAGGCATACGCGACAGTCGAACTCGCTGCGGACGGCCCGTACCTCGGCGAAGTCATCGCGCGGGAACTGCAGGGCAAGCACCTGGCGGGCACGGCGCTGGTCGTGAGCTCGGAACTGTTCGGCGACGACGCGTCTGCGCCAGCCTGAAGCGAAGCCGGCCAGTCTGCGCTACAGCGGGTGCCACGTCTGCGGGCATTCAGCCGCGCTTCCAGTCAATCGTCGCGCAATGCTCGCTGCGCAAGAACGGGTCAGGGCTGCGTCGGCCAGTCAAACGGCGTGTACGGCAGTGCGCGCTTATGACGGGTCGCCTCGTAAAAGCGCAGCACGGTCTCGTATGCTGCGGCGCTGACCGGTTTGCCTTCCAGAAAATCATCGATATCGCTGTACGGAATACCGTACGCGTCTTCGTCAGGACGTTGCGGACGCAACATCTCGAGATCGGCAGTCGGCACCTTGTGCGCCAGCACATCCGGAGCGCCCAGGGCACGCGCAACCTCGCGCACGCGTCGCTTGTTGAGCCCGGCGAGCGGCAGAATGTCAGCGCCGCCGTCGCCGAACTTCGTAAAGAAGCCCATCACCGATTCGGCCGCGTGATCCGTACCGATCACCACCCCGCGTCGCGTTCCCGCCACCGCATACTGCGCGATCATCCGTTGGCGCGCCTTGATGTTGCCGTGGACGAAATCCCGCTGGGTAGGGTCGGCAAACTGTACGCCACCGGCGATCAGCGAGGCGAGCATCGCGTCGGCTGCGGGCTTGACGTCGATGGTCAGATTTTCGTCGGCACGAATAAACGCGAGCGCCTGCCGCGCGTCCGCTTCGTCCTGCTGGACGCCATACGGCAAGCGCACGGCTACAAACCGGGCTTGCTGGCCCTCGGCGCGGAGTCGTTCCACAGCGAGCTGCGCGAGCCGTCCCGCGGTCGTCGAGTCCACCCCGCCGCTGATCCCGAGCACATACGTCGTGAGGCGGCTCGCCCGCAGGTATTCGGCGAGGAAGGCCACGCGCCGTTCGATTTCGCGTTCCGCATCGAAATCTTCTGCGACATGCATTTCGGCGGCAATACGCCGTTGGCGTTCGATTGAATCGTCCTGGGTCATGGTGTTTGTCTTCCGTTGTCCGGTTTAACTACTGATATGCAGTTTATATTCGATGTGGCAGACAGATTTAAATCTGCTCAAGCGGCCGGCACTTCGTCAGTTAAATGTCGGATATTCGAAACGCTGGCCGCCGCATTGAGGGCCGATCCGGGATGATCTTCCGTCGACAGAATCTGGCGTGCTGAGTAATATCGTGTTCGTCTGCATGCTGCATGCACCGCTGGACGGTCAATCATAGGCAGGTTTGCCCAAATACGCGATGAACGACGAGATATGGCTTGACCAGCTTGGAAATAGCAGAACGATCTATTTGGCCGGAATTAATCCAGACGTTGCGAATCGCCCATCCGCTTCTGGAAATATAAGCCGTCTGTTTAGCGCTGTGTTTTGCGGGTTGTCCTGTGGTCTGGTTTTCGCCGCGGGTGCGCCGCAAAACAGCACGCACCTGCCGGCCGATCTGTCGGCCTCCGCCGTTGCCGCCCCCGATGCGGCCGGCGTGGTCGACCCGCACCGTGCGCTGATGTTGCGCGACCTTTTCACGCGCGACGTCACGCGCCGCCTGAAAGTGCCGGCCGCCGTTCAGGACGAGTATGGCCGGCGCCTGCAGGCAGGGCTCAAGGCGCATGAACTGGGAGATCTGTCGGGCGAGTATGTGGTGCTGGTCGACCGTGACGCGAACGTCCAGGCGCTCTTCATCTATTTCCGTCCGGCACCGTCGGATACGTGGGTGATGATCGGCGCATCGCCGGTGGCGACCGGGCGGCCCGGCGAATTCGATCACTTCATTACGCCGCTTGGCGTATTCGAGCACACGCCCGACAACATGGACTTTCGCGCGGAAGGCACGATGAACCAGAACGGCATTCGCGGCTATGGCAATCGCGACATGCGCATCTTCGATCTGGGCTGGGCGCAAGGCGAGCGCGGCTGGGGCAAGGGCGGCATCTCGCAGATGCGCTTCCAGATGCACGCCACGGATGCCGACAAGCTCGAACCGCTGCTCGGCATCCGTCACTCGAAGGGATGTGTGCGCATCCCCGCGTCGCTCAACGTGTTTCTCGACCACTACGGCATCCTGGATGCCGAGTACCAGGCGCTCGTCGATTCGGGCAAGTCGCTGTGGGTGTTGCACTCGGATCGTCAGGTGACGCCATGGGCGGGCCGCTATATCGTCGTCATCGATTCCGACCGCAAAGCACGTCCCGCGTGGTCGCCCGGTCCCAGCAGCAAGGCGCGCGCGAAAGTGCCGGCCAAGGCGGATACGGCGGATTGATCGCGCTCACGAGCGAGTCAGCAACACGCCCAGCAGCGCGAGCGCGAAGCCCGCGACCTGCACCGGCAGCAGCGTTTCGCCGAAGCCGAAATAACCTTCCAGCGCGGCCAGCGGCGGCGCCAGAAACAGCAGCGCGGTGGCGCGCGACGCGTCGCCGCGCCGCACCATCCACACGAGCAGCGTCACGCTGATGCCCGACAGCATCACGATGCCCCATGCAAGCGACGCCCACAGGGTGGCTGAAGCAATCCAGCGATGCTCGCCCAGAGCCAGAACAAGGATGGCCGCCACGACGGCCGCGCCGCAATTCTGCACGGCGCTGGCGCTGCGAATATCCGCGCGTGCGAGCGACGTTTTCTGAATCAGCGTGCCCGCTGTGATCGCGCCGACGGCGAGTATCGATACGGCAACCACCAGCCATCCCGGCGCCGCACCGTGCGGCACGGAGGGTGCGGCGGCAACGAGCTTCGGTTCCAGGACCAGCATCACACCCGCGAGGCCGAGCCCCATGCCGGCCCAGCCGCGCCGCGACAGACGCTCGCCGAACAGCGGCGCCGCCACTGCCGCTGTCAGAAGCGGCTGCAACGCGCCGAGCAGCGCCATCACGCCCGCGCTCAATCCTTGCGCGACGGCCCAATAGCCGGCGCCGAGATAGACGCCCTGCAGCAACGCGCCGGCCAGCAGATGCTTGCCGAGATCGCGTCCCTTGGGCCATTCGGCGCGCGCTATCACCGCGGCCAGCGCGAAGAGCAGGGCGGTGCCACCAAAGCGGGCGAGCAGGAACAGGTTGGGATCGGCGAACGGCGTGATCGCGCGGGCAACCACAAAACCCGTCGACCAGAGCACGACAAACAGGGCGGCGAAAAACGAAGCAAGCATGGGACGTCGTGAGGCGGCGCAAAAGTTCGCAGTATTGCGTGCCGTCAGCGCGACGTCTTGTTCAAAACTGCACCCGCTCAACCTGCAGTTGGAGCGCTGAGGCTGATGGACCAGGTTGATTGGCCAGCGCGCGCGCTCAGCGAATGAACAGCACCGCTCCCGCGCCAAGCAGCCCGCCACACACCGCGCAAGCCCACAGCAGACCGCGCGTGCGCCGATACTCGCGACCGAGGTCCTGCATCAGTTGCACGTGTTGCCGGCTGGCGGCGGCCGTATCGTGCTGGCGCTGCAGATAACGCATGGCCAGCTGCGGGATGCGTGGCAAGGTATGGGCAAGATGGGGCAACTCCTGACCGATGCGCCTGATCCAGCCGCGATGGTCGAGGTCGCGTTGTGCGATGCCGGCCAGCACGGTTCGCGCGACATTCCACGTATCCACGCCGGGATGCAATGCGCGCGCCAGCGCTTCGGCCTGTTCGAACGAACGTTGGGCGGTGGCGAGCCGCGTCGACACCACGCCTTCGAACGGCTGAACTGCATGCAGCAGATGATGAAACAGCGCGCCGGCCGAGCGGTCTTGCGGCTCGGCGGCGAAATGCGCTTCACTGCGCCGCCGCAGTTCGGCTTCGAGCACTTCGGTTCGGGTGTCCTGATGCACGTGGCCCGCGTCGCGATGCAACTCGGCGAGGCGCGCATAGTCCTGATCGAAGAGCGCCTTGGCGCCATGGACGAAGAACTCGCGTTCGTGCGACGAGAGACTCGACATGGCCGCGAATTTTGCCAGCACGAGCCGGCCCAGGGTGTCGGCTTCGATGCTCACGCGGACATGCTCGGCGTCGAACGTGGCGTGAAAAAAGCCGTGCTCGAAAGCTTGCTCGGTGACCACTTCGACGATATGCGTCGCCAGCGGCGCGAGCTTGATGCGATGTTCGAGCAGTCCGGTGAGATCGGTCGCCGCGAGGGTCTCGATGTGCTGCACCGCCAGCGTATGGGTGGTGCACAGATCCCATATCACGTCGGGGATGACGAGGCGCGGGTCGGCGTCGAAATGATGGCCGGTCTGGCTCAGGTTCGCTGCTTCGGCGCGCAGATCGAAGCGGCGCAGCACGTCTTCGGTGAAGGCGCGTGCGAGCGTGCTCACCTCCAGGCGCCGGGCGGTGGTCGAGAACTTCTCCAGCCAGCGCGCCGCCCAGCGCAGCAACGCGAGTTCGTCGCTGATCTGCTGCACCTGGGCCACCCGCACGAGCTTGATGGCGATGTCGTAGTGGCCGTTGACCGGATTGACGAGGCGGGCAAGGTGCGTCTGCTCGGCGAAGCCGCTGCGCGCCGGCACCGGGTCAAAGTGGGCGAACAAGGCAGGCAGCGTCGACACCGGACGGCCCAGCGCGTTCGCGAGAGCGGGCGCGACTTCGGCCGGCGGCAGCGGCGTTTCCATACGGCCGACTGCATCGAAGGCGTCATGCAGCGTACCGGTTGCGAGCTCCGGGCGCTGCGCCAGCGTTTGGGCAAAGTTGCTGGCGAGCGGCCCGAGCGCGGGCAGTATGCTGTGCAGGTTGTCGCGGCCGCCTTCTGACGCGTGCACGCGCTCGAGGAGCGTGACGATCCAGTGCAGCTTGTGGTCGCGGGGCGCCGCAAGCCAGATGAGGCGTGCGCCGTAGCGCAACGCGTGATAGAGCAGCAGGAGTCGGCGAAACAGGGGTGGCATTGGCAGACCGGTTGACGGCGCGCATCCATTGACGCGCAGCCTGAACGCTCAAGATTAGCAGGGAAGTCGAGCTTGGGGCGCGTCGAAGCGTCTCGCGTACTACAATACGGCGGCCTCCTGCCCGTCCGAACCCCTTTTAGTGTGCCGCTCCCGGCTCTCGACAGATGCTTGCAGAACAACGACATCAATACATCCTCGCGCAAGTCGCCAAGAACGGCGCGCTGTCGGTGGCTGAGCTTGTGCGCGAACTGAACGTATCGCGCGAGACCATCCGGCGCGATCTGAACACGCTGGCTGACCGCGGCCTGATCGTGACGACGCACGGCGGGGCGCTGTCGAGCGACCGCCGCGAGCCGGATCTGGATGTGCGCGACGCCACCAACGCCGGCGCCAAGCGCGCGATCGGCGAACGCGCGGCGCAGCTGGTGCCGGACGGCGCGTCGCTGGTCATCGATTCGGGCAGCACCACCCAGGCCGTGGCGCGGGCGCTGACCGACCGCCACCGGCTCACGGTCTATACCAACGACTGGCGCATCGCGCTCCTGCTTGGGCGGCGCAACGACAACCGCGTCACGCTGCTGGGCGGCGAGCTTTCGGACAACGAGGACGCCACCTTCGGCCTCGACACCGTGCATCAGTTGACCCAGTATCACGCGGACTTTGCCTTCGTCGGCGCGGGCGGCATCTCGCCGGATGCATGGCTCACGGACTACACCCGCATGGCCGCCGAAGTACGCAGCCGCATGATCGCCGCGGCGGATCTGGTCGTGGTGGTGGCGGACAATTCCAAATTCGGCCGCGTCACGCCGGTGCGGATCGGCGGCTTCGAGAGCGCGCGTTACCTCGTCACGGAACTGGCGCCGGAACGCGCGCTGGGCAAGGCCATTGCGGCGCGTGGGCCGGAAATCCTGATTGCGTGATTTGATTACCTGAGCGGGCGAAGTGCCTGCCGGCCTTCATGACACCCCCAGGCCGAGACGGCAAGTCCGTAGCGTTAAATGCTGGGTCTCCCGCACGTGAGACCGGCGTGGGCCATTCGTCAATCCCGTTCAGCAACAGGAGCGTGTCGCGTCTCGTCCACTGATCGCCCGTGCATACCTGCCCGGCAAGAAATGTGGGAAAGGCAACGCGCTCGATTCCGAATCGAAGCATCATATCGAATTGGATTTCGAAATATTCAAACGCAGCCAGCCTGTCTTCGTCAGTTTCATTTTCGTTCATATAAAAACATATCGTTTTAGGGGACTGGGAGAATTTTCGATACCTCCTTGGTATTGCAAATAATGTTCACTAAAACACAGGTTTGCTATCTAAGCTTGCGCTCGAAAAACTAATTCCTTGCAGAGCAGGTTGATTTACGCGAGGAGAAAAAACGAAGACAGCCGTGACGGGGCATGGCAAACGCTGGAATTCAAGCTCGCCGCGGTGCTGCTGATCATAGCCTCGCAAAGCATGGCGGCTGTGGCGGCGATTCTGTAGCTGATCAGACGCAGTACACCTGGGAAACGGCTCTTCCGGAAGGCAAGCTGGTCGACTGATAAAAATGTTATTGCACCGACGGTGAAGACGATACGGAGCAGTGAAGTCAGCCAATGAAGCTCATTGTTTTCCGCGTCCTGGAAATAGCGGAGAAACGTATGTCTGATACCGAATACCTGAGGAAAGAAAAGGGGCACGTGAAGAAGCCCGGGGACCGGGCGCATGCAGAGGAGCAGGGGTTAGATGAAGATGTCTTTCATGAGGCACTGTCCGGACTGGACGATGAGGACGACGACATTTATCACGACGCGACGTCCCGGATGGACGGTTTAGGGGGAGAGCTCAATGGAGACTCTCGGTTTGCACGGAGGATAGCGCAGGGAGGTGCGGATTCGCAGCCGATGGTGGCCATGTTTTCGGGGCTGGCGTCGCGCGTGGCCCAGCAGGTGGCTGGGCGGATGGTTGAGCACGTGCTGGCCCGTTTTTTTCGCGGACACGGCGACGTGCTTAAGCTTTCTCGGTCGCTGCGCGACTTATATGAGAGCGAAGCACTGACCCCGGGCCAGAAGCTAGGGCAGATAGCTGAATTGGCGCACACAAACCGAGACCTTCTCCCAGAAAGATTTGCGACAGTGGGGGCGTCTTTGGAGGTGGTCGGAAACGTTCTGAGGGATTACGAAGAAATTGTCGAGCTACATCAATCTTTCAGCGACGCTTATGGGGATGTCGGGTTATCGGGGGTAGCGAAGCTGAAGAAAATGGCAGAGCTGCTGGAGGCGGCGCAGACGATCTTTGCAAAGTGGTCCTCGAGCGTGGCGGATGGTCCCAAAGTCATGGCGCAAGCTTTCCGGCTGGCAGCCGACACGCTGTCATTAGCGGGCACAGGTGCTGACGAGGCGACGCTGCTGGAGCGCATCAGGGACGCGCTCTCCGTTCTGGAAGACATGATCGCCCATCCGTTGGTCAACTCACTGCTGCCGGCCGGCGCCGCAACCGGTTTCATCTCGACGCTGAAACCGGTGCAGGGGTTACTGAACCAGGCCTGTGAACTGGTATCCATGCCCGAAGAGAGCACGTTTGACGACTATCTGACGGCGCTCATGCGCAACGGGGGGCGGGAAAACTGGTTACCGGAGCCGGTACGCAATCTCCTGCCTCTGGTGAAAGTGGTCGCGAATGTCGCGAATGAAGTGGCAGGCGGAGCGGGGGGCTCCCCGGGCAATCCGGCCGGGCAGCTGAGGTGGTTCATGGAGGAGGTGCTTGCCAATGAAACGCGGATGGCACAGATACTGCCGCATCTCCCTGGTGAAACTGCGCAGCTGCTGAAAGAGGGGGCGGTGCTGTTTCGCCAGATGGGTACCTTTCCCGGCGACGCGTCGCTGGGCCAGCAGACCAGCTGGCTGCTCGGGCAGATGAATGCGCCATCGACACGCGCGCTAGCCGGACGGATCGGCCTTGAGCCGGTTATCGAGAGCGTCAGGCAGAAGCTCGGACTGGACTCCTCCTCGCTGGACCTGATGGGTATCCTGTCTGGGCTGGCCAATGAGCAGTCGTCAAACTGGGAAAAGGCCACGTATGTGCTCTCGCGCACGGCACAGCACGTGGCGCGGCCGGTGCTCACTGCCGGAGCTCCTGTGGCAGCGGCCTACGCTGCTCCTGCGATATTCGGCACAGCTGCGTCCGTGGCGCTGAACCATGTTGTGCCCGCTCTCCTGACGCCGTACCTTTCGGCCCCCGTGGCGCGCGCTCTTCCCTTGGCGATTGCAAATGCTGTTCCAACCTTGCTGGGATATGCGGCGTATCCAGTGGCAGGCCTTGCGCTCCTTCCGATCGGTACCACGTTGTGGAGCTGGTATCAGCGCGTCCCTGCGGGGGGAGGACCGACTACCCAGGTTAGGGAGTTCGGCAAGATAGCGTGGGATGAGATCAAGACCTATCCCGCTCAGGTTGCCAGTCTGTTCCCTGAACATAGCTATCTTCGGGCGCTCATAGAGAACGTTGACCTGTCCGGATTTCCTGAGAATGGGTCGTGGACGGATGTCATGCACTGGGCGCTGGAACAGGCACGCAGGTATCCTGGGTTAGGGCTGCTCTATTACGGGCGCTATATCGACCTGGCTGTGCTCGATGCATTGCGTCGTGCACTCTGGGAGCCTGATCCCGTTGCCCAGGGGCGGGAACTGCAGAAGGTCGCCGCCGGGCTGAAATCGACCCTCGCGCCCCTGAATTTACCTGGCCTCAATACCCTCATCGGTCTGATCCCGCTCTTGCCCGTCCTTCGTGAGGCATTGCGTTCAGCAGGCACTTTGCCTGTCACTGAGTCGTGGAGCGACTGGGCCGAAGAAGTCATCAAGATCCTAAGTGACAGTGACAACCCGGCATTTAGGGAGATAGCCGAGAAGCTTGAAACATTGGTTGCCGACTTGATCGTGGATACGGCGATATCCGGCTTCGACATTTTGGCGGAAACTGCCGCGGGGATGGACGGGAACCAGCCCGATCTCCCTGACGTCGCGAGCGGGAGTGGCAATGCCCCGTCCACTTCCAGCACAGGGCGCGGTGCGTGGCTCTTCACGGGCGTCGAGGCGGGGGTGATCCCCCCCGAAAAAGTGGCCGAGGTGCACAAGATGGACGAGCGGGCTGCGGCAGCAATGGAAGAATTCAAGAGTGGCTCCGAAACTGCGTCTGCCTCCACCTCCCAGTCCGGAGAAACCTCTCCCGTAGCCGCTTCACTTGGGGCCCCCACCAGTGAATCTGAGCAGTTGTCCGATAAATCGCAACCCGTTTCCTATGCGACCAGTGCCACGCCGGATCAAGCCAGCACCAGCCAAACCGGGAAGCCTTCTCGCGCATGGTGGCTTGATTCGCCTGATGAGATGGTGAGCGATTTTCGCATTGAACTTGATGAGAAGAGTCGAGAATTTCTGAGAGACACCGAGGGTCTCAATCTGATCTGGAAAACGGGGGCGGGCATCGCTCTCGGGGCGTGGTGGCTGGCAACGCTATATGCGATCTATCAGGCGAAAAATCCGACGGGAAAGGCGGCGAACGACGATATAGAAATGCAAAGGACGGAGAGGACTGCAGATTCAACGGAAATGCAGCGCCTACGGGCAGAGGACAGGTTGACTCAGGAGCCAGCCGGTTCGGATTCGACTGGAGAAGCCTCGTCCAGCACGTTACAGGGTAGAGGTCAGGACGAATATGGAGCGCTCCTTGACGGAGCTGGGGCATCTGTCGCCGCTGAAGAATCCTGCTCACAGCAACCCAGCGGTGGTGTGTCGTCAGCGCAAAAGACCGGTCGCTTTCGGCAGTACCGAACGCCGGCGCTTATGGCGATCGCTGGGGCGCTTGGAACATCTGCCTATTTGTATTCGTCATTAAGAGAGAAAAAAGAACACGCTGAGAGGGACGTTTTGTTGAAAAAAATCAGGAATATTTTGGCCTCCGCCGATACAGATGCCGAGAATAAATCTCTGGAAGGAGGGAGGGCAAAAAGATCGCTTGCGGTGCCAGCTGCTCCGGTCCAGACGGCACAACCGGTGTCACCGTACTTAACAAAAGCCCTCGTCGCGGAGATAAAAAAGCTGGACAGAAAAAATTCTTTTCAATTCGATCCTTTTGACTTTGTGAGAGGGGCTGGCAGAGGAATATATAAACGTCTTAAACGCATAAATGGCGTTGATAGCTATTTTAATTTTATGTATGTTGATAGGGCTTACTGGGAATTTCAATATAACGGACGTGACAACAACTTCGGAAGAATAATCGGGAAAATTCCGGGGAGCATGGTAAGAATGCAGCGATCACGGCCGGATAGCATCTGGGGAACTCGCGCGGAGGAGGGTAAGGTTCAGTTTGCGTTGATTGATACGAGTCTGGAAGAAAGTGTCAGACAATGGAGCCCGGATGATGCAGAGAAGAATTTGTCCGGTGGCATGATAAGAAGTGAGGATGGTCTCTACGAAGGCGCCGAAGGTAAATTGTTCATGAGGATCAACGGTAGTTTTTGGCCATTCGATCCGAATAAAAACATGATTCGCAATAAAAAAGGGGGTGAACTAAAGGTAATGAAGTGGAATGGGTTGTGGTGCCAATACACAACATCGCCTGCTGATTTGAAAAAGAGCGATGAAAGGGCGGTCGAGCATATCTTCACTGTAAGCAACTATACTCTAAACACATATTCTATGCTCAAGGATTTCATTGAGGTTGCGTTTGAGCAAAGACAGGCGTACAAATATTCAGATCTTCTAGCTGTTTTGAGATCTTATCTCGATGTCTGGTTTTCCGAAACATATAAGAATGACGATTTCGATAAAACTCTGGAAATAATGATGGCGATATCGGAGATTGATTATAGGCGCCGTCACATAGGCATAGGGGGGGAGGGCCATTCTGTGA
Organism: Paraburkholderia sp.; assembly: GCF_036488795.1. Classification (GTDB taxonomy): domain Bacteria; phylum Pseudomonadota; class Gammaproteobacteria; order Burkholderiales; family Burkholderiaceae; genus Paraburkholderia. The sequence continues at coordinate 60,540 of NZ_DASXHA010000057.1, forward strand.
GTCCATCGATAGCAGAATATGTTGATCAAATATTGTCTAGTATCAATATTGACGATGAAGGAAAAATACTTATTTCGGAGTATGAAAATTCTTTCTCAACAAAAAATATCGATGATGATATGTTTGACGATGCACTTTCAGAAGGATCCGACGGAATTATGCAGGAGATCAACACCCTTGAGACAAAATTGACGGATGTTCAGGATGAGCGGAGTCGTGTTGAGAGGGACCGCATACAAAAAAATGATGAACTTAAGTTTTTGACATCTGAAATAAATCGCTGGAATGTTTTTCGGCCAAACGGGGTACTCTGGCCGCTGTACCGGGATCCGGAATCGGTGCAAAGAATAGAGACGGACGTTGCAAGGCTTGAAAAACGAAGCAAAGAGGTCAGCGATGAGCTGGGTGTCCTTGAAAAAAAGCTGCCTAAACTGAAGGAACAGGAGCTTGAACATAAAAATTCGTCGGCCACGAAAAAGCGCCTGCTAGCATATGCCAAGGGGATTGAACGTGCCAAGGAAAGTGTCAAGGAGAACTATTTTTCTGAGCGAAATACTACCGATACCCGATATGAAATGAGTAATAGTGATAATGCACATAATTCTGCTCTGATTAGGATGGCTGTTGAGAAAATGAAAATAAGAAGTCGACAGGAATATGAGCGTGGTGACAATCATCTGGAAAAATTGATGGAGTTGGATGTTGCGATCAATTTTTTGCATAAATCAATGGAAAAAAATAGATGGCGCCAGAGCTTTCTCTCTCTCATATCGATGCAGAATATCAATGATATTGAATTGAAAAATGACTACAGGGATATAATTGCTGCCCAGCAGGAAGCCGTTAAATTTTACCTGAAAATGAACGAAATCCAGTTTCTTGACCCCTCAAAAACTTACCTTGATGAATATTATGCGTTGTCTGAGGATGAGAAGAAGGCCGGGGAACTTGAATTGATTGCATCTAATTTATTCCAGCTTTTTAAATATCGAGGTAAGGATTTGCCGAGAGCATTATTTGACGATATTGCTCGTGAATTTAATGAGGAAAAAAGGAAACTTAATCCATTTTTGGATGCCTCGGACAAGCCGTTGGGTTATTTCGGGTTCGAGGATTTTAAGCCATCCCCAAATTTCGAATGGCAGAAATTCTTTGTAGATCAGTTTAATCAATATAGAGATAAATTTCTTGAGTATGATGCAAGGGTCAGTACGACGGCGGCTATTTCGAATAGCACCTTGACAGCATCGCAAATCTTCAATGAGGTGAAAAAAACCTATCGCTTTACGCTTGTGACAGTGGAAGACATAATTGCGAGAACAATGCCAGGGGAAATTGATTTCATTCAATTGTATGATGGAAACTGGTTGATTATTTCCACCTTGGCGGGCGAGGAACGGGTGCAGATGTTCAGTGAACAAAAAATGAAGAGTAATCGGTATTTTAAACAGATTTTCGATAATCCGTACACTCTGTCGGGTACTGGTCGGACATGGTCTGAAGTTTATCCGTACAAGTTCGACAACCCTAATGTCAGTGATAAAATTAATCAGGAAAGAGACAGGGCGAGATGGAATGATTTCCGGTCTAAGTTTATCGTTCCGCTGCTCGGAAAGGATTCTATTTATGCAAAGGAGGAAACGCCGCTAATATTGGGTTATCACCATGTCACCGAGGAAGAATCAAATTCCCGTAAGCCACTTTTTGACATAGTAAACCCGATCATGAAAGATGTAATTGATGAACGGTCGAGACTGCTGCAGGGCGAATTCGACGAACATTCAATCTGGCACGTTATTGCCACACTAATTCTTCCTACTTATGGCGAAATCTATAATACTATTACTGATAGTACATATAAAGTAAATATCGAAAGCCTTTTCTTTGATGCAATCACCGTATTGGGTGTTTTGGGGGTGTCGGGAGCAAAGTGGGCAAAAGCGACGAAGGATATCAAAAAGGTTGTCGCAGATAAGGTTGCTAGAAGTAGTGCGCAGGGTCTCCACGGCAGGCAACTAGCCCTTAAAGCACTGCAATCATCTGGTCCCTATGCCAGACAAACCGCGCTCCTGTTATACGATCTGGTCGAGCCGGCGCCACTCAAGTCTGCTTTTCATCGAATGAGGAAATTTGATGCAAATTTCCCAACTGGAGCTACAGCGTACAGTCTCGGAAAAGTACTGTCGTATATCCTCCTTTGCTTGGTACTGTAAATCCTGTCTGGAGATATGCGGATGAGATTAAACTGGTACCGGTTACATCTGAAGAAGCGAAGTTCAAGGACATATATGTAGGCGAGGAGGAGGGAAAGAATCCGAGTAGATTCTTCGTGAAAGAAGGGGGCGTAACCTATCAGGTTCGTTGGGATGAATACGCCGGTACGTGGCGGATCATAATTCCCGGTTCGACTCGAATGCTTACGGATCCGCCTGTAAGACTAAATGAAGACGGGCACTGGAAAGTATCAGATTACTCGACTCTTTCCTCTGCGAGGGTCAAGCCGTAGCAATGCGACATGGTCATGCCCGGCGATTTGCTTCAAAGAGTCAATAGAAATTTACCTTGAATAGACGAGAGAGCTTCACGCAATGGCGTTTTAACGCCGAAATAGCGTCATGAGATATGGACGGTCTTTACGCATCGGCTTGCAAGAACGGATCGACCTGCAGCATTTCTGGTCCAGAGAGCTGACCTGATCCTCTTGGGCCGTCTGCCCGTTACAGAGAGCAACGAGCAAGCATTGTGCGTCGAGCGGGCGTCAACCAACCAATTCACCACCTCTGATTGCGGTGCTGCTGTATGTGCAGTGCGCGCCGGAACCGCCGGACGAGGACAAATACGTCCCCGACCTGACAGCGAGCCGCCGAAGTGACCATGCCGCTCCGACTACCTGACCCGCAGGCCAAGCCTCGCCACCGCCCGCCCAATCGCCGCCACCGCGTTATACAGCTCGTTTTCATCAATCGCGCCAATGCATCCCACCCGAAACGTCTCCACCTGGGTCAGCTTGCCCGGATACAGCACGTAGCCGGCATCACGCACCGCAGCGTAGAAATCGGCGAACTTCCATTTCGGATCGCGCGGCGCGTGGAACGTGACGATCACCGGCGCCTGCACTTCAGGTTTCAGAAACGTTTCGAAGCCGAGTAATTTCATCGCCTCTACCAGAGCCGCGCAGTTGCGCGCGTAACGCGCGCCGCGCGCCGGCTGGCCGCCTTGCGCGATGAACTGGTCGAGCGCGGTGCGCAGCGCAGCGAGCACGTGGGTCGGGGGCGTGAAGCGCCATTGGGTCGTTTTCTGCATATAGACGTACTGGTCGTGCAGATCCAGCGCCAATGACGGCGAGCGTCCTTCACTCGCTTCCAGCACGCTGCGGCGCACAATCACGAAGCCCATGCCAGGCACGCCTTCGAGGCATTTGCCGCTCGCCGATACGAGCGCGTCGATGCCCCCGTTGCGCAAATCGATCGGCAAAGCGCCGAACGAACTCATCGCGTCGACAATCAGGCTCTTGCCGTGCCGCTGACATACAGCAGCGATAGCGTCGAGGGGATTGAGCAGGCCCGCGCTCGTCTCCAGATGCACCTGGGCGACATGGGTGATGCGCGAGTCGAGGTTGAAGGCGTCCTCGAGCGCCGCCGCCGTTACGGGCTCGTCGTCGCCCAGCGGCAGCTCCACATAGGCGATTCCCATGCGCTGCAGGATCTTGATGATGCGCGCGCAGTACGCGCCGTTGTTCGGCACCAGTACGCAGCCCTGGCGCGGCACCAGCGTGCCGATCGCCGCCTCGACGGCGAAGGTGCCGCTACCCTGCAACGGCACGCAAACATACTCATTTTCGCCATGTACGATCTCGAGCAGATCGGTGCAGACGCTCTCGGTCATACGGTTGAATGCCGTGTCCCACGAGCCCCAGTCGCGCAGCATGGACTGGCGTGTGGCGGGCGAGGTGGTGAGGGGTCCCGGGGTCAGCAGGATAGGGTCGTTGCCAAGAATCACACAGCCTCCGTCATCAGATGAACGCATCCTCCGGAACAAGCGGAGGCGCGAGTACGCTTTGCATATTATTGGCGAATTGTGTCATTTTTTGGAAATTGTGAAAATGGTCATGGCGCTGTCACGGAAACCTGTAATCCTTGCTATGCCCGTTCAGGCAAGGCAGGCAGCGCCCGAGTGGCTGGTTGTCTGTAAGTCTGGCTGGAGATAAAGCAGCGCGGTTGTCAGCAATCTGCACTTGCGCCAATCTGTGCTGCGGGCAAACGTAAGCGGCGCGGCGCTACCGCCGTCACATCACAACAGGTATCGGGAGCGGGTTTTCCCGACCGTCTGGTTTTTTGGCCTTTCGGAGAGAACGACATGAAGAAGACGAATCACCTTCGCGCGACTGCCAGCATTGTCCGCAAAACACTGCCGGCACTCGTGGTGGCCGCTGCTTTCGGAGGCGCGGCGCTGCCCGCCCAGGCCGCCGACGCGGTGGTGCTGTACACGGCCGACGGCCTCGAAAACCTCTACAAGGACGTGCTGCCGGCCTTCGAAAAGAAGGAAGGCGTCAAGGTCAACATCGTCACGGCCGGTAGTGGCGAAGTGGTGAACCGCGCGACCATCGAAAAGGATGCGCCGAAGGCCGACGTGCTCGTCACGCTGCCGCCGTTCATCCAGCAGGCGGATCAGGCCGGACTGCTGCAGGCCTACCAGAGCGCCAACTACAAGAATGTGCCGGCGATCGCCAAGGCATCCAATGGTTCGTGGGCGACCTTCGTGAATAACTACTTCTCGTTCGCGATCAACCCTGAGGTGGTGAAGACCGAGCCGAAGACTTTCGCGGATCTGTTGAATCCGGATTTCAGCGGCAAGGTTGCGTATTCGAATCCGGCAACGGCAGGCGACGGCATGGCCGTGATCATCCTGACGACTTCACTGATGGGCGAAGACAAGGCATTCGATTACCTGAAGAAGCTCGAACAGAGCGCCAAGTTCCACACCAAGGGCACGGGCTATCTCGACGTGCTGCTCTCGCGCAACGAAATCTCGCTGGCTAACGGCGACCTGCAGATGGATCTGGACGACGCGGCCAACGGCGGCCTGTCGCTCAAGCCGATCTTCCTCGCCGCTGCGCCCGGCGGCAAGCCGACCACGTTCCAGTTGCCGTACGCCATCGGTCTGATCAAGAACGGCCCGAACCAGGCAGAAGGCAAGAAGCTGATCGACTATCTGATGTCGACGGACGTGCAGGCCAAGGTGCCGGACATCTTCGGCATTCCGGCTCGCACCGACGTGCCACTCACCGGCAAGAACGGCGAAGCCGTGAAGCAGGCCATTGCCGGCGTGAAGCTGATTCCGGTGGACTGGAACCAGGTGATGGCAAAGAAGGCTGACTGGACCGCCCGCTGGAAGAACGACGTAATCGGTAATTCCGGCAAGCAGGTCGAAGTCGTCAAGCCGGCGCAATAAGTCGCGCGCAGCAGGCCCCGCATCGAGGTGACGGGGCCTGCCGGCATTTGCCTGCATGTGCCGATGTCTTTACCCGCACTACCCAAGTTGGAGGATGAATCCGGTGAACACCGCAACTCTTGCCCCTGGCGCGCTCGGCGCCTCACCGGAGGCGCACGCAGCGGCGCAGCCGGGCACGCCGGGTGGCGTGCAGATCGAGCATCTCACGGTGCGTTTCGGCACGCGGACGGTGCTCGATGACCTTTCGCTCACGATCGAACGCGGTGAATTGCTGACCGTGCTCGGCCGCAGCGGGTGTGGCAAGACTACGTTGTTGCGTTTCATCGCCGGGTTCATCGAAGCAGACGGGCTGGCCGGCACCTTGACGGTGGCCGGCCGCGACCTGACGCATGTGCCGCCGCACAAGCGCAATCTCGGGCTGCTGTTTCAAAGCTATGCGCTGTTTCCGCATCTGTCGGTGTTTGAGAATGTCGCGTTCGGTTTGCGCGCGCGGCGCGAATCGTCCAAGGAAATTGCCCGCCGCGTCGCGGACGCGCTCAAGCTCGTGCAACTGGGCGATTCCGGCCATGTGATGCCCGCGCAGCTGTCGGGCGGCATGCAGCAGCGCGTGGCGTTGGCGCGCGCACTCGTGATCGAGCCGGACGTGCTCCTGCTCGACGAACCGCTTTCCGCACTCGACGCCAATCTGCGCGCGTCGGTGCGTTCCGAACTGAAGGCGCTGCATGAGCGGCTGCCGAATCTCACCATCGTCTGCGTGACGCACGATCAGGACGACGCGCTCGTGTTGTCCGACCGTACGCTGCTGATGCGCGAAGGCCGCATTGCCCAGCTCGGCACGCCGCAGCAGTTGTACGACGCACCGAACGACAGCTTCGTCGCGCGCTATCTCGGCGCGGCCAATCTGCTGCCGCCGCAGGTGGCCTTTCCGCTCGGCGATTCGCGCTACAACGAGCGCGAGCGCGTCGCCTGCCTGCGTCCCGAGGCACTGCGGATCGTGCCGCTCGGCGAAGGGCAGTTGCATGGCGCGATTACGTCGGTGGAATGGTACGGCGCGGTGTTGTCGGTGTCGGTCGTGCTCGACGCCATGCCCAATGAGCCGGTCCTCGTCACGATGCAACGCGGCCACGGCATGTCGCCCGAAAAGGGTGCGCGTATTTCACTGCGCTATGAGGCAGACGATGTCGTCCTTATCAACCCCTGACACGCCGCACAGCCCCGACGCGCTCGCCGACGCGCGCCGCGCCGCCACCTTCGCGTCGCATGCGGCCGCCGTGCGGCGTCGGGAACGCGCCGCGCAATGGCATCTGCTGTTCCTCGCCGTGGTCGTGCTCGGGCCGCTCGTGATCTATCCGCTGGTGCGGCTGGTGTTATTGAGCCTGACCGGGTCGCATGGTCTCGGTTTCCAGGCTTACGCGGCGTTCTTCGGCAATCCCGAGACGCGCGGCGTGATCGGCACGACGCTGTGGATACTGTTCGCCAGTGCGGGCCTCGCCTCGTTGCTCGGCGTGGCGCTGGCATCGATCCTGTTCTTCAAGCCGTTCCCGGGTGCGCGGCTGGTTACGCGCTTTCTTGAACTGTTCGTCGCGTTCCCGTCGTTTCTCGTCGCCTTCACGCTGATCTTTCTGTACGGCTCGCAAGGCTCGGTCAGTATCGGTCTGCAGCGGCTGTTTCATCTGCAGGCGCCCCCGCTCGACTTTCTGTTCGGCGTGGCCGGCGTGATTCTCGCGGAGGTGGTGTTTTACGCCCCGTTTGTCGTGCGTCCGACGTTGGCCTCCTTCGCCACACTCGACATGCGCCTGATCGAAGCCGCGCGCAGTCTCGGCGCCAGCGGCTGGATGGTGGCCTTCAAGGTGATCCTGCCGCTGGCGTGGCCGGGCATCGCGGCGGGCACGATCCTGTGCTTTCTGCTCACATTGAACGAATTCGGCATTTTGCTGGTGCTCGGCAGCGCGCATCTGATCACGCTGCCGGTGGCGATCTACAGTTCGGCCACCGTCGATCTGGACTTGCCGACCGCGGCCGCCGGTGCGGTCGTGATGCTGATGATGTCGTTGTCGCTGTATGCGTTGTACCGCCGGGTCAATCGACGCAAGGTAAAAGGAGCGCGCTAATGGCCGTCGATCTGGATCCCACCGTATTACCCGTGATGCACAAGCGGGCGCGCCCGGTGCAACGCAGTCTGGCTACGCGTGTGGCAGGCGGCGCATTTCTCGCGTTCGCGGCGTTACTGTGCTTCTGGCTCTTCGTATTGCCGGTCGTCGTGGTGGCGCTTTCCAGCGTCGCCGCGCACTGGTCCGGCACCATCTTGCCGGATGGTTTCAGCATGCGCTGGTTCGAACGGCTCGGCTCGAGCGATTTCGACGCGCTCACAACCAGCCTCGAAATTGGCTTCGGCGTGTCGGTGTTGGGCACGATCCTCGGCTTGTGGCTGGCGCTGGCACTCGAAGGGCGCGACCGGCGCGGCCTCGGCGCACTGGTCGACACGATCGCGATGATGCCCAACGGTGTGCCGAGCGTGGTGCTCGGGCTGGCCGTGCTGATCGCGTATCACAAGCGGCCGCTCGATCTGTCGAGCTCCGCGGCAATCGTGGTGTTCGTGCAGCTCGCGCTGGTTCTGCCGTTCTGCTATCGCTGCGCGGCTGCGGCCTTGCGTCCGGAACTGACCATTTTGCGCGAGGCTGCGGCCAGTCTGGGCGCGCCGCCTTCGATGGTGTTGCGGCGCGTCGTGCTGCCGCAACTGGTGCCGGCCATCCGCGCGAGTCTTGCGCTCGGCTTTGCGCTCTCGCTCGGCGAACTGGGCGCAACGCTCACCGTTTATCCGCCTGGCTTTGCGACAGTGCCGATCGTCGTGGTCGGGCAGGTCGAGCGCGGCTATTACCTGCCGGCGTCCGCGCTGTCGCTGATCCTCTTGCTGGTCTCGCTGGCCGCATTGCTGCTGATTGCGGCGCGGGTCCCGCGCCGCCGGGTGGACTGACCGGCGGCTTGCCGCTGACTTCGGGTGCTTACTGCAAAGCGGTGGCCGACGCAGGTTGATGTGGCAAAAAATGTCAAAATGACCGAAAATATGGAAATAGCCTCAGCCGATCCGATTGACGTGGTTCGCCGCCACTCGTTGACGGCGCTGGTGCGCGACGAGATCGAGCGCAACATCGTCGAAGGAGTGTTATCGCCGGGCGACAAGCTCAATGAAACGGATTGGGCGGCCCGTTTGCAGGTGTCACGCGGTCCGGTGCGGGAGGCGTTTCGCGCACTGGAGCAAGCGGGCCTCGTGCGGACCGAAAAAAACCGAGGTGTGTTCGTGCGGATCGTGTCGCTGGCAGAGGCGGATGAGATTTACGCGGTGCGTGCCGTGCTCGAAGAGGCGGCGTGCCGGATGCTGGCGTCGAGCATCGACGCCGCGCAACTGGCGGAATTGCGCGAGCAGCTCGACGCGATGCGCAGCGCGTTCGACGCGCAGGATCGCGATGCCTATGCGCGCGCCAATGTGGCGTTCCACGACGGCATCGTGGCGGCGGCGGGCAACGGCAAGCTGTATGAGACGTACCGGCGGCTGGTGGGCGAGTTGAGCCTGTTCCGCCGCGCCGCACTGGTGGTGCATGCCGATGCGATGGAGCGCTCGCTGGCGGAGCACCGGGCCATTCTGACGGCGCTCGCATCGCGCGATGCCGGTCGTGCCGCCGCGCTGATGCACGCACACGTGAACGGCGGCCGGCAGCGCATGCACGAAGCGTATGAACCGGTTGGACAGCGCAGCGCATTGCTGCCGCCGTCCGCCCCGATTGATGAAGAACGCGCGTAACCGACGCGCAAGGAACAGAGCGATGGCAATCCAGACTGAACAAGATGTGCGCAGTATTGAAGTGAATGGCCGTGCTTACGGACTGTCGTCGAAGCCGACCGTGGTGGTCTGCGTCGACGGCTGCGAGTACGACTATCTCGAAGCAGCGGTCGCGGCGGGCGTGGCGCCGTTCATCGGCAAAATGCTTAAAGAGGGCACGGCGCTCAAGGGCGATTGCGTGATCCCGTCGTTCACGAACCCGAACAACCTGTCGATTGTCTGCGGCGTGCCGCCTTCGGTGCACGGCATTTGCGGCAACTACTTCTGGGATCCGCAAGCCAACGGCGGCGAGGGCGCGGAAGTCATGATGAACGACCCGGCCTATCTGCGCGCCGGGACGCTGCTGGCCGCCGCCGCAGAGGCGGGCGCCGCCGTTGCGGTGGTCACCGCGAAGGACAAGCTGCGCCGCCTGCTCGGCTGGCAACTGAAGGGCATCTGTTTCTCCGCGGAGAAAGCGGACACGGTGACGCTCGAAGAAAACGGCATTGCCGAAGTGCTCGATCTGGTGGGTCTGCCGGTGCCGGACGTCTACAGTGCGGGACTTTCCGAATTCGTCTTTGCTGCGGGCGTGCGTCTCGCGCAAACGCGCAAGCTCGACCTGATGTATCTGTCGACCACCGACTATATCCAGCACAAGTGGGCGCCCGGCACTGAAGGCGCGAACGCCTTTTACGCCATGATGGACCGCTATCTGGCACAACTCGACGAACTCGGCTGGACGATCGGCCTCACCGCCGACCACGGAATGAACGCCAAGCACGATCCGCAGACGGGCGAGCCGAATGTGATCTATCTGCAGGACGTGATGGACGAATGGCTCGGCACGAGCAAGGCCCGCGTGATTTTGCCGATCACCGATCCGTACGTGGTTCATCATGGCGCGCTCGGTTCGTTCGCGACGATTTATCTACCCAAAGATGCAAACGTGGCGCAGGTGATCGAGCGGATCAGCGGACTTGCAGGCGTCGAAGTCGTACTGGACAACCGCGCCGCATGCGAACGATTCGAACTGCCAGATGATCGGGTGGGCGACATCGTGGTGGTGAGCACGCGCAATGTCGTGCTCGGCACGCGGCGCGACCAGCACGATCTGTCGGGCTTGACCGTGCCGCTGCGTTCGCACGGCGGTCTGTCCGAGCAGGAAGTGCCGTTGATCTTCAATCGGCAGCTCGAGGGTCTGGTGAAGGGCAAGCGCTTGCGCAACTTCGATGTCTTCGATATCGCACTGAATCATGTGGTGACGTCGTGAATGCGATGCGGACGGACCATCCGGCATTTCGCGTCGAGGCGCTGCGCCTGAAGGGCGAGCGCGCGCTGCGTGAACGTACGCTGGATGTGTTCGATCCCTACAGCGGCCTGCGCGTAGGTACGGTGCCGCTGGCGAGCGTCGATGATGTGCGTGCCGCTTTCGAGTATGGCGCGGCCTATCAGGCGAAGCTCTCGCGCTATGAGCGTTCGCAGATTCTCGAGCGGGCCGCGGCGTTGCTGCGCGAGCGTACCGAGGCGGCCTCCGATCTGATCTCGCTCGAGTCGGGGCTCTCAAAGCACGATTCGCGTTACGAGATCGGGCGCGTGGCCGATGTGCTCAAGTTCGCATCCATCGAAGTGTTGCGTGACGACAGCCAGAGCTTTTCGTGCGATCTGACGCCGCACGGCAAAAAGCGCCGCGTGTTTTCGCAGCGCGAGCCGCTGGCTGGCGTGGTCGTCGCGATTACGCCGTTCAATCATCCGATGAACCAGGTCGCGCACAAGATCGCGCCGGCGATCGCGACCAACAACCGGGTGTTGCTGAAGCCGTCGGAGAAGGTGCCCCTTTCGGCGTTCTATCTGGCCGACCTTCTGTATGAAGCCGGCTTGCCCGAGCCGATGTTGCAGGTGATCACCGGCGACCCGCGCGAGATTGCGGACGAACTGATCACTCATCCGCTGGCCGAACTGGTCACCTTCACTGGCGGTGTCGCAATCGGCAAATACATTGCGGCGAAGGCGGCGTACCGACGCGTCGTGCTGGAACTGGGCGGCAACGATCCGCTGATCGTCCTTGAAGACGCCGATCTGGACCGCGCGGCGACGCTGGCGGTGCAGGGTTCGTACAAGAATTCCGGCCAGCGCTGTACGGCAGTCAAGCGAATGCTGGTGCAAAAGAGCGTGGCGGCCCAATTCACCGAATGTGTGGTGGAGAAGACCCGCGCGTGGTCCTACGGCGATCCGTTCGATCCAGCGAACCAGATGGGTACCGTCATCGACGAAAGCGCGGCGCAACTGTTCGAGGCGCGCGTCAACGAAGCGGTGGCGCAGGGCGCGCGGCTCCTCGCGGGCAATCTGCGGCGTGGCGCGTTGTATGCGCCGACGGTGGTCGACCGGGTGAACCCGGCGATGACACTGGTTCGTGAGGAAACGTTTGGTCCCGTGTCGCCCATCATCACGTTCGATACGCTGGACGACGCGATCCGTATCAGCAACGACACGGCGTTCGGCCTGTCGTCGGGCGTGTGCACGAACCGTCAGGACGCGATCACACGTTTTATCAACGAATTGCGCGTGGGCACGGTCAACGTGTGGGAAGTACCTGGTTACCGGATCGAGCTGACGCCGTTTGGCGGCATCAAGGACTCGGGGCTGGGCTATAAGGAAGGGGTGCAGGAAGCGATGAAGAGCTTCACCAACCTCAAGACGTTCTCGTTACCCTGGGAGTGATGGTGTGGCTTTGAGTCTGGATGATATTCGTACCTTGTTTGAGCAGCACGGCGATCTCGCCTATAGCGGCGAGCCGGTGACGCAGCTGGAGCATGCACTGCAAAGCGCTGCGCTGGCGGAGAGCGATGGCGCGAGCGACGAGCTGGTGGCGGCCGCTTTCCTGCACGATCTGGGTCATTTGCTGAACCTCCATGGCGCGACGCCGACGGAGCGGGGCATCGACGATCTGCATCAATATTTCGCGCTGCCGTTCCTGCGGCCAATCTTGCCCGCGGCGGTGCTGGAGCCGATCCGTTTGCACGTCGACGCGAAGCGCTGCCTGTGCGCGATCGACGAAACCTATTTCGGCCGCCTCTCTTCGGACTCGGTCCGAAGCCTTGAATTGCAGGGCGGAATTTTCAGCAAGCAGGACGCCGACACCTTCCTGAGCAAACCGTATGCGGAAGACGCATTGCGGGTGCGCCGCTGGGACGATCTGGCCAAGGAAGCGAACCGCGCCACACCGGATATCGACCATTACCTGCGCGTGGTGGGACGGGTGATGGAGAAGCAGGCGTCGACCTGAAATCTTCTTATGGATGAGGCCCGCTGGACGAGCGTAACGGGCTCGTTTTTGCGTGTTTAACGGGTCCTCAAAATAACGCTTGCAAGTGCTGGAAGGGCTCGCTAGAATCTCGGTCTTTCGCGCTTCGGGTACGAAGTGCGGGAGGCGGGAGAGCCAGCAGTGGCAAGGCTTTCGGCGGGG